>NZ_JBGANL010000082.1:0-17762 GCF_044222345.1 Prosthecobacter sp.
AGCCGCAGGCGGTTTCGTGACCCTGCCGCCCTCCATGCGCAGCCGCTGCTCCACGCAGGAACGACTTGAAAAGCTACGTCAAAACGGCGGTTCCCCTGAGTGTGAGGCTGCTGTGAGCGCCTCCCTCGAATGGCTCAAGACCAAGCAAAACCCCGACGGCTCCTGGGGCAGAAGCAACCGCTGCGCCTTCACCGGTCTGGCCCTGCTGTGCTTCCTGGGCCGCTGCGAAACGCCGGAGTCCCCCTTCTACGGTGAAAACGTCATGAAGGGCATCATGTTCCTCATCGAAGCCGGCAAAAAGAACCCGCATGGCATCTTCTCAGAAACAGGCTGGAAGGGCGAAGCCGCCGGCGGCAAAGGCGGCGCAGGCACCTATGAGCACGGCATCGCCACCTACGCCCTGGGCGAAATGTACACGCTGGCTCGTCTGGGCAGCAAGAGCCTCCCCGGCATGCGCGAAGCCTTCGAAAAAGGCGTGAAAGTCATCATCGACAACCAGACCCCGGCAGGTGCCTGGGCCTACGGCGGCAAGGAGCAGATCGTTTACAACAAAGCCGCCGGCGCCGACCTTTCCGTGGTGGGCTGGCAGTTCCAGGCGCTCAAGGCCGCCAAGAACACCGGTCTGAAGATCGACGGCCTGCACAGCTGCATCGGCAAGATGACCGACTACTTGGAAAAAATGCAGACCAAGGACGGCGGCTTCGGCGGCCCGAATCGTGACGCGCACTACAATCAGTGGAGCCTCTCCGGCGTGGGCATCCTCGGCCTCCAGACCATGGCCAAGGGCAAGACCACCGCCATCAAGAAGGGCATCAAATTCCTGCGCGACTTCCTCACCGCCGAGCCTCTGGACTGGAACAAGAACTGCAACCTCTACTGCTGGTACTACTACACCCAGACCTTCTTCCAGCAGGGCGGCGACGACTGGAAATTCTACAACCAGCAGTTCCTCCCGCAGATCCTCGGCGCCCAGCAGGCGGATGGCTCCTTCAAAGCAGGCCGGCCCAACTGGCCCGCCGGTGATGCCGCAGACCCCATCTACCGCCAGTGCCTCTGCACGCTGCAGCTGGAAGTGTACTACCGCTACCTCAAGGTGGGCGACCGCGAAGAGTCTTCGTTCTTCGACAAGTAAGGCTCCTCTGTCCGGAGGCGAGGGATCATCCTGATCCCTTCCACCTCTGGCTCTCGCAGCTCATTCTCAAACCAACGGGGGGGATCAAGACGATCCCCCCTTTTTCGTACGCAGGCTCTGGAGAGGAGCAGGGCTGGCATTCTGTACTGGGAGCGCCGATATTTTATCGGCTCTGGGCATGGCTCCGCAGCACGGGCAGGCGGCGTGTAAACAGTGAGCTTTTTTCCGTGGCGATGGCGCAGGGACGCTCGCCGGAGCCGATGTGGACATCGGCGCTCCCAGTACAGAAATGGCACTCCGCGCCGAGGCGGCAGCTCTGTGCTGGGAGCGCCGATATTTTATCGGCTCTGGGCATGGCTCCGTCGCACGAGCAGGCGGCGTGTATAGCGGTTCGCAAAACTCATTTCCGTTTCGCAGGCTGTTTCTTGATCGATGATCATGGGCTTCCTTCTTCGCTCTCCTGCGTCGAGCTACGCAGGACACGTCGACGGCGGCTGGCTGAGAACAGCCAGTCCTACCAGCACTGGGCATGCGAGCGCCCAGCGCGAGGTAGGGCGGCTTGTCCTCAAGCCGCCGCCGAGCGTCTCGATGCTCCCAGTACAGAAATGGCACTCCGCGCAGGGCGCAGCTCTTTGCTGGGAGCGCCGATATTTTATCGGCTCTGGGCATGGCTCCGCCGCACGGGCAGGCGAGGTGTAACCCGTGAGCTTGTTTCCGTGGCGAGTGCGCAGGGACGCTCGCCAGAGCCGATGTGGACATCGGCGCTCCCAGCAATGAGGTGCGCGCCATTGAAAACGGGGCTGAGCAGGCTTGTGCACGGGCAGCTTGGCACTCCGGTCGTAGGTTGGGCGTGTTTGGCGTCGAGAGTGCGTCATCTCCCACCACCGCCTCCGCCAAACCGCCCGACTGCGAGGACGTTCGCAGGCTGTGACGTTTGCGGCCACGCTGATGGACGGGTCCATTCTTCGCACTGCGTGCTTCGAAGGATAGACTGGGCTGTCGCCACACCCATCCTACGGTCGCCTGTGCAGCGCTCCGATTGTGGGCCAGCGTTCTCATTCGCCCCGCTGTTCCCGCTTAACGCGAAGTGCGCTTCGGAGAGCTGCGATGAGGTGTCCGCAGGCTATGGACGATGTGGCAGCGCTGATCGACGGGCAGGAATCGTAGCGAAGCGAAGATGGCCAGCCGCAGGCTGCCCGAAGGGCGAACGCAGTGAAGCAATGCCCATCGTGCTTTTTTAAGCGCCCACCTGGCGCAGCCATTCTTCGAGGTTGTAGTAGTTCGTCACGCGGCGGACTTTACCGCCCTGCAGATCAAAGAAGGCGCCGACGCGCAGGCGGTAGCGCTGGCCGGCGGCGGGGGGCAGGCCCTCGTCGGTGGAGAGGTATTCGCCTTCGATGTAAAACTCCGCCGCACCGCGTGTGCCGTCTTCCGTGGCGAAGACCACGAGGTCACACACCTGCTCACGGTAGCAGCGGTCCATGCGCTGCAGAAACGTGCGGAAGGCCGCGCGCCCGGTTTCCACGCCGCCCTGGTTGATGTCGTGCACCACGTCCTCCGCCAGCAGGGCCAGGAAAGCCTCCCGGTCGCCGGAATTGAAGGTGGTGTAGTAGGTCTGGATGAGGGCGAGCGCCTGCTGCTGGAGTGTGGCCATGGGAGGGGCGGAGCATGAATTTCACCAGCGCCAGCGTCAAATTAGAAAATGATCGGGGGGAAATCCACGGTTGCGATCAGGCTTCAGACAGTTAAACATCCCACGTCTATGTTATCCCCCAGCATGGCGTGGTTAAGCTCCCGCGCATTGATCCTTGGCATCTGTTTCTCGTTCGTCACCGGTGGCGCCGCCCTGCAGGCGCAGTCAGCCGTGTTGGTCGTCGATGCCTTCAATAAAAAAGTCCATGTCGCGGCAGACGCGCAGACGAAGCGCGCCGTGGGCGGCCTGGCCAAGATCGCCACCGCCATGGTGACGCTTGACTGGGCGGAGGCCTCGAAGGTGGGCGTGGGCGTGCTGGCCACGGTGCCCGCGTACGCCTTCCAGATTTCCGATGCCGGCAGCATCGGCCTGCAGCCCGGAGACCAGGCCACGCTGCGTGACCTCATCTACGCCAGCATGATGACCAGCGACAACATCGCCGCCATCACCCTCGGCGACTTCGTGGGCAAGGACCACCTGGCGCGCCTGGGCCACGCGGGACATCCGATGGAGGAGTTCGTGAAGCAGATGAACCAGCTCGCGAAACGCGAGGGCGCACGCGCCACCCGCTTCACCAATCCCCACGGCCTGGAAAACTCCCGCCCCATGCCCTATTCCTGCGCGGCGGACATCGCGCGCCTGGCCATCTACGCCGTCTCACGGCCTGCCATGCGCTTTTACACCAATCAGACCAGCCGCAGCATCACCATCTACCGTGGCGGGCAGCCGCTCACCATGACGCTGAACAACACCAATCAGCTCCTCGGTGTGGACCGCATCGACGGCATCAAAACCGGCAACACCGCACGCTCCGGTGGCTGCGTGGTCATCTCCGCGGAGAAGTCCCCGACGGTGCAGGTGCAGGCGGACAATTCCAGCCTCATCTACCGCCACCGCATGGTCGTGGTGGTGCTCGGTTCCGCCAGCCCCTTTGAAGAAGCCCGCACGCTGCTGCACCAGGGCTGGGCTGCGTATGACCGCTGGCTGGCCGCCGGCCGCCCCATCACGGACAAGCGCCAGATGCTGGATCAATTCTGAATTTTCACGGAGTCCTTTCCGTCCCCTCAAAAGCAACCCTCCCCTTTCCCCTTTTCATCTCATGCGCATCGGTATTCTCAACAGCGGCGGCGACTGCCCCGGACTCAATGCAGTGATCCACGGCGTCGTCGGCGCCGCCAGCACCCTCGGCTGGGAAGTCGTGGGCTTCCGCGATGGCTTTGAAGGCCTGCTCCCTCCGGGCGACTACATGATGCTCAGCCCCGAAAAAACCATCGGCATCATGAAGCTCGGCGGCACCATCCTCGGCACCACCAACAAGGGCCACTTCGTCGCCAAAGTCGGCGAGGGCAATGTCTCCCAGGTGCCCGTGGAAATCGTCGAGAAAGCCAAGAACACGCTGCGCCATCTTGAGATCGGCGCGCTGATCGTCGTCGGCGGAGACGGCAGCCTCACCACCGGCCTGCAGTTGTACCAAATGGGCGTGCCGATCATCGGCGTGCCGAAGACCATCGACAACGACATCCAGGCGACCGCCACCTCCTTCGGCTTTGATTCCGCCATGGCCACCGTGGTGGATGCGCTGGACCGCCTGCACACCACCGCCGAAAGCCACAAGCGCGTGATCGTGCTGGAAGTCATGGGCCGGCACGCAGGCTGGATCGCCCTGTACGGCGGCATGGCCGGCGGCGCGGATGTGATCCTGCTGCCAGAAATTCCCTTCCACCTCGAGCACGTGGCCAAGGCCATCCGCAAACGCGACGCCGCAGGCCACCACAGCACGCTCGTGGTGGTCGCTGAAGGCGCACGCATGGAATCCGGCGAGCTGCTGACCAAGGAAAAAGTCGGCACCAAAGGCGAGGACCGCCTCGGTGGCATCGGCGATTACGTGGCCCGGCAGATCGAAAAAGACACCGGCAAGGAAACGCGCTCCTGCACGCTCGGCCATCTTCAGCGTGGTGGCGCCCCCACGGCGCTGGACCGCATCCTCGGCGTCCGCTTCGGAGCCAAGGCCGTGGATCTCATCGCCCAGGGCAGCTTTGGCCGCATGGTCAGCTACCAGCAGTATCAGGTGGGCGATGTGCCCATCGAGGAAGCCGTGCATCAGCTCCGCCTCGTCAGCAAAGACAGCGAAATCGTGCGCGCCTCCCGCGCCATCGGTATTTCGTTTGGGGACGTGTAGGCTGGGGCGGCAGGGTCTGAGTTCAATTCACGATTTTTGCGGCAGTGCCCGCCGGAGCCGATGTGGACATCGGCGCTCCCAGTACAGAAATGGCACTCCGCGCAGGGCGCAGCTCTGGGCTGGGAGCGCCGATATTTTATCGGCTCTGGGGAGAGCTCCGCAGCATGGGCAAGTGGCGTGTAACCCGTGAGCTGTTTTCCGTGGCGATAGCGCAGGGACGCACGCCGGAGCCGATGTGGACATCGGCGCTCCCAGTACAGACATGGCACTCCGCGCAGGGCGCAGCTCTGTGCTGGGAGCGCCGATATTTTATCGGCTCTGGGGAGAGCTCCGCGATGAGAACGAACGCCGCATCTCCCGCGCGCGCTTCATGCCATGTCGAGTGCGCAGGGACGTTCGCCGGAGCCGATGTGGACATCGGCGCTCCCAGTACAGAGGCGCAGCGTGGTGCAGCGTGCATGGTTTTTTTCACTCCTGCTTCCTGCTCGCACTGCCCCAGCGCCATTGCCTGGCTTCACTGCACAGGCCTGCCTTCACGGGGTTTTGTTCGATGTAGCGCGTCACATTCGCCAGATGCTCTGCATCCCGGATGTAGCGGTCATGGTATTCGCGCTGCCAGACCATGCCTGTGCGCCCCAGATGCGCATTGATTTCCTTCGCCGTAAAGATCTTCCATGACTGCACAATGCTTCCCAGAGGCCAGCCTTCCCGGGTTTCGATCAAGGCATGCACATGATTCGGCATGATGGACCAGGCGAGCAGCCGGTAGCGCACGGAGTCGAAATGCAGCAAGGCGTCTTCCACGCTCTGCGCGATCGCGGGCTCACGCAGCCAGCACGCGCCGTGCCCTGCATCAATCCAGGCCTCCATCCGCCGTTTCTTTTCCACTTCACGCGCGAGCTCGGTCTCATGCGCCAGCTCCAAAGCCCAGCGCTGAAGTTTCTCGGCCGGCAGGGCATCTGCGAGGCGAAAGGTGATGGCCTGGATCAAGCCCGGCTGATCAAAATGCGGCAAATAATCGCGGGAATACCAGTCGCGATGCGTTCCAGGAGGCATGTGCATGGGTGCCGCTGGAAGGTGCGTTTTCAACTGGGTTCTGTGCTGGGAGCGCCGATATTTGATCGGCTCTGGGCAGAGCGCAGCGATGAGAGCGAACGCCGCATCTCCTGTGCGCTTCTTGACGTGGCGATGGCGCTGGGACGCTCGCCGGAGCCGATGTGGACATCGGCGCTCCCAGTACAGACATGGCACTCCGCGCCGAGGCGGCAGCTCTGTGCTGGGAGCGCCGATATTTTATCGGCTCTGGGCAGAGCTCCGCGATGAGAACGAACGCCGCATCTCCTGTGGGCTTTTTGACGTGGCGATGGCGCTGGGACGCTCGACCGGAGCCGATGTGGACATCGGCGCTCCCAGCAACGAGGCGCTCCCAGTAATGAGGTATGCCCAGCCCCCGTAGAACCTAGTCCACGTACAGCAGCGCATTGGAGCTGAGCAGCGCGTGGCAGAGGGCGGTGAGGCCGAGGAAGGCGGGGTCTCCGGGGGTCTTGGAGGGGGCGCCGAGCTGAACCTCCAGCGGGGTGGGATTGGCCTTGTAGAATTCGGTCTGGGCCTGCACGAATTCGACGCTCTGCTGCACGTCGGATTCGGAAGGGGCTCTGCCGCTGACGAGCCTGAAGGCGTAGCGGATCTGGTCGGCGGTGTCTTGGCCGCCTTCGCTCTGCACGCGCTGGGCGAACTGCTGGGCATGCACACGCATGGTGGTGCTGTTCATGAGCAGGAGGCTCTGCGGGCTGACGGTGGTGACGGAGCGGATGTCGCAGCTGGGCTCCATGATGGGGGCGTCAAAGGTGGCGAACATTTCGAGCTGACGCGAGCGCCGGGCCTGCACGTAGATGCTGCGGCGGAACTCGGCGCCGTTGAGCGGGAGGATCTTGCCGGAGGGACGGCCTGCGGTGTCGGTGGTGTCGATGCCGATGACCACCTGCCCTTCTTCATTGAACATGACGGGCACGGGCGCGCCGCCGACTTCAGGATTGAGCTTGCCGCTGACGGCGAGGAGGCTGTCGCGCAGGATCTCGGCTTCGAGGCGGCGCACGCTCATGCGGCTGAGGTAGGCGTTGTCGGGGTCGATGCGATCGCGTGTGGCGTCCCGCGTGGAGGCCTGGCGGTAGGTGCGGGAGGTCATGATCTGGCGGTGGAGCTGCTTCAAGCTCCAGCCGCGTGCGACGAAATCGGTGGCCAGCCAGTCGAGCAGTTCGGGGTGCGTGGGCAGGCTGCCGAGGAGGCCGAAGTCTCCGGGGCTGGCGACGATGCCTCTGCCGAAGTGGTGCATCCACACGCGGTTCACCATGACGCGGGCGACGAGGGGGTGCTTGCCATCGGTGAGTTCCGTGGCGAGGGCGAGGCGGCGGCCGGTGGTGGGCAGCGCGGCGTTTTTCTCGGGGATCTCGATCTTGCGGAAGGCGGCGAGGACGGTGAGATCGCTGGGCTTCACCTTCTCCTTGGGCTGGTCAAACTGGCCGCGGTTGAAGATGTAGGTGGCGGGCACGGCCTCGGGCTTTTTGGGGAGCTCGGTGAAGGCGTGGAGGAATTCCTGCTTGGGCTTGGTGGCGCGCACGTCTGCGGCTTCTGCGGCCATCTTCTTCAAGGTATCCGCGTGCTTGGTCTTGTAGGTGGTGTCGTAGAGATAGAGCGAGCCGGAGCTGAGCTGGTTCACGCGGGGCCAGGCTTTGAGGAGCTTGGTCTGGTCTGCGGTACGCTTTTTGCCTTCGGTGCGGTAGGCGGTGCGCAGTGCGGCGCGGTCGGCCTCGGGGGCTTTGAGGAGCTCCTTTTCCAGCACTTCGGTGATGAACTCCTCGGCCTTGGCCGTGCGTGCGGCATCGAGCTTCTTGGCCTCGATTTCGATCTTGTCGGATTCGGCGATTTCTTTCTGAGTCAGCAGCGAGACGAGGCGGCTGCCGGGGCCGCGCCAGGCTTTGGTGTCAAAGCCGGGCTCAAACACGGCGCGCAGGCGGTAGTAGTCGGCCTGGGAGATGGGATCGTAGCGGTGATCATGGCACTGCGCGCAGCCGATGGTGAGGCCGTAGAGGGAGGTGCCCACCATCTTGAGGGTGTCGGCGATGTTCGCGTTTTGCGTGGCGGCGTCGTTCTTCTCTGCGGTGCCGTTCGGGGACATGCGGAGGAAGCCGGTGGCGGCGAGTTTTTCGATGGCGTCAGGGGCGAGATCCTTGTACGGCTGCGGCACCATTTCATCGCCGGCGAGCTGCTCGCGCACGAACTGATCGAAGGGCTTGTCCTTGTTGAAGGCATTGATGACGTAGTCGCGGTATTTCCAGGACCAGGGGCGTTCGACATCTCTTTCGCCGAAGCCTTCGCTGTCGGCGTAGCCGGCGGTGTCCAGCCAGTGGCGGCCCCAGCGTTCGCCATAGTGCGGTGAGGCGAGCAGGCGGTCCACCAGGCGCTCGACGCTGAGCTGCGGATTCTTGATGTAAGCGGCGACGAATTCGTCCACCTCGGCAGGCGTGGGTGGCAGGCCGATGAGGTCAAAGCTGGCGCGACGGATGAAGGTGACGGGGTCGGCTTCGGGCGAGAAGGAGAGGCCTTTCTCCGTGAGCTTGGCGGCGATGAAGGCGTCGATGTTGGTGGCGCCTTTTTTCTCCACCGGGGGCTTCACGGCGTGAATGGGCTGCAGCGACCACCAGGCGCGCTCTTCATCGGTGAAGGCGTGCTCAGGGCCGAGCTTCTCGGGCTCGGGGCGCGCGGTCCTGGCGCCCTGCGCCACCCAGGCTTCGAGGGTGGCGATGTCCTGGTCCTTGAGCTTGGTTTTGCCCTTGGGCATCTCGCCTTTTTTAACGAGTTCGATGAGGTGGCTCTCGGCCACTTTGCCGGGGACGATCACGGGGCCGTCCTTGCCGCCTTTGAGGATGAAGCGTGCGAGGCGCACATCCAGGCCGCCCTTCATTTCGCCCTCTTCGCCGTGGCACTGGAAGCAGTGGGTTTTGAGGATGGGGCGCACGTCTTTTTCAAACATCACGGGGGCTGCCGCCGCGGCCAAGGAGGGCGCGGCTGCCAGCAGCACGAGGGCGAGGTGTGTGGAGGGACGGCTGATCATGTGATGAAATTACGGGGTGGCGCGCTTCGCTCTTGCATCGCGGTCTCAAACCGGATGTCATGGGGCGAGCGAGCGTTTTTTATGCCAGCCGAGTCCATCATCGCCCGACCGAAGCCGACCTACTGGCTGAGCTATGTGCTGGTGATGCCGGTGGCTGGGTTCATGGCCACGGCGGTGATCGGCGGTGCCCTCTGCGGGCTGCTGGATTACAAGCCGACGCGCCCGGAGTTTTTCGCGGGCTGGGGTGTGGCGACGGTGCTAGTGACGCTGTTTGCGCTGAACATCGACCGGCGCAGGCCGCACTTTGAGCTGACGGACACGGCGCTGCGCATCGGGCGCGGGGCCTCGGCGACGGTGATTCCGCTGGAGGAGATTGAGTCCGCCGTGTTTGGGCTGCCGGGACACACGCCGTGGTGGTTTCGCGTGCTGCGGTTTGCGCCGCAGAGCCGTGGCGTGCATGGGTTCATTTCCATGACGCGGGCGAACACGCTGTTCATCCGCTTTGGCCAGGGGCGCTACGTGCCGCTGTGCCTGTACTACACCTGGATGCACAATGGCCGCGAGCTGATGGAAGCACTGCGGGAACGGCTGCGCGAGAAGATGGTGGGCGCGGAGAGCTACACGGCGGCGGAGGTGCAGGCGCTGGGGCTGCCGAGGTTTAGCCGGGTGGGTGTGGCGCGGGGGTGATGGGTGGGGGGCTGGCGGGCTTATTTGCCATCGGGTGCGGATGGGACGTTCGCCGGAGCCGATGTGGACATCGGCGCTCCCAGTAATGAGGTGCGCTCGGTGATGAGCTAGGGGCAACGAGGTGCGGCATTCTGTACTGGGAGCGCCGATATTTTATCGGCTCTGGGGAGAGTTCCGCCGCATAGGAAAGCGCCGTGTTTATCGAGCGTTCCTTTTCATGTCGAGTGCGCTGGGACGCCCGCCGGAGCCGATGTGGACATCGGCGCTCCCAGTAAAGAAGTGGCACTCCGCGCCGAGGCGGCAGCTCTGTGCTGGGAGCGCCGATATTTTATCAGTAGTGTTCGGCAGGGATCATGCCTTGGAGCGGGAGAAGAGGCTGGCCGTTGAGTTTTTGGGCATCGCCGTGCTGAGCCGTCGCTTCTCAGGCCAGCGGCGGAGAGGGCGGTTCTCCATGGGGCTGACTT
Source organism: Prosthecobacter sp. (assembly GCF_044222345.1). Classification (GTDB taxonomy): domain Bacteria; phylum Verrucomicrobiota; class Verrucomicrobiia; order Verrucomicrobiales; family Verrucomicrobiaceae; genus Prosthecobacter. The sequence continues at coordinate 10,267 of NZ_JBGANL010000082.1, forward strand.
TGCAGGCATGCGGCCCGGCGCGGCCTTCCGGCGCGGCGCCTGCTCCAGGCCTGCGGGTTGTTGAAGCAGTGTGCCGTAGCGCGGCACCCGCACATGCGCGGCACGGCGCATCTCCGCCACGCGGCCTCTGCGGTTCACTCATCACTGGCCTGATTCATCTGGTGGAAAGCGCGCATCTCCATGAGCCGCTTGCTCGGTTTGCGGCCCAGCCGCTGTGTCAAAAGCACCGCGCAGATCAGCGCGGTGTAGATCTGGATGGCCGCGATTTTTGCTCTCCGCCAGCCAGTGTAAACGCGGGGCAACGAGCATTTGAGCCAGCAGGCATCCACCTCCCAGCGCCTTGACCAGGCTGCGCCACCTGCGCGGCGCTGAGCGCGGGCGTCTGGTTGGTCACCAACCACACCGGCTCCTCCATCTGCGCGTGGTCCACGACGATGAGGCCGGAACGGACCGCGCTCGCAACGTGCAGTGCGCCCGAGCACGACGTCCTCATCCCGGCACACGGCGAAGCCTCCAAGGTCCTGGCGCTGAGCTCACGGCTGTGCTGCGTCTGCACGATGACCTGGTTCTGCTTGAGGCGCATGAGGTATCCGCAGCGCGCGTCGGCTCCTCCAAAAAGCCATGCTCTGGCCGTAGCAGCGGTCGCCGATGTAAAACTCCCCGGCCTTGAGCCTGCTGGCGCAGCGCCTTGCGCTCGCACAGCTTGCCCCCGGAGCAGATGCCTGCGACGGGCACGCCGTCGGCCAGGCGGTATTTGGTGGAAGCGCACGCCATGCTGTTGATGGCCGGAGCGGCCGCTGCGCCAGGCGGCCCAGTCGCCGTGGCAGGACATGCCACAGGAGTGCTGTCGACCACGCGCAGGCAGGCCAGGTCCACGCCGCCGATCTGCGAAGCGGCCCCAGCGGGCGAGTCTGCCACCAGGCCGGCTGAGCACCGCCTCGAGCAGCTGCGGCTCAAGAGGCTCTGGGCCTCCGAGAAGCTGCCCAGGCTCACCGGCGAAGTGCCCAGGGCCTGACGGGTGCGCCGCAGTCCGCTGGCCGCGCAGGCACATAGACAAAGGCACCGGGTTGAACATGCCCAGCAGGAAGAGCGAAAAGTAGTCGCGGCGGTGCAGCGTGCGCCGGGGATCGTGCTCGGTGCGATGGAAGCTAACTTCAGGACTGACCTCATCGAGCACCGCCTGGAACTTTTTGACCAGGCTCCACTGCCGCAGCGCGCTCTCTTCAATACGCGAGGGCTTGCTGCCACAAACGCGGTCGGGCTGCTGGGTCCAGGGGCGGAGGCTGGCGTTGACTCTGGCATGCGCAGTTCATGCCACCTGCACGGCAAAGGTACAGCTCTTTTACAGCCTGGAGTCATTTTTTATCCCGCCAGCACCTTCCCTGCCGAACACTACTGATATTTTATCGGCTCTGGGAAAGCTCCGCCGCATGGGCATGAGCTGTATTTATCGAGCGTTCCTTTTCATGTTGAGAGCGCTGGGACGTTCGGCTTTGCCGCAGAGGGGCAAAGAGGCAGAGGGAGCAGAGAATGAATTCAATCTCTGCCATCTCTGCTCCTTTGCTCCTCTGGGGCAGAAACGAATGGCCCTGCCATGTTCAAAAGGCACGGCATTCGACGTTCCAGCTACGAGGTGCGCTCGATGATGAGGCGCTCCCGGCAATAAGACCGTACTTGCCTGAGCGGTGCTGATCCTGCAGCGGGGCTGCAGGATCGAGGACAGCCGAGCGAAGCGAGACAGACAGCCGCAGGCTGCCCGCAGGGTGAGCGAAGCGAATCAACTTCGAGTAGGAGGACGAGCAGGATTTCGCGTGGGCGATTTCTTTTGATCTCTCGTCCCCCTGACTTTCTGAGGGGGCTCTACTTCCCGGCCACGGCATCATCCACGGCGCCGTCGAGGACGTCGCAGGCTTCAGTGAGGGCTTCTTCGGTGACGGTGAGGGGCGGGCAGATTTTGACGGTCTGGCCCCAGGCGCCGACGGGGGCGAAGAGGAGGAGGCCGCGCTGGTAGCAGAGCTCGATGATGCGATGGGCGAGATCGTGGTTCGGCTCTTTTTTGCCGGGCTGAATGATCTGCAATCCGGCGACGAGTCCGGCGCAGGTGACGTTGCCGACGACACTTGGGTGGCGCTTCTGGATGGCCTTGCAGCGCTCATGCAGGATGGGGCCGAGGCGGGCGGCGTTGCCGGTGAGGTCTTCAGCAAGGAGCTTCTTGATGTTGGCCACGGCGGCGGCGCAGCACACGGGATTGCCGGTGTGCGTGCTGGTCATGCTGCCGGGTGGGAACTGATCCATGATCTCCTCACGGCCGATGACGGCGCTGAGGGGCATGCCGCTGCTGATGCCTTTGCCGCAGCAGATGATGTCTGGCGTGACGCCGTAGTGCTCGAAGGCCCAGAACTTGCCGGTGCGGCCAAAGCCGGCCTGCACTTCGTCAAAGGTGAGGACGACGTTGTGCTCATCGCACCAGGCGCGGAGTTTCTGAATGTACTCGACGGGAGCGAAGTCGGGGCCGACGCCCTGATAGCTCTCGATGATGACGCCGGCGATGTTGGCTCCGGTGAGGCCTTTGTCGGCGATGGTTTTGAGGAAGGTGTCAAAGCTGACGTCTTCCGTCCAGTAACCGTCCGGGAAGGGCGCATTCAAAATGGCGGGGTCTTCGTTGACGATCCAGGCCTTCTGCCCGGCCATGCCGCCGGCCTGCTGGCTGGCGAGGGTGCGGCCGTCGACTTTGATGCCGTGGCTGCGGCTGAGCTTGATGGCGCACTCGGTGGCTTCGCTGCCGGTGCTGAGGAGGAAGACTTTCTTCAAGCTGTCCGGGGAGACGGAGGCGATGGCCTCGGCGGCTTCGGCGCGCTCTTCGCTGGGAAAGACGTAGTTGTGAATGAGGCCGCTCTGGATCTGGTCGATCATGGCCTTGCAGATTTCCGGGGCGGCGTGACCAGCGTTGGTCACGAGCACGCCGCTGCTCCAGTCGAGCCACTTGTTGCCGTACTTGTCGAAGATGTGGATGTCCAGGGCCTTGTCCCACACGATGGGGGGCATGCCGCGCATGGACTGGGGCTCAAAGTGACGCAGCTTTTCCAAAGTGGGCACGGAGTCCGGATGCGGCAGTGGCGTGCAGATGCGGCGGTGCTTGGTTTCGACGTGAGGGACGGTCTGTGGTGTGATGCTGAATTCTTTGCCCATGGGACGATACTGCACGCGACTTCATTTTGGTGCTACTCGCTTTGCAGCATGTCGCGGTATTTTTGTGCGCATACGAATTATCTGGTCGTCAATATAATTGTGCTGAGGAGACGACCTGTACGCACGAGAAGCGGGTGCGCTCAGTTCTATATTGTCAGACTTGATCGTCAGGCAGGCTGCTCTGGGGCTGACGTCAAAAGCAGCCTTGTTTCTGTGGAACAAGGAACGCTCCGCCTCGCCCCAGATGCTTGCAGCGGTTCGCAAAACTCCTTTTCGTTTAGCAGGGTGTGTTTTTGCTCGGAGATCATGAGCTTCGACGACGGCGGGCTGGGGACAGCCTGCCCTACCAGCGCCGGGCATGCGAGCGCCCAGCGCGAGGTAGGGCGGCTTGTCCTCAAGCCGCCGCCGAGCGTCTCCACGCTCGCTTTCCGGAAATCGGTTTCGCGAAACGCTTGCCCCTGTCGAATCAGGGATTCTCGGCGCTCTTCTGCGGGCGCAGTGTACCGGCTTCGCCTTCGGGCCAGTAGGCGCCGTCTTCGATCCACTCGCGCAGCATGCCGATCTGATCGTCCGTGAGGCTGACTTCCGTGCGGGGCATCATCTTGGGGTGCGTGCCGCCGCGCTGCACGGCGCTGATGAGCAGGCTGCAGTCGGGATCTTCGGGCAGGATGTAATCGCGCCCGCTGGCGCTGCGCTTGAAGGCGGTGGCTTTGCGGGTGAGATTGAGCGAGGGCGGCGGCAGGCTGCCATTGTGGCATTTGACGCAGTGCTGCTGCAGCACGGGCTTCACCTGCGTGAGGAAGTAGTGCTCACGCGCGCTCTTGCTGGCAGGGAGCTGCGTGCAGGCGATGGCGATGAAAAGGAGGGGAGTGAAGCGCAGGATCATGCTGCGAGACTTACGACGGCACGGAAAACAATCTACACCGTGTTTGCGTAATCTTGCGCCGGGGCTTGACGCCGGGCCGCTGCCGCGGCCAGAGTGACGCATGCCCCGCAAATCCAAACCGCAGACCAACGGCCACTTTCGCATCGTTTTGACCGGAGGCCCCGGCGGGGGCAAGACGACGGCGGGGGATTTCTTTCGCCGCGAGATGGGAGACCAGGTGGTGATGGTGCCGGAGGCGGCCACGATGATGTTCAGCGGCGGCTTCCCGCGTGTGAACATACCGGGCGCAGTCCATGCGGCGCAGCGGGCCATCTACCATGTGCAGATCCATCTGGAGCAGGCCGTGATGGCGCAGCACCCGGAGCTGGTGCTGCTGTGTGATCGCGGCACGGTGGATGGCGCGGCCTACTGGCCCAGCGGGCCGGAGGGCTTTTTTGAAGACGTCGGCAGCACGCTGGAGCGCGAGCTGGCACGCTACGATGCGGTGATCTTTTTTGAAAGCGCGGCGGTGGGCAACATGAGCATCGAGGGCGGGAACCCCATCCGCAACGAATCCATGGAGCAGGCGGTGAAGCTGGACGGCAAGCTGCGGGATCTGTGGAGCCAGCATCCGAAGTTCATGATGGTGCCGCACAATCCCTCCTTCTTCAAAAAGATCAGCCTCGGCCTGGCCATGCTGGACGGCATCGTGAGCGAGCTGCGCAGCGAGGAGCAGAGGAAGATGCAGAGGAAGATGCAGAGGAAGAAGATGAGGATGATGAAGACGAAGACGAGGAAGAAGAAGTAGGGGCGGCGAGGTGGGGGCGGTGCTGAAGGGCTGGTAGGGACGCGCTGTGTCGCGTCCGTGGATTTCTTTGTCCCAGCGCGTGCTGCGGACTGAAAGCTCGCCCCCTTTCACAACACCTCCGACAGGTGCTGTCGAGAGGTCTGTGGACGGCGAACCTTTTTTCATCGCCTGCGCATGGCATAGACCCGAAATCACGGACCCGGCGCAGCGGGTCCCTACCATCCGCCGCGGTGCTCAAGGGCTGGTAGGGACGCGCTGTGTCGCGTCCGTAGTTTCCTTCGTCCCAGCGTGTGTTGCGGACTGAAAGCTCGCCCCCTTTCACAACGCCTCCGACTTGTGCTGTCGAGAGGTCTGTGGACGGCGAACCTTTTTTCATCGCCTGCGCATGGCATAGCCCCGAAATCACGGACCCGGCGCAGCGGGTCCCTACCATCCGCTGTGTCGCGTCCGTGGATTCCTTCGGCGCAGCGCATGCTGCGGATTCATGCGCTCCATCCTTTTGCAAATTTCCCCTTGTCACAGCATGCTCTGTTTCGCACTTTCAGCCCATGCAGGAAGACCTTGCTGGCCGAAAAACACCCGCCCAAGGGGTGCTGCCCACCCACGATGGAGCAACCCTTCTCTGGTGTACGGTTTGTGCCGATCAGCGTGGTGGCTGGTGTGCCCAGGAAAAGGTGAAGACGTTGCTGCAGGAACTCTGGTCTGCCCCGACGAATGCATGGCTCGTCGGCGATTTTCTTCTCATGCCGGATCATCTGCATTTTTTCGCCACACCGAAGGAGGGACGTGGCCCCTGGGTGGATGTGGAACGCTGGACATCTTTCTGGAAAGATCGTTTTTCGAAATGCTGCGGCAATCCGGCCTGGCGCTGGCAACGGGGGCTGTTTCACCATCGCCTCCGCAGCGAACGCGACTACGTGGACAAGGGGCTCTACATGCGGCACAATCCCGTGCGAGCCGGATTGGTAGATGCTCCTGACGCATGGCCTTGGACTGGCCGCATCGAAACGATCCGCTGGTAAAGATAAGCCACGCCTGCGGTGCTGGAGGGCTGGTAGGGACGCGCTGTGCCGCGTCCGTAGATTCCTTCGTCCGAGGGTGGCATGCGGACTGAAAGCTCTCCCCCTTTCACAAGGCTTCGGACTTGTGCTGTCGAGAGGTCTGTGGACGGCGGACCTTTTTCATCGCCTGCGCATGACATAGACCCGAAATCACGGACCCGGCGCAGCGGGTCCCTACCTTCCCCTGCGGCGCTTCATTCACGATGATGACCCTGCCCTCCCACGAAAGAACCGTTGATCACACCGCCTCGCCGCGCGTAATGACAGGCGCATGAACGTCGAACTCGTCAACACCGGCACCGAACTCCTCCTGGGAGACACCATCAACACGAATGCGGCCTGGATCGGCCAGCGGCTGGCGGCGCTGGGCATTCAGGTATCCCGGCAGACGATTGTCCCGGACGGCACGGTGATCCGCTCGGCCATCGCGGAGGCGGCGCAGCGCGCGGATGTGGTGCTGGTCTCCGGCGGGCTGGGGCCGACGAATGATGATGTGACGCGGGAATCCACCGCCCAGCTGCTGGGTCTCGGCATGGAGCTGAACGCGGAGATCATGCAGCACCTGAGCGATTACTTTGCCAAGCGCGGCAAGCCCGTGAGCCTGGCCACGCAGCGCCAGGCCATGGTGCCGCACGGCGCGGTGGTGATGCCGAACCACTTTGGCACCGCCCCGGGCCTGTACTTCCCCGCCGAGCTCAGCGCGGCGCAGGGCTGGAATGCGCACATCTTTCTGCTGCCGGGGCCGCCGCGCGAAATGAAGCCCATGGTGGAAAGCCAGGTGGAGCCGCGCCTGCGCACCTGGCTGCCGGATGGCCTCTCCCGCCGCGTGCTGTATCTCAAGGTCACGGGCGTGGGCGAGTCGGACATCGTGGAGGCGGTGGAAAAGCAGCTGGAAGCCATCGCGGGGCTGGACCTGGGCTACTGCATCCGCAATGGCGATGTGGACGTGCGCCTCGCGGGGGCGCAGGAGGTCGTGGACGAGGCCGCCGACGTGGTGCGCGCGGCCTTGGGCGACTGCATTGTTTCGGAGGACCGCCGCATCATTGAGGAAGTCATCGTGCAGATGCTCACGGAGCGCGGCGAATGGCTGGCCACCGCCGAGTCCTGCACGGGCGGCACCATTGCCAATCGCATCACCGATGTCAGCGGTGCCTCGCGCATGTTTGGCCACGGCTGGGTGACGTATGCGAATGAAGCGAAGCACCAGCACCTGGGCGTGCCGATGGAGCTGATCGAAACCCACGGCGCGGTGAGCGAGGAAGTCGCGCGTGCGATGGCGGAAGGCGCGCTGAAACACAGCGGTGCGGATTACGCGCTGTCTGTGACGGGCATCGCCGGCCCGAGCGGTGGCACGCCGGAAAAACCGGTGGGCACCGTGTGGATCGGCCTCGCCGCGAAGAAAGGCGAGACCTGGGCGCAGAAGAAGTTTTCACCGGGATCGCGGGACCGCTTCAAGCTGCTGACCTCGCAGGCCGCGCTGGACATGCTGCGGCGGCGGGTGCTGGGGATCGGGGTGAGGTGAGTGGGAGTGATGCGGGCACTCCTGCCTGCAGGGACGTTCACATTGCGGGCA
>NZ_JBGANL010000083.1:0-15917 GCF_044222345.1 Prosthecobacter sp.
TCACCCCCACCTCCACCTCACAGATCTCCACATTCTTCATCTCCGCCTTCAGCACCGCGATGGCCTCATCCGGCACCGACGTCAGATTGCCCCCGAAGTCCACCACCTTGATCACACTCTGCGAGTACTTCACCGCCCGCATCGATGCCGACGGCACGAACCGCGCAAAAAAGTAGCTCGGAAACAGCGCCTCCACGAACCACACCTTCCCCCGCCGCGTGTTCTTCTGAAAGCGAATGCGCGGGCAGTACGTCTCCACCCCCTCCAGACCCGCCATCAAACCCGCCGCGATGTGCTCACACTTCGGACGCGTGTGCACCACATACCAGGCAGCGATGTTCTCTTTTTTTTCTTTCATGAGTGAATGATCATTCACACTGCCCCCGCACAACGCCGAGGCAACCACAATCCAAGCTTCAGCACGAACAGCAGCCAAACATCAGCCCCTCCCGCAATCCCGCGTCCCTTCAGTCCCTTCGGCCCTTCCGATCAGCGCTCCTTCAGCATCCCCCTTTTTTTTCTCCCTCTTTTTGGCGCCTTTTTGCGGCCATTCAATTCTGGGTTCCCTCGCATCCAACAACGCGTTTGCTTCCCCGTCCCCCCTGCGCCACCTATCCCACCCGTTTTCCTCCGCATGTTCGCCGATCTCTACGACTACCTCTACCATCTGGCCCCCACCGGCGGCATCCCGCTCAAAGGCACCGGCATCGTCGTCGCGCTCGCGCTGATCCTCTCCCACGGCTGGGCCCTCAAAAACACCGCCAAAACCCAGGCCTTCCTCAAAGCCTTCCCCCGCACCTACTCCTGGGGCGTCATCCTCCTCACCATCGACTTCCTCTGGGCCGAGTTCGCCCTCGTCAACATGGACATGGGTGAGTTCTTCAACATGCGCGACAAGTTCATGATGATCGTCGCCGGCGGTTACGTCGCCGTCCTCATCTACGTGAAGGAATTCCTCGCCGTCCGCGCCCTCGGCTCCCTCCTCCTCCTCATCGCTGGCCCCGTCCTCACCGCCGCCTTCCTGCAGCCCCAGACCAGCCGCCTCCTCCTCCCCATCCTCGCCTACGCCTGGATCATCATCGGCATGTTCTTCATCGGCATGCCCTTCCTCATGCGCGACTGGGTGAACACCCTCATCTCCAAACCGCAGCGCTGGAATCTCGCCGTCTACGGCGGCATCGCCTACGGCATCGTGCTGCTCGCCGCCGCCGTCCTCTTCTACTGATCCAGGCATCACCGACTGACCGTCCTCAAATGATGACTTTGAACACGAATACCCGAGTTCAGAATTCCTAAAAATTCGCGGATATTCGCGGTCATTCGCGGTCATTCGCGTTGTGAATCCTGAGTCTGACCTCGGTCCCAACGTTTAAATCAGCGCCACCCATGAAGCCCCAGCCCCGTGTCCTCGTCATCCGTGGCGGCGCGATCGGCGACTTCATCCTCACCCTCCCGGCCCTTCGCCTCCTGCGCGAAACCATCCCCGGCTGCCATCTCGAAGTCATCGGCTATCCCGCCATCGCCGAACTCGCCCGCACCGCCGGACTCGCCGACTCCATCCGCAGCCTCGAGCACCGCACCATGGCCCCGCTGTTCGCCAAAACAGCCCCCATCGACGAATCCCTCGTCGAGCACCTCCGCAGCTTCAACCTCGTCGTCTCCTTCCTCTACGACCCCGACGGCCTCTTCCGCGCCAGCATGGAACGCGTCGGCGTCAAAACCCTCATCGAGTGCTCCCCCCTCGTTAAGTCCGAAGGCCCCCACGCCTCCTGCCAGCTCGCCCAAGGCCTCGAAAAGCTCGCCATGTTCCTCGAAGACGAGCACCTCCACCGCGCCCACTTCCAGCGCCCTCCCAATATCCAGCGCCGCATTGCCATCCACGTCGGCAGCGGTTCCGAAAAGAAAAACTGGCCTCTCGACCGCTGGCTCCAAGTCGCCGATGCATTTCCCACCGATGAAGTCATCTTCATCACCGGCGAAGCCGAGCAAGCGCGCGGCATCCAGCCCACCGGTCGTCCCATCTGGCATGCCCTCCCCCTGACCGAACTCGCCACCCGCCTCAGCACCTGCACCGCCTTCCTCGGTCATGACAGCGGCATCTCCCACCTCGCCGCCGCATGCGGAGTCCCCTCCCTCCTCCTGTTCGGCCCCACCGACCCCGCCATTTGGTCACCCCCTCAGCCCTGGGTGCAGTTTTTGCGGAATCCGACACACCAGTTGTCCGATTTGTCCCTCGACGAAGTGAAATTGGCCGCCGCGCAAGTTGTTGCAAAATAGTAACGTGTTAACTTCATCAAAAATCATGTCTGACGCACCTCACACCGCCCGCATCAAAGCCTTCCTCATCCTCGGCGCACCCGGAAGCGGCAAGGGGACGCAAGGCAAGGTATTGGGCAGCATCCCACGCTTCCACCACCTCGCCTGCGGCGATGTCTTCCGCTCCCTCGACACCCGCACAGCCATCGGCCAGAAATTCGTCGAATACTCCAGCCGTGGCGAACTCGTCCCTGACGATGTGACCGTCGAACTTTGGCACGCCAACCTCAAGCAACGCATTGATTCTCATCAGTTTAAACCCGAGATCGATTTCCTGATTCTCGACGGCATCCCTCGCAATGTCGAGCAGGCCAAGTTCATGGAGCCCCACATCGAAGTCCTCAAAGTTTTCCATCTCTCCTGCCCCGACCGCACCGAACTCGCCCGCCGCCTCCGCAAACGCGCCCTCAAGGACAACCGCTTCGACGACGCCAACGAAACCGTCATCCAGCAGCGCTTCGCCACCTACGAAGCCGAAACCAAACCCATCCTCGACTACTACGGCCCCGACCGCGTTTTCGGCATCGATGCCAGCCAGGCCCCTGCCAAGGTGCTCTACGACATCATCGGTGGCGTCATGCAGCTCGATGCGTGGAAAGAATTGGAAAAGATGAAGGTCTAGTCGCAAAACGATGCGAGTTCTTTTCATCGGCACCGGCGACATCGGCCTCCCCTCGCTGGAGTGGCTGCTCAGCACGCCGAAGCACACCGTCGTCGGAGTCGTCACCCAGCCCGACAAACCCGTGGGCCGCAAGCAGGTGCTGACGCCGCCCCAGATCAAGGTGCGCGCCCTTGCAGCAGGACTCACCGTCCTGCAGCCTCTGAAAATCCGCCATGCCGTGGAGGAACTGAAAGCCTTCAATGCCGACGTCGCGGTCGTCATCGCCTACGGTCAGATTTTATCGCGTGCCGTGCTGGACGTGCCCCCTCTCGGCTGCCTGAACGTACACACCTCGCTGCTGCCCCGCCATCGGGGTGCCGCGCCAATTCAGGCTGCCATCCGCGACGGCGACACTGAAACGGGTGTCACGATCATGTTCATGGATGAAGGTCTCGACACTGGCGACATCCTTCTCATGCATCGTCTTGCCATCGCTTGCGATGAAACGGGCGGCAGCCTGCATGACAAGCTCGCGCAGCGGGCTCCTGCCGCGCTCGAAGAAGCGCTGGATCTTCTAGCCGAGGGAAATCCACCGCGGGAAAAGCAGGATGAATCCAAGGTCACCCACGTCCGCAAACTGACCCGTCAGGACGGCCGCCTCGACTGGACGCGTCCAGCCGTCGAACTCGACCGTCTTGTTCGCGCCTTCACCCCTTGGCCCGGAACTTCCTGCCTGCTCAAGGACGCGCAGATGAAGATTCACCGCGCGCAGGTCATCGCCAATGCGGATGCTTGTCCTGCACCGGGGACGATTGTGAGCGCCAATGCTGACGGTATTTTGGTAAGCTGTGGCAACGGACTGCTCAATTTGACGGAGGTCCAAATAGAAGGCGGCAGACGCTTGTCTGCCGCCGACTTTCTGCGCGGACACCCGCTGCAGGCGGGCGATGTGTTGCACTGAGCTGCTTATTCCTGCAGGAAGACGAAGACGCCCTTCTTGTTGCCGATGACGACGTCCATTTTGCCGTCCTTGTTGACGTCTCCTGGAGTCACCTGGGTGCCGACGCCGCTGTTGTCGTCGATCTGATGAGGGATGAATTTGGCTTCCTTGCCTTCGCGTTTGATTTCGAACCAGTAGAGCACGGGCGCTGCATTCGGCTCATCGTCCTTCAGGGGACCGTGGGCCCAGCGGCGCTTGCCGGTGACGACGTCCAGGATGCCGTCACCATTCATGTCGGCGAGCTGCATGGCGTGAAGCTGGCTGAATTTCACGCCCGCCGGGCTGTCTTCGACGGTGGCCCCCATGAGCTTGTGCTCAGCGAAGGTGCCGTCGGCTTTCTGTTCAAACCAGCCGAAGCCGTAGCCGTGGGCGTCGTAGCTGCTGATCACATCGTTGCGACCGTCAGCGTTCACATCGTAAACGAGGATGAAGGAGCCGCCGCGACCGCCTGCCACGGTAAAGAGCTGAGGATGAAAGACCCAGTCGCTGTCGGCTTTGGTGTCTGCAGGCTGTTCGCGCCAGCCTTCTTTGTCGAGGATGTCAGGGCGGCCGTCGCCATTCACATCGCCCACGCCATAGCCATGGGTGTAGCGGAAGTATTTTTTGTCGTTCTCCGGTGACTTGGGAGTGATGGGGCGGAAGCGGGCTTTGCCGAAGGGATTGGACCAGTCGATCTCGGCATAACCAAGCTGACCACCGGTGTGGCAGATGAGCTCAGGTTTGCCGTCGCCGTTCACGTCTTTGAAATCGGGGGATTCGTTGTCGGTGACGTCGAAGATGGTGTGGCGCTTCCATTCACCGCCTTTGTTCTGCGGATTTTCGAAAACCCATGTCTCCTTGCCCGGCCAGGAATAGGCCATGATGTCGCTCCAGCCGTCGCCGTTGAAGTCATAGCTGTAGGTCAGGAAGAAATCGCTGTAGCCTTTGGCGGGGTCGTAGGGTTCTTTTTCGAACTTGGGGGCGAATTCGATGCGTTCCTTGAATTCAGGGCCTTTCCAGATGAAGCGGCCGGAGCAGATGTCGTTCTGGCCATCATGGTCAAAGTCTCCGAAGTGTGCGCCCTCGGCCACAAACTCCTCGGTGAGCGTGAACTTTTTGAACTTCAAATCGGCTGCGCAGAGAGGCAGCGCGAGCAGGAGGGCAGGGATGAGCAGTTTGGTCATGGTGAGTGGAATGGAACAGAGTTGGAGGGAGTGATCTTGCAGGTAGGGGGCCTCAGCCGAGAAACTTCCCGGGGTTCAGAATGCCGTTGGGGTCCAGCGCGGCCTTGATGCGCAGGTGGGCTTCATGCGCGGCGGGGGAGACGGCATCACGCCACCAGCGCTTTTTAGCGACGCCGATGCCATGTTCGCCAGTGATGGCACCGTTCCAGGCGATGACCTGGTGGAAGAGCTGGTCGAGGGCTATTTCGGCGCGTTCGCGGATCGCGGGTTCGTCCATGGTGGGGACCATGATGTTGACGTGGATGTTGCCGTCACCTGCATGGCCGAAGCAGGCGACGGGGAAGCCGTGTTCTGTCTGCAGCTTTTCCGCGAAATCGACGAGGTCCACAAGGCGGCCACGGGGGACGACGATGTCTTCGTTGAGTTTGATGAGGCCGGTGTTGCGGAGGCTGTAGCTGAATTCACGGCGCAGTTTCCAGAAGGCTTCGCAGGCTTCGTCGCCCATGGCTGTGTTCAGGCAGATGCTGCCGAGGCTTTGCACGAGTTTGGCGAGTTGATCGATCTCGCCTTTGACGGAGTCGGGCTGGCCGTCGATTTCGACGAGTAAGTGGGCGTCGCCTTCCGGGGTGACGGAGGCACCGAGATATTCGCGGGCGGCACGCAGGGTGAATTTGTCGGCGATTTCGAGGGCGCTGGGGAGGAACCCACTGCCGAGGATGCGCTGCACGGCATTCGCTGCTTCGGCGAAGGAGTTGAAGCCAGCGGAAAGCATCGCGCGCATGGGCGGGTGCGGGATGAGGCGCAGGGTGGCCTCCGTGACGACACCGAGCATGCCTTCGCTGCCGACCATGAGGCCGACGAGGTCGAAGCCTGTTTTGTTTTTGTGGCAGCGGCCGCCCGCTTTCACGATGGAGCCGTCTGCCAGCACGGCTTCCAAACCGAGGACGTAATGGCGCGTGACGCCGTATTTCAAGCAACGCGGGCCGCCTGCATTGGTGGCGATGTTGCCGCCGAGGCTGCACTCCTTGAGTGAAGCCGGGTCCGGGGGATAGAACCAGCCCAGCTTGCGCACTTCGTTTTGCAGATGGCCGGTGATGACGCCGGGCTCGATCACGGCCACGCCGTCTGCGAGGGTGATCTCCTTGATTTTGTTCATGCGCGCGACTGACAGCGCGATGCCACCCTGCAGCGGCACGCAGCCGCCGACATAGCCCACGCGTGAACCCTGGGGTGTGACGGGAATCTTGTTTGCGTTGGCAAAGCGCAGCACCTCGGAGATTTCGGCGGTGGATTCGGCATGCACGACGACGTCAGGCGGGTTTGAGGCGAACCATTTGTCCGTGCTGTGCGTGGCGATGTCGGTTTGCGTGATGGAAACGCGGTCAGGACCGAGAAGGGAGGTGAGTTGATCGGCGAGGGAGGCCATGCGCATTCTTGGGGCTGGATGCCTGTCCTTGCAACTTCATGCCCTGCGTCTAATTTGACGGCATGCAGCCCAGACCTGTCGTCAACGTCGAAGAATTCATCGGCAAGACTGTGGGGCGGCGTGTGCCGCCGCGCGATCCTCTTCGAGTCAGTGACAGCAACAAAGCTGGTGCCATTGCCTGGCGGAAGGCATTTCCTTACAGGCATGCTCCGAGGGGCGTGTATCGCTTTAATTCTCACGAGGAGGCTCATGCATGGATGATGACGAACACGGGACGCACGAAAGTGTGACTCACGAAGGGGCGGAATCGCGGCAACCAACAGTGGAGGATCTGCTGGACCTCTGCCGCGAACTCAACAGTCAGGGAGCCAAATATCTGATTGTTGGTGGCTTTGCCATACGCGGTGCCGGCTACATTCGCGAGACAGGCGATGTAGATGTCATCATCGATACGACTCCAGAAAATGAAGCGAAGGTTTTCAAGGCATTGGAAATCCTGCCTGACAAGGCAGTGCTGCACCTGGAACCTGGAGAGGTTGAGAAATACACCGTGGTGCGAGTTGCGGATGAAATCATTATAGACCTGATGAAATCCGCCTCCGGCATTGACTACGAGGAGGCTTCGAAAGACGTGGTCATCCGTACAGTGCAAAACGTGCCGATTCCCTTTGCCTCACCAAGACTGCTGTGGCGCATGAAGAAGAACACACATCGTGAGAAGGATGCGGCGGATCTGTTGTTTTTACGGCAGCAGTATCCGGAAGTGACCCAGGATTGAAATGCCTCCGCTGATTGAAGTGACCCATCCACGCGGCATTTATCTGCCGGAGGCGGATTTGTGGCTGGATCCGCATTTTGGGAAGGAGCGGGCGTTTGTTTCGCATGCGCACAGCGACCATGTGGCGCGGCATGGGCTGACGATTTGTTCGGAGATCACGCATCAGCTCATGGTGGTGCGGAAATCGGTGAAAAAAGCGGGGAAGGTGGTGACTCCAGCGATGCGGGAGGTGTTTGAATGGGAGGGCTGGGAGATGCGGCTGCTGCCGGCGGGGCACATCACGGGTTCGGCGATGCTGCATCTGACGCGCAAGGCGGATGGAGCCACGCTGCTGTACACCGGTGACTACAAGCTGCGGCAGGGGCTGAGCGCGGAGCGCTGCGAACTGATGCAGGCGGACACGCTGATCATGGAGACGACGTTTGGACTGCCGAAGTATCGGTTTCCTGCGGCTGACGATGTGATCGCGCAGATGCTGGCGTTTGTGCGGGATACGCTGCGTGATGGCGGCATCCCGGTGCTGCAGGGGTATTCGCTGGGCAAGGCGCAGGAAATTCTTTGTGCGCTGGGAGATGAGGGACTGCCGGTGATGGTGCACCCCAGTGTGGCGCAGATCACGGAGGTGCTGGCACCGCATCTGGGGAAACTGCCGCAGTGGCGGCTGTTCAAGGCCGACGAGGCCGCAGGGCATGTGCTGGTGTTTCCGCCGGGATCAAAACTCGGGCTGCCCAAAATGCGGACGGCGATGCTGTCGGGCTGGGCGATTCAGCCGAGCGCCAAATATCGGTATGGTGTCGATCTGGCGCTGCCGCTGAGTGATCATGCGGACCATCCTGAACTGCATGAAACGATTGAGCAGGTGAAACCCCGGCGCATCTACCTGGTGCATGGTTCGACGCGTGAATTTGCGGCGGAGCTGCGCCTGCGCGGGCATGATGCGCGGGCGCTGGGGGCGGAGGATCAACTGGAGCTGAATCTGTCAGCTCACTGATTCGATTTTCTGCCTGCGGGCGAAGAAGACGCGCGCGCTTTCCATGACACCGTAGGCGGTTTCCTGGGGCGTGAGCTCGGCGGTTTTGATGCGCAGGTCGGCGAGGCTTTTGTAGAGCGGTTTGCGCTCGTTCAGCAGGCGTTCGAGCTTGGCCTTGGGGTTTTCCTCGCCATTGAGCAGCGGGCGGTTGGTGTTCATCGCCGTGCGTCGGGCGAGGCGCTCTGGATCGGCGTCCAGCCAGACGATGTAGCCGAGATGACGGAGGATGGCCAGATTGCGCGGCTGGGTGACGATGCCACCGCCGGTGGCGATGACGCAGCCGCGTTTGCCGAGCAGGGAACGGAGGGCGGCGGATTCATGCTGGCGGAATGCGGCCTCGCCTTCGGTGGCAAAAATCTCCGGGATGCTTTTCCCGACGGTGTCGGCGATGAGGTGATCGGTGTCGACGATCTGGAAGCCGATCATCTGCGCGACGATGCGGCCGACGGTGGTTTTGCCCGAACCCATGAGGCCGATCAGCAGAATGTTGGGCTGGCGGGAAGGGGGAGTTTCGCCGGAGGTTTGAACGAGATCGAGGATGGAGGAGGCGAGGTCGGGATCGTCACGCAGGGCATCGAAATAGCTGGCGTAGCGCGGCGCCCAGCCGGTGGCATGCAGCTTGGTGTTGGAGACGCGCTTGTGGCTCCAGCCGCGTTTGCGATTGGGATCAGGCTCGCGTGTGCCGGGTACTTTGACACCAAAGATGGAGCACAAACGCTCCACACACTGGCGCTGCGTCATCTGGGCATCGTCGACGATGTTGTAAATGCCGGTCAGTCGTTGCGTGACGAGGTGAACGAGAGCGCTGGCAGCATCATCGGCGTGGATTTGATTGAGGATGCGACCCTGCCCGTGATTGCCTTCGATGGCGGCCTTTCCTTCGAGCAGGTTCTTCAAAACAAAGGAACGTCCCGGGCCGTAGATGCCGGCGAGCCGGGCGACCGCGCCCTTGGCATTGAGGGCGATGTTCTCGGCTTCGCGCAGCAGGCGGCCGGTGTCGCGATCCGGGTCGGCAAAGCTGGTTTCGTCGATGGTTTCGCCGTTTACCTGGGGATAAACGCTGGTGCTGCTGGTGTAGAGCGGAAAAGCGGCGGGGAAGGCCTGGGTGAGATGGCGCATGCCATCGACATAGACGGACTGGTACATCTCTGCTCCGCCACGGCTCGAACTGGCGCAATGGATGACGGTGTCAATGCTGCTGGCGCTGAGCCTGGCAGCGAGTGCGAGGACATCGGCACTGTTTGAAATGTCGCAAGACTCTGTGCGCCAGGGCTTGACCGTGGCGAGGCGTGCGGCGGATTCTGGCGAGTGCGTCAGGCCGATGACCTCATGCCCGGCGGCATGCAGGAGATCGGCGACGCGCTCGCCCACGAATCCACATCCTGCGATGAGCACTTTCATGGCTGGCGGTGTTTTTGGTAGTAGGCGACGACGCCTTTGACGACTCCCTGCACGTAGTCCTCGATGGCGCTGGATTGCAGCCGCCCTGCGATGAGGGTGCGGCCAAGGAAATGACCGCGCAGCAGGCGGTGGTAAGTCTCCTCATTGTTCATGACGTAGGGTTCGAGGTAGACGACGGGGCAGTCATAGAGGCGGTTGGCCAGCAGATTGCGTGCATAAACGTATGAGTTCGAGCCGATGCGCCGGGCATTGGGCGTGGTGTAAACGTAGGCTGGCAGGCCGGTGGCCAGCCGCATGCCATTGGCGACGGCTTCGGCCAGCGGCAGCTCTTCCTGATGAACGCGGGAGAAGAGACGGCGGAACATTTCGAAGCGCACGTCCTGCTGCTCGAGTTCGAGAGGGGAGTAGCAGCCGTTCACGAGCACATGCATGTGATTCATGGGCGAGAACTGCGGGGCGGTGGCATCGCCCCAGGCTTCGGCATTGAAGTGCAGGCAGAGCACCACGTCAGGCTTGATGGTGGCGTTGACCTTCTCGCCACGCGCATGGATTTCGCTCACACGGTAAAAGAGCTTTTCGCTCTGCCACTGCACGGTGAGGATTTTCGCATCTCCGGTGACACCGGTGTAATTTTCCTGGGGCAGCGGAAAGCCGGCATCGACAAGGAGTTGACGGGCCTGGATGACGAAGTCGGAGGGGCGCTGGGGTGTCACAGGTTCGGCACGGTCGCGCACGAGGGAGACATAGGCACCGAGAGCTTTGAGACGTTCCGCGAGCACTTGCGCGGTGGTGAGGGTGAGATCCCCCTCCTGAATGGATTCGCCAGGGGCGAAGCTGAGCATGCGCTCTTCCATCCGAGCATAAGCGCCGCCGATATGACCGGGGTCGATGGCGATGTGGATGTCGCTGAGCAAGGGGCGGCCTTTGAGCGGGGGCATTTCAGCCGCCGCCCTCCAGGTGCGGGTGCCTGGCAGCGGTGCTTCGGAGCGGGAGGCAAAGGCGATGCGTGCTTCCGGTTTGAGGGGATCTCCCGTCTTGATGACGACGCCGTCGGTTTCCAGACTCCATGGTGGAGGGAAGGGGGAACCATCGGAATAGACATCCCGCATGGCGGCTTCGAATTCGCTGCGGGTGAGGGTTTGATGAAAGGACTGCAGCTTGAGCCAGTCGGGCTTGGAGCCGAGGGGGCTCAGGCGGTCCAGACGTGCAGGAGGAGGGGGCGGAGCGGGCTGTGCTGGAGCAGCGGGTGTGATCGCAGGGGCAGAAGGGGGCGCTGCAGGAGCGGGGCTGCCAGGGGCAGGAGGGGGCACTGCCGACGCGGGGCCTGGTGTCACCTGGGCGGGCGTCAAAGGGGCCGCAGGGGTGGGTGCGGGCACAATCGTCTGCGTCATGCCCGGCGTCACCATCGCGGACGCGAGCATGACCGGCAGCGAGCAGCGGCGCAGCATTCGGTTCATCATCATAAAGTGCATCCTAGACTTGATCCCCGCCTTCATCATCTACTATGTAGCGCCACAATGAATGACAACACGGCTGACAGCGCGGATGGACTCTTCCGACTCCTATTTTTGGGTGATGTAGTGGGTGAGCCGGGGCGCAAGGCGGTGGGGCTGCTGCTGCCTGTGCTGAAGGAGGAGCTGAAGCTCGACTTCATCGTGGTGAACGGAGAAAACTCTGCCGGAGGACGGGGCATCACGCCGAAGATCGCCATCAGCCTCATGCGTGCCGGTGCTGCCGTGGTGACCAGCGGCGACCATATCTGGGACCAGCGGGAGATCGTGCCATATCTGGCGGATGAGCCGCGCATGCTGCGCCCGATCAACTATCCCGAGGGCACACCGGGCAACGGCTTTGTGGTGCTGGAATCGAAGAAGTGCAAAGTGGCGGTGGTGAACCTGCAGGGGCGCACGTTCATGAACCAGCAGCTCGACAATCCTTTCCCGGCCATCGCCGCTCTGGTGGAAAAGTTGCGCGAGGAAACGCCCGTCATTTTTGTGGATTTCCATGCCGAGGCCACGAGCGAGAAAGTCGCGATGGGCTGGCATTTGGATGGCAAGGTTTCCGCCGTCGTGGGCACGCACACCCATGTTCCCACGGCTGACGAGCGCGTGCTGCCGAAGGGCACCGCCTTTCAATGTGATGCCGGCATGTGCGGGCCGATGGACAGCGTGATCGGCAGCCAGGTCGAGCCGGTGCTGGAACGCTTTCACACGATGATGCCCACGCGCTTTGGCGTGGGGAGTGGTCCGGTGCGGGTGAATGGGGCGCTGATCACGATTGATCCCGCCACGGGCAAGGCGCTCAGCATTGAGCGGGTGGCGCGGACGTGGCATGAGTGAGGTCACTTCAGCTTCGCCAGTGCTTCCAAGGCGAGCTTTTTGGCTCCTGCTGACTTGAACTTGTCGCCTGCGGCGGCGGTGAAGTCGGTGCGGGCATTGTCGGTGTTTCCCAGAGCCAGGTAGGCACGACCGCGATTGTAGAGGATGTAGGAATCGTCAGGCGTGAGCGGGAGGGCGGCGTTGTAGACTTCGAGGGCTTCATCTGCACGGCCGAGGAGCAGGAGGGCATCGCCACGGCGATTCAGGGCCTTGGCGGTGAAGGGGATCTTCTTTTCATGATCCGGCGGCAGGCAGTCGCGCAGGGCGTGGAGGATGAACTCGCAGGTGGTGGCGGCAGATTCGACTTTGGGAGATGCGGGGGTGGCTTCCTTGAGGTCTTCCTTCACCTGATCCAGCAGCGTTTCGAGGGGCAGAGAGGCATAATCACCGGGGCCTTTGGACTTCGAGATTTGCTGCAAGGCCTCAACGCATTCACGGGCTTTGCCTGCGTTGGCGAGTTTTGCGACCTCCTTCAGAGTGGGCAGTGCGGGCGGAGTGACTGACCGTGGCGGAGAGGGGGCGGACTCGACTGGAGCGGCTGGAGCCGGAAGCGATGCCACCATGGGGGCTGCGGAGGGAGCCGGGCCGGCGAGGAAGATGTCATCGCCGACGAGGCGTGAGTATTCCGCTGGAATCTGGCCGCCATTGGAGCGCTCAAGCACACCGGCGCGGGTGCGTTTGAAGACCTGCTCAACCGTCAAGCCGGGGGTGCGCAGGTTTTTGAGGAGTTCTTCGGTGTAAAGGCCGTTCGTGCCATCGCCATCGAGTGCGGTTTGTCCGGCATCGGTGGCAAAGGCGATGAGGGATCCGGCGGGTGGTTTCATCTCGCTGAGACCGCCGGGGCTGGTGGCATCGCGGGTGCGTCCGGTGCGTGCGACGGCGGTGGTGCGGCAGGCGTCGAGAATGACGAGATTGCAGAGTGCGCCGGAGGATTTCATGTCGGCCACGGCCTGCTCGACATTGAAGAGTTTGGTTTCTGCCAGCAGGCGCAGCGTTACGTCGTCGGCTCCTGCGGAGGTGTAGCCGGATTTGATGGGTAGGAGGTAGTTTGAGCCTGCGACGGAGATGCCATGGCCTGCGTAATAGAAGAGGCCGACTTCGGCACCGGTCAAAGTGGCGCGGAACTCGACGACGGCGCGCAGCAGTTGATCGCGCGTGACGTCGTGTTTTTCGATCACTGCGAAGCCGAGATCGCGCAGGGTTTTGGCCACGGCCTTGGCATCGTTGCCGGTGTTGCGCAGCGGACCCACGGCGGCTTCGTACTTCGCATTGCCAATGACAAGGGCGGTGCGTGCAGAGGGCTTGGCTGGCGCGGCATGCGTGCGCAGGGCGAAGGCGGCCAGCAGCAGGAAGCCAGCGAGGCGGAGGCGGGAGGGCATGGACGCATTCTGCAATCGAGAACGGGCAGGTCAACCTCATGGACGGGCGCAATCGGTTGACCCGGCGCGGAGACCCCGCATCATCCGCCCGATGAAGTGTGCCCTCCCCGCCCTGATGCTCGTTCTCATGAGCTGCAACGCCACCTTGAAGCCTGATGCTGCCTCTGTGCCGCTGATTCCAGGAGATCCGGCGGCGCCTTCGCAGGTCACGCCAGATGAGGCGATGGCGATTGCGCAGCGGTTTGCCAATCATTCATGGCGGCCGTTTGCGCGGAACATTCTGCACGGGAAAGACAAGGCGGGGGTGCTCGTCAACACGCCGGATGTGACGCATGAACCGCAGCAGGACCGCAAGGGCTGGTGGGTCCCGGGAGAGGTGAACAGCGGGGTGCCGTACAAGTGGGGTGGGTTTGATGATCCGGCGTCGTTTGATCAAGCCATCGCGAATGGCAGTGCAGGAGGGGATGTGTCATCGCCGGAAAAACGCAGGGCCGACAATGCCGCGGTGAGCGCCCAGGCGGCGGGTGTGGACTGCTCGGGCTTTGTATCACGCTGCTTGAAGCTGCCGAGCGTGCATGACACCAGCCGGCTGCCTGCTGTATGCACCCCGCTGGCCAGCGCGCAGGAACTGCAGCCCGGGGATGTGCTGAACATTCCGCATCGGCATGTGATTCTTTGCGCCGGATGGTATGATCCGCAGCACACCTGGATCTACTACTATGAAACGGGCGGTGCGCCGGACTACTGGAAGCCCGGCCTCAAGCAGGCGCCGCTGGATGCGCTGCTGGCGCTGGGCTACAAGCCGTTGCGCTACAAGGGCATGGCGCATGAGCTGGTGCCCGGCGGCAAGCAGCCGAAGGAGGTGCTGACGCGGGCGGTGAAAGCGAGCGCGATTGTGGTGGAGAATCCTACCGTGGGAGAGCCGTGATGGAATATGTGAGGTGTTGACGTTGAGTCAGGCCGCGTGGCAGCATGCGCGCTTTCCCAACCCGACCATGGAATCCACCCTCCGTCCCTCTCGCACGCGCTATGGCGTGATCGTCTTTGCCGTGATGCTCGGCATCATTCATTACATCGACCGGGTGTGCATTTCGAAGGCGCGGCCGTTTATTCAGCAGGATCTGGGGTTTGATGACACGCAGATGGGCTATGTGTTTTCTGCCTTCACGCTGGCGTATGCGCTGTTTGAGATTCCTGGCGGATGGCTGGGGGACAAATGGGGGCCTAGACGGGTGCTGCTGCGTGTGGTGATGTTCTGGAGCGTGTTTACGGCGGCGACGGGTTATGCGTGGAATCTGGCGTCGATGACGGTGTGCCGGTTTTTGTTTGGCGCTGGTGAGGCGGGCGGTTTTCCGAACATTGCGAAGATGTTCAGCGTGTGGCTGCCGGAGCGTGAGCATGGAGTGGCGCAGGGCATCACATGGATGGCGGCGCGCTGGGGCGGAGCCTTCACGCCGCTGCTGGTGGTGTGGGTGCTGGGCTATGTCAGCTGGCGGAACACCTTCGTGCTTTTTGCCGGGCTGGGCGTGGTCTGGGCGATCTGTTTTTACGTGTGGTTCCGGGACAACCCGAAGGACCACAAGGGAGTGAATGCGGCGGAATGCGAACTGCTGGAGGAAGCGCAAAAAAATCTGAGCGGCGGGCACGCCTCGATTCCCTGGAAGCGGCTGTTCACCACCAAATCGGTGCTGCTGCTGTGGGTGTATTACTTCTGCATCAGCTACGTGTGGTACTTTTACATCACGTGGATGCCGAAGTACATGGAGCTGGAGCTGAAGATGGACATGAAGGACACATGGACTTCGATCTTGAACGGCCTGCCGCTGTTTCTGGGAGGCATCGGCTGCTTCATCGGCGGAGTCGTGGCGCGGCGTATGTCGGCGAAGTCAGACAGTTTGAGCCGGGCGCGGCGCACGATCGGCGTGCTGGGCATGCTGGCGGCGGGCGGGATGATCATCCTGGCCACGACCCTGAACAATCCCACGTATGCGATGCTGGCGCTGGGCTTCTCAGGCTTCTTCAATGATCTGTCCATGCCGGGTGCCTGGGGTGCGTGCATGGAGGTGGGCGGCAAGCTCGCGGGATCGGTCTCCGGCAGCATGAACATGATCGGCAACCTCGGTGGAGCGCTCGGTGGGGTGGCGGTGCCGTGGCTGATGAACCTGACGAACCAAAGCTGGGACAAGGTGATGTATGTGGCTGCGGCCACCTACCTGCTGGCGGCACTGTGCTGGATGTTCATCGACAGTGATGAACGGCTGGAGGAGAACTGAGGGCACTTAAGCTCACGGAGAGAACGGCTTTGCGGGCAAGAGTGCCAATAGTGTTCGGCACAGTGTTTGAGGGGGCGCAATGTGTCAAAAACGTTGCTGTACCTTTGAGCGAAGGGTGGCATGAAGTTGCTGATGGCTGCAGCCCGAGTCCCCGCATCCAAGATTGAAGCCG
>NZ_JBGANL010000029.1:0-83425 GCF_044222345.1 Prosthecobacter sp.
TCCTCCGCCTCCTCCGCCTCCTCCGCCTCCTCCGCCTCCTCCGCCTCCCTGCCCCTCTGCGGCAAAACCGGACGCCCCCAGCTTTCAAAACTCATAAGCCAGCACACCTCCCCACTCCACCTCTCCACTCCCCCGCCTCCCACAGGGCCAAAAAAAAGCGCGGACCGTTTCCAGTCCGCGCCCTTCTTGATTCTTTGACGATCCCGAAACCGGCACCGCCTTCCGCCACTCTTACGAGTAGCTGGCCTGCTGGCCCTTGATGTCGCGCTTCTTGATCCACGGCATCAGGCTGCGGAGGCGTGCGCCGGTCTTCTCGATCGGGTGCTTCTCGCCGTCCTTGAGCAGCTTGTTGAACTTCTTGTAGCCGGTCTTCGTTTCGCGGATCCACTCCTTGGCAAACTTGCCGGTCTGGATGTCCTTGAGGGCTTCCTTCATGCGCTTCTTCACCGACTTGTCGATGATTTTCGGACCGACTTTCACGTCGCCCCACTTGGCGGTTTCGGAGATCGAGAAACGCATGCCCGCGATGCCGGACTCGTTCATCAGATCGACGATGAGCTTCAGTTCGTGCAAGCACTCGAAGTAGGCCATCTCAGGGGCGTAGCCGGCTTCCACCAGCACTTCAAAGCCGGCCTGCACCAGCGCGCTCGCGCCGCCGCAAAGCACGGTCTGCTCGCCGAAGAGATCGGTTTCAGTTTCTTCCTTGAAGGTGGTCTCGAGGACACCACCACGGGTGCCGCCGATGCCGTGCGCCCAGGCAAGGGCGATCTTCTTGGCCTGCTTGTCAGCGTTCTGATAGATGGCGATCAGGGCGGGGACGCCTTTGCCTTCGGTGTATTGACGGCGCACGATGTGGCCTGGGCCTTTCGGGGCCACCATGATCACGTTCACGTCCGTTGGAACGATGATCGTCTTGAAGTGGATGGCGAAGCCGTGGCTGAACAGCAGGGTCTTGCCCTTCACCAGGTTTGGCTTGATGTCCTTGTTGAAAACGTCAGGGATTTTTGTGTCTGGCACGGCCACGAAGATCACGTCGGCCTTCTTGACGGCTTCGGCGGTGTCATAGACCTTGAGGCCCTTTTCTTCAGCCACCTTGCGGCTCTTGCTGCCGGGGTAGAGGCCGATGATCACATTGACGCCGCTCTCTTTGAGGTTCAGGGCGTGGGCGTGGCCTTGGGAGCCGAAGCCGATCACTGCGCAGGTCTTGCCTTTGAGCGGTGCAAGGCTGGCGTCTTTTTCAGTATAGATTTTCGCGGGCATATAGGTTCTGGTTTGAAGGGCGGCGACAGTGCTTCAAGGGGGGGGCGGGGTCAAACGGCTTTTTCCCGGCCCGTCAAGGCTGTCATTGACCGCATGGGGGCACTGGGTAGTCTCCGGCCCTCCAATATGAAACCCACCATCGCCCTGCTCTGCACCGCACTTGCTGCGGCACCTCTCATCCAAGCCCAGGAAGTCAAACCCGCACAGTCGGCCGAAAAACCCGCCGCATCCTCCCTACCCATGGACAAAGTCAGCTACTTCATCGGCAAAAACGTCGGCAATTCCATCCTCAAGCAACAGGAGAAAATTGACATCAAGGAATTCGCCGAAGGCGTCAAGGACGCTCTCACCTCCAAGAAAAGCTCCAGCTACTCCATGGGCACCGGCCTCGGCCAGCAGTTCGCCAGCGAAGGCATCCCGATCGACATTGAAAAATTCATCGCCGGCATCACCCACACCGTGAAGCCCGGCTCTGACAAGCCCGCTTACACCGAGGAAGAACTCACCACCGCCATGGCCTCCTTCGAGATCTTCATGAAGGCCAAGGCTGAAGCCAACATGACGCCTGAGCAGCGCGCTGAACAGGCCGCCGTGAAGCAGAAAATGGCCGCCGCCAAGGAAGAGGGCGTCAAATTCCTCGAAGCCAACGGCAAGCGTAAGGAAGTCACCACCACCAAGAGCGGCCTCCAGTATGAGATCATCAAGGCCGGCACCGGACCCAAGCCCGCCATCACCGACACCGTCAGCGTTCACTACCACGGCACCCTCGTGAACGGCACCGTCTTCGACAGCTCCGTCGAGCGCGGCATGCCCGCCACCTTCGGCCTGCAGGAAGTCATCAAAGGCTGGACCGAAGGTCTTCAGCTCATGCCCGTCGGCTCCAAGTGGAAATTCGCCATCCCCTCCGATCTCGCCTACGGCGACAGCGGCAGCCCCAGCGGCGGCATTGGCCCAGGCGTCCCTCTCATCTTCGAAGTCGAGCTCCTCGGCATCGTGAAGTAATCGTTCGATTCAGCATCGAATCCCCAAAGGGCAGGTCTTCGGACCTGCCCTTTTTCATTTCGCCCCAAGGCATGGAGGCAATCGCCAGTTCAAATGGACCCATGGCGGTTGGCGAAACTGATTTCCCAATGCTCCTTCCCTCCACGCAGACCCAGCGCTGGTAGGGACGCGTTGCGCGCGTCCCTGTTTTCGGGTCTGCACCACCCGCAGGCAATCCAAAAAGGTGCGCCGTCCCTTCAGCCTTCTGCAGCACGAGGCCCGCGAGGCGCCCAAGTCCATCGGATCATTCTTCGCCCTCCGAAGGAGCGTTCCACCGATGGCGCAGCCATCTCAGCCTGTAGCGAGAGGTTGATATCAGTGACACCCCTCGTTCAAGAGTCTTCATGACTTCCACGACTCGCATCGCGCAGCGATGCCTGCACAATCGTCTCATCCGTTCTCTTTTGTCCCCACCTTGCCTCCTCGCAGCACCTCCACGACATCACCAATATCAGGTCTGCTCATTCCTTTGCCAAAAGCAGCACCCCCTTTTGCGCATACGTCACCTCTGATCCCTCTTCCGTGGTTCAAATCCGGTTTTCAAAGCGTTCTCTAATGACTTGATCGCTCGACTCTAATCACAATCTTATCAGATATGGGCCTCTCTCTTTTGCTTTCGATTTCTATCGTTGCCGGAGGACCTTTTGTGATTCTGAAGTTTGTGAGGCAGTTCCGCTCTTCAAAAGGAAAATCCAAGACAGTTCATTTTCTCCTCCTATTGTCCACGATAGTGGCGTTTGTGGGGTTGGGCCTATGGGATGGGTGGCGCTTGTGGCTGTTGCTGTCTGGTTCCAAGTAAAGCCACGCAACACACCCCCCACCTCCAGCCGGAGAGAGATCCCCTTGATCCCTCCGCCCCCTCTGCCTCTCCGCTCCTCTGCGGCAAAACCGAACGACCCCACGGCTTCCAAAGCTCATCAGCCAGAGCACCATTCACGTCTCTGATCATTTGTGAGGTTCACTCCGTATCACTCCTGCCACTCCCCTCACCCATGTCCCCCGCCCCGCTTCCACCCACCGCCTCCTCGACACGTCTGCTCTCGCTCGATGCCCTGCGCGGTTTCGACATGTGCTGGATTCTCGGTCTCTCCACCGTCGTCTCCCAGATCCTCAATCGCGCCTTCCCGCAATCCGAGGCCGTCACCAGCATCACCACGCAGTTCAAGCACGTGGACTGGGCCGGCTTTCGTTTCTATGACCTCATCTTCCCCCTCTTCCTCTTTCTCGCCGGAGTCTCGCTCGCCATCGCACTGCCACGGCGTGTGGCGCGTGAAGGCCGGGGCGCGACCATTCGCCACCTCCTTGCACGTGCGGCCATCCTGGTGGCCCTCGGCGTCATTTTCTCCGGCGGCGTGAAAAACGGCTGGGATCAAATCCGCTGGCTCGGCGTCCTTCAGCGCATCGGCATCGCCTCAGCAGCCGCCGGCTTGCTTTCGCTGTTTCTGAAGACCCGCGGCTTGACGCTGGCAGCCGCCACCCTCCTCATCGGCTACTTCCTGCTCCTGCGTTTCGTTCCGGTCCCCGGCGTCGGCGCAGGAAACTTTGCCGAAGGCATGAACCTCACCAACTACCTCGACAGCATCTGGCTCCCCGGCCGCAAATACAACGGCAACCACGACCCCGAAGGCATCCTCAGCACCCTCCCCGCCATCGCCACCGCGCTCATCGGCCTCCTGGCAGGCAAATGGATCACTTCAGACGCCGTCCCATTCCGCAAAGCAGCCGGTCTCATCGCCGCCGGACTCCTCATGCTCGCCCTCGGCTGGTCTTGGCATCCCTTCTTCCCCGTCATCAAAAAAATCTGGTCTTCCAGCTTCGTCCTCGTCGCCGGAGGCTGGAGCGCCCTCCTCCTCGGCCTCTTCTACTTCATCGTCGATGTCCTCGGCTTCCGCCGCGGCCTTGCCCCCTTCCTCTGGGTCGGCTCCAATCCCATCGCCCTCTATCTCGCCTCCGGTTTCGGCTTCTTCCGCACCATCAGCGAGCGCCTCGCCACCACACCACCTCCACCCTACGACTGGCTCCCCTCCGCCCTGACCTTCGCCCTCATGCTCGCCACCGCCCGCTGGCTCCACAAAAAACAGATCTTCCTCAAGGTTTGAAGTACGACATACTCTCCTGTCTGTCGATCAGCGCGCTCTCACCCCCCAGACCAACAAAAAGTGTCCATTGCACTCCGACAGAGTCCATTTGATTGAGGCTCACATAACAAGGTCAGCGCTGTGACGAGATAGATGCACTCTACTTCTCTCGCGTTGATTCTGTCTGGCTCCCGGAGAGCCGTAGCGAAGCGGAGACAGCCGAAGGCAAAGCACGGAAATTAGCCGGTGGTGAAGCGAGGCTTGCCGAGCGAGAACCACCGGATTGCCACAAGGATCACGCATATCTCAAGGCCGCATGCCGAAGGTATGCGAGAAGCCTTCACCCACCTAGCGCTCGCAAAAAAACTGCAAGCGCCTCTCTGCCTCTCTGCCTCTCTGCCTCTCTGCCTCTCTGCCTCTCTGCCTCTCTCATAGGGAACGCATGCTCCTCTTCCCAATTTACAATTCTCAGTTTTCAGTTCTCAATTTACAATCCCCGGCACCCCGTCCCTCGAAGTGCTCCGCACATAAAATCCCCACCGCCTACTTCCCGCTCGCCCACTTCACCGCATTCGTCAGGATTTGCTGATACGGCTTCAGGTCATGCACCCGCGCATCATGCCCGAGTGCGATGCCCACGACCCGCGCCTTCGGATGCTCCGTGATCCACACGCTCGGATGCCCCGCCTTGTACTTGTCGCTCGGGCTCGTCTCCGCCAAAACGGTAATCTTCGCCGTCCCCGCAGGAATCTTCTCCGGCTCCGCATTCACATAGTACAACTCGTCCTCCACCGTAAAGCTCGCAGGCACACCAGCCATGATCGCATGCTCCGCCTTCACCGCCTTCACTTCAAACGGATGAATCCGGTCATGCCCGCGCGCGCCGCCGCCCACGATCTGCGCATTCAGCTCAGGCCATCCGCCAAAGCCGTACCACGTGCCAGGATGCAGCATGATGATCCCCTTGCCTGCCGCTGCGAAATCAAACAGCGCCTTGCGATACACCGCCGTGTCGAAAAACTTCCGGTTCACACTGATCACCGCCACGTCCGCATTCGCCAGCTCAGCCGCCGCCTGATCACGGTCCTCCGTGTAATGCACCGTGAACCCCGCGCCCTTCAGCGTCGCCACATCCGTCTCGCCAAAGAACTTCGCAAAGTTGTGCGATGACCCGCCGCCAATGACGAGCACCTTCGTCTTCCCAGCCTCCCACTGCACCGGCGTCGCAGCCACCAGCGGCCCGTCGCCTTTGCCACCTTCCTTCGGCCCGGTATCTGCCGCACCCGCTGCCTGCGCATTGGCTTTAGGCTTCGCCGCCGTCTCCACTTTAGCAGGCTCCATGCTCGCCGTGATCGCCACCGTGCAGGGCGTCACGATGCTGCCGCTGGTCTCCAGCGTGATCTTCTTCAGCGCGCCCCGCTTCTTCAAGTTGATCGCGAAATACCGAAGCTGCCCGCGCCGTGTGAAGTCACCCGCATCATCACTCAGCGGCACTTCCGCCTTGCCGATGTAGTCGGCAAAGTGCTCGCCATTTTTGAGCACGATGCTGTCCTTGTCACCGTCGG
The DNA here is from genome assembly GCF_044222345.1 of Prosthecobacter sp. Classification (GTDB taxonomy): domain Bacteria; phylum Verrucomicrobiota; class Verrucomicrobiia; order Verrucomicrobiales; family Verrucomicrobiaceae; genus Prosthecobacter. The sequence goes on from NZ_JBGANL010000029.1 coordinate 5,945, forward strand.
CAAATTCCACGTGGACCGTCATCGCAGGCTGCCCGCGTGCCTTGTCCCCGCCGAAGGGCCAGCCCCAGCCCGCAACACCGCCCAGGAAATGCAGGCTGGCGGCCGTGGCGCTCGTCGCGATCTCGATCTTCTCCGGAAAGCTATCAGCCACCGTGCCTTTGCCACCACCTTTGAGAGCGATGAGGCTCGCGCCAGTCTGCGACTTCTCCGGATCCATCACAAAGAACGGCACGCCATGCACCGTCACATTGCCAAACTTGTGCAGCGTCACCGTCTGATCCTTCGCATCCTCCTTCGCGAAGATGCCGGCACGGCTGTCGGCATTGTAGGCCGTGCGCAGATCCAGCACCCGGAACTTCTGCTCCCCGCCGCAGATGAAGCTCAGGATGTCCCGCAGCGTCTCCGCCCCCAGCGCCTCCAGTCCTTCCGGCATCAGGCTGCGCCGCGTGTTTTCCCGCGTGGCGATATCGTCCTTCTTGATCTCAAAATCACCCACCTGATTGCGCAGCGTCAGGCTCGCCTGGTTCTCCGTGATGATCACACCCGCCAGCGTCTCGCCCTTCTTCGTCGTGATGTTCCAGGCCCAGAAGCTCGGATCCACCTCACGGTTCGGATCCACAATGTGCACCAGCAGCTCCGCCGGACCATGCGCCCCCATGCCCGTGAGCTGCGGTCCCACATCACGCAGCCCCACATCTCCCAGCTTGTGACACACCGCACAGGCCGCGGTAAACATCATCTTGCCCTTCACCGCATCTCCCGGCTTCTCCACCTCCGGCGTCAGCTGCACCAGCAGTTCGTTCTTCGCCTTCGCATTCGGGTTCAGCTTTTCGATCATCGCATTCGCCTGCTTCGCCACCTGCTTGTTCGGATGCGTCCGCAGCCGCGCAATATTTCCCGGCCCGATTTCCTTCGGATCAATCTTCCCGTTCTGAATCGCATTCAGCAGCGCCAGCGCAGCCTCGGGCCGCTTCAAGATCGCATCAAACGCCTGCGTTCGCAGTTCGGCCTTCAGCCCGTTCAGGTTGCCCACCAGATCCGTGACACGGCCCTTCTCATCCATGGCCGTGATGATCGCAGCCTGCAGCGCGTTCGGAGAATCCTCACGGGAAAGAACACCCACCACCTGCGCACTCGCATCGCCCCCGATGCCGACCAGGGCTTTGGCAGCCGTGATGCGATCCCCGATCACCGCCTTCTTGTCCTCCAGCTTGGCCGTCAGACTGGCAATCTGCGCCTTCACCTCAGCCGCCAGCGTCCCCGGCTTGTCCCATTTCACCACCAGCGGCAGCGCCGCCGCCGCCAGGTTTGGCTGCCCCAGCAGCTTCTTCAAAGAACCCGTCAGTTCCGGCGTGAGTGCGGGCCCATCATTCATCTGCTGAGCGATGCCCTGCAGGATCACGACTTTAAGCCCGTCTGCTTTCGCATCGGCATTGGCACAGGCGCTGATCAGTTTGTCAGCACCTGCTGGCAGGGCCTGTGGAAGCATGGCTGAAACAAAGGCTTCCGGCGCTCCATGCGCCAGCGCTGCTTCAATCATGGGCTGCGCTTCGTCAGCACAGGCGGCGATCAATGCCGAGCGGCTCCAGTCCTCTTTGGCAGCCGCGTAGTCCTTCAGCACCTGCTCACGTCCTGCCCCGGTCTTCACCGCTTTTTCAGCGGTCTCATAGGCTTTGAGCGCGTCGCTTCCCATCCTGGCGTTGGGATTCTTGCTCTGCTTCACCGCCTTCGTCGCCTGCTTGTGCTGCACCTTCCAGATGCGGCCAAAGTAATGGTCACGGTCAGGTCGCACCGCCGCATTGGCCGGGCCATGGACCGGGCCACGCGTGTCATTGTGAATGACCGCCTGATTGTAAAAATCCACCACATACAGCGCACCATCCGGCCCCACACGATTCTCAATCGGCCGGAACCACAGATCCTTGCTGCGAATGAATTCCGTCTTCTCACGCCCTGCCTCACGATGAGCCTTGTAAGTCACGCCGTCTTTCTCGACGAAGAAGTGGCTCACAATGTTCAGCGTCGGCTCGGTGGTGAAGTAGCTGTAGTTCCACTTCGCCGGCCACGCCCCGCCTTCATAGATTGCACAACCGGCGGCAGCCGTATAGCTCCCCACCTGATCAATCTGCACATACGCCTGCTCCGGCCAGGACATCAGCGGATACGTCGGCTCCTTCGGCAGCATGCCGTTCGTGCCCATCACCCCGGGCAGCTTGCCCTTCGCCAGCACATACTCAGGCAGCACCACATGCAGGAAATGATTCCCACTCGTCGGCTGCGTGAAAAACACCTGCCCGTCCGTGGTGATGTCCAGTCCCCAGGTGTTTCCGCCGCGTGAGGCATACTGCTCAAACGCGCTGCCATCCGGCTTGAACCTCACCACCCCACTGCCGTCCGTGCCAAAATCCTGCTTACCATCCGGCGAGGTCACATGCCCGGAGCTATACCCATGCGTGGCATACACCCAGCCATCCAAACCCCAGCGCAGGTTGTTGATCACCGCATGCGTGTCTCCCGTTCCGAGTCCCGTGTAAAGTTTCGTCCGCTTGTCTGCCGTCTCATCGCCGTCCGTGTCTTCAAGATACCAGATGTCCGGCGCCGCACAGGCGATGACGCCCTTCTTGTAGAAGCAGAAGCTCGTCACGAGCTCCAGCTTGTCCGCAAACACATGCTTCTTGTCCATCACCCCGTCACCGTTCGTGTCAGACAAGATTGAAATCCGATCAATCGGATCACGGTCGTACTTTTTCGTCCACGAGCCGCTGTCCTTCCACTTCTCCACATTCAGCTCACGGCGACCATTCGGATACTCCGGCGTTTCACAGACCCACAGGCGCCCCTTCTCGTCCCAGTCCACATTCATGACCTTGTTGATCAGCGGCTCGGCGGCCACCAGCGAGATGTCAAACTCCGGATGCACCTCGATCTTCTCCGCCGCCTTCTCCGGCCGCGTCGGTCCGCCTTCCACATAGCGCAGGTTGTCCCCCAGCTCCTCCGGCTTGCACAGCTCGTCCACATTCTCCCGCTTCCCCGCCCACGCGATCCCCCTCAGCAGCAGCGCCCGGAAATTCGGCCGGCTGAAGTTCGCATAGTAGTGCCCCGGGATGCTGACAAAGGAACGGTAGTTATCCTTCTCATAGGTCCAGACCTGCGGCTGGATGTCATAAATACTGACCTCTTTGCCCCCCTTCGTGATCTCCGTCGCCCGCTTCGCGGCTTTCTCATTCCGCGCCCCCGCCGGCTTCGGCGTGTAAGCCCCGGCCAAAATACGGCAGTCCGGCAATACATCCATGTCGTAGTAAATTTCGTCATCCATTGCGAAATTCGACACATCTTTCGTGATCGGATTCTCATGATCCGTGAAGTACAAATGCATCGGCCCCTCCCGCCATTTCGTCTGCCCATGGTGCCACGACCCGCCGATGATCCCCTTGAACCAGTCATGGTCCTTCGAAACCGAGGCCGCATGGATCGTCACAATGCCGCCTCCCCGCTGCAAATACTCCATCAGGTCCTTCCTTTCCTGCCCGATCTTGATGTCACCACCGCTGTCCAGATGCAGAATCAGGACATCCGTTGCATCCAGCTGCTCCTTGGTGGGGAATGAATCACCTCCAGTCGCCTTCGCACCCCGTTCATTCAGCAACGGCACCCAGTCCCGCAGAAAGGAAGGATGATCATGCGCCCCCGGACCGTGGGACTTCGGCCCCGACCGGATAAACACCCGCAGCGGCTCCGCCGCAATGGATGAGTGCGGAACAACGCAAGACGCAGCAAGCGCGAGACAGAAAAGGAAACGTTTCATGGTGGGTTCGATGGTAGGCAGAACCAACGCATGATGTGAAGCCCGTTTTCGCACGGCACACTATCGGAAATGCACATGCCATCCCCGCCTGAAAAAACGAAAGGCACGACTCGCGTCGTGCCCTTCGTGGGAAATTCAAAGCAAACTATCGCTTACTTCGGCTGTGCTGCGGGAGCCGGAGCAGGGGCAGGCGTCGGAACTGGCGCTGCCGCAGGAGCCGGAGCTGGCTTAGGTGCAGGCGCTGGTGTCGCGGCAGGTGCCGGAGCTGCGGCCTTGGGTGCTTCAGGAGCCTTGGCTGGCTCGGTCTTCACCGGAGCTGGTGCTGCAGGAGCGGCTTTCTTGGCATCGGCTTTCGGAGCTTCGGCTGCCTTGGCAGGTTCAGCTGGCTTGGCCGCATCCTTTTTCACAGCTTCCTGGATTTTCTCCAGAATCTTGGCCTTGGCCTGCTCATCAGCCGTAGGAGCGGCAGGGGCTGCTGCCTCAGGCTTGGCATCTCCATAGATAGACGGGGCCTTGCTGCCCGTCTGGTGACGGCTCACCAGCACGGCCAGGAGAATGGTCAGGGCAAAAAGAAAGATGGCCAGATAGACAGTGAACTTCTGCAGCACGTTCGTCGTCTGTGCGCCCCAGACCTGGCTGGCGGCGGCGTCGCCGAAGGAGGCGCCCAGGCCTTCCTGGCGGGGGCGCTGCATAAGCACGACGAGGATGAGCAGAAGGCAGACGATGACTTCGACTACGGTAAGAATTCCAATGAAGATGTCCATAAAAGGGGCGCGAATATGGGGGGACTTCCCGGCTTGGCAAGGGGGAGTTCCAGTTCAGCAGGCCGATTCACCGCCTTGTCTAGGGCCAGCCAGGGCGTTTTCCTGCCCTTTACAGGTCGTTTACAGACGCCGCCAGCCGCCTGAACCACTTTGGCGGCATGAAGACGCTTCTTTGTGCCCTTTTCTTCGTCGCGCCCCTGATGGCGCAGGATTTCCACCCACGTGGCTGGATTTCCCCCAGTTCGCGCATCATTCACTCACAGCCGGTACAGGTGACCCAGGTGGATGCCCGCATCGACATCGCGGATCAGCACGCCACGACGACCCTCGACATCGCCCTGCGCAATCCGACCGGCCGCCCGCAGGAGTCCGAACTCCTCGTCCCGGTGCCGAGCGGGGCGGTTCTGAAGTCCTTCGCCTTTGAGGGTGGCAATTCCGAAGGCACGGCCAAACTGCTGCCGCGTGAGGAAGCCCGACGCATTTACGACACCATCGTGGCACAGACGCGCGATCCAGCCCTGCTGGAGTTCGTCGGCAACGCGGTCGTGAAATCGAGCGTCTTCCCCGTCCCGGCCAACGGCACGCAGAAAGTGCGGGTAACCTATGAGCAGTTGCTTGAAGCCGATGGCGCGCGGCTCGATTACGTCCTGCCCCGCTCAGAGGCGGTGGAATATGCGGTGCCGTGGAAGCTCTCCATGCGCGTCCATTCCACGTCACGCATCGCCTCGCTCTACTCTGCCAGTCACGAGATCGCCGCCAAACAGCCGGATGGCCACACCGCCACTCTCTCTTGTGAAACCAAGGACCCGGGTGCTTTCCGGGTGTCGCTGCTGCGCGAAACGAAGGATGAAATGACCGCCTCCCTGCTGGCCTACCCGGACCCCAAGATCGGCGGCGGCTATTTCCTGGTGATGATCGCACCGCCGAAGCCCCAGGCGGAGGCCAAACCCATCCTGCGGGAGGTCACCCTCGTCATCGACCGCAGCGGTAGCATGGCAGGACCGAAGCTCGATCAGGTCAAAGCGGCCGCCTTGCAGGTGATCGAAGGCCTGAACGACGGCGAGGGCTTCAACCTCATCGTTTATAATGAGGCAGTAGAGATGTTTGCGGCGCAGCCGGTGATCAAAAATGCCGAAACCACGAAACAGGCCCGCGACTACATCAGCGCGCTGCGGGTGAGCGGTGGCACGAACATCCATGATTCCGTGGTCGAGGCGCTGCGCCAGAAGCCGCTCGCAGGCATGCTGCCCATCGTGCTTTTCCTCACCGACGGTCTGCCAACCATTGGCCAGACTTCGGAGAAGGCGATCCGTGAGACCGTGGCCAAGGGAAATCCGCATCAGCGTCGTGTGTTCACCTTCGGCGTGGGTGTGGATGTGAACACGCCGCTGCTCTCCCGCATCGCCCGTGAAACCCGGGGCAGCGCGGAGTTTGTGCTGCCCAAGGAGGATGTGGAGGTCAAAGTGGGCCGTGTGTTTGATCGCCTGCGGGGGCCGCTGCTCACGAAGCCGGCCGTGCGGGCGGATGATCCGAGCCGTGTGAGCGATCTCATCCCCGCTCCCCTGCCCGATGTGTTTGAGGGAGAGCAGATTCTCCTGTCCGGCACCTACCGTGGCGAGGCACCGCTGCATTTCCAGCTCACGGGCGCTGCCGCCGGGGGAGAACGGAAGTTCGATTTCACGTTCAATCTCGACAAGGCCAGCACCGCGAATGCCTTTGTGGCCCGACTTTGGGCCAGCAACAAAATCGCCGTGCTCAGCGAGGCGATCCGTGACTTGGGCGCCGATGGTGCAACGGGTGGAACGACGGAGTTGGTGAATGAAATCGTGCGCCTTTCCACGCAGTTCGGCATTCTCACCGAATACACCGCCTTCCTGGCTGAAGAAGGAACCTCCCTCGCCGCCGCGCCGGCCAATGCCAGCAAGGCTGCCTTCAATTACAACGACAGGGCGATGAAGATTCGCAGCGGAGCCGCCTCCGTCTCGCAGGAAGGCAATTTGAAGAAAGCCGTGGAATCCAAGCAGCTCAACGTCCGCAATCGCTTCCTCGATGCCAAGATGCAGGCCATCGAGATCACCAGCGTGCAGCAGTGCCAGGCCGGAGCCCTCTTCAACAAAGGCAACCGCTGGACCGATGCCAGCGCCGCCAAGGACGAACGCGCACCTGAGCGCATCATTGAGATCGGCAGCGCAGAGTTTGGCCGCCTTGTCGATGAACTCGCCGAGGACAACCGCCAGAGCCTGCTGGCCCTGCGGGGTGAACTGCTGCTGCAGCATCGCGGCCAGCTGGTCCTCATCCGCTGAATTTCCCACTAACTCAACCACCCATAACATCCATGAAAACGAAACATATCCTCATCGCCACGGCTTTGACCGTGTGCCTCGCCATCGCCAAAGATGCCCAACCACCCGCCCCCGTGGCGGAGATCGCCAAAGTCGAAACCGCCGCCGCTGACACCCCGCTGGTGCAGATCGCCGTGCTGCTGGACACCAGCAGCAGCATGAGCGGCCTGATCGAGCAGGCTAAGACCCAGCTCTGGAAGCTGGTGAATGAATTCATCACCGCCAAGCAGGACGGCAAAACACCCGTCGTGCAGGTGGCGCTGTATGAATATGGCAAATCATCGCTACGGGCGGAGGAAAGGTGGATTCGCCAGATTCAACCCCTCACCCGCGATCTCGACAAGGTCTCTGAAGAGCTCTTCGCCCTGACGACAAACGGCGGTGACGAATACTGCGGCGCAGTGATTGAACGTGCGACGAAAGACCTCGCCTGGGATGCGAACCCGAAGGTGTATAAGGCGATCTTCATCGCCGGAAACGAACCCTTCACACAAGGACCCGTAGATTCCAAAAAGAGCTGCCAGAATGCCATCGCCAAGGGCATCATTGTAAATACGATCCACTGCGGCAGCGAATCCCAGGGCATCGCGGAGCACTGGAATCAGGGCGCGCTGCTCGCGGACGGCAAATACCTCGTGATCGACCAGAACCAGGCCATCGTTCACATCGAGGCGCCGCAGGACAAGGAGATCGTGAAACTCAACGAACAGTTGAACAGCACCTACATCTCCTACGGGAAGGAGGCTCCCATGGCCAAGGCACGGCAGATGGCACAGGATGGCAATGCCGCCGCCAAGGCCGAATCCGGCGCTCAGGTTCAGCGCATCATCAGCAAGGCCAGCGCCAACTACAGCAACACCGGCTGGGATCTCGTGGATGCCAGCAAGCAGAAGGACTTCGACATCACAAAGGTCAAAGAGGCCGATCTTCCGGAGGAAATGAAGAAAATGAGCGCCGAAGAACGCAAGGCCTACCTTGAAAAGAAAATCGCCGAACGTACGGAGATTCAGAAACAGGTGCTGGCCTTGAACAAGGAACGTGAGGCCTACGTGACCACGAAACGCAAGGAATCCGCCAAGACCGACACCCTCGACACCGCCATGACCAAGGCCCTGCGGTCCCAGGCGGAGAAAAAAGGCATCGCATGGGAGAAATGAACCTTTAAACTTCGCCATGCCTTCCACCATCCTTGTTGTTGAAGACGACGCCGCGATCCGTCGCGGCGTCCTGGATGCGCTCAAGTTCGCCGGTCATACGACGCTGGAGGCGAGCGATGGCGAAAAGGGAATGAAGCTGGCCCTGAGTTCTACCTTCGACCTCATGCTGCTGGATCTGGTGCTGCCCCATGCGAGCGGCTTTGACATCCTGAAAGCCCTGCGGCGGGAACGGCCCGGCACACCGGTGATCATCCTCTCGGCACGTGGCGAGGAAAATGACCGTGTGCGCGGCCTGCGGCTGGGCGCGGATGACTATGTGGTGAAGCCGTTCAGCGTGCGGGAGCTGCTCGCCCGCGTGGAGGCGGTGCTGCGCCGTGCGCCCGAACGCCAGCCGGTGAGCGAGACGCTGACGCTCTCCGCCGCGACGATTGATTTTGGAAAGAGCGTGGCAAGTTTTGGTAATGGAGAGAGCGCGGAGCTTTCCGAGCGCGAGCGTGATGTGCTGCGTTATCTTGCGCTGAATCGCGGCAGGCCGGTGTCACGAGATGAGCTGCTGCAACGCGTATGGCACATCGAGAACCAGCAGACGGAAACACGCACGGTGGACATGCACATTGCCAATCTGCGCCACAAGCTGCGAGATGATGCAGAGTCTCCGCGTGTGATCGTCACCGTACGCGGCAAAGGCTACCAGCTCGCCTGATTTCAAACCATGCGCAAACCGCTGCACATCTGGATCACCTTCATCGCCTGCCTCGGGCTGCTGCTCGCGGCGATGGCGTGGGTGAGCTGGCACACGCTGGCTCTGGAGCGTGAGCGTGAAACAGCGGCGCGTGAAGCCGACCAGCAGGAGCGCGTGCGGCTGGCGCTGTGGCGGCTCGATTTCCAGGCGAGCGCGCTCATGATCCGCGAGAATGCGCGGCCGCCCTATGATTTCCGGCCCTTCCATTCACCGGAAGGCCTGATCAACAAAGCGTACGACAATGTGGCGAAGGGGGAGGTGCTGGTGCCATCGCCGCTGCTGGCGGAAATTCCTGAACATGTGCTGCTGTATTTCCAGATGGATTCGCGCGGTCAGGTTTTGTCCCCACAGGTGCCGCAAAACGACGAGCGCACGCTGGCGCTGGCGCAGTTCATCAATGCGGATGACCTGACTCGCAGCGAGCAACGCCTGGGCGGTCTGCGCGAACTGCTGGCCAAGCCTGTGAACGTGACTGCACCACCTGCAAGACGGGAGTCTTCCCTCTGGCGCAGCACCCGTGCGGCTCCGCCCGCCCCTGCGCCAAGCACCGCGCTCAACCGCCAGCTTCTTGCGGAGGTGGCCTGCGTGGCCCGCTTTGACATTGACGACTCGAAAGCGGCCGAAGCCAAAGATGCCAATCAGCCGCGCAATCCGGCCTGGAATACCCAGCAGGGCCAGGGGGCGGCCCAGCAGATGGTGCTGAACAGCACGGAGAACTTCTCACGCAACCGTGCCGTCAACCTGCAGGCCGAGGAGGCGATCAAACAGCAGCCGCAGATCAAGCTGAAGGCAGGATCCGGCACGCTGGTGTATTCCAAGGAAAAAATGGCCGAGGCCAAGCCGGCACCAGCGAAGGCTCTGAAAAAAGAATCCGCGCAACCGGCAGGCAGCAGCAATGGATCCAGCCTCGCTGCCGCCTCAGAACCAGCGGCAAAGGAGATGGATGCCAAGCCCATGTCATCCCGCCAGCAACCACAGGATCCGGCCCCTGCGGCAGCTCCCGCACCGGTGCCTTTGGATTCCAAAGCGGATGGTGCTGCCGTGGCCTTGGGCAATCAATCATCCACCACTCCAGCCATTCCTTCTAGTGTGCAGCGACCACTCAAAAATGCCTCCACGGCGAACAGCTCGCGGCCCTTTCAAGGCGTGTGGATCGGCAGCCACCTGATGCTGACGCGGGAAGCTTTCGTGGATGGGGTGCGCATGGTCCAGGGAGTGTGGCTGGACTGGCCCGCGCTGCGCGAATCTCTGCTGCGTGAGATCACGGATTTGTTCCCTGATGCGAAACTGGAGCCCGCAGCGAATGCCTCCGCAGGCACACGGCCGAATGACGATCCGCTGCGCTTTGCCGCGCTGCCGGTACGGCTGGTGCCGGGAGCCATCCAGCTCCCCCCCCTGCCGTTCTGGACGCCGCTGCGCCGATCTCTGGGAATCGCGCTGACCTGCGTGCTGCTCGCAGCCATGGCGGTGGGGGTGGTGCTGTTTGGCACAGTCGCCCTTAGCGAGCGCCGGGCCGATTTCGTTTCCGCCGTGACGCATGAGCTGCGCACACCGCTGACGACTTTTCGCCTCTACTCCGAAATGCTGGCGGACGGCATGGTGACCGATGAGGCGCAGCGGAAGACCTATCTGGACACCCTGACCGGTGAAGCGGGCCGATTGAGCCATCTCGTCGAAAACGTACTGGCCTATGCCCGGCTTGAGCGTGGCAGTGCGAAAGCGCGAGCCGAGAACATCACCATTGGCGAGCTGCTGGACCGCATCCTGCCGCGCCTGCAGCAGCGTGCGGATGACTGCGGCATGACGGTGCGTGTGCAAGCCACGGAAACAGACCGCAAAACGCAGCTGCATGTGGACGCCGGAGCGGTGGAGCAGATCCTTTTCAACCTCGTGGACAACGCCTGCAAATACGCGGCCCCGCGCTCCGCAGAGCCGGTGATCCATGTGGAGGCGGACACCAGCGGCAAGTTTGCCATGCTGCGCGTGCGTGACCACGGCGGTGGCATCTCCCGCGGCGAGCGGCGGCGGATTTTCCACCCCTTTCACAAAAGCGCCGATCAGGCCGCGCATTCGGCTCCCGGCGTGGGGCTGGGTCTGGCGCTGTGCCGCAGACTGGCCACGGCGCTGGGCGGCGCGATCACACTGGATGCCACGCACAAGGACGGCGCCTGCTTCATGCTGCGCCTGCCCAAGTAATCAGTTCTCTCCGGCAAGGGTGACAGCCCCTGTGAGGATGACCTGGCCCACATCATCGCGGATTTCACCGCTGACCTGCCCGAGGGTGCCGAGCATGCCCTGCAGCGCGCCACTGAGGTGAAGCGACTGACCGGGGGTGATGCTGCCGAGAATTTTGATCTGCCGCACCGCAGTGAGGCGGAGGTTTTTGAGCGGAGCCTCCCCAGGGCGGGTTTGAACGAGAATGCCGCCGAGCTGGGCCAGCGCCTCGATCATCAGCACCCCGGGCATGAGCGGGGCACCGGGAAAATGGCCGCGCAGAAATTCCTCATCCCCCTTGAGCTTCCATACCGCTTTGGCAGACACCCCAGGATTCAGTTCAACAAGTTCGTCAATAAAACGAAACTCAGAACCGTGCGGCAGGGAGGAAAGCGCTTGAATTAGGTCTGTGGGAGATGACATGCTGCGGTCTTATTCACGATTCACCCACAGAGCAAACACCAAGATGCGCGCGAGCGCCGATGATCTGTCGTGTGCTCATTCAGATATGGCATGTATTCGTGCTTCTGCTGAGCATGATTTATTGGGCCGTCGGTGGCATTCTGTTTGTGCTGGCAGGTGCTGTGCTGGTGCCGGTGCTGCCGGTGGAAAAATCCCGCTCTCTGGGCCAATGGCTGCTGAGCTTGGCCTTCCGAGCCTTCCTCACCTTCCTGCGCTTGTGCGGTGTGTATGAGTGCGAATACATCGGTTTCGATGCGCTGAAGGATGTCAAAGGCGGGCTGATCATCGCGCCCAACCATCCGGCGCTGTGGGATGCCGTCTTTATCCTCTCCAAGATTCACGGCCTGCGCTGCATTTTGAAGGCGTCATTGATGCACAATCCGTTTCTGCGGGGCGCATCCAAACTGGCGGGCTTCATTCCCAACAAGCCCGCTCACAAGATGCTACAAAACTCCATCGAAGCGCTGCGCCAGGGCGACCGGCTGCTGTTTTTCCCGGAAGGAACACGCACACGGAAGCTGGAAAGCTGCATCAATACGCTTCAGGGCGGCCTGGGGATCATCGCCACGCAGTCGAGCGCGCCGGTGTGGCCGGTGTTCATCGAAACCAACAGCGACTACCTCTCCAAGGGCTGGCCGCTGTGGCATCTGCCGGACAAAAAGATCCGTATGCGCATCACGCTGGGTGAACCGCTGGCCAGCCCGCCGGATGAGAGTGCGACAGAGTTCACCAAACGCCTGCACGAGGTATTTCTGGCAGCGCTGGGCAACCGCCCAAAAGCTTGATGGGCGGCAGGATTCGCAGCGTTATCATCGCATGCGCCTTCTGCTCATCATTCTGACGCTCGGCACCCGTCTTTACGCCGCACCGAACATTCTTCTCATTGTCGCGGATGACCAGCGGCCGGACACGATCCGCGCGCTGGGGAATGCCGTGATCGACACACCGAATCTGGACCGGCTCGCCGCCCGTGGCACAGCTTTTTCCCGTGCGTATGCGGGGTATCCCATCTGCCATGTGAGCCGGGCGCAGATCCTGACCGGCAACCCAGCCTTCAGGGCGCTGCCCAAGTATCCCGGAGGAGCGATTGATCCCACCCTGGCGACGCTGGGCGGCACGCTGCAGAAGGCTGGCTACCACACCTGCTACACCGGCAAATGGCACAACGACGGCCACCCTAAACAGCGCGGCTACACCACCACGAGCGGTCTGTATTCGAGCGGTGGCGGCAAGGGCGTGACACAGCCTGACAGCGATGATCGTGGCCGCCCGCTCACGGGGTATCGCGGCTGGACCTTCAAGGATGAAAACAACCAGGCAGAACTGGACAAAGGCGTGGGCCTTCAGCCTGACAACAGCCGGCACATCGCTGATGGGGCCATTCGTGTGATTCAAACGGCACCGAAAGGAAAACCGCTGTTTCTGCATGTGAATTTTGCCTTTCCGCATGATCCGCGCCAGTGGCCGGCGGGCATGAAGGACCGCTACACTGCCGCGAAAATGCCACTGCCAGCCAACTTCGCACCGCAGCATCCTTTTGATCATGGCAACCTCGGCGGGCGCGATGAGCTGTTGCTGCCGACGCCGCGCATTGCAAGCGAGGAGCTGGCGATTTACTACGCCATGATCACGGATCTTGATGCGCAGCTCGGGCGCATCCTGGATGCGCTGCCAGCGTGTGATGAGACGATCATCATTTTCACCAGCGACCAAGGGCTGGCACTCGGCAGCCATGGCCTGATCGGCAAACAGAACGAGTATGAGCACAGCATCCGCAGCCCGCTGATCATCTGCGGGCCCGGGCTGCCGAAAAACGAGCGCTGCGCCGCTCTGGTGAACCTGAGCGATCTTTTCCCCACGCTTTGTGATCTCGCGGGCATTGCGGTTCCTTCCACGGTGCACTCGAAGAGTCTTGCGCCGCTGCTGCGGCATCAAACCGGGCGGGTGCATGATTTTGTCACCGGTGCTTTCACGGATACTCAGCGCATGATCTGTGATGAGCGCTGGAAGCTGGTGCTGTACCCGAAGGCGGGAAGGGAGCAGCTCTTTGATTTGCAGACCGACCCCGACGAGATGCACGACCTCAGCGGAGAGCCTGCTCACAAAACGACAAGGAACGACTTGAAAGCCCGGCTGGAGACCTGGCGGCGAGAGCAGGGTGATCCGGATTTATGATCCGGCATCATCTCCCCGTGCGCCTGGATCCTTGTCCGCTTCTGTTGTACTTACGACAAGGCCAGATTACCGCCTTCAATGCGCTCGATACCTGCCTACATGCAATGAGGTGCTGTCTGGTGGCGTTTGCTGACATCCATGAAGCCGCTCATTTTCCTCGCCGCAGCTGTTGTTTCCATTCACGCCTCTGACTGGCCGCAGTTTCGAGGTCTCACCGCCGACGGCGTCACCACGGACACCAATCTGCCGCTGACGTGGAGTGAGAAGGAGAATCTCGTCTGGCGCACGAAACTGCCGGGGCCAGGTTCATCGAGCCCGGTCATCAGCAGCGGCAAGGTCTTCCTCACCTGTTACAGCGGCTACGGCATCGACGTGAAGAATCCTGGCGACATGAAGAACCTGAGGCGCCACGCATTGTGCCTGGACAGACAGTCGGGCAAGATTCTTTGGAATCATGAGATTGCGACGGATTTGCCGAACAAACCCTTCACCGGCACCTACATCACCACGCACGGCTACGCATCGAGCTCGGCTGTCACGGATGGCAAAAGCGTGTTCTTTTTCATGGGAAACGCTGGCGTGTTTGCCTACACCGTCGATGGCAAACCCGTCTGGAATGTCAGCGTCGGTGAAAAGGCGCACGATTGGGGTGCCGGTTCTTCGCCCATTCTTTATGGAGATCTGCTCATCGTGAATGCGGCACACGAAAGCAATCAGCTTCTCGCGCTTGATCGCAAAACCGGAAAGACCGTGTGGAGCGTCAGCGGCTTTCCCGCGTCCTGGAACACGCCGGCGCTCGTCAAGGTCAATGGGCATGACGAACTCGTCGTGAACTCGAACGGCAAGCTCCGCGCCTTTGATCCTGCGAACGGCCGGGAACTCTGGTTCTGCAGCAGCATCAAGGCAGCCGAGCTTTGCCCCAGCATCGTCGCGCATGACGGCATCATCTTTGTGCTCGGCCATCCCGGAGGTCAAAGCCAGGCCGTGCGCGCCGGTGGCTCGGGCGATGTCAGCGCCACTCACCTGCTATGGCAGGCGCAAAAGGGCAGCAACGTCGGCTCGCCCGTTTATAAAGACGGGCATCTCTACTTCATCAACGACTCACGCGGCGTCGCCACCTGCCTCGACGCGAAGACCGGTGCCGTAGTTTACGAGCAGCCGCTCGCGTCGCGCCAGAAACGTGACCGCTGGTATTCCACCCCATTGCTCGCGGGAGACCGGCTGTACTGCGTGGGCCGCGAAACCGGCACCTACGTCCTCGCCGCGAAGCCCCGGTTCGAACTTCTCGCCACCAACGTTATCGCAGACGACACCAGCATCACCAACGCCAGTCCCGGCGTCAGCGATGGCCAGATTTTTCTGCGCTCAAATCAGTACGCCTATTGCTTCGGGAGGCAGTAAAAACCCTGATCTTCTGTTTCCTTCCTCTCATGAAATGCTTCGTCCTCCTTTCCCTGCTCCTTGCAGCAACGCTTCACGCGCAGACTCCCGCTCAAACGAAAGCGCCTGATGCGGTGGACAAGCTCGGAGCGAACCTCAAACCCTCGCGCACCCTCGTTTACAAAAAGGTCGCAGGCCGTGAACTGGAGATGCACGTGTTTGAGCCGGAAGGTCTCAAAGACGGTGATCAGCGCGCCTGCTACCTGATCATTCACGGCGGTGGCTGGACAGGCGGCATACCGCAGCGCATGTACCCTTTTGCAGCGCATTACGCCAAGCTCGGCCTCGTGAGCATCAGCATGCAGTACCGGCTGCACAGCGCGAAAACGGGCGTTAGCGTCTTTGACTGCGTGAAGGATGCGCGCTCTGCCGTGCGCTACATCCGCGCCCATGCGCCTGAGCTGGGCATCAATCCGCAGAAGATCATCGTCAGCGGAGGTTCGGCAGGCGGCCACCTCGCCGCGGCCACGGCCCTTTTTGACAACGTGAACGAAGACAGCGACGACCTCAAAGTCTCACCTGCCCCGAACGCGCTGGTGCTGCTGTTTCCTGTGATCGACACTTCCAAGGAGGGTTATGGGAATGCGAAGATCGGCGAGCACTGGGAGGAGCTGTCTCCTGTCCACCACGTGCGCGCAGGCCTGCCACCCACGATCATCTTCCACGGCACAGGGGACACGGTCACGCCCTTTGCAGGAGCCAATGCCTTTCATAAAGCCATGCTCAAGGCGGGCAACCGCTGCGAACTCGACATCAACGAAGGCGGCGCCCATGGCTACCTCATGCGCAGCAAGGTGCTCTTTGACGACACCCTGCAGAAGACGAATGTGTTTCTGAAGTCGCTCGGGCTGCTGAACTGATCATTCCTCGATCCATACCGGCGTCCCCACCGGCACGAGATCAAACAACTCGATCACTTCGCGATTGCGCAGGCGCACGCAGCCGTGGCTGGCGGGGCGGCCGATGGATTTTTCGTCGTTGGTGCCGTGAATGTAGATGTAGCGCTGGTAGGTGTTGGCATTGCGTGGCTCGGTGCCATGCAGCCAGAGAATGCGTGTGAGCACGAGATCGGACTTTGTCTCCATGCCAGGCTGCCAATGCCCCACAGGCTGACGTGACTTGAAAATGGTGCCGCTGGCCGAGCCATCGCCGTGCTTTTCCTTCACCACAAAACGGCCCAGCGGGGTCTTGTTGCTGCCTTCGGTGAAGCCGATGCCAAATTTTGACGTGCTGCACGCCCACTCGCGAATCAAGCGCCTGTCGTCAAACAAGCGCAGCCGCTGAGTGCCAATGCTGACTTCGAGATGGGGGTGGGTGAGATTCATGGGGATGGAATGATCGACGGTACGTGAGGACTACGTTTCTTAACAGCTGCGAACGGAAATGCATGGGGCAAAAAATACACTTGACTCATTAGACCGATTGGTCTAATCATTCCATTATCATGAGCGAACGCACGACCAAAGAGCGCATTCTCGACGCAGCCGAAGGGCTGATGCTTGAGAAGAGCTTTCATTCGGTCGGGCTGACAGAGATCCTTGATGCCGTGAAGGTGCCCAAGGGGTCTTTTTATCACCACTTCAAATCCAAGGAGCAATTTGGCGTGGAGATGCTGAAGCACTACGTGGCCAACTCCACAGCCTACAAGAGGCAGATGCTGCTCTCCCCCACACCCGAGCCGGATCCGCTGCGCAGGCTGCTGAGCATGTGCGAGGGAACGATCTGCCGTGTGCTGGAAACCAAGGGCAAATGCCCCTGCCTGGTGCTCAAGCTGTCGGCCGAAGTCTCTGACATGAGCGAGCCGATGCGCGAGGTGCTGGCGGAAGGAAATCGCGAAGCCATCGCCATTCTGGAGCAGGTGCTGCAGGAGGGGATCGAGAAAAACAAGATCTCCAAGTCCGTCCGTCCTGCCGAAACGGCCCGGATCATCCACGACCTGTGGAATGGGGCCATGCAGCGCTCCATCGTGTGTCGTGACGTCAGCCCGCCGCGCGAGGCTCTGGAATTTTTCCGCGCACTTCTTGAACCCTGATTTTCTTTTTGATCGCAAATAAACCGACCGGTCTAATCTAAACCCGCATACACACCCTATGAAACCCATCGCCCTCACCTCTGAAACTTTTGATGCCACTCTCTCCGGCACCGACCAGCCCGTCCTCGTGGACTTCTGGGCGGAGTGGTGCGGCCCCTGTAAAATGATGTCGCCCATCCTCGACCAGCTGGCCGCTGAACAGGCCGGACGTGCCACCATCGCCAAGGTGGATGTGGACGCCTTCCCTGACCTCCAGGCGCGCTTTGGCATCCGCGCAATCCCCACGCTGATCGTCTTCAAAAACGGTCAGCCCGTGAACACGATCACCGGCGTGAAGAGCAAGGGCTTCCTCGAAGCCGCCCTGACCGCCTGATTTATCCCCAAAACCTAAATCAAACCAAAACCCCCGCCCATGTCCATCGACCTCACTCAACGCCCCCCGCGCAGTCCCCGTGTCCGCCTCGGCGGTTATGTGATCCTGCCCCGCCTGCTCGACAAATGCCGCGCGGAAATCGCCGGCAAGAACGGAGAGTACCACTACAACTGCCCGCTCGATCAGCGCTTTCTGAGCTTCACCGGCATCGACCATGAGGCGCTGAAGGCCGAGGCCGCCAAGGGCCTGGGAGACGGCGACATGTTCTCCTGGATCGAGAAGACCGCTCTGCATAAACGCAGCGACTACGAAATCGCCCACTGGAGCGAGTACCGTGAAGCCGCCGTGCCTGCTGACAACGAAAGCCGCGAGTACATCAGCGCGCAGATTGCCAAGGCGGGCGGGTCTGCTCGTGAAGACATCGGCACTTGGTTCGATTTCCTCGATTTCGACGACTACGTCTCCTTCGGCGGCAAAGCTTGACCTCATATCTCTCTCCCACACTCCATCCCTCAAGACCCAATCCCTATGCAAACCTCATTCCAAAACAAAGTCGTACTCATCACCGGAGCCACCAGCGGCATCGGCAAAGTCAGTGCTCTCGCATTCGCCAAAGCCGGAGCCAAGGTCATCGTCAGCGGCCGACGTGGAACCGAAGGCCAGGCGGTGGTGGCTGAAATCAAAGCCACCGGTGGCGAGGCCACTTTTGTGAAAGCGGACGTGGCCGTGGAGGCTGACGTGGCGGCGCTGGTGGCGAAGACTGTGGCCACGTATGGCCGACTCGACGTCGCTTTTAACAACGCGGGCGTCGAACTGACCGGGTCCATCGTGGATGCCAACGAGGCTGATTACCGACGCGTCTTTGACATCAACGTCTGGGGTGTGCTGACCTCCATGAAGCATGAGATTCCGGTGATGCTCAAGCAGGGCGGCGGGGTGATCATCAATACGAGCAGCGTGGCAGGACACGTGGGCATGGGCGGCGCGAGCGTGTATGTCGCCAGCAAGCATGCGGTGGAAGGTCTCACGAAAGCCGCTGCGCTGGAGTATGCCAAGCACGGCATCCGTGTAAACGCGGTGGCGCCAGCGGCCATCGAGACGGACATGATGAACCGCTTCACTGGCGGCGGAAATGAGGAGGCGCTGAACTACATGCGCTCACTGCATCCCGTGGGCCGTTTGGGGCGCTCGGAGGAAATCGCCAATCCGGTGCTCTTCCTGGCCAGCGATGCAGCGTCCTTCATTACCGGCGTCTCGCTGAACATTGACGGCGGTCTGCTGGCACAGTAACAGGCTTTCATGACCCCGCTCGAAACCGTCCGCGAAGTGTATCGCGCCATGCGCGCGGGAGATGATGCAGGCTTCACCGCGCTCTGCACCGACGATCTCGTCTGGCAGCAGAGCGCGGGGTTTCCCGGCGGCTCCACCTGGCAAGGGGCCACCGCGGTGATTGAGAATGTCTTCCGTGCCAATGCCAAGCGCTGGACCGGCTTCAGTTTTACCGAGGAGGAAATCTTTGGCACCAGCAGCCGCGTGGTCGTGCTGGGCCACTACAGCGGCACCTCCCCCGCCACCGGCAAGGCCATGCGCGCCGCTGTGGCGCATGTGTATGATCTGAGGGAAGGCAAAATCTGCCGCTTCCGCATGTTTGCGGACACCCACCCGATGTGGGAGGCGCTGTCTGCGTAGTCTTCAGGACTGAATAACCGCACCCGCCGCCTGCATCTCTGCCAGGGCACGATCCACATCGCCGAGCTGGAGATTCACTCCGCGACAGGCAGATGCGATCAGATTCACACGGAAGCCTTCTTTCAAGGCGTCTAAGACGGTGAACTTCACGCAGTAGTCCGTTGCCACTCCGGCGATGCTGAGTTCAATAATGCCCTGGACTTTCAGCCACTCTCCCATGCCGGTGGAGGCGCGATGGCCGTTGTCGTAAAAGCCGCTGTAGCTGTCGATGCGCGGATTCATGCCCTTGGTGAACACACGATCGATGCGCCGGGTGTCGAGGCCGGGTGCAAAAAGCGCGCCGCCTGTATTTTGCACGCAATGCACCGGCCACAGTGTCTGCGGCAGGCCGTCTAGATCGATTGGCTCAAAAGGACTTTTACCTGCATGATTCGCCGCGAAACTGCCATGCTCTGCGGGATGCCAGTCCTGCGTGGCAACGATCAGCTCAAACTGTGGAATGAGGGCATTGACGAGCGGAATGATTTTATCCCCGCCTGAGACGGCCAGCGCGCCGCCGGGCATGAAGTCGTTTTGGATGTCGATGAGCAGAAGCGTTTTCATGCGGGAGGATGGTCAGAGGGTGTCGCTGGAGCGCCGCTGCGGCAGAGGTGATCGACCAGCTTCAGCAAGGTGGGCAGACGAAACGCGCCGTGCATGGATTCGATTTGGCGTGCGGCATCCTGCTGATCCAAGCCGATGGCGGTGACAAAGAGGGGCTTCATGCTCTCGCCACGAAACACATGCGCCGCATGCGGGGACTGGTCGAAGGAAGTCTTTGCCACGCCGATCACCGGGATTCCTGTGGCTTCATGAAGATGCCACCCCAGACCTGGCTCGCCGGGCCGAAGCCAGACATGGCCGTCGATGACAATCAGTGAAGGCTGCTGCGGTAATTGCTTTAAAATCGCCAGCACGCATGGCAGCTCCCTGCGGTAAAACTGCCCGGGCTGATACTCGGCCACTTGTGGGATGTGGCAGAGATGCTGCGCCAAGGCATGATCGTCCGCCCAGTCCGCAAACAGGATGGCGGCGGCGGTCGCCCCATGGTCGTGGTAGCACACGTCCACGGCGGCGATCAATGCGGTGGAAGCATTCACGATTTCGCTTTTTGAATAAGCTGCACCTTCCGGTCATGCAGTGTTCTCTCCACACCTGCCGGGTACTCATGCGGATGCTGAAGACGTTTCACCGTGGCATGCAGATGGGCGAGCTGCGCGCGGCAACGGTTTTGGATCTGCGGCAGCGTGGGGAGAGATGCCACGAGCGCCCCGGCGCGGAAGACGGGCTGCAGCAGGTCTTCGTACGTGGCCCCCTGCGGCGGGTGCTTGCTGCGCGAGGCATCGCTGGGATGCACGATCTCCACCTGGGCGGGGCAGCCGTGCTCCTCATCGTAGATGGCATCTCCGCGAAATTCGCCATTCAGGCTGAAGCGGCGCACCTGCTGGATGCCGGGATTGCTCACCTTCACCGCATTCTCGCTGAGCTTGATCTTGGGCTCCCATTCACCGTGCTCGTTGCGGATGGCACCGAGCTTGTACACGCCGCCCAGCGCCGGCTGTGCACCGCCGGTGACCATTTGCGTGCCGACACCCCACACGCCGATCTTTGCGCCCTGATGCTTGAGGCTTTCAATGAGGTGCTCGTCGAGGTCGTTGCTGGCGACGATGAGGGCGTCTGGGAATCCGCCTTCGTCCAGAATGCGACGCGCCTCGACGCTGAGCCAGGCGAGATCGCCGGAGTCGAGGCGGATGCCAGCGAGTTCATGGCCGCGCTCGCGAAGACGTTTGCCAACTGCCACGGCATGGCGCACGCCTTCGAGGGTGTCGTAGGTGTCCACGAGGAAGACGCAGTTGTTGGGCAATGCTTCGGCGTAGGCCTCAAAAGCTTCGAGTTCGGTGTCGAAGGACATGACCCATGAGTGGGCATGCGTGCCGCGTACGGGGATGCCGTGGGTCATGCCTGCGAGGACATTCGAGGTGGAGGCGCAACCGCCGATGAAGGCGGCGCGGCTGGCCATGACTGCACCATCGGGGCCTTGGGCTCGGCGCAGGCCGAACTCCAGCACGGGCTCGCCTTGTGCTGCCAGACACACACGTGCTGACTTGGTGGCGATGAGCGTTTGGAAATTGATCATGTTCAGCAAGGCCGTTTCCACGAGCTGGGCATGAATGAGGGGGCCGCGAATGCGCAGCAGCGGCTCGTGCGGAAAAACCACCGTGCCCTCTGGCATGGCATCGACATCACAGCGCCATTCGAGGGTGGCAAGGTAGTCGAGAAAGCCGCGCTCGAAGAGCGGCTTTCCATCCCGTCCTGGCAGCGTGGCGAGATAGTCCAGCTCTGCAGTGCTGAAGTGGAAACCTTGCAGCCACTTGACCACATCCCCCAACCCCGCCGCGATGGCGTAGCCGCCGGAGAAGGGCAGCTTGCGAAAGAACAAATGAAACACCGCCTCCTGCTCCGCCTTGCCGCATTTCCAGTATCCGGCGGCCATGGTGAGCTGATAGAGGTCGGTGAGGAGGGGGCTGGTGGTCATGGGAAATGATTAAAGAGTGTCGTTGAGGTAGTCGGCAAGGCGGGGGTTGATCTGGCGCGCGAAAATTCCGTGATACCACGGCGAGCGCATCTGAAACACAATCACCAAGATTGTCGCAGGAGCCTGCCAGAGAAGCACCGGGGTGGCAGTGTATGTCTCCAAAGAGAAATGCCCCGCCACATTGAAGATAAACGCAGCGGCCCAGAGCAGTTCCCAGCGTCGCCAGACGAGGAAGACATTGCAGAAGAGGAAGAAGTGACCAACTGCAGCAGGGACGATCCACCAGAGAGGAAAATCCATTTTCGCCAGCCACCCGCTCAAGACCGCGCCTGTCACCAACACCAGGGCGTCAACGAATGAGAGCCGGAAGCCGTGGTGTCGAGCTGTGCGGAGCGCTTGTTTCATGCGAGCAGGGTTTGATAACGTGTCAGATCGTCCCGGCCAAAGCAGCAGAAGATCACGCGCTCAATTGAGGAAGGATCGGCGAGGAATTCCCGCACTGCCTGCACCGCGATCTGCGCGGCCTGATCTGGTGGGAAGCGATACACACCGGTGGAAATGCAGGGGAAGGCGATGCTTTTCAGGCCGTGTTTCGCAGCGAGTTTCAGCGAGTTCGCATAGCACGCCCGCAGCAGCTCCGGCTCGCCATGGCTGCCCCCATGCCAGACAGGGCCAACGGTGTGAATGACGTGCCGGGCTTTCAAGTGATAGCCCTGAGTCATCTTGGCCTGCCCGGTTTCGCAGCCATCGAGGCCCATGCATTCACGGGTCAGTTCCTCGCCCGCCGCACGATGGATCGCGCCGTCCACACCGCCGCCACCGAGAAGGGAGGAATTGGCGGCGTTGACGATGGCATCCACGTCAAGGGTGGTGATGTCGGCCTGGAGGGCTTCGAGGGTGGTTTTCATGATTCAGATGGGGATGTCCGTCCATGGACGGAGCTTTTGCTGATTGTGGTAGTTGGCAATCCGATGGGTCAGCTCGGCGTAAGTGTCCGTGGTCTGAATGCGATCAAGGTAGCGGTTGTTTTTAGCCACAGCATCAAGGTCAAAGGCCCAGTACTGGCTCATCAGTGGATTGATGAAGAGCCTTGAGCCTCGGGTGCGATCACTCGCATGGACATCTCCGAACAGCCCCTTCACCGCATTAACGATGCTGCTGTTTACAATGCTGCTACGGCGCGGCATGCGCTCGTGGGCATATTCCACTGCGGCTGCATACTTCCGCGCCTCCTCCATTTCCCACAGCAGACTCCAGGTGCCGAAATGAGCACCCTTGGCCGAAAGAGCCGCCGCATTTTCCAGAAAATGCGCGTGGCAGACACCGTGATAAGTGTCCACTCCCAACCCAAGACATACGACGAATTTACGAATCTCGGCAGGCAGCGAATGAGCAGCCGCCAGCGATGCGATATCCTCCTGCGGCGTTCCGAGACCACTTTCATCTCCGCGCATGAGAATGTCAGTTCCACCGTCCACGAGAATGATTGTGTCAAAAGCCAAAGACTTGGCCAGCCAAGCATAGGCTGACTTCACCGGGCGCACACCGCCAGGCTGGATAGCATGCACAGAAGAGTCGTAGCCCTGTGAATCGAGCCATTGTGCTAAATAGAGCTCAGGAAAATATGAAGTAGAACCTGATGTATTGGGGCTCACCCGCGCGATTTCGGGCATGGGCCTGTCTTCACAATATGACAGATCAGCGAAAGACCAGTTGGCGAGATGAACCGCTTTACCCTGTTGTTTGAGCCAGAAATAGAGAGGCAGTCCTGCAAAGACATCAAACCCACCTCCAGCACCAGCGATGAGCACCGAACGTGAATCCGCCAACTTTTGGAAGAAAGGCAGGTTCATGTCATTTTTGGTTTCTGAATGGCTCCAAAACTCTGAGTGACTTTGATCTGACCCACAATGTGCTTGTTGAACTCCTCCAGCTCCTCTGCAGGCACCCACAGTTCGCGATGCATGGCACCACCGACGACCTGCTCTTGATAGCGGGTAAGGAACTCTGTCTCCACCTCAAAGCGGGTGACATAGCCCGAGCCCGAAGCTGGCACATTCCAGTCGCGTGCGATCTGGATGGCGTATTCTTCGTTCATCACCGGATAAAAAATGGGCTGCTCTGGCAGACGCGGCGGAAACGCTTTCCAGTCGGAAGCTTCAATCAGGGCCAGCTCTTTAGGGCCAACAGGGCGGTAGAGGGTCGTGGTTTTCATATCTCAAACAAAAATCCCTTTTTCCTGAGCTTCTCGTACCGCACGGGATCGAAGCGGAAGAGCTGGGCGGGGCGGTGGGTGCCTTCGCGGTGGGTTTCTTTGAGGGGGAGGAGGAGGTCGTGGCTGAGGACTTTTTTGCGGAAGTTGCGCTTGTCGAGCGGGGTGCCGAGGACGCTCTCGTAAAGGCGCTGGAGCTGGGTGAGGGTGAACTTCGGTGGCAGGAGCTCAAAGCCGATGGGCTGGTAGGTGAGCTTTCCGCGCAAGCGGGCGAGGGCGGTGTCGAGGATGGTGGCGTGGTCGAAGGCGAGTGCGGGGAGGGTGGTGACGGGGAACCAGCGGGCCTCGGCGGCGTCTGTGGAGGCGGTGGTGGTGTGGTCGGTGGGTTTGGTTAATGCGTAATAGGCGACGCTGACGACACGCTCGCGGGGATCGCGGTTGACGGTGCCGAAGGTGTAGAGCTGTTCGAGGAAGAGGTCCTTGAGGCCGGTTTCTTCTTCGAGCTCGCGGCGGGCGGCTTCATCGAGGGTTTCTTCGACGCGGACGAAGCCGCCGGGGAGGGCCCAGTGGTCTTTGAAGGGGGCGAGGCCACGGCGGATCAAGAGGACCTGGAGGGCGGCCTGCGCGCTGTCGAAACCGAAGACGACGCAGTCCACGGTGAGCGCGGCGCGCGGGTATTCGTAAGTGTGTTTCACACACGAAGTAATGTGTGTTTTTGACACGAAGTCAAGGTGGGAATTTGGGTGAGGGACAGTCAAAGACGGCGCAGGTGCGTCAGGGTGCGCTGTTGTGCGTCAAAGCAGAGGGCTGAGGGCGTTGCGGCGATTTTGGAAATAGCGGAGCGGAAGGATCGAGGACGATTCTTGGGGACCCGGGAGGAGGAGCAGGATTGGGGAGGGCAGTTGCCCTCTTTACCCGGTCCTTGCATCCCCGGCTGGAGGGGGTAGTATCGCAGCCCCCTTTGAACCAACCCCCTCGTTAGAACCGTCAGAATACCATGAGCACCCTGAAGAATGTCGCCATCGTCGGAGCCACAGGCGCTGTGGGCGCGGAGATGATCCGCTGCCTGGAAGAGCGCAAGTTTCCCGTGGGCCAGCTGACCCTCCTCGCCTCCGCACGCAGCGCCGGGAAGAAGCTGAAGTTCAAGGGTGAGGACATCACCATTCAGGAGCTGACGCCGGATTCCTTCAAGGGCATCGACATCGCGCTGTTCAGCGCGGGTGGCGGCATCTCGCGTGATTTTGCCCCGCATGCGGTGAAAGCCGGTGCCGTGGTGGTGGACAACTCCTCCTTCTTCCGCCAGGACCCAACCGTGCCGCTGGTGGTGCCGGAGATCAATGCGGCCGATGTGAAGAACCACAAGGGCATCATCGCGAACCCGAACTGCACGACGGCGATCTCCTTGATGGCGCTGTATCCGCTGCACCAGGCCTTTGGAGTGAAGCGCATCTTTGCCTCCAGCTACCAGGCGGTGTCCGGCACGGGCGCGCAGGCGATTGAAGAACTGGCGAACCAGTCCCGTGAATGGGCGAGTGAAAACCGTGCGTGGGACGCAGCGAAGCTGGACAGCAAGCCGCACGTGTACCCGCACCAGATCGCCTTCAACGCGATCCCGCACGTGGATTCCTTCCTCGAATCCGGTTACACCAAGGAAGAGATGAAGATGGAGAACGAGGGCCGCAAGATCATGCACCACGACAAGTTCCGTGCGTCCGTGACCTGCGTGCGCATCCCGGTCTTCCGCGCGCACAGCATCGCGATCAGCGCGGAGTTTGAAAAGCCTGTGACGGTGGAAGCTGCACGTGCAGTGCTGAGCAAAGCGCCGGGCCTGGATGTGCTGGATGATCCTGCCGCCAAGCAGTATCCGCTGGCCCTGGACATCGCGGGACGCGACAACTGCGCCGTGGGCCGCATCCGCATGGACTGCGCGCTGGACAATGGGCTGGCCTTCTGGGTCGTGGGTGATCAGCTCCTCAAAGGGGCGGCGCTGAACGCGGTGCAGATCGCGGAGTGCCTGCTGTAATTCCACCGGGGAAAATGCGCGAAATTTAAGGAGAGCGGGGCCGCTGAGGTCCCGCTCTTTTTTTGCGGCGGAATTAAAGCCATTTTTTCTGATTTGGGCCGACGAAAAAAACGCCTTACAATTTCCTTACAACGTACTCACAAGCGGCTGACTCAATTTTTCCCGTTCGTGGGAATGTGGCACCAGATCTAAGGAACGCGGCAGGGGCCCGGACCTCATGATCACCCTTTTCTCAAGTGTGGTTATCCTTCTGGCTGTTGGAAACTCTACGAATCACCGGGGCGGACTCCAAAGGTCCGCCCCGGTTCTTTTTATGGTTTTTATAAATTTTAGATGACCGGATAAATCGTGAGGCTAAATTAAACGTCTCGCGCATGCTTCAACGCCGTTCCACGATCCTATTCATCATCCTGGTGATCCTGCCGCTAGCTCTGCTGGCATGGCTGGGGACGTATCTCATTCGCGATGCAGAAAAGCGCACCGACGCCTCCATGCAGGCCATTCTGGCTGAGCGCCTTAGCTCCGCAGACCAGCACCTTCTGCATGACATGCGACAGCTTACCGACCGGCTGGATATCTGGGGGGCGCAGAGCATTGGATCCGCCCGTCTGATGTCCCAGCGGCTGGCCAAGCACCCATGGATTGCCCAGACTTGGTCCGTGACTAGCGAAGATGAAACCGCGCCTGTGGAGTCTTTCGAGGGCCTGGCCGGTTATCAGCCGGGAGAGATTTTCAAAGCCGGAGACCGTATCAAAGCCATTCTAGAGTCCACGCGGAACCCCGACAGCATGCCGCAGTTTGTGTCAGTCCTGGAGGATGGCGGCCCGCCGTTTCAGCGTGTCTTTGTTCCCAGCAAGCCTTCAGCCCTTCATCGGCGCTCATCTGAGTGGATGACCTACCTCAAACTATTTGGCTACCACATCGACGACCGTCCGGTGCAGGCCGAGGCCCCCATGTCCTGGAGCGGCTGGCATGTGGGCGACTCCGTTTTCATGTACTGGCACCGGTTTGCCGACGGCAGCCTGAGCTGTGCCTTGCTGAACCCGCAGATGCTGATGAACTCCTTGTTTCAGCGCCTGCCGCAGCCTGGGCTGGCCATCCCGCCCGGCCGCATGATGCTGACAACGGTGAAAGGCATCCCGCTGCACGAATGGGGCAAGCGTTTGCCCGGGTCTGAGCGCCCGCCAGCGGCTCACCGGGCCTGTTCGGAGCCGCTCTCGCAGTGGGAGATGGCCTACACGCCCGCGAATGAGGAGTTTCCTAAGCCCTACCTTTTCCCGATTCTGCTCGGTGTCAGTTCCGGCATTGTGCTCGTCTTTGTGGTCGGATGGCTCTATTTCCATGAGAGCGCCAGTGAGATCCGGGTGGCGCAGCAGCGCGTGACGTTCGTGAATCAGATCTCTCATGAGCTGAAGACGCCGCTGACGAACATCCGCCTCTATGCGGAGATGGCGGCGCATCGTGCGGAATCGCAGGGAGACAGCATCGCGAAACGGCAGCTCGGTGTGGTGGAGGCTGAAACGTGCCGGCTTGACCGTCTGATCCAAAACGTACTGAACTACGCGAGGCAGCAGCGTGACAAGCTGACCATTCAGCCCAAGGCGCTGGCACTGGACCAAAACGTTTCGCGCATTGCCGAATTTTGGAAGCCGCTGCTGGAGACGAAGGGGTTTGAAATCGTCACCTCCTTTAACGGGCCGGAAACCATCATGGCTGACCCCGACGCCATCGAACAGATCCTCGGCAACCTGATTTCGAATGTCGACAAATACGCCAATGCCGGCAAGTGGATCGCCATTCATACCGAGCATGATGAGCGCAATACCCGGATCATTGTGGAGGATCATGGGCCCGGCATCCCATCCGGCAAACGCCGCACGGTTTTCGAGCCTTTTGAACGTCTGCGCTCCGACCTTGCTGAAGGCGTGAGCGGGACCGGCATCGGATTGACCATCTCACGCGAACTGGCACAATTGCATGGCGGTTCTCTTACGGTATGTCCTAATTATCGCGACGGCGCACGTTTCATTCTCACCCTCCCCAACCAGTCATGACCAAAATACTCATCGCCGAAGACGACGACCATACGCGTGATGCCCTGCGCGAAGTGCTGACCATGGAGGGCTACCAAGTCATCCCCGCCAGCGATGGTCTGCAGGCGGTCGATTTTTTCCGCGCTGAAAACCCCGACTTTGTCTGCCTGGATGTGATGATGCCCGGCCTCAACGGCTATGAGGTGTGCAAACAGATCCGCCGTCAGGATGAAAAAGTGCCCATTCTTTTCCTCACTGCCAAAGCCGAGGAGATCGACACAGTTCTCGGTCTGGAGCTGGGGGCGGATGACTACATGACCAAGCCTTTCGGAGTGAAGGAGATCATCGCCCGCATCCGCGCCATTCTTCGCCGCACGGCGTCTCGTGGCGGCGGCAGAATCGATGATGACTTCACGATGGATGACCTGCGCATCGTCCCGACGGAGCTGCGGGCCTACCGGGACAAGGTGGAACTGGCCCTGAGCCCGCGGGATGTGAAGGTGCTGCGGCTGCTCTATGACCGCCGTGGGAAGGTCATTGATCGCAATACTCTCGCGGACGAGGTGTGGGGGGTGGATTATTTCCCGGAAAGCCGCGCGCTGGACCAGCACATCTCACAGCTGCGCAAGCGGATCGAAAAAGACCCGGCTCAGCCGAGAATTATTCGCACTGTGCACGGTGCAGGCTATCGCTTTGAATGACATGTGATTTCGCCTGCGTAGAATGCCTCTCTCCATCGTCATTCCATCATTCGTCACCCATTCCCATGCTCACCTTCGACGCCCACCTAGACCTCAGCCTCAACGCCCTCGGCGGATTCAATCGCGACCTGCGCCTGCCTGTGCATGAGATTCGCCGGCGCGAGGAAGGGATGACAGGAAAAGGCCGTGCGCGTGGCACTACCGCCTTTCCGGACATGCGGCGTGGCAAGGTGGGGCTCTGCGTGGCCACGCAGCTTGCGGGTTGCATGCCGGGGCCATCGCCTATCGCAGGATGGATGTCTGCGGAGCAGGCCTGGGCGGAAACGCAGGGGCAGCTTTCGTGGTACCGGGCCATGGAGGAGGCGGGTGAGATGCGGCAGATCACGAATGTGCGCGAGCTGGATGAGATGATCGCGCTCTGGAACGACACCTCGATTCCTGATGACGAAAAAGCCATTGGCTACATTCTCAGCCTCGAAGGGGCTGACTCGATCCGCACCGTCGGCCATTTGGAAAAGGCCTGGGAGCAGGGACTGCGTGCGATGGGGCCGGCTCATTATGGCGTGTGCCGTTACGCGCTGGGCCATGATCAGGTGGGACCCCTGCCTGCGGGTGGCAAAGAATTGATCCAGGAGATGGACCGTCTGGGCATGATCCTCGACGTCACGCATCTCAGCGACGGATGCTTCTGGCAGGCGCTGGAGATTCACCAAGGCACAGTCTGGGCCAGCCACAGCAACTGCCGTGCGCTGGTGCCTGATCCACGCCAGTTTTCGGATGACCAGATCAAGGCCCTGATCGAGCGCGGTGGGGTCATGGGTGCGGCGCTGGATGCGTGGATGATGGTCCCGGGCTGGGTGCGCGGCAAAACCACGCCGAAAGAAGCCGGCCTCAAACTCGAAGTCATTTGTGATCACATTGACCACGTCTGCCAGCTCGCGGGGAATGCTTTGCACAGCGGCATCGGCACGGATCTGGATGGTGGCTACGGCACCGAGCAGACGCCGGAGGATCTGGACACCATCGCGGATCTCTCGCGTATTCCTGCGATGCTGCAGAAGCGTGGGTATAAGGAGGCGGACATCGCCAACATCATGCATGGCAACTACCTGCGCCTGCTGCGTGAGGCGTGGGCGGAGTGATGGTGTGTGTCGCTACGGGGAAATGCTGACGAAGCATACTCCCGCCCCTCTCCCTGAAGGACAGTGTTTGTTGTCAGCGCATCTCAGGGGCGGGGCGAGGGAAGGCCGCTTTTGGCGGCCTTGGATTTATCGACCACCCAATGATTTCGCAAGCATCAGCCGCAGCGGATTTGCTTCACGCCGGGGTGTAGTTCTTCGACGGTGAACTTCACGGGCAGGAACTGCTCGATGAGGGCAATGTTTGTGCGGGTGTGGTCGGTGATGGTGAGGGTGTGAAAGAGGCCACCGCCTGCCAAGGCCATTGGCAGGAGGAGTTGATCCGCGAGATGAGCGCCCACGGGCGCGGACGACGCCAGGTAGGAGTGCAGGCTTTTCGCCGCGCCTGTGGCCACGGACTCAGAGGATTTGCCCTGCTGCGCGATGCCGCTGGTGATTTCACAGACGTTGGCGAAACGAGCGCCGAGCAGGATCGCATTGCCGGGGCCGGTGCTGTCATTGGCGTAGCGCAGTTCGATGTGATTTGCCGGCCATTCCAGGAGATGGGTGGCGGTGGCAATTTCGCGCTCCGCGATGTCGCGATGCAGATGGGCGTGGAGGACGCGGCCAAAGGTTTCCATGGCATCGCCGCGCTCAGTGAGTTTGAGCTTTTTCCATTTCTTGATGGGATGAATCTCGGCGGTGATCACGCCGCCGCCTGCCTGCATGAATCCAGGGCGCTCCAAAATTGCGGTGGCTTTCACGCCCATGCTTTGAATCACGGGCAGGTAGCACTGCTCGATGAACTCGAAGGGTGGGGCCATGGGATTGTGCGTGCCTCCTTCGATGCGCAGGGTACTGGGCTTTTCTGCGTGCAAAAGTGCGGGAAGCAGGGTCTGCAAGACGAGGGTGGTGCTGCCGCCGGAGCCGATGGCGAAGGAGTAGTCGCCGCTCATGACTTTGCCGGGGCGGAACACAAGCTCCACTGAGCCAAGTTCTGCGCCATCGACGCTGGCGTCGCAGACTGCTGCCGCTGCTTTCACGCAGGTGAGGTGCTGGCGCATGAGGCCGGGCTTGGGTCGCTTGCCGCGGATGTTGGTCATACGGAAGGGCTGACCGGTGGCAAGTGACAGGGAGAGAGAGGAACGCAGGAGCTGGCCGCCGCCGGAGTCGCCGGAGATTTGGAGGAGGGGGGAGGATTTCACAAAGAGTAAACAAAAGGTACTAGGTCATAAAGAGATGCATACCCCACGGGTAGCAATGGGCATGCGAGAGCGCTTAATCATCGGCCTCCGCGGCGTCTTTGATGACGAAGCGGGCTTTGAGTTT
Organism: Prosthecobacter sp.; assembly: GCF_044222345.1. Taxonomy (GTDB): domain Bacteria; phylum Verrucomicrobiota; class Verrucomicrobiia; order Verrucomicrobiales; family Verrucomicrobiaceae; genus Prosthecobacter. The sequence goes on from NZ_JBGANL010000029.1 coordinate 37,131, forward strand.
GCAGACCTGCTGGGCGAGACCGGCGGCTTCGACGCTGCGGAGGACTTCTTTGAAATCCTTGTAGGCGTTGGGGGCTTCGTCGATCGGGTACTGGCGGGCGTTGTAGAGGATGTCGTGGGTTTCGAAATCGGCATCGACGCTCTTTTGATCGAGCGTGCGAGCAGCGGCTTTGCGGCCCATGCAGCGGCCGGCGCCGTGGTTCACGCTGTAGCAGCTTTTCACAGCATCGGGTTTGGCGACCATCACCACGGAGCCATCGCGCGGATTTCCGGGCAGCAGGATTGGGTGCCCGGTGTCGGCGAAAGGGGTGTCTTTGAGGGCGTGGTGGCCACCTGGAAAGGCACGGGTGGCGCCTTTGCGGTGGACCCAGGCGAGCTGGTTGTCCACGACCTCTTGACGGGCAATATTGTGGCTGATGAAGTACACGAGCTGGCCTGTCGTTCCTGGCAGCACTTCCTGGAAGGCCTCCAGCACGAGGGCGTTGATGAGCATGTGATTCACGGTGGCGAAGTTGGCCCCGAGAGCCATGTCATCGAGATAGGCGTCCGCCTCGGGAGTGCCGAGTGGGGCATAGACGAGCTGTTTGTCTTCGGCAGGAAAGGACAGGCCCCAGGTGCGGAAGAAGCCTTCCAGCGCCTTGAACTGGCGCTGCGCCAGGATGTTGCCGAAACCGCGCGATCCGCAGTGGCTGAGGAAGGCGACGTGGTTGTCCTGCAGACCGAAGACCTCGGCGGTGGAGCGCATCGCAGCGTCATCGGCAAGCTGCACGACCTCGCACTCACCGAAGTGGTTTCCACCACCGTAGGAGCCGAGCTGCATCATTTTGTTTTCGAAACCGGCGAAGCCGTTGAACGAGCGCATCTTGTCCAGGCGCTCGTGGAGCGTGGAGACGTTTCCATCGTGGCCGAGGTGCGCGCTGTCCTCGCAGCGCAGCGCCCACTCGGGCGGGATGCCGAGGGCTTCGCACACGCTTTTGCTGGCACCTTCAGTGCACACCTGCACACCGAGAGCCTCGGACACGCGGCGCGATTTTTTTGCCTCGCGCTGACCACGACCTGCGCCGGTGGGGGTGCGGAGCAAGATGGCGTCGATGAGCTGACGACGAACCGCTTTGTCCACAATCGCATCGGCAGGGACGTTCATCTGCAGGAGGGACATGGAGCACTTGATGTCCACGCCCACAGGACCTGGGTAGATGTGGGTTGGCGAAACCATCACGCAGCCGACCGGAGCGCCGTAACCGGCATGCGCATCAGGATTGAGCACGAGATCGGTCACGCCCGGAGCGGAGCGCGAGTTGAGAGCTTGGTCGATGCAGGTCTGGTCAAAGCCGGAACGGATGGCTTCTGTACCGATCACGGTGATCGGTTTACCGGCGTTGTTGCGGGCGGGAAGGAAGGCTTCGGCTTCGTTGGTGATGTGGAATGGGGATGTCATGGTTGTGTTTAAAAAGGTGGTGACGACAAGGGTGTGATGAAACGTTCTCTGCTCTACCAGGCTGAGCTACGGTCCCGTAAATGTGGGACCGGTGGGATTCGAACCCACGACCGGAGGGTGAATAGCCATGTAGTTCCATCGGCATTCGTCACCATTTGAGTGATTGGGTTATGAAAGAGAGTGACGACAAGGGTGGAGAGACTTCTCCGCATTGCTGCGGGGCGGGAATCGAACCCGCTGGTTACCGATGTAGTCCGCTCCGGCATTCGCCAAGATTTGAGATGAGGGGTTAAAAGGGTGACGGCGACAAGGTGGGTGAGAAACATTTCAATTGCTCTACCGAGACTGAGCTACTGCCACGCTCGCGCATGACAGGCAGGGATCGAACCTGCGACCGATTGATTCAATGTAGTTCCTCAGGGCATTCGCCATCATTTGAGAAAGAGGTGGGATGGAGCCTGGTGACAAGAAGTCGGAGAGACGTGACAGTTGGAAATGTAGTCCGCTCCAGCATTCACCAGGCTCCAAAGTGTGGGTTGTTTATAGGGGTGTTTTTTCGATCTCGCCGAGCCAGTGGGCGCTGGTGAGTTCGCCACGGGCAAAGGCGGCGATGACGTTGAACACGGCATCCGAGAAACCACCGATGTTGAGGATGTCCTCGCGCTCTTTGGCCTGAGTCGTCGCGTAGGGCTGGATGTCCAGGCACACGAGACGGGCTTTCGGATTGCGCTGTTTGAAGATCGTCCATTCGCTCATTGTGCGAGTGGACGAACCACCGAAGTGGCCGTGATAGGGAGTGTCGATCCACGATTCGTTGTCGGAGACGTAGATCACCAGATCCGCCTGCACCTTGCGGGCATTGAGATCGATGAGCACGGCGCTGCAGTTTGTGCCACCGCAAGGCAGGGCCATGAGCTTCTGCGCGTTCGTCATCACGGAATCACGGGGATTGAGCGATACACGAACCACGTTGGTCTCAAACGGCAGCACTTCGGCATCACGGTTCTGACGCAGGAAGGCGGCGGCCACCAGGGCGGCGACATCAATGCAGCGCACTTTGCTGGTGGCCCCCTTGCGGACACCGGTCACAGCGGAGTGCATGGACCCGGAGACGTCCGGAGCTACGATCACTTTTCCAGAGACCACGGGCACATTGGAGATCGAAATCTCCATGGCATCCTGCAGGGCATCCTTCACTTCGTGCGGGACTTCCGCGCCGACGTTCAAATAGGCGGCCAGGAGCTGATATGGGAACACCTTGGCACGGCGCACCTGATCCTCATGGCGCAGACGGCTGGCCACCAGGCGGGTGATCTCCTTGATGGAGAACACGCCGTGGCGGGCGAAGGTGTTCAGGTTCATGCGCGTCATCTGCCATGGAGCACGACGGGCGATGGCCTGCCAATGCTCCGCCGTCAAAGGCAGTGCGGTGAGCATCTGGAACGGCACGTCGGGAGGAGCTCCCTGAGGATCGGCCTTCCAAGCTTCGAACTCACGCACGATGCGTGGCAGAGCCGAGGCATCATGCTGGCGACCGATGAGGTAGCCATACAGCGCCTCGCGGCTTTTCGTGGCAGGATGCGGATGCACCATTTTCACGATGTCCGCCAGCGAAGGCGACTGACCCACGTCTGCACGGAAGATGGCCTCATCCGAACGAGTCTCGAACCAGCGGCGCACGAGGCGCTTTGGCAGAGAGCCGAGCGATTTGCGGCCGGTCACCCCGGAGCGAAGGATCTGCACGAAGTTGCGCAGCATCTTGGCGTCATCGATCACACGATCAAAGATGAGTTCCAGACGTTCGGCATCACGGGCGGCCAGCACGGCGCATAGCAGCGCCGGCACATCCTTCATGAAACCCTTCTGGCGGCAATGAAGCGCCGTGCGGGCGATGAAGTCGGTCGGGACTTTCTCGCACAGCTTCAGCACCTGCTGGAGCTGATCTTCCGCCGTGGCGTAATAGGTGCGGTTCAGGCAACCCGTGGCCGCATACTGAGCCAGCGCATGACGTGGCGTGAGCTGATAGGCCTGGCCACCGGCTTCATTGAAGCTGTCAGCCTTGGGAGCCAGAGCGCCGCGGAGGGTCGAAAAGAGAGATTTGCTAGCCATGGTGTTGGTTTGGGTTGGTCGTTTGTGTGTGCCAATACCTATTGCTAGCAGCGTGCCAAGATCTGGAATGGCAGGTTCCGATGAGGCTGGAGGCCTTGTAGAATCAGGCAAAGAAAGTTTTTTCGTATTTTTAGCCCTCGATTTGGCTCAATCATTAAATTCTATTTGTTTATCTTTTTGGATAGCTTTTTATCTCTAATGCCAGCCACCAAGCCAATCATCACTTTCGGATTCCTCGGTTCGAACTTGGACCGCGCTTCAGGGCCGGAAAGATGGTCGAAATGGCGGCCTACGGTGGCGATGTGTCAGCAGGAGGACTTGCTGATTGCGCGGCTGGAACTGCTGGTGGAGCCGAAGTTTGCGGAGCTGGCGCGGCAGGTGAAGGCGGACATCGAGAAGGTATCGCCGGAGACAACGGTGGTGGTGCATGAGTTTGCGCTGCTTGATCCGTGGGATTTCCAGGAGGTGTATGAGAGGCTCTATGACTTCGTGCGAGGGTACAGCTTTGATCCTGAGAAGGCGGACTACTTGATCCATCTCACGACTGGAACGCATGTGGCGCAGATCTGCTGGTTCCTGCTGAACGAGGCGAACTTCATTCCGGCGCGGCTGCTTCAAACCTCGCCCTCACGCGAAGGCGGGCGCGATGCGACAGCATCGGGGAGGTATGAGATCATCGATATAGATCTCTCGAAGTATGACCGGCTTTCCACGCGCTTTGCGCAGGAGCAGGAGCGCACGCTGGACTTTCTGAAGAGCGGCATCGCGACGAAGAGCAAGGGCTTCAACAAACTCATCGAGCAGATTGAACTGGTGGCCGTTAACTCCAAAGCGCCGATCCTCATCATGGGTCCGACGGGCGCTGGAAAATCGATGCTGGCGAGCCGCATCTATGATCTGCGGCGTTCGCGCGCGGGGCTTGGCGGCAAGTTTGTGGAAGTGAACTGCGCCACGCTGCGCGGGGATCATGCGATGTCCGCACTCTTTGGGCACAAACGCGGATCCTTCACGGGTGCGCAGTCGGACAGACCAGGATTGCTGAAGGAGGCGGACAAGGGACTTATCTTTCTGGATGAAATCGGCGAGCTTGGGCTCGACGAGCAGGCGATGCTGCTGCGGGCGCTCGAAGACAAGACCTTCCTGCCGCTCGGGGCTGACAAGGCGGTCCAGAGCGATTTCCAGCTTGTGGCGGGAACGAACCGCGATCTGCGAACACAAGTCGCAGCGGGCAAGTTTCGCGATGATCTGCTGGCGCGCATCAATTTGTGGACCTTCACGCTGCCGAGTCTGGCGGAGCGGCGGGAAGACATCGCCGCGAATCTTGATTTCGAGCTGGAACGCTTCGCGAAGTCGCACCGGCGTCAGGTGCGGATGAACAAGGAAGCGCGCGAGGCTTTCCTCAAATTTGCCCGGAGTCCGGAGGCGAAATGGAGCGCCAATTTCCGTGACCTGAATGCGGCGGTGACGCGCATGGCCACGCTGGCGCCCCGAGGCAGGATCACGGTGGCGTGCGTGGAGACGGAGGCGGCGCGACTGCGTGAAGGCTGGCGGGATGCTGGTGACCAAGCATCCAGCCAAGGGAGCGACGTGCTCACCAAGGCGCAGAGGGAGGAGATAGATCCCTTTGATCTGGCGCAGCTGGAGTTTGTTTTGCAGGTGTGCCGGGAAAGCAAGACGCTCTCTGATGCGGGACGGAAGCTCTTCGCTGTCTCACGCACGAAGCGCAGCAAAATGAACGATGCCGACCGTCTCAAAAAATATCTGGCACGCTTTAAACTAAGCTGGGATCTGCTGGCGAAGTGATGCTGCGGCTTACCGCAGTTCCTGCGGCTCGCGTGATTTCAGGACTTCGTACTTCGTGAGCTCACGCCACTGGCCTTTGGGCAGATTTCCGAGAACGAGCATGCCGATTTTGACACGCACCAGACGCAGGACTTCGATGTTGAAGGCTTCGAGAAGGCGGCGGATGTGGCGGTTGCGGCCTTCATCGAGGACGACTTCCAGCCACATGTTCTTCTCACCGCGGCGGAGGATTTTGATGACCTTGGCGGAGAGGTGATCGCCCAGCTCCTCATCGACGACGCCTTCTCTGATCTGCGCGAGACGTTTTTCATCGATGGTGCCGCTGATTTGGACGTGGTAGGTTTTGTCGAGGTGGGTGTCGGGATTGGTGATGGTGTCCGCCCAGACGTTGTCATTGGTGAAGAGCAGCATGCCTTCGCTGGCCTTGTCGAGCCGGCCCACGGGAGAGAGATGGGGGAGCTTGGAATTTTCAAAGCAGGAGAAGACAGTCTCACGGCCGAGCTCGTCCGAGGCGCTGGTGACGAGACCACGCGGCTTGTTGAGCATGACGTAGAGGCGAGGTGCCTGATTGATGCTGACGTCGTCCATGATGATGACGTCCTTTTTGAGGATCACAGGGAACTCGGGATTTTTCCGCACGACGAGGTTCACCTTCACCTTGCCCATGCGAATCAACTCGGTGGCGCGGCTGCGTGAGCAGAAGCCGAGCTTGGACATGGCGCGTGCGAGTCCGGTGCGGGTGGGAGGGGGCTGGGGAGGCATGGGTGCAGATTACTTGCGTGGCTTCAAATCGCGCTCGATATCCTCGCGATCGACGCGATTGCGCGCCTTGATTTTGTGATCGCGCTTGTTGCGGCGTTCGACGGTCATCTGGCGCTTTTTGCGCTGTTTGCGCAGCTTGGCGATTTCATCCTCCAGCTTTAGATAGCCTTCGTAGCGCTCTGCATCCAGGGCTCCGGACTCCACGGCGGTGCGGATGGCGCAGCCGGCATCGGTGCCGTGTTTGCAGTCACCGTATTTGCAGCGCTGGGCGAGTTCTTCGATGTCGGCAAAGCGTTCACGCAGCGTGGTTTCATTCGTCCACATCTGCACCTCTTTGATGCCAGGGTTGTCGATGAGGATGCCGCCCCTGTCGAGCACGAGCAGTTCGCGTGCGGTGGTGGTGTGGCGGCCTTTGCCGGTGACTTCGTTCACCTCATCCACCCACTGCCAGTCTTCACCTAGCAGGAGATTGACGAGCGCGGACTTGCCCACACCACTGGAGCCGATCACGGCCACGCTTTGGCCACGCTTGAGGTAGTCTTTCAGCACCTTGAGGCCTTTGCGCTTCTTCACGCTGGTCACATGCACGTCGGCATCGGCATTGAGCGCACGAATGGCCTCGGCGGCCTCCTGGTTCTGCTTGTCGGGATAGAGATCGGCCTTGTTCACCAGCACGACCGCCTTCGCACCACTGCGGGAGATGAGGGTGAAGTAGCGCTCCATGCGGCGCAGGCTGTAGTCCGGGCCGGAATCGGTGACGACGATCACGGCATCCACATTCGCGGCGATGACCTGCTCCTCGGCACTGAAGCCGGAGGCTTTGCGTGAGAAGCAGGTCTGCCTTGGCAGGCGGGCGCGAATGATGTTGTCACCGTCCTCGCCACCGACTTCCAGAGCCACCCAGTCGCCTACGGCGGGCAGATCGGCGTCGGTTTCGGCTTCGTGATAAACTTTGCCACCGAGGATGACCTCGAATTCATCGAAGCCATTCGTGCCATCTTCAAGCAGTGCGCCGTAGCTGATCTTGTTGTCACGGATCAGGCGCGCGGGTTTCCAGCCCTGCGCACGAAACGGCTCAAAGTGTTTCGCGAAGAACTCGTTCCAGCCGAGGTCAATGAGACTTAGCGACGCCATTGGTACATCCAGCGTTCAGAAATGACCTGCTTCTCGTTTTTCAGCTCCATCATGATTTCCAGCAGGTTGGTGGTCTCGGGGATGTCGAGCTTGAAAAAGGCACGCCAGCCGCCGGTCTCGTTGTTGCGCATCACACGCTTGTCCAGGACCTTGCCCTCGCCGGCACTGAGCACGACATCAATGTCAGGCGTCCAGTCCTTGGGTTTGGCCGTGCCATTCTCGGCACCTTTGGCAAAATCCACGACGTAAAGATGATCGTCTGAGTCCATCACAAAGCCACGGCGTGAGCTGATAACTCTGCACAGCGCGCCCGGTAAATGCTGATCGAGCCAATGGAGCTTGTACTCGACTTTGAGCGGCTCTGCAGGTGTCGCGGGCAGGTGCGCGGGCTTCCACATGGCGACGATGTTGTCCCAAGTCTCTTCACCGCTGGAGAGTTCGACGAGCGTCACGGCACCTTTGCCAAATCCGCTCACCGGTTCCACCCACACCGCCGGACGGCGATGGTAGTTGGCTTCGAGATCCTGGAAGTTGTTGAAGTCACGATCCCGCTCAGCGAGGCCAAAGCCCTTGAGGTTGTCCGTTTCAAAAATGCTCAGGCGCATGTCACGGCTGACATCCAGCGGACGCCAGATGGACGGTCCGTCCTTGATCTCGACCTGCAAACCGTCCGAATCATGCACCTCGGGACGGAAGTCGTAGGGCTTTGGATGCGAGTTCTCGCCGAACCAGAACATGCTCGAAAAGGGTGCGATGCCCAGCATCTTGACCGGCTTGCGCAGGTGCAACGCGGCTTTGATCCTCATCTCGGTGCTGATTCCGGGCGTGGATTCAAATTCATAAGCGCCGGTGATGCTCGGGCCATTGAGCAGCGCGAGCAGTTTGAACGACTTCTCCCCAGCCTTGGGCTCCTTGAACCAGAAATGGGTGAAGTCGGGGAATTCTTCGGGTTCGCCGCCGATCGTGTTCACCGCCACGCCGCGCGCGGAGATGCCGTAACCAAGCTGCGTCGTGACAGCACGGTAGTAACTGGCCCCCATGAACACCATGAACTCGAAGGGCCGCTTCACCAGGGAGTCGGGCGCCAGCACGCGGAAGCCGGCATAGCCGACGGGATTCTTCGCACCTGCAGGCACCTTGAGGTCCCCATAGTCGAAGTGGCTGCCATCAAACGGCACACCCACGGTCTGGGGTTCCTTGATGTTGTAAAAGACGACCGGCTTTTTGAACATCCAGCCTGGGTGGAAGAACTCGACACGGAATGCATCGCCCTGCTCGGCAAACAAGGCTTTGTCACGCAGGAACCGGATCTGCCGGTGACCATCGTATTTCAGCCCTTCGAAAAACGGATCAAGCTGCTGCGTGGGCGCCTGATAGGGCTGCAGAGCCAGCTGTGCGGCCACTTTTTCGAGGTCGGCAAAGCTTTTGACGGATTCCAGAGTGGTTTGAGCCTGGCTCGGCGAAGCGGAAAGAACCAAGGCGGCAAACGGAAGGATGAATTTCATGCGGGAGGGGTGCGCTAGGATGCAGCACACAGAGTGCCAGTCAACCTGTGTAGCAGGAAGGTCTTGCCAAAGGCCGGGCCAGTCTTGCATCTTTACTGCATGTCCTCCGCCGCCCAAGTGAAGCTGCTGCCAGTCATCCTTTTCAACGCCGCCTACATGCTCGCCGCCGTTGTGGGAGCCGTGGTTCAAGGCAACCGCGAGTTCATTTTTTACATCGTGGTCATGCTTGTGCTGATCAGCGTCATCGGCGCCGTCCACCGCAGCGTGAGGCTGACCACGCCCCTGCTGTGGGCCTTTTCGCTGTGGGGTCTGGCCCACATGGCCGGAGGCCTGTGCCCCCTGCCCTCCGGCTGGCCCTACAATGGCGACAATGAGGTGCTCTACAGTGCGTGGCTCATCCCCAACCTGCTGAAATACGACCAGATCGTACATGCCTACGGCTTTGGCATCACCACCTGGGCCTGCTGGCACATTTTGAGCCATGCGCTGCGGCAGCCAGATGGCGGGGCTGTGCGCCCAACGTTCGGCATCCTCACTCTTTGCGCGGCAGCGGGCATGGGCTTTGGCGCGCTGAACGAAGTGATCGAGTTCATCGCCGTGCTGACGATTCCCAACACCAATGTCGGCGGCTATGAAAACACGGGCTGGGACCTTGTTTCAAACTTGGTGGGGGCCACGATCGCGGCGGTGATCATCCGCTGCCGCTACCGAATCAGCCGCTGATCTTGAGCCCGCGAAACTCCAAGGCCCCGGCTTTTTCGCCCTCAGGACCGCCAGACTCGCCACCCAGGCCAAAGGTCAACTTTTCCTCGGCGATGCAGGGATGGGCTGCGGTGATGGTCTTGCCATCGACCGTGGCGGTGATGGTTTCCCCTTTGAACACGATTTTCACCTGATGCCACACGCCAGCAGCCAGAGCATTGGACTGCTTCAGCAGCTCGGTGCTCTCACCTTTCTTCGGGTGCGCCAGGATGCGCAGCTCACGGATGCTCATGACCAGGTGCACGATGTGCCCACGGTCCTGGGCACCATTGAAGATGATGCCGGCAAACTGGGCTTTTCCCTCCAGGCGGAACTCGCACTCGACGATGCCATCCTTGAGCGGAAATTTGCGCACCTTCAGAGGTCCATGGCGGCGCGGGCCTGACTCAAAACCGCGCAGGATGCCACCCTTGGCCGTCCAGGTGCCCAGGCCCCAGTACCAGTCTTTGGACAGGCCATCAGCAAAGCTCTCTTCGAGCAAAGTCTTCACTTCGGCCCCATGGAGCTGAATGCCCAGCAAAAGCATCAAACACACAAGCTGCCTCATGGCTTCGTCTCTCCGCTGATTTTGAGATTGCGCACCTTCACGGACTTACCGGCGGCCAGCCAGCTTCGGGCCTTCGATGTCGCAAAATACGGATGCTGTGCCTTGAGTTCCTGGCCATCGAGATTGGCGGCCATTTGATCGCCCTGCCATTCGACGCGCAGCTTGTGCCATTCGTTTGGCTTCACCGCCATGGGGAGCTTGGCAATGGTGTGCGAGGGCGCCACGGAGTCTTCCGCGATGCTCAAACCTGCGGCACCGACAACCACACGGCCCACATGTTTGCTGGAATCACAGCCCACGAGAAAGCTGCCCGGGCCTTCGATCAGGAACTCCACCTCGATGGTGGCGCTGGCGAGGCCCACTTTGTGATGAAGCACGGGAATGTGCTTCTGCTCGGGCAGATCCAGCACGCTCAGCACGCCGCCTTCGGGTGTCCATTTGCCTTTGGCAATGCTGAAACTGGAGTCCAGCGGACCTTTGAAATCAGGCGTGGCGAGGACTGGCAGGACGTGATCGTGCAGCAGCGATTTGGTTTCCTGGGCCAGAGCGGCTGAAGCCATGGACAGCGCAAGTGAAGCAGCGAGAAAGGAGCGGAGATTCATAAGGGTTCGGGGGGGACTACTCAGGAGCAAACGCCATTCACCACATTTTCTAGCGCCTCATTGCGCACAGCTGCGAGGGCGATTCGGGCGGAGGTGCTGCGCATTTCGATCTTGCTCTCCACGCTGCAAAACGCGGCGTGGCAAGTGGCGATGAGATTGGGCGTGGCGGCTTCGTCTGCAGTGCGGAGGGGCTCGTCTTCGATGACATCGAGACCTGCACCAGCGATGCGATTTTCGCGCAGCGCAGCGAGGATGGCGGTTTTTTTGATGACGCCACCACGGGCGGTGTTCACGACAAAAGCGGAGGGTTTGAGCAGGGCGAGTTCACGCTCGGCAATGAGGTGCCGTGTTTCCTCATTCAACGGGCAGTGCAGCGAGAGAACATCCGTTTGCGTGAGAAGTTCGTCGAGGGTGCGCACGCGAGTGATGCCGACAGCTTTGTCAGCTCCATTGGGAAGATAGGGGTCGTGGAAGATGACGCGAAAGCCGAGGGCTTTGGCGCGGAGGGCCGTTGCGGTGCCGATGCGCCCCAGCCCGACGATGCCGAAGGTGAGAGTGCTGAGGCGGCGAAGCTTTGGCGTGACGCGGATGTTCCAGCCGAGCTGCTTGGCTTCGGCATCCAGCGGCAGGATTTGCCGACAAAGCGCCATGGCGAGAGCGATGGCATGATCAGCGACTTCTTCGGTACCGTAATCCGGCACGTTGCACACGGCGATGCCACGCTCTCGTGCGGCAGCGACGTCCACGCTGTCGAAGCCGACACCGTTGCGGATGATGGCGCGGCAGTTCTTCAGCCGGGCGATGCCCTGGGCCGTGAGCGGCATGTTGTGCCAGATGATGATGGCGTCGGCGTCGCAGACCTCGTCGGTCAAATCGGCGTCGGTTTCGCAGAGCGTGCGGGTGACGCGTGCGGCTCCGCCGATGATCTGGCGTTCGATGGTGGATTCAGGATCACCTTGTGGAGAGGTGGTCCAGTCAATGATGGCGATGTGGGGTTGGGACATGTGGAAATGCAGTGAGAACCTATGCGAGAATATCTTTGATGACGTGTCCATGCACGTCGGTGAGCCGACGGTTGATGCCGTTGTTGTAGAAGGTTAGTTTTTCGTGGTCAATGCCGAGCTGATGCAATGCGGTGGCGTGGAGGTCGTAGCAGTAGGCGGGGTTTTCTGCGGCCTTGGAGCCGAGGTCGTCGGTGGTGCCATACGCGGTGCCGCCCTGAATGCCTCCCCCGGCCATCCAGGCGGTGAAGGCGCCGGGATTGTGGTCGCGCCCCTTGCCCTGCGCGGCAGGCTGGCGGCCGAATTCGCTGGTGCAAATGACAAGCGTGCTGTCCAGCATGCCGCGTGATTTCAGATCGCGCAGCAAGGCTGCAGCGCCAGTGTCGAGCACCTGGCCCCAGTAGCCGTGGTCACGCACCAGGTCCTCGTGGCTGTCCCAGTTCGGACGGATTTTTTTGGCCGTGGTGTTTTCTGCGCCGCAGTAGATCTGCACAAAGCGCACGCCGCGCTCGACAAGGCGACGGGCGAGAAGACACTGGCGGCCAAAGGGACCGATGTCTTCGTGATCGAGCTGGTAGAGCTGCTTGGTGACGTCCGTTTCGCCACGCAGGTCGGTGACTTCGGGAGCGCTGAGCTGCAGGCGTGCGGCGAGTTCATACGCAGCGATGCGGGCTTCGAGTTCCGTGTTGCCCGCACGCTCGGCTGCGTGGGCGCGATTGAGGGATTGCAGAAAATCGCGGCTGGTCTGCTCGGTATCGCCACGCAGTTGCGCGAAGCTTTTGGGCGGAAACAGATCGGCGATGGGCGGCTTTTCGGCATCGGTCTGCAAAGTCGTGCCCTGATGCACGGCGGGAAGAAAGCCAGCGCCCCAGTTGATCACGCCCCCGGGCGGCAGGCCGCGCTGATCCGGCAGCACCACAAAGGCGGGGAGGTTTTCGCTTTCGCTGCCGAGACCGTAGGTAACCCATGCGCCCATGCTGGGGAAGCCGGGCAGGATGAAGCCGGTGTTGGCCATGAACATCGCGGGGCCATGCAGCGCGCTTTTGCTCTGCATGGAGTGAATGAAGGCCATGTCATCGACACAGGTCGCGAGCTGCGGGAAGAGATCGCTGATCCAGCGGCCGCACTGGCCGTGCTGGCGAAAGGGCCAGTAGCTGCCCTGGCAGTTGCCGGGCTTGGAGGCGAAAAACTGCATCTTGCCATCCGGATCGAAGGGCTTGCCGCTGCGCTTTGCCAGCTCAGGCTTGTAGTCCCAGGAGTCCACATGGCTGAGCCCCCCGGGACAGAAAATCTGGATCACCGCACGAGCCTTGGCTGGCAAGGGAGGTCGTTTGGCGGAGAGCGGATTTGTCGCGGCCTGAGCGTCCTGATCCAGCAAGGAAGCGAGGGCGATGCTGCCGAAACCGCCGCCGATTTTTTGGAGGAAGTCGCGGCGTGAGGGGCCTGTGAAGTGAGTGCTCATAGGGGAATTAGCGAATCCAAATGCCTTTTCCAGAGCCTCCCTGGGGCGTGGTCTTGGGATAGTCAGGATTGGGCTTCAGCTCGATGACTTTGACGACCTGATCGACGGGCAAATCGGTCGTTGCCTCCCGCTGGCGAACGCCGGAGACGCTCAGATTGCGCACCGTGCAGTTGAGGTCGGGGGAAAAGATTTCGGTCCAGGTGGCCGGATCGTCCGCCTTACGTTTGTAGGTCTGCGATTTGGGGCCGAGTTCGATGAGGCGGAAATCTGCTGCGAGCGGGAAGTTGAGCTTCACGGCGCGGACGCTCAGGCCGTCAGCGTTGGCGTGGACCTGGATGCTGCCGGGACGTTTGAAGGTGAGGTTTTCGAAGACGATACCGCGCAGCGTGCCGATGCCTGCGCTGGCGTCTTTGTCGCGTCCAATTTCGAGATTCGGCTGATCGTAGAGCTTGAAGTCACGGATGTCGGCAATGTGGCGCAAAGTGATGTCGTGGATGGGGCAGTCGAGCGTGGTGCCATCACTGAAGCGCTTCACGCCGGGAAGCAGCCGGATGGAATTTGCCGACGGCACGCCCTCAGGCGAGCCATGCACATCTTCGATGACGATGTGATGAATGGCCCCAAAGCTGGGAGCGTAGTTTTTCCATTCCCAGGCGTTCAGAGCGACGGTGTCGTCATGTGAAACGCCGCTCACGCGACGGATGAGTCCATGGCTGGCCGGAGCGTTCACGTGCACTCCGTCGCGTCCGTGACGATCCAGCGTGACGCCATCAACGGTGAAATCAGTGACGTTGGCCAAATGCACCGCGAAGGCGCGGCTCTGGCGCACGGTGATATTACGCACCGTCACATGACGCACGTTGTGGAGAAGGATAACGCCATGCGTCCCGGGCACTGGATCTTTCTTTGACGATGCGCCACGTTGGTTGCCATTACTGTCCTTCACACCATTCGCCAGTGTCGTCCAGATGCCGCCTTCGATGGTGATGCTGGTGTCGGGCTTGGTGTCTTCAGGCACAGGTTGGTCCGCAAAACCGACCATGTGCTCATTGCGCACCATGCAGGTGTTGCTGCCGGGTTTCAGCCGGATCTCGGCGTCTGCATCTGCCGTGAGTTTCTGACCGGACTTCAGGATGAGCGGGCCATCGAGGTAGTAGGGCTGATCGCGCTTCGGCAGATGGACGGCGTTGTCTTTGTCGAGGACGGCCTGAATGGCGTCGTTCCAAATTGCACCTTTGACTTCGAGAGGTCCCGTGTCGGGCCAGGATTCGGTCCAGGTGGAAGCATGCGTCAGCGATGCATCCACCTCAGCGGCAGCGAGCGGCGCAAGCAGTCCGAATAGAAGTGGAATGATTGATTTCATCATGGGAAACGGGCTGACCAAATCAGTCGAGGTAGACGAATTCATTCGCATTGATGAGCATGCGGCAGAGAGCGAAGAGGTTTTGTTCGGCGACGAGGCGAGTGGAAGCAGTGAGCTCTTCGTCCGTGGGGGGACGCTGGAAACAAAGAGCGAAGGCTCGGCGGATGGCCGATTCACGAGAGTCCGTTTCATTTTCGATGCGGGTGGCGAGGCTTCTGGCCTGTTGCAGCATGAATTCGTTGTTGCTCAGTGTGAGTGCCTGCAGTGCGGTGGTGGTTTGCGCACGGGCTGGGGTAAGATTGGCGGGATCAGGGCAGTCAAGCGTGGACATGAACTGATGCGGCGTGGTGCGCACCACAAAGCGGTAGATGCTGCGGCGCAGCAGTGCGGGCTTGTCAGGCGTGATGTAGTCGTAGATGGGCGCGTAGGCTTCGGTGAAATTGAAATCACGGTAGCCGGGGCCGCCCATGGCGGGGTTCAAGGTGCCTGCGACACTCAGCACGGCATCGTGCACGGACTCGGCATCCAAGCGGCGGGGGTTCTGCCGCCAGAGCAGACGATTCTGGGCATCCAGACGAGCTGCTGTTTCATTTTGGGAGGCGGACTGCTGCTGATAGGCGGCGCTCATAACAATGAGCTTGTGCAGGTGCTTTAACGACCAGCCGCTCTGCGAAAATTCATCGGCCAGCCAGTCGAGCAATTCAGGATGCGAAGGCCTGTCACCGCCGAGACCGAAGTCGCTGGGTGTGGTGACGATGCCCTGGCCGAAATGATGATGCCAGAGACGGTTCGCAATCACACGACGTGTGAGAGGATTGTCAGGATGAGTGATCCATTCGGCAAGCTTGCGGCGGCGTTCGCCTTCGGGGGTCGCATGGGTTCCGAAATCCATGCTGGCGTGACGGGCCCAGGCGAAAGCACCGGGCTGCACCTCCTGCTGCGGGTCTTCAGGATTGCCACGCCGCTGCACCTGGATCGCGGGGGGCTTTGCTTCGCTGATGACGGCATAGACTTTGGCCGGTTCGGGCAGAGCTTTGAGAGAGGCGTCGAGTTTGACCGCTTGAATCCGCAGCTGTTTCAACTGCTCCTGCTCAGCGTCCGTGAGCCGGCTGTGCTCCACATCGGGCACCAGCCGTGCATCTCCGAGGAACAAAAGGTCGCTACCGATGCCATCACCACCGTCGGTGGCGATGAGGGTGAGGGTTTTCGCTGTGGCAGGAATGGCGATGTCCAAATGTGTGAACTCATCCTTGCGCATTTTAAGCTTCTGAAACTTGCGCTCGGCATCCACATACACGGTGAAGTCGGCGCGTGAGGCTGCTGCACTCGCATCCGCACCAAAGCCGAGAGTGGCGGTGAAGTGCATCATGCCGAGGCCGCTGCTCTGGCGAATCTTTGCGAGATCAAAGGTGATCCCGCTGTTGGCGTGCAAGCCGAGGATGGAATGATCTTTCTCCGCGTAATCCACGCCGCCGATCTTCGTGCTGCGCTGCGCGTTCAGCGGCCCGTTGCGAATGGCATCCCAGGTGTGGCCGCTGGTGGCGGGCAGCCCTTTGACTTCTTGTTTGGGAGCCACCGGCACGGGATTGCGACCATCCGGCACGAAAACCCAGGCGACGAAGCGCTCTGCATCCTTCACTTCGGCGGGCCACTCGATGCGTTGCAGGCGGTTCGTTTGAATGTCCCGGTGGTAGCCAAGTTTGGCGGTCGTCAAATTGCCGGTGCGCAGGTCGATGCCACGGCCTTTGACACCGCCGCCCACCATGTCGGCAAGATTGAGACCCTCGCCGGCTAGTTTCGCGATCTGGGCACGCGCTGCTGCCAGCTCCTGGGCAAGACGCGCTTTCTCTCCAGAGATGCGTTTTGCTTCTGCGCTGTCCACCTCGCGATCTCCACGCTTCACACCGGCAAAAACGGCCCACAGTCTGTAGTACTCCTCCTGCTTGATGGGATCGAGCTTGTGATCATGACAGCGCGCGCAGTTCACCGTGACGCCCATGGTCGAGGTGATGACCTGAGTGACCATATCATCCAGGTCGCCGGCCCGTGCGGCACGCCTGAGCATGTCACTCTTGGTCTCCACCTGCCCCACAAAGTCCCACGGCCCTGCGGCGAGGAAGCCGGTGGCGATGACGGCCTGCGGATCATTGGGCGCAATCACATCCCCCGCGATCTGCTCGCGGATGAATTGATCGTAGGGCTTGTCGTCATTGAGCGAACCGATGACGTAGTCGCGATAGTGCCATGCATTCGGGCGCAGTTGGTCGCGCTCAAAGCCATGGGTGTCGGCGTAATGCGCGATGTCCAGCCAGTGCCGTGCCCAGCGCTCGCCGTAGTGCTGAGAGCGCAGCAGTTCATCCACCAGCTTTTCATAGGCCTTGGGTGACTCGTCCTTCACAAACTGCTCCACCCGCTCCGGTGTCGGAGGCAGGCCGACCAGATCAAAGCTCAAGCGGCGGATCAAGGTGCGACGGTCCGCTGCGGGCGACATCGAGAGATTTTTCTCGGCAAGCTTCGCATGAATCAGCGAGTCAATGGAGGCGCCTTTGACTGCTCTCACGGGCTGCACGGACCAATGCTGGAGGCGCTTGTCCACAGCGGCAGCCTTGTCAGCGGCGTTTTCAGGCCACACGGCTCCGGCCTGAATCCACGCCTGCACCAAGGTGATCTGCGCGGGTGAAAGAGGCCTGCCTTTCGGCGGCATGCGCTCGTCGTCATCGGTGGATTTGATTCTTTGCAGCAGCAGGCTTTGAGCGGTGTCACCCGCCACGATGGCCTGCCCCTCGTGACCGCTTTTGAACGCGAAGATTTTGGCATCGAGACGCAGCTCGCCCTTCTGCTTTTTTTCGCCATGGCACTCGACGCAGTGCTGCTGCAGCAGCGGGCGGATGTCATGGTCAAAATCGACAGCGATTGCAGGAACCGCCGCTAGGAGGATGAAGATCGTGGTTTTCATCGTTTGGTTTTCGCTTTGGCAGCCAGATCGTGTGCGGCTTCGTCCATGTGATGCTTCATCGCCTTGGCGGCAGCGTTGGCATCATGCGCAGCCACTGCGTTCAGGATGGCGGCGTGGTGGTCGATCGCGCGCTGCCTGCCGACATGGCCAATCGTGACACGGCGGCTTTCACGCCCGAGGTCAGCCAGCGATTCGAGCATGAGCTTCAAGATCTCGTTACCAGCGATGCGGGCGAGCGTGCGGTGAAAGTCGATGTCTGCCTCCACGGCTTCGTCGTGCGCTTCAGCTGCCAGCAGGCGCTCGTGAATGCCCCGCAGCTGCTTCACATCGGAGGCTTTGGCCTTCAGGGCGGCCTGCCGTGCTATCTCTGGCTCGATGGCGGCACGGGCCTCGCTCAACTGGCGAAGGCGCTCCTGCAACTCGGGAAGCAGGATCGACAAGGAACCGCTGAGCGGCTTGTGCAGACGGTTCACCGCCCGGATACCGCTGCCGTGGCGGATTTCCAGCAGACCCTGGAGTTCGAGCCGCTTCGTTGCCTCGCGCAGCACGGTGCGGCTCACGCCGAGGCGCTCGGCCATCAGGCGCTCAGGCGGCAGCTTGCCATCACCGGAATCAACCTCATCACGCAGCTGGCGTGCGAGGCGTGAACAGACCTGCTCAACGAGCGAAGGGGTGGGTTTGAGCGGGGTGATTGTCATGAAATTGGTAGGAGGTCATACCAATTACGGGATGCATGGCATAATCTTTCGTGTCTGATTTCATGAGTGGCGGCAGGCTGCATTCTCACCGCCGCAGCACTTTGCGGCTTGAGCACCCGCCTGAACGCTGGACAGTAGGCGGACCCCGCCCTGACCGCATGAGCATGCCTTTTCGTGACACATTGCTGAATCTCGCCATCACCTGCGTGCTGGTGCTGATCATCGTGCTCGTGGCGGTATTGCTGAAAGAAAGCCGTCCCGCGCCGCTGCAGGCGCTGCCAGTGGCAATGGCCCAGGTAGCGGTGGGGCAGGCGACGTCGGATGCCAGCCGTATGCCGTTGCAGCAGTTCAAGATCTTCCCCAAGGCCAAACTGATCGAAAGCCGCGCCAATGAGGCGGACACCCTGCGCATCAAGGTGAGTGACACGGAGGACGAGCACATCTTCGTGCTCTACTTCGTGGATGCACCGGACACTTCGCTGACTCATCCGCAGCGCGTGCAGGAGCAGGCGCGCTACTTTGGCGTGAGCAGCCAGCGCGTGATCGAAGAGGGGCAGAGGGCGGCGCAGTATGTGACGCAGCTGCTCAAGCAGCAGCCGTTCACGGTGATGACACGCTGGGAGGAGGTGACCGGACTCAGCCGCTACTACGCGCTGATTCTGGTGGAGATCAGCCCCGGCAAGCAGGTGTATCTGGCGGATTTGCTGGTGCAGCAGGGCTTTGCCCGCGTGGCGGGTGTGACTTCGAGCCTGCCAGCGGATTCACGCTCGATCAATGACTACGCGCTGGAGCTACAAGAGTTGAAACGTCGGGCCCAGCAGGGCAAGGCGGGCATCTGGGCGGCCTCAAAGCTCTGAACACCGGCCGAAACTCTGGCATTGATGTATCATGATGCGTTGATACGATGGCTTCACCTTGGCCTCTGTACTTAAATCGCTCAGTCTCATTGCCGACCCCACGCGGGTGAGGCTGCTTTTGTTGCTCAAGCAGGAAGAGCTGAGTGTGGCGGAGTTGCAGGAGGTGCTGTCGCTGCCTCAGTCCAATATCTCCGCCCAGCTTGCCAAACTGAAGGCTGCAGGTCTGGTAACTGACCGCCGCAGTGGGAAGAACCGACTGTATCAGCTCGACGAGCCCGCAGCCAAAGATCTGCCGACCCATGAACATTTCCTCGCGCTGCTGGAGGCGGCGGGGGCTGAACTGCGGGAGGTGACCAAGGACACCGAGGCGCTGCAAATCGTGCTGCGCAAACGGGTGCAAACCGCGAAGGCCTACTTTGATGCGCTGGCGGGCAAGTTTGGCCGCCACTACATTCCCGGCCGTTCGTGGAAGGGCCTGGGCGAGACTTTGCTCAAACTCATGCCTCCGCTGGTCATTGCCGATCTGGGCGCGGGCGAGGGAACGCTTTCGCAACTGCTCGCCGAGCGGGCGAAAAAAGTGATCGCCGTCGATAACAGCGAAAAGATGGTGGCCTATGGTGCGGAGCTGGCCCAGAAGCACGGTTTTACGAACCTCGAGTTCCGCCAAGGGGACATCGAGGCACCGCCAATCCCGCCGCTGAGTGTGGATCTGGTCTTCCTCAGTCAGGCGCTGCACCATGCGCAGAATCCGGAGAAGGCACTCAAAGCCGCGATGACCATCCTGCGGCCGGGCGGACGCATCGTGGTGCTGGATCTCCTCAAGCATCAGTTTGAGCAGGCACGGGATCTTTATGCCGATGTATGGCTCGGCTTTTCCGAGAGCGATCTGCACGAGATGCTCAGCAGAGCAGGATTCAAAAAAATCGAGACGAGCGTGGTGCACCGCGAAAGCAAGAGCCCGCATTTCCAGACCATCCTGGCGCTGGCCGAGAAAGAAAACCGCCTCACTTCGACGGGGCACTGGTCGGGCTCTTGACTCGGGGTGCGGGCACCGTCATGCCGTTTTGGAGGAGGGTGAGGCCGTTGATCTGCTTCTTGTCATCCCGCGTGAAGACGAGCTCGGCCTTCACCACATCGAGCTCGAAACGGTCAGGTGCCGTCTCAAAAACCGGCACCGCCTGCTGTCCTTCGATCTGCGCAAAGAGAGTGCCGGCCTGCACGGTGACGGTGATCGCCTTCGAATCCAGCAGATCATACTTGCCCGCATAGGGCTGCAGCTCTTTGTCGGACCGCAGCTGATACTCCGGCGGTGGGGCGCTGCTGCGCCTGGCGGTGAGTTCGTTGCCATTTTGAAACAGCGTCAGTGAATGGATCACACCTTCGCGGCGATTGAACGCTATCTCTGCGGGGACTGCTTTGTAAAAGAAACGATCCTGCGCTTTGGCAAAGCTTGGGACAAACGGCTGACCTGTCAGGTTCACATAGATCTGGCCGTCACGCAGCAGCACGGTGAAGCGGAAGTCACGGTCGAGGTCATAGACGCCAGGATACTGCTTCAGCACATCCGCAGGAAGGGGGATTTCTTTCTGCGTGGCGGGATCCACAGGCCTGACCTCGGACGTGCCGACGATCACCTGGCTTCCAGCGATGCTGTTGTTGTTGATCAGAACCACGCGCACAATTCCCTTCGCCGGGATCACCTGCAGTCCGGAGCAAAAACCACCGGTGCCGCCGTCATGATGGAGGGTCGCCTCACCCTCAAACTTTCCCATCAGCACTCCCAGACCGACCTGCCCGCCCTGGGACGGTGCGTCAGCCTGAGGCTGCAGGGCGAGTGCCAAGGCCTCCTTTAATAAAGTCTTGTCAGGGTGGAGCAGTGCCTCGCCGAATGTCATCATATCCGCCGCCGTGCTGCGCAGGGCGCCGCCGCCTGCCAAGGAGATGAAATGCCAGGGCTTTGTCTCTTTTTCGCCATCATGCGGTATGACCAGCCGAAGTTTGGCCTGGGGCTGAACAGCGGTGTCCTGCATGCCCAGCGGCTGGCAGATTTTTTTCACCACCGCCTGATCCCATGACATGCCGTACACCTCGCCCAGCAGATGCCCGAGCAGCCCTGCGCCTAGGTTTGAGTAGCTGAAGGTGGAAGGATCTTCGGCATCGAGCTTGGCTGACGCCAGATAGTTCAGCAGCAGCTTTGCATCATAGCCGGCATAGGGATCTTCCTCCAAGGCTCCGGCCATCGCATTGTCCGGCAGGCGTGGCAAGCCACTGGTGTGGGTGGCCAGCTGCTTCAGCGTGATCGCCGCGACGCGGGGATCTGCAAACTTCACCTTCCCGGCCAGCAGGCTGCCGATCGTCGTATCCAGCGTGACTTTCTTTTCCACGACCGCCTGTGCCAGCAGCAGACCGGTAAACACCTTGGAAATAGAGCCGATTTCAAAAATCAGTTTTTCCGGCTTTGCATCCCCGGCTTCGGGAGCCTTTCCGGAGATGGCGTATTTTACCTCGTCACCCATTCGTTCACCGGTGACGATGCACCCGGCTTTGAGATCCTTGGAGAAGCGCGCTGCAGCCTCGGACAATGTGCGGGCTTGAAGGGTGTTCACCGCCATGATCAGCCCCAGCAGCGCCCAGGAAATGAATTTCATATGAGGGAGGCTACAAAACTCCTGTGCAAACAGCAAGGCGTCTCGTTGACTAGGGGCGCTTTCCCGCCTCCAATGCTCTTCTGTGAGAGACACTCTGGAAGACATCGAAAACTTCATCATCGACGTGGTGATCAACAACCGCCGTGGCATACGCGCCACGCTGCTGCGGGTGGTGTTCCGTGGTCTCTCGGGCATTTATTCGGGAGTGGTGCGGACACGGCTTTATTTGTACCGACACCGCTACATCCATGATCATCACCTGGGTGTGCCGGTCATCAGCGTGGGCAATCTCACCGTCGGCGGCACAGGCAAAACACCGGTGGTGGAGATGCTGGCGAAGGCGCTGCATGAGCATGGCCGCCGCGTGTGCATCCTCAGTCGTGGCTACAAGAGCAAGCGGCAGAAGAAGCAGCCGTTTTCTGAAAAAATGGCCGCGCGCCTGGGCTTCATTCCCAAGCCGCCTGAGCCGCTGCCACGAATCGTCTCGGATGGTGAGGAAGTGCTGCTGGACTCGCACAATGCGGGTGACGAGCCCTTCATGCTGGCGAAGAACTGCCCCGGCATTCCGGTCGTGGTGGACAAAAACCGCGTGAAGGCTGGAGCGCATGCGATTCAGCGCTTCGGCGCCGATGTGCTCGTGCTGGATGACGGTCTGCAGTACCTCAAGCTCAAGCACCGCCACGACATCGTGCTGATCGACAAAACCGCAGTGTTTGGCAACAACGGCTACATGCTGCCACGCGGCACCCTGCGCGAACCACCGCGCAGTCTGCGCCGTGCCAGCTACATCTTCATCACCAAGTCCGACGGCGACAGCGAAGACGTCGTCAAACAGATCCGCCGCTACAACCGCGTCGCTGAAATCATCGAGTGCCGCCACCGCGCGATGCATTACGAAAACATCCACACCGGCGAGCGACTGCCGATCGATGGATTGCGTGATAAATTTGTGGGCGCCCTTTCCGGCATCGCGGTGCCGGAGAGTTTTGAAAACGGGCTGCGCAAACTCGGCGCCAAGGTCGAGGTCATCGCCCGGTTCGCGGACCACCACCGCTTTCGCGGGCCGGAGCTGAAAAATTTCGTGGATCGCTGCGTGCGGCGTGACGTGCATTGCATGGTCACCACGGAGAAGGATTATGTGCGGTTTCCCAAAATGCCCGTGGCGGACATCCCCTTCTATTTCATGCGCGTGGAGATCGAGATCATTCGCGGGCGAGACGTCTTTGACAAGATGGTGAGGCTCATCGCCGAGCCGCGCCGGGTGCCTGCGGGAGTTCTTCCCGCTGATTTCATGGAGGCCTCGTAATGAGCGCGGAAAATCCAGCCATGGCCGCAGTGCAGGTGCACAAGGTGAACACCACCGGCAGTGTCAGCGAGGTCGGTGATGTCACCGCCCGTGAGGAGCCGCTCGAAATACGTGTGGAAGGCCGCTCCGTCGCGGTCGTGATGCGCACGCCGGGCCATGATGAAGAACTTGCCGCGGGATTTCTCGTCAGTGAGGGCGTGGTGCAGCGCCCGCGTGACATTCTGGAAGTCTCGCAGTGTCCCAGCACCAACAACAAACATGGCAACATCGTCGATGTATTGCTTGGAGGCGCGGTGGTGAACTGGGATTCACTCACCCGTCATGTCTTCAGCGCCTCAAGCTGCGGTCTGTGCGGCAAGTCGAGCATCGAGAGCGTGTTTCAGCAGTTTCCCGCCGTGAAGGGAGACTGGCAGGTTTCGCCAAAACTCATCGCCAGTCTGCCCGACAAGCTGCGTGCCGCGCAGGAAACGTTTTCGAAAACCGGCGGGCTGCATGCGAGCGGATTGTTTGACCTCGATGGCAACCTGGTCGTGCTGCGTGAGGATGTGGGCCGACACAACGCGCTCGACAAAATCCTCGGCTACGCTTTGCAGCGTGGGCTGCTGCCCTTGAGCCGGCACATACTGCTGGTAAGCGGGCGGGTGTCGTTTGAGATCATTCAAAAAGCGCTGGCAGGTGGCATCTCGCTCGTTGCGGCCATTTCCGCCCCCAGCAGTCTCGCGGTCGATTTTGCGCAGGAGGCGGGTCAGACGCTCATCGGCTTTCTGCGTGGTGAAACGATGAATGTTTACACGCATCCGCAACGTGTGGAGATGTCATCATGAAACAGGTTCAACTTCTCGTCTTCATCATCTGGGGGGCGCTTTGTGGCTCGCTCTGCCTTTATGCGGTCATGCTGAGTTCGATGACGTTTGCTCCCGCCAAAGGCGATGCCAAGTCGCTGGGACAGATCATCGCGCTGGCGGCGGGCAGCGCGGCGGCCCTGAGTTTCTTCATGCGCAAACTGCTGCTTGGAGGTTTCACCACGGGTGTGCTCAATCTGGAGGATCCGGCGCAACGCGGACGTTTTATAGCGGGAAATGTCGTGGTCTTTGCGCTGAGCGAGGGCGTCGGCGTGCTGGGATTCGTCAATGGCATCCTTTCCAACGGCAAAGGTGACGCATGGCTGCCCTACATCGGCCTCGCGTTCGTTTTGATGCTGCTGCACATCCCACTGCCCTCCCGGTTCAAGACCGCTGCATGAACGGCTACTTTGATCACAACGCCACCACACCGCTGCACCCCGCCGCGCGGGATGCCTGGCTGCGCGCGAGCGAGAAACACTGGCACAACCCTTCGAGCCTGTATCGCGACGCGGGGCTGGCGAGCCAGCAGCTTGAATCTGCACGTGAACGTCTGGGCACGCTGATCGGCGCAGAGGCCGAGCGGATTGTGTTCACCTCGGGAGCGACGGAATCAAACAACGCCTTGTTTGCCTCGCTGCCAGCCGAGGCCACCGTGGTGATCTCCGCCATCGAACATCCGAGCGTGCGTGAAGCGGTGCGGGGAAGGAACGTGGTGGAGCTGCCGGTGAATGCGGATGGAGTGATTGAAGTCGACGACCTGAAGCAGCTTATTGATTCCAAGCGTCCCGCGCTCGTCTCTGTCATGGCGGCGAACAATGAAAGCGGGGCATTGCAGCCCTGGCGCGAACTTGCCTCGCTTTGCCGAGAACATGATGTGCTGTTTCACACGGATGCCGCGCAATGGATTGGCAAACTGGATGCCGCAAACCTTGGCGACTGCGATTTCATCACCGGCAGCGCGCATAAATTTGGCGGCAGCAAGGGCTGCGGATTTCTCGTGCTGCCTCATGAAAAATCACGGCTCGGCTTTATCCGTGGCGGTCCGCAGGAGCATGGTCGACGCGCGGGCACGGAAAACTATCCGGCCATTGAGGCCATGGTGACGGCTCTGAAGACAATCGGCCCATGTTTAAGCGAGGTCGAGCACACGCAATCCAGGCTGCGCGATGCATTCATCGCGGAAATGCGTGCGCGTTTCGACTCCTTGCGAGTGATCAGCGAATCGGCGCCACGACTCTGGAACACCGTGCTCATGGTCATGCCGGAGCATGACAATCTGAAATGGCTCACGCGCCTGTCGCGCCGTGGGTTCAGCATCTCGACGGGTTCGGCCTGCAGTTCAGGCAAGGAAGGATCTTCGGTCGTGGTGACTGCGCTGGGTGCCAGCGCCGAAGAATTGAAGCGCGTCGTGCGCATTAGCAGCGGCTGGGAGACGACGGCCGAAGACTGGCAGGCGCTCGCTGCCGCGTTTCTCGAAGTGTTTGAGGAACTGAAACGCGGAGGCAGACCGCAGTAGGACGTTCACACTCCTGGCTTGGGGCGGATCAGCAGCACGAGAACGAGCGAGAAGACGCACACCATGGCGAAGACGCCAAAGATGACGTTGAGCGGCACTTGCAGGTCACGCATCTTGCCAAAACCCCAGTCGGCCAGCCCGCCGCACATCATGCTGACGAAATTCATGAGGCCGTAGCCTGTGGCGCGCATGTGCGGCCGCACGATCTGGCTGAGGATCGGCATGTTATTGCAGTCAAAGAAGCCCCAGCCGACGCCAAACAGAACCAGTGATGCGATAGCGAGCGCGAAGGAATTCAGGGAGGGTGCGTTACCCACGCCAAACATGGCGGGCACGATGAGCATCATGCCGATGGCGCTGACGTAGATACGCCCGCGTTCAGTACTCCGCATCCAGCGATCCGCCAGCCAGCCGCCAAAAATCGCCGAGAGTAGCGCCGCCCCCTGCCAGTAGAGCGCAGCAGAAACACCCGCCTTGCCCTGGCTGATGTCGAAGGCCTTTTGCAGGATGGCCGGCATCCAGTCGCGCACCACCCATGCAGCGAGAGCGGGCAGTGTGAAATAGAACACCAGCAGAATGAAATTGCGATTGCAGAGCAGTTCTCCAAGAGCGCCGCCGCGCGCGGTGGGGCTCAGTGCCTCCTGCGTGTCCACCTGACGAGGCACATCACGCAGAAGCAGCAGCAGTGGGATGGCATAGAGGACGCCCGCCAGTCCGGTGAAGTCGAACATGAAGCGCCAGCCAAGGTCCGGAGCATCCGCCACGAATCCGGCAAAGCCGCCCGTTATCACCCCGCAGTAGATGCCCATCTGATGCACGCCGATGGCACGCGAACGCGTACCGGCTGTGTGATAATCCGCGATCAAGGCCAGCGCCGCAGGAATGTAAAACGCTTCACTGATGCCCATCAGGGTGCGTGCCCAATAGAGTTCATTGAAGCTGCCCACATGTCCGGTGAGCCAGGTGATGAGCGACCACACAAACAAGCTGCCGCAGATCGTCAGCTTGCGGCTAAAGCGGTCTGCAATGTACCCGCCGATGGGGCTGCAGATGGCATAGACCCACTTGAACGAAGCCAGCATGTGCCCCCAGTTTTCCTCGCTGCCGATGTCCTTGATGTCTCCCATCACGGACACCTTCATGGAGGCGATCATCTGGCGGTCCAGGTAGTTCAGCAGCGCCACGGGAAAAAGCAGCCCCACGATGAGCCACGCCCGGCGCATGAGTGGGGATGAGGTGTCGGCACTGGTCGAGGACGAAGACATCCCGCCATTAATCACAGCAGTTCCCGGACGGAAAGCCTGAATTCATGCCCAGGCTTGATCCGTGCATGACTGAAGCCAAATCACAAGGGCCTCAAGCCTCTTCCAAGCGGTAGCCGATGCCAGGTTCGTTCACAATGCGAGGGCCGGTTTCGCCGAGTTTTTTACGCAGGTGATTGATGTGCACGCGCAGGCCTTCGCTCGGATCGCTGCTCTGGCCGGCCCATACCTGCTTCATGATCTGGTTTTGCGTGACGATGCGCCCCGCGTGCTCGGCCAGCACCTTCAGCAAGGCGAACTCGGTGGGGGTGAGTTTGAGCGGCGCGTCATCAAGCGATGCCTCATGATGCAGCAGATCCAGCTTCAATGGGCCGACGACAATCTCAGCGCTCTGGCGCGTGAAACGGCGGCGCTGGATGACCGTGAGGCGCGCGAGCAGTTCCGCTGTGCCGAAGGGTTTTGTCACGTAATCGTCTGCTCCATTTTCCAGAGCCTCGACCTTGATGGTCTCCTGGTCACGCACACTGAGGATAAGCACGGGGACATCGCTCCACTCGCGCAACCGTTTCAGCACCTCAATGCCGTTCATGCCGGGCAGGCCGAGATCCAGCAGCACCACGTCAGGACGGTGAAACGCGGCCTCCTGCAGACCGAGCTGGCCTTCGCCGGCCTCACAGACCTCATAGCCACGCGACTCCAGCACCATGCGCAGCAGGCGGCGCATCTGCTGTTCGTCGTCGATGATGAGGGCCTTGCTCATGCGGAGCTGCGAGTTTT
Organism: Prosthecobacter sp.; assembly: GCF_044222345.1. Classification (GTDB taxonomy): domain Bacteria; phylum Verrucomicrobiota; class Verrucomicrobiia; order Verrucomicrobiales; family Verrucomicrobiaceae; genus Prosthecobacter. Next base: position 64,483 of record NZ_JBGANL010000029.1, read on the forward strand.
CACGGGAAGATGCAGCACGAATTCCGCGCCGCCTTCAGGATGAGTGTGAGCTTCAATGTCACCTTTCATCGCCCGCATCAAGCCGCGTGCGATGGCGAGTCCCAGGCCGGTGCCGCCAGCGGGTGAATCGGGAGCGCGATAGAATTTCTCGAACAAGTGGTCTTCAGCTCCCAGCGGCAGGCCGGGGCCGTGGTCGCGCACGCGGAGCTCCAGAGTACTGCCGGCAAGCGAGGCTGCGATTTCGATGTTTGTGCCTGCTGGAGCATAGCGCGTGGCATTGTGCAGCAGGTTGCCCAGCACCTGGGCGAGCAGGCGGCTGTCGAGCCGGAGCAAGGGAAGATCCGTGGTGCCATTGATGAGCAACGGGTGAGCGGCCAGTTCTTCCTGGATCGGCTTGGTGGCAGCATGCAGCACATCGCCGATCTCGCACCAGTCGGGCTGCGGCTCCAGCGCCTCGGATTCCACACGAGTCATTTCCAGAAAGCTTTCGACGATGCGCTGCAGGCGGCGGTTCGCGGTCTCAATCTCCCGGGCATACGGATTCCCCTGCCCCAGGCCGTCCAAGGCCGTGCGGATGATTGCAATGGGCGTTTTGAGTTCATGCGCAACGCTGTCCAGCAGCGTGCGGTGCAGGCGCTCGGATTCCGCCAGCAGCTCGGCGCGGTGTTTCAGTTCCAGCAGGTGCTCGCGCTCCTGATGATGCTGCGCCAGCGCCGCCTCTCGCGCGCGCAGCCGCGTGATGAGATGCCCCATGCTCAGCGCCACCACGAAAAACAGGCTGAACATCACCATGTCCTGCGGCTTGTCGATGTGCAGGGTGAACTGCGGCGGGATGAAAAAATAATTCCACACCAGAGCGCTGACCACAGCCATCATCAGCACCGGCCCACGGTTCCACCATGTACCCGCGAGCACGATGGCCATGAGGAAGACCAGCGCGACAAAGAGATCCCCCGTGTAGGGCAGCAGCACCCAGCAGGTGGAGGCCAGCACAAACACCAGCGTGAGCCCGCAGCTGTACTGTCCCACCTCCGCCAGAGAAATCGGCGGGCGGGGTGATGGTGCACTGGAGCTGTCGGAGGCAGACATGTTGGGGCTTGGTTTGGGGCAGCTTCACCGCAAAAGAACTTCCTGCCAGTAAACAGCCGCAGCCATGGCGTTAAGAAAGTGTAAAAGCAGAGCTCAAGCCTGCTCCAGCCGGTAGCCGATCCCCGGCTCGTTTTTAATTTCCAAGGCAGAACCTTCGAGCTTTTTGCGCAGGTGATTGGCATACACGCGCAAATATTGGCTCTGCTCCTCCGCCTGCGGCCCCCAGACTGTCCGAAGGAGCTGTTTCAACGTGACCACTTTGCCGGCATGGCGCACGAGCTGTGCGAGCAGCGCATATTCGGTGGGCGTGAGTTTGAGAAACCGGCCATTCAGCGATGCCTCGTGGTGCACGGGATCAAGCACGAGCGGGCCTAGCTGCAGATTGGCCGCGTCATGGGCTCCCTGGCGGCGCTGGATGGCGGCGAGCCGTGCGAGAAGCTCGGACGTGCTGAAGGGTTTTGAAACGTAATCGTCCGCTCCTGCATCAAAAGCGGCGAGTTTGACGGATTCCTGATCGCGCACGCTCAGGATGAGCACGGGGACACTGCTCCATTCGCGCAGTCGTTTCAGCACATCGACTCCATCCATGTCAGGCAGACCGAGATCGAGCAGGATGACATCGGGCTTGAGAAAGACCGCCTCCTGCAGTCCCATCTGCCCTGACTCAGCCTCTCTCACAGTGTAGCCCTTCGACTCCAACGCCATGCGCAGCAGGCGGCGGATCTGGGTTTCGTCGTCGATGATGAGGGCCGTCATTTGGGAGGTGGGACGAAAATGGACACTTGATTGATCTCAATCACAAACTCCGCGCCGCCATCAGGGTGATTCCGCGCGGTGATGTCCCCACCCTGCGCCTGGACAAAGCCACGAGCGATGGCCAGACCGAGACCAGTGCCCCCTGCAGGTGATCCCTGCACACGGTAGAACTTTTCAAACACGCGTCGCTCTGCGCCAGCAGGCAGACCGGGGCCATGATCACGAATGACCAGGCGCAGCCGCTGATCTCGAATCGTGGCGCGGATGTCGATGGCGGTGCCTGCGGGCGTGTAGATGGCGGCATTGTGCAGGATGTTGGCGACGGCCTGGGTGAGCAGGGCGTGATCAAGTTTCAGGAGCGGGAAATCATCAGCCAGTTGAAGCCTCACCGCGTGAGCCGTCAGTGGAGCGCCGATGGCGTGCTGCGCTGCGGCGATGACATCGCGGAGATCGCACCAGTCGAGATTGGGCTTGAGCACCTCGGATTCGAGCTGCGTCATCTGCAGCAGGCTGTCCACCACACGCTGCAGCCGCTGCGTGGCGGTGGTGATCTCGCCGAGGTACGGGCTCTGCGAACCGTTCATTCCTTCGAGTGCAGCGGTGATGACGGCGATGGGGGTTTTCAGCTCGTGGGAAACGCTGTCCAGCAGGATGCGGTGCAGTTTTTCCGACTGCGAAAGCATCTCTGCGTGGCTGACGGCCTGGATGAAGTGCTCCTTTTCCAAGACGAGCGCAATCTGCAGCGCAAAGGCCTCGATCATCTGCCGTGTAACAAAGTCGAGGCGGGAGGTGTCCTCGAACTGCACGCCCAGCACACCCATGGTGGCGGTGGCTGTTTGCAGCGGGAACCAAGTGGCGGCGGACTCGGGCAGGGTGTCGGTGTAACGGCCCGCACACTGCTTGTTCTCATAGCTCCAGGCCACGACGCCCCACTCTTTGGGAGATGGCTGGAAGGTGCTGGCCTTGTGCGCGGCTTTCGGCAGCGAGCGATCCTGCTCACGAACCACGAGTGCGGTGTTTGCATTGAGCAGCTCGTTGATCGTGCGCAGGGCCTCGGCCAGGCCCTTCTCCGGCTCGGCGGCCAGCGCAGCGCTTTGTGTGACGCGCAGGAGGGCGTCAGTCTGACGAAGCCTGCGGCGCTCCGCCACCTCACGCATGCGCAGGCGTGAGGTGAGGCTGCCCATGCTGAGCGCCACGATGAAGAACATGCCGAACATGATCCAGTCCTCCGGCTTGCTGATGTGAAAGGTGAAGATTGGCGGGATGAAAAAGTAATTCCAGCACACGGCGCTCAGCGTGGCCATCATCAGCACCGGCCCGCGGCTGAAGCGAAGCGCCGCGATCACCACCGCGAGCAAAAAGACCAGGGCGACAAACATGTAGCCGGTAAATGCCACCAGCCCCCAGCACACACTGGCGATGGCAAAGATGGCGACGATGGCCCAGCTGTATTCGCCAATGACCGAGTCTGACACGGGCTCCTGAAGCGGGGCCATGCTGCGTGCCTTGTCGGCGGCGGCCAAAGGCCGCACGACACATACATCAATGTCACCACTGCCGACAATAAGCGTGTCCGCGAGCGACTTGCTCCACATGCCAGCCTTCTCGGGCTTGCCGACGACAATCTGCGACACGTTGCGTTCACGGGCGACCTGCAGCAATGCTTCGGAGATATTCTCCCCGGTCACGGAGACGACTTCCCCGCCGAGCTTGCGTGCGAGGCCGAGTGAACGGGTGAGGCGGTCCTGCTCGATGGACGTGAGAATACGCGAACCTTCCACCCAGACAACGAGCCAGGGGCAGTTCAATCGTGTGGCGGCGCGGCGCGTCCAACGAATGAGACTTTCGGCATAAGGACTTGGGCCCACGCCCACCATGAGACGCGCATTGGTTTTCCACGGACTGCTGACCCGTTTGACGCGGCGGATGTCCTCCAGATCCCGGTCCACATGCTCGGCGGTGAAGCGCAGGGCCAGCTCGCGCAGGGCGGTGAGATTCCCTTCCTTGAAGAAGTTGCTCACAGCATGCTCCGCACGTTCGCCCAGATAGACTTTGCCGTCCGCCATGCGCTCCAGAAGCTTTTCGACGCTGAGATCGATGAGCTGAATCTCGTGTGCGACATCGAGGATCGAGTCGGGAACGGTCTCGGAGATGACCACGCCGCTGATCTGCCGCACGATGTCCACCTGGCTCTCGATGTGCTGGACGTTGAGCGTGGTGTAAACATCAATGCCCGAATCGATGAGTTCCAGCACGTCCTGATAGCGCTTTGCATGGCGCGATCCGGGCACGTTGGTGTGCGCAAGTTCATCCACAAGCACAAGCCGGGGACGCTGAGCCAGCACGGCATCGATGTCGAATTCCTCCAGCTTGAAGCCCCGATGATCGAGCTTCTTGCGTGGCAAAACATGCATGCCTTCGAGCAACACCGCGGTCTCGGAACGACCATGCGTCTCCACGATGCCCACAAGAACATCCACGCCTTCCTTCACCCGCTGCCTCGCGGTTTGCAGCATCGCATAAGTCTTGCCAACGCCAGGGCACATGCCGAGGAAGATGTGAAGCCTCCCGGATTTGGACACGGCATCCGCCAGCCGCATTTGCGCGAGCAATGCATCAGGGTCGGGACGGTGGTCGTCATTCATGGCCTGCGGCGGTTACTTCAAGGCATCGAGACTCAGATTCAACTTCAATACATTCACGCCTGCGTCACCAAAAATGCCGAGGTCGGGCCTTGCTGTGCTGGCGGCGATGAGTTCTTTCACCTTCTCAACGCTGAGGTTGCGGGCCTTTGCGACACGGGCGGCCTGGAGTTCCGCGTTCTTCACGCTGATGTGCGGATCAAGGCCGCTGCCGGAGGCGGTAACGGCATCTGCGGGAACGGCGTCTTTGTCACTGAGGCCGTTGGTGGCGCGGTAGGCTGCGATGCGCTCTTTGAGGGCATCGTTCAGCTTTTGCGAGGTGGGTCCAAGGTTGCTGCCGCTGGAGTTGGCGGCGTCATACCCGGCACCCGCTGCGCTGGGGCGCGGGTGGAAGTACTGAGCGGCGGTGAAGTTCTGTCCCAGTAAGGAGGATCCACGCATGGTGCCATCGGGGCCGGTGATGAGGCTGCCGTGGGCTTTGTCTTTGAATGCGGCACGGGCCACACTGGTGACGATGAGCGGATACACACCGCAGGTGGCGGCTGCGAGCACTAGCGTGGCGGTGATGGCAGGGCGGAGTTCGGAAACGAGCGCTTTCATGGTGTTAGGCGAGGTGAAGGGTGGCGACGATGACATCAATGGCCTTGATGCCGATGAAGGGGACTATGACACCGCCAAGGCCATAGATGAGCAGATTGCGCTGCAGCACGGCGGCGGCTCCGGCAGCCCGATACGGCACGCCTTTCAGCGCGAGCGGGATGAGCGCGATGATGACGAGCGCATTGAAGATGACGGCACTCAGGATGGCGCTCTGCGGACTGGCCAGGCCCATGACGTTCAGCGGACTGATCGCAGGAAAGGTCACCATGAGCATTGCGGGAATGATGGCGAAGTATTTGGCAATGTCATTGGCGATGCTGAAGGTGGTCAGTGATCCGCGCGTCATAAGGAGCTGTTTGCCGATCTCAACGATCTCGATGAGCTTCGTCGGATTGCTGTCGAGATCGACCATGTTGCCGGCTTCGCGGGCGGCCTGCGTGCCGGTGTTCATGGCCACGCCGACATCAGCCTGGGCCAAAGCGGGTGCGTCATTCGTGCCGTCACCGGTCATGGCCACGAGATGACCTTCGGCCTGCTCGGCGCGAATGCGGCGCAGCTTGTCCTCGGGCGTGGCCTGGGCCATGAAGTCATCCACGCCAGCCTCGGCGGCGATGGCGGCGGCGGTCATGGGATTGTCTCCCGTGATCATGACGGTGCGGATGCCCATTTTACGCAGCTGGGCAAAGCGCTCCTTGATGCCGCCTTTGACGACGTCCTTGAGCTCCACGACACCGAGCACGCTGCCGCCCTCGCAAACGACGAGCGGCGTGCGTCCGGCGCGTGAGGCGGCTTCGACGCCCTTCACAACTTCCTGGGGATAAACGCCACCCAGGTTTTCGATGTGGGCTTTGATCGAATCCGCCGCCCCCTTGCGAATGCTGCGGCCATCGAGATCGACGCCGCTCATGCGGGTCTGCGCTGTGAAGGGAACGAAGGTGGCATGGGGGGCGGCGAGTTCGCGACCACGGATATTGAACTTCTCCTTGGCCAGCACCACAATGCTGCGGCCTTCGGGTGTTTCATCGGCCAGGGAGGCAAGCTGCGCGGCATCGGCGAGCTGCTGCTCGGTGATACCGGGAGCAGGACGGAAATCAGACGCCATGCGATTGCCGATGGTGATGGTGCCGGTTTTGTCGAGCAGGAGTACATCAATGTCTCCTGCGGCCTCAACGGCGCGACCACTGGTGGCCATGACGTTGCGACGGATAAGGCGGTCAATGCCGCTGATGCCGATGGCGCTGAGCAATCCGCCGATGGTGGTGGGAATCAGGCACACGAGCAGGGCGATGAGCACCGGCGTAGAGAATTCAACGCCCGAATAAATGCCAAAGGGACGCAGCGTGATGCACACCAGCAGGAAGATGAGCGTCATGGCTGAAAGCAGGATCGTGAGCGCGATCTCGTTCGGCGTTTTCTGGCGTTGTGCACCTTCCACCATCGAGATCATGCGGTCGATGAAGGTGTTCCCCTTTTCCGAGGTGATGCGAATGACGATGCGGTCGCTGATGACGCGAGTACCGCCGGTGACGGCACTGCGGTCGCCGCCACTTTCTCGAATGACGGGGGCGGATTCACCCGTGATGGCGGCTTCATCCACGCTGGCGATGCCTTCGATGACTTCGCCATCGGCGGGAATCACGTCGCCGGTTTCGCAGACGACGATGTCGCCTTTTTCCAGCGCGGGGGCGGGCACGCTGGTCTCGACGCCATTTTTCAAACGGCGTGCGAGGGTGTCCTTGCGTGCTGCACGCAGGCTGGCGGCCTGGGCCTTGCCGCGGCCTTCGGCGACGGCTTCGGCGAAGTTGGCGAAGAGCACCGTGAACCAGAGCCAGATGCTGAGCTGGGTGATGAAGCCGTGGTCCGTTTTGGAGGTGAAGATGCTCACCGTGGTGAGCACCGCACCGACTAGCGTGACGAACATGACGGGATTTTTGACCATCAGACGCGGATCAAGCTTCTGGAACGCCCCGCCGATGGCCGGGACGAGAATGGAAGCGTCAAACAGAGATGTGGGTTTATGGGACATGGTGGTATGGCCTCGGGCCTGTGGAGTTCAATGAATGAGTGTCAGGGGAAACGGATGCTGAAGGACGCCAGGAGAGAGGTGCTGCTGCGCGCCAGGGAGTCCCCACGCTGAAAGGCCGGGGTGCTGTTGCGCAGGTATCTGAGCTCCACACGAAAGAGCAGGTTCTTGGTGATCTGGCGGTCCACGTTGCAGGAGAGGCCGGTGAGCGCCGTCCTGCCCGGCAGGCTCACAATCACGCCGGAGGCATCATTGTACTGCTCCACGCGGAAGGCCGTGGCCCAGCGGTCGTCCAGTTTCCACCGCACGATGACATTGGGGGACCACCACATGTTGTTCCCGCTGGTTGCGCGCTGCTGCCAGCCGATGTCGCAGCCCAGATACATGCTCACCGCGCTGCTCAGCACCATGTGTGCATACAGGTTGTTAAAGTAGCGCATGCGGCGCTGATCGTCCGGAAACTCGCTGCCCGCATAGGTGCTCCAGTTCAGTGTCAGGCGGTCATGGGGCATCCATGCCACTTTGGTGCCAAAACCCGGCAGGCTGTTGCCCGCCAGAGGGCGAACCCGCTGCCAGCCATCCACCACGAGGAACGCGATCTCCCACTCTTTTTTGGGCTTCCATGTCAGGCGGCCGCCAGTCAAAAAGTAGGGCGAATTTTCCGCCATGAGGCTGCGGCTCAGCGTGTAGTTGTCCGCCGAAATGGCGCTTTCAAAACCGATGTGTGAGCTGAATTCCCCCACATCCAGCCAGAGGGTGCGGCTGCGGTTCAGCGCCACTCCGACATAGGTGTCGTAAAAATGCTTCAGCAGATTCGGCTCCGCCGCTAGGTTCTCCCGTGAATAGGTTCCAGCCATGAGTCCCAGGCTGCCGTGGTACCAGCCGCCGTTGAGTTCGGCCTGGATGAGCGCCAGATTAATCGCGGGGGTGTCGGTGCGGGTGTGGTTGTAGAGGAAGGCCGGCCTGCGGTGGTTCGAAGGCTCGTTGAAGTCGTAGCCATAATAGCTGTCCAAAAAGCCTTTGTAAGCCACAGTCGGCACTTCGTTTTCCGCCAGCACCATGGCAGGTGCCAGCAGCAGCAGACTGAAAAGGGATGCTTTCATGATGCAGGATCTCCGTGGTTGTTTTTTTGCCTGGTTTAGAACAAGCGGCCCTGCGCCGTGAGGAAGTGCTCAACGATGGGGCCGAGGGCGAGAGCAGGCAGGAAATTGAGCGCGCCGATGAGAAGCACGGTGCCGATGAGAAGCACTGTAAACGTGGCGCCGTTCACCGGGAAAGTGCCCGCGCTCGGCGGCACTGCTTGCTTGCCGGCCAGAGATCCGGCCAATGCCATGATGGGGACAATCATGAGAAATCGACCGATGAGCATGGCGATGCCGAGGGTGGTGTTGTACCAGGGTGTGTTGGCCGTGAGGCCCGCGAAAGCGCTGCCGTTGTTGCCAGTGGCGGAGCTGTAGGCATACAGCATCTCGCTGAAGCCATGCGGGCCGCTGTTGTTCAGACCAGCCAGGCCCCAGTCGCTCACGCTAGCCCAGGCGGTAAAGCCGAGGATGCTGAGCGTGAGCACCAGCAGCGTGAGCATGCAGAGCTTGACCTCTTTGGCCTGGATCTTCTTGCCTAGGTACTCTGGCGTGCGGCCCACCATGAGTCCTGCGATGAAGACCGCGAGGATGACAAACACGAGCATGCCGTACAAACCCGCGCCCACACCGCCGATGACGACTTCGCCCAGCTCGATCATGAACAGTGGCACGAGTCCGCCGATAGCGGTGTAGGAGTCGTGCATCGAATTCACCGCACCGCAGGAGGCGGCGGTGGTGATGGTGGCAAACAGCGCCGAATTGAAGATGCCGAAACGCACTTCCTTTCCCTCCATGTTGCCATCGGCAGCGCTGATGCCGAGGTGCTGATGGATCGGATTTCCAACGGCTTCAAAGTGTGCGCAGACGAGCACACCGCCGACAAAGAGCACCATCATGGCAGCCCACACGGCCCAGCCATGCGCCTGATTTTTCACCATGCGCCCGAGGTAGTAGGTCAAACCGCTGCCGATGGAGAAGATCGAGAGCATCTGGATGAAGTTCGAGAGCGGCGTCGGGTTTTCGAAAGGGTGTGCGGCGTTCGCATTCATGAAGCCGCCGCCATTCGTGCCGAGCATCTTGATCGCCACCTGCGAGGCCATCGGCCCCTGCGCGATCACCTGCTCCGCACCTTCGAGCGTCTTTACTTTGGTGTAGCCGTCAAAGTTTTGAATCATGCCCTGCGAGACCAGGAAGATCGCGAACACAACGCAGATTGGCAGCAGGAGGTAAGAGGTGACGCGGACGAGATCGACCCAGAAGTTGCCGAGCGTCTTCACGGAACTGCGCGCAATACCACGCACCAGCGCCGCTGCGATGCCGATGCCGGCAGCGGCGGAGGTGAAGTTATGAAACGTCAGCCCGACCATCTGCGAGAAATAGGACATCGTGGCCTCACCGCCATAGCTCTGCCAGTTGGTGTTGGTCGTGAAGCTGACAGCGGTGTTGAAGGCCAGGTGATGACTCAAGGCCGGCAGCCCCTGCGGATTGAGCGGCAGCACATCCTGCAAACGCAGGATCGCATAAGTGAACCCCACGCCGACGAGGCTGAAGGCCAGCATGGCAAAGGTGTATTGCAGCCATGATTGCTCGCGCTGCGGATCGACGCCCAGCAGCTTGTAAGCAAGCTTTTCGAACGGCTTGAGAACGGGATCCAGCCAAGTGCGTCCGCTGGCATCGAGCACCTGCATGAGGTACAATCCCATCGGTTTCGTGATGAGTGTCAGGATGCCCAGGAAGAGGACGAATTGCAGCCAGTCAGTGGAGTGCATGAGGGTATGAGTTAGAATTTTTCCGGACGCAGCATCGCCACCATGAGGTAGGCGAGCAGGGCGAGGGCGATCAGCCCGACGAGGATGGTTTCCATGGTGCGGGTGTGATTAAAGGGTTTCGCAGCCGCGTGCGTAGAGGCCGCAGAGGATGAAGCAGGCCACAGTAAGGCCGAGGTAGATGAGATCGTTCATGACGTGGAGGAATGTTGTTCCACCACCAAAGTGCCTGCTAACCACATCCTGCCGAGTTAAAGGCAGGACGTGCGGCGTCAAAAATGCGTTAAAGCGGGGCTTAAATCTCCACCTGCTGCCCCAGCTCGATCACGCGGCCCACGGGAATCTGGAAGTAAGTGGCGGGCTGCTGCGCCAGCTTGCTGGCAAAGGCGAAGAGGTGCTCGCGCCATCTCACCATGCCAGGCTGCGGACTTGGAACAATGATTTCGCGGCCCAGAAAGAAGGTCGCCTTCTCCGCCGAGACTTCCAGATCTTGATTGGAGCACTGGCGCAGCAGGCGCGGCACATCGGGCTTCTGCATGAATCCGAAGCGGCCGGTCACACGCCAGAAACCTTCCGCGAGACGTTCGACTTCCACGCGGCGGCTCGGCGGCACCCAGGGCGCGTCCTCAGTGATCAGCGTCATGAAGATGACACGCTCATGGATGGCCCGGTAGTGTTTCAAACTGTGCAGCAGCGCGATGGGCGCGCGTCCGCGAGTGCTCGACATGAAAATGGCGGTGCCGGGCACGCTGACGGGCGGGCTGCGCCTCAGGCTTTCGCAGAGCATCTCCTGACTGAGAGAGCTTTTTTCCATGGAGGCGCGCACCAGGCGGCGACCCGTGGCCCAGGTCGTCATGAGCGTGAAGATGATCACACCGACCACGAGCGGGAACCAGCCGCCGTCGAAGAATTTCACCAGGTTGGCGCTGAGGAAGGCGATCTCAATCGCGGCGAACAGCAGGCATAGAGGCAATGTTTTGAGCAGCGACCACTGCCACAGATGACGTGCGGCAAAGTAAAACAGGAAGGTGGTGATGAGCATGGTCATCGTCACGGCCACGCCGTAGGCAGCGGCGAGGTTCGTCGAATTGCGGAAGGCCAGCACCAGGGCCAGGCAGGCCAGCATGAGCAGCCAGTTCACCAGCGGAATGTAGATCTGACCTCGGGCGTGTTCCGATGTGTGGCGAATGCTGAGGCGTGGCAGGTAACCCAGCTGCACGGCGCTGAGCGTGAGCGAGTAGGTGCCGGTGATGAGCGCCTGCGAGGCGATCACCGTCGCAGCGGTGGCGAGCAGCACGAGAGGCAGCGTGGCCCATGAGGGAGCCATTTGGAAAAAGGGTGCATGCGCCAGATCCGGCTGCTGCATGAGCATCGCCCCCTGGCCGAGATAATTTAAGGCGAGCGCAGGCAGCACGAGCGAGAACCAGCCACGGCGGATCGGCCCGGCACCAAAATGCCCCATGTCCGCATACAACGCCTCACCGCCTGTGACGGCCAGAAAGACACTGCCGAGAATCACAAAGGACTTGTGGCCGCCAGTCGTCAAAAACTGCCAGCCATGCCAGGGATTGAATGCTGCGAGAATTTCCGGCCCCTGAATCAGGTGCGCCACACCGAGTGCTGCGAGTGACACAAACCACAGGCCGGTGATCGGACCAAAAAAGCGGCCCATGCGTGCCGTGCCGAGAAACTGCACCGAAAACAACGCGATGAGAATCACCATGGTGATGCCCATGATGAGCCACTCCCGCTGATCTTGCCACAGCAAGGCCGCCGCAGCCTCCACCGGCGGGCTGCCAAGCAAGCCACCATCCTTGAGACCTTCGATGGCGCTGAGCACGGAGATGGCGGGAGTGATGATGCCATCACCAAACAGCAACGCTGCACCAAACAAACCGAGCAGTACGATCACGGCGCGGCGTTTCAGCGCCTCAGACATGCCATGCGAAGCCAGCGCCATGAGCGAGAGCACGCCGCCTTCGCCCTTGTTGTCCGCACGCAGCACAAAGACGAGGTATTTGATACAGACGAGCACGATCAGCGCCCAGAGCACCAGCGAAACGACGCCCAGCAGATTGGCGTGCGTGGCGGCCACATGATGCGGGCTGTGCGGGCTGAAGCACTCCTTGAGGGTGTAGATCGGGCTGGTGCCGATGTCGCCAAAGACCACCCCCAGCGCCGCGATGACAAGGGTGGTGGTGGAGTGCTTGTGGAGGCCGGGCTTGTCTGTCGTGTCGTTCATGACGGGGGGAGAATCATCAGAAACGTTCCGGCCTCCAGTGAACGCCCGTGATGGGTGAGTTAAGAATGTGTGAAGATGCTGACGCAACCCGTCAATACCGACTTAATCCAGAAACGAGCAGATATACTCGCAGATGCCGGAGCTGACGCTGATGTCGAAGCCGCTGTTGGCAGGAACATCGAAATACTGTCCGCCCGTGTAGGTGGTCCTGACATCGCCGCCATCAAGCTTCACGACGCAGTCACCGGCCACGATCTCCATGCGCTCCGCCTTGGCGGTGCCGAAATGAAAATCGCCGGGATAGATGAGGCCCAGGGTTTTCTTGCTGCCATCAGGAAACAAAATGCTGTGGCTGACGACTTTGCCGTCAAAATAGATGTTCGCTTTGGTGACGGCGGTGACTCCGGAAAATTCGGCGGGGATGGCTGACATAAGGCACGAGAAATAGGCGATCTTTTTGCACGCGGCAAGCACCGACCTGCTTATTGACTCACCACGGATTACTTCACCGGCACCCCCTGAAGGAGGCCGATCGTGGCCCACGAACATCCCCAGCAGGCGTCAATACCAGTGGCGTCTTTGAAGGATTTTGCCTTGGCAGAGCTGTCGGAGGACCTCAAAGAGCCCATGGTCTTCCCGTCGAGACTCAGACGCTTCTCGCCGTCATGAACAAAGCCGCCCCAGTTGTTTTCCACACCTTCATTATCATGCAGGCTAATTCAAAATCCCCACGTTGCGCAAGCTTGAACCTTACCGCCACTCACTCCCACACGCCCAGCTTCACCAGCTGCTTCGTGGCGGCTCCAGCCCAGTCACGATTGGCAGCGGGGCTGGCGGGGCTGGGGTGCAGGACGCGGCCCGTTTTAAAGTCGCCTCCCATGGCTTCTTTGGCACGCAGCGCGCGCTCTTCGGCGAAGGCACCAACGCCGATCACCCACTCGGGCTGCAGGGCCTCAATGACAGCGCGCAGATGCGCATCGCAGGCGGCCTCCATGGCCACGGTTTCCGCGGCGGGCAGCTTATCCGGCGTGAAGTTGCGACCGCTGGCCTCGATGAACACCAGCGGGCAGTAATTGGCAACGAAGTGGTCTTTGAAGAAGGCTTCGGCTTTGCCGAACCTTTGGGCAAACAGGCCCCACAGGCGTCTGCCGCTGACTTCGGAATTCGGGCACTCAAAACCAACGACAGGGCGCTTCGGGTGCTCACGCTCCGGTTTGCCCACGGGCTCATGGATGCCCATCCAGTCGCGCACGGCGGCGATTTCACCAAAGGGGACGCCGGTCTGCGTCATGCCAAAGGGGCCGGGGTTCATCCCCACAAGGACGACCTTTTTGTGAGTGCTACCAAAGCGGCGCAGGTAGGCCTCATGCGGGACCCAGGCGTAGTCGAGCGGCTGATAGACATACTCGACCGGCGTGGCAAAGCGCAGCGGTCGCAGGTTTTCGCGCAGGGTCTGGGCGGCGGAGATGAGGGCGTTGGCGGGCATCGGCGCATGAGATGCGCGGAGGTTCGTCGAGTCAAGATATGCAAAAAGAACTCGTATCCTCAAACTCGTCCGCTAGAGTTTAAATCCGTGATGCGAAACAACTTGAGCTTCGGAATCCTGGTGGCGGCCTGCCTTGTGGCCTCGTCATTGTCGGCGGAAAACGTCAAGATCGTGCTCAAAAACGGCGCAGAACTGCGCGGCGAAGTGCTCAAGGATCGCGAAGACGCCGTGGTACTGGATCTCGGCCACACCGTCCTGACCGTGCCGCGCACGGAGATTTCCATCCTGGAAAAAGCCCTCACCTCCGGCACCAAGACCTCCGCCGTGCAGGGTGAGGACATCTATTTTGTGGAGCCCACACGTGAAGCCATGACGGTGGAAAAGAACGTCCAGCGCGTGGCGGAGTCCGTGGTCCAGATCCAGACGGCCTCCGGTCTCGGCTCCGGCTTCATCATCAACAAGCTCGGCTACGTCATCACCAACCAGCACGTCATCGCCGGAGAGCGGGAGATCACCGTGGTGGTGTATCGCAAAAAGCCTGACGGCCTTGAGAAACAGCAGTTTACGAAGGTGAAGATCATTGCCATGAACGGCTTCCTTGATCTCGCCATCCTGCAAATCGATGACGCTGCGGTGGGCAGCCTGCCGTTTGTCCCCATGGGCGACTCCGATGCCCTCACCCAGGGTCAGGACGTGTTTGCCATTGGCAGTCCGCTGGGGCTGGAGCGCTCGGTTTCCAAAGGCATCGTCAGCATCCGTGCACGCGAGAGCGGCGGCCGCTGGTACATTCAAAGCACGACACAGATCAACCCCGGCAACTCTGGCGGACCGCTCTTCAACGCACGCGGCGAAGTCGTGGGCGTGAACAACATGAAAACCGCCGGTGTCGGCGTCGAAGGCCTGGGCTTTTCGATTCCTTCGAACGTGCTGAAGCTCTTCCTGAAAAATCGTGAGGCCTTTGCCTTTGACCCGCGTAATCCCAACAGCGGCTTCCGCTATCTTCCACCACCAGCACCACCCCAGGAAAAAATAAAGCCGGAATCTGTAACCACCGGCGGCTGATTTTTCTGTACCTGGTATCACCCGCCTCCTTCCATCTTCTATGAAACGCGCCTCCATCCTCTTTTCATTGCTGCTTGCCAGCATCCTCCCCGCCTCCGCCGCCGACCGGCTGGAGCAGTGGTACAATCTCATGCCGAAAGACACGGTCGGCGTCATCGCCATCAAGAACACGCCGGAACTGCTCACTGACTGGGACAAGAGCAGCTACGCGAAGTTCATGCAGGACAACGAAGCCAAACGCTGGATGGCCCCCATGCGCAAAGACGGCGACGCCCCCTGGGACAAGTTCTTCAAGGACACCTACGGCAGCGGCATGTACGACACGCTCAAGGATTACCCGGGCGCGCTGGTGAGTTACCTGGTGGTCGGGGACATCACCCAGTTCGACAAAAATCCGCCGAACGTCTCGCTGTGTGAAATCGCCGGCAAGCAGAAGGAGATCGAAGCCCACAAGCTCGCCGAAGTGGAGGCCAAGAAGAAAGAGAACGCCGATGTGAAGCTCCGCACCGAGGACATCGGCGGCGTGAGCGTGCAGATCGCCGCGCTTTCTGAAGCTGCGGATGCGCCCTGGATCCTGGCCTGGGCGGTGGTGGGAGACGTGATGATCGAGGCGAACACGCACGCGCTCATGGAATACATGATCGGCGCCCTGAAGAACAACGCCGGTGATCCTCCCGGGGCCGCACGCGAGCACCTTTCCCGCATCGGCCAGGTGACCAATGGCGGCGGTGACATGCTGCTCTACTTCAACGGCGTGAGACTGCTCGAACTCGGTGAGCAGGCGTTCGCCGCCGCAGAGGCCAAAAAGAAAGCGGACGGCAAGGCCAATCCCGGCATGGGTCTCGACTTCAAGCCGAAGATGATCATGGACATGCTCGGTGCGCAGGAGCTGCAGGCCTTTGCCCTCACCGCAGAACTGACGGACACCCAGTCACGCATGGACGTGACGATCCTGCACCCCCTGAAGCCCACGGGACTTCTCTCCCTGATGCGCGGTTCGGGCAACGAAGTGACACTGCCCGCTTTCATCCCCGCCGGCATCCTGACCGCCAGTGTCTCACGCATGGACTTCGGCACGGTGTATGACGGGCTCCTCGGCATGATTGGAAAACTTGGCCCCATGTCGATGATGATCACGATGCAGATTCCGCAGCTCGAAGGCCAGCTGGGCTTCAAGATCCGGGAGGATCTCTTCGGCAGCCTGGCCGATGAAGTCATCCAGGTGCAGGATGGCAATGGAACCAAGGAAAGCCAGGTCATGGGCTTCAAGATCAAGGATGCCGACAAGCTCGGCGGCGCACTCGAAGGTCTGAAACGCTACGTCGGCGCCGGGTTCGGTGCCTTTGAGGAGAGCGATTACCTCGGCTTCAACATCAACACGCTCAAAACCACCCAGACGACCAATGCCGCCACCGAGGTGGCCTACTGCAACACCGGCAAGTACCTGCTCATCTCCGTGGGCGGCCAGGACACGCTGAAAAAAGTCCTGGGTCGCATCAAGGACCCTTCCGGCCCAAGTGTCTGGGACAATCCGCATGTGCAGAACCTTCTCTCGCTCGTCCCCAAAAACTACAGCGGTGTCGGCGTCGCGGATGCAGGCCGCCTGATGAACACGATCGCCACTGCCGCCGCCACGCTCGAAAGCAAAACCGGAGCCAAAGCCAAGGCGGCCGCAAAAAAGAAAGGCCCCGGCAAGAAAGCCCTGTCCCCCGAAGCAACGGTCGCCTCAGCCGCCGGCGGCTGGTTTGATGCCAGCGCACGTCCTTCCAATGAAACCTTCGAGCGCTACTTTGGCAGCCTGCTCAGCACCAGCTATTCCCACCCGGACGCCATTCAGATTCACTACCTGACCACTCCCGTTGAGGCCAAGTAAGCCCACCCATCGCCCGCCATGCGTCTCGCTTTCCTGCCGTTGCTCTTTGCGACCAGCGTTCTTGCTGACAAGCCCGCACTGTATTTCGACGGCCCGGAGATCGTGAAACTCGACTGGAACACCGCCAGCCCGCATGCCGCTGACTTCAATGGCGATGGCCTGACGGACCTCGCCATCGTCAATGCTTCACGGGCGCGCATCGAATTTCTCCTGCAGCGCAAGGACGGCGTGCAGTCCGGAGCTCCTGAAAAATCCGCCCGCACCGACCGCTGGAACCCGATTCTTGAGGTGTCCCGCTTTGACAAGCAGCCCCTCGTCATCGGCCGTGCCGCGCTTGCCCTCGTCGTGGGCGACTGGAATGGCGACAAGAAAGCGGACATCGCCTTCCTCACCGATGAGGACAAACTCGTGCTGCGCATGCAGGACGACAAAGGTGCCTGGGCAGCCAAGCGTGAGTTCACCCTCGACTCCACCGCAGACGACACCGAAGTGCTCGTCGCACGTGATTTGAACGGGGACGGGCGCGATGACATCGCCCTGCTCACCAGCACGCGTTTGATGGTGCTGCTGCAAACCAAGCCCGGTGAGTGGGCGGAACCACAGAACTACGCCTTGGGCGAAGGCGGCTGCGCGGGATTGACCGCCACCGATCTCAACGACGATGGACGTGCCGACATTTTCTACACCTCACCAGACGGTGACGCGCTGCTCGTCCGCCTGCAGCATGAAGGCACCACCTTTGGCGAGGAGTGGCGGCTCGAAATCCCCGCCGCGCGCCACTGGCTGCATGCCATCCGCCTGGGTGGCAAGAAGTCCGGCGTCGCCTGGATCCAGGATGAAACAAACATGGTGGAAGTCGCGAAGCTCACTCAAGGCGCCGCTGAACCCGGCTCCGACCACGCCGCCACCATCCGCTACGCCATGCCGCCCACGGAATCTAAAAGCGGTGCCGTGGCCTATGGAGACCTCACCGGCGACGGCCACGCCGACGTCTTCATGTCCGAGCCCAAGGCGGCACGTGGCTGGTTGTTTCAGGGCAGCGCCAGCGGCGCCTTCAGTGAGGGGCGTGAGTTTCCCATCCTCAGTGGTGTGGAGTCCCTGGCCATCGCTGATGTGGATGGCGACAAAAAAGCCGAGCTGGTGCTGCTCAGCCCCGGCGAGCAGTCCATCGGTGTCGCCCACTGGCAGGTCAACCGCCTGCTCTACCCCGAGATCATTTATCAGTCCAAAGAGGGAGAAACCCTGCTCACCCTGACCACCGATTCGGCCGTTCTTTGCGTGACTGAGATCAAGTCCAAGCCCCAGCTCGTCACGCTGCGCAAGACTGCCGGAGCCAAAGGCTTCACGGCCACTACGCAGGAGCTCACCATCAAGACCGGCCGCATCAACGGCATCCGCGTCGTCGACGCCAATCAGGATGGCCGCGGCGATCTCGCCCTGTTTTCCAATCTCGGCCCCATGCAGCTGCTGCTGAGCACCACGGACGCCAAAACGCCCTACAAGCGCGTCGAAGGCATCCCGGATTCCTTTGTCAGTAAACTCACCCCCGCCGCGCTGACCACGGGAGATCTGGATGGCGACGGCAAGGCGGAGATCATCATCGCCCATCAGCAGCTGGCGCGTGCATTCAAGGTGGATGCCGAAGGCAAGGCGGCCATCGTGGAGCAGTTCAACGCCCCTGATGCCGCCGCCGAACTGCACAGCGCGCTGGTCTCCCGCAAGGGCGGCAAGGTCTCCGTGCTGCTGATTGACGCCACTCACAGCAAGCTGCACGAACTCACCGCAGGCACCGACCGCGTCTATCGCGCGGACCACACCCATGCGCTGCCCGCCATGACGCCCGAGCAATGCGTTCTCATGAAGGCAGAGCAAGGCACCAAGCTGCTGCTGCTTGGCAAAACCAGCTTCCAAATCGCTCCATTGGATGGCTCCACGCTCAAACTCGAAACCGTGGCCACCTTTGACAGCGAGCTCAAGGACACCACGCCCACCGACCTCATGGCCGCCTCGTTCTCCGGTGAAGACATGGATGACATCGCCCTGATCGACACCGCCAAGAGCCGCGTGATCGAAATTTTTCAGCCCGCCACCGGGCAAAAATGGGAGAGCGCCATGTACTTCCGTGTCTTCGAGACGGATCCGCATGTCCGCGGCAAAACCGGCCTCGAAAACGAGCCCCACGATTACGCCGCAATGGATCTCAATGGTGATGGCCGCCTGGATCTCTGCCTGCTGACGCATGACCGGGTGCTGCTGTATGTGCGGAAGAAGTAGAAGTGATGCGGGCACTCCTGCCTGCAAAACGAGCGTCCCGGGCCATTC
>NZ_JBGANL010000084.1:0-15483 GCF_044222345.1 Prosthecobacter sp.
ACCCTGAGGAGTTTGTTCCTGCGGGACTGTCTGCAGCAAGATACCTTCGCAAGTTGACCCGCCTCGGTGCCAACCGCCGCTATCAAAACCACATTCCATCGAAAGTCAGAAGCCAGCTGAGGAAAGAATTCCGACTGGTCGCCGAGAAAAAATATGAGGCCTATTTTCTGACCGTGTACGACATCGTGCGTGAGGCACGGCGTCTGGAGATTCTTTGTCAGGGCCGTGGCTCTTCGGCGAATTCCGCGATCTGTTATTGCCTGCACATCACGGAACTTGATCCCGGGCGATGTCATCTGCTCTTTGAGCGCTTCATCTCGAAAGAACGCGACGAGCCGCCCGATATAGACGTCGACTTTGAACACGAGCGCAGGGAAGAGATCATTCAATATGTGTTTACGCGCTACGGTCGCCATCGTGCGGCGCTCTGCGCAACGGTGATTTGCTATCGCACCAAGGGCGCAATCCGCGATGTCGGCAAGGCGCTCGGATTTTCTGAAGATCAGCTTGACCGCATCAGCAGGAATCTCTCGTGGTGGGACAAAAAGTCCGATCTGGACCAGCGGCTCGCCGAAATTGGCTTCGATGCTCAGGTGCATCGCGTTCAGCAGTTGCTCAAATACACAGCTGAGCTACGCGGTTTTCCCCGACACCTCTCGCAGCACCCGGGGGGTTTTGTGCTGGCCGAGCACCGGCTCGACAAGAAGGTTCCCATCGAAAACGCAACGATGCCCAACCGCACCGTGATTCAATGGGACAAGGATGACATTGAAGAGCTGGGCATGATGAAGGTCGACATCCTCGGGCTCGGCATGTTGTCCTGCCTGCGTCGCTCCATGGCACTGGTCGCACAGCAGACCGGTCAGCCGTTCACCATGCACGATATCCCGAAGGAAGATCCGGCTGTGTACGAGATGCTTTGTCGCGGCGAGAGCACAGGCGTCTTCCAGGTCGAGTCCCGGGCGCAAATGAACATGCTGCCGAGGCTGAAGCCCGAAAGCTATTTCGATCTGGTCGTACAGATCGCCATCGTTCGCCCCGGGCCGATACAAGGTGGCATGGTTCACCCCTATCTCAAGCGTCGCCAGGGGGTTGAGGCTCAAAGCTACCCTTCGTCGGCCGTCGAGAGCATCCTGAAACGTACGTTGGGCATTCCGATTTTTCAGGAGCAAGTCATGGAGCTATCCATGAAAGCGGCCGGTTTTTCAGCCGGTGAGGCCGACAATCTGCGCCGCTCAATGGCAGCCTGGAAACGCAAGGGCGGCCTGGGTCATCTGAAGGAGAAATTGATCAATGGCATGCTCGAGCGTGGCTATACCTCCGAGTTTGCGGACTCCATTTACAGACAGGTAGAGGGCTTCGGCAGCTATGGCTTCCCGGAATCACACGCGGCAAGTTTTGCCATTCTGGCCTACAACTCGGCGTGGGTTAAATGTCACCATCCTGCTGCCTTTTGTTGTGCCCTGCTCAACAGTCAGCCGATGGGCTTCTATTCGCCATCACAGTTGATACAGGACGCGCAAAAAAATGGCGTACAAATATTGCCTGTTGACATCAATGCGAGTGACTGGGATTGCGCACTGATCTTTGACAATCCGGATCCAGAAAAAAGAACAGTAGGCAAAACCATGCTGCGCCTTGGGTTACGCATGGTTAGCGGCATCAGCGAGACGGTCGCTGGTGACATCGTCAGACTGCGGCAGGAGATTCCGTTTTCGAGCATTCGCGACGTTGTGCAGAGAACGGGTATTGGCACCAAAGTCATCAACGCACTGGCTGACGCCGACGCTTTCAGGCTACTGGCCGGTAACCGGATCCAGTCAAAGTGGATGGCCGCCGCTTCGAAATTGCCCGATCTTCCGGCGGCACCATCAGACATCAGCAACGCAGCAGCGCCGCTCAAGCCCCTCACGCTTGGCCAGGAAGTCATCGCCGATTACCGCAGCACCGGTCTCACACTGCGCGTGCATCCCCTGAAACTGCTGCGCAGTCTGCTGGCTGGCACCCAGCAGGCTGCGAGTCTCAAAAAGATTCCCTCCGGTCGCAATATCCGTGTGGCAGGGCTTGTTACCTGTCGCCAGCGCCCCGGCACAGCCAGCGGCGTTACCTTCGTCACGCTGGAAGACGAAACCGGCAACACCAACGTCATCGTCTGGCGCGATCTGGCCGAGAAAGAGCGGCGAGCGCTGATTGCTTCCCGGCTGATGATTGTCCACGGCAAGCTTCAACATCAGGGCCCAATCAGCCATCTTGTTGCAGCGCACATGGAAGACGCCTCGCATCTGCTTGCTGATCTTGCCGTGGCCTCGCATGACTTTCACTGAGTCCGCCATTGCGCATTGCACAACAGAAAAATGGAACCTGTTTTCAGCCAGCTACGGGTAAGCCCTGAAACAGCATGTTGAGGCGAGTTTCAGAATTCTATTGCCGCCACTGATCGTTTGCGTCGCCTGCGAAACGCAGGACTCGTAAGAAATTGCGTTGCATGCGCCCAATGGCCCGAGCGCTTCCGGCTCGACACTTACTCAACAAGGTCCACTGCGGATCTGCATACAAGGAGGCCCCCATGTCCGATGAAACAACAATCGATCGCCGCAAGTTTCTGAAGTCCGCCACGATCGTCGGCGGAGCCGTCGTGGGCGCCGCGCCGATGGTCAGCGTCGCGCAATCGCCGATCACGTTCCGCTGGCAGTCCACCTGGCCAGCGAAAGACATCTTTCACGAGTACGCGCTCGACTACGCCAAGAAGGTCAACGACATGTCGGGCGGCCGCCTCAAGATTGACGTGCTGCCGTCGGGTGCCGTGGTCAAGGCATTTGACCTCATCGATGCCGTCTCCAAAGGCACGCTCGATGGTGGTCACGGTGTGCTCGCCTACTGGTACGGCAAGAACTCCGCGATGGCACTGTGGGGTTCGGGCCCGGCATTCGGCATGGACGCCAACATGGTCCTTGCCTGGCACGAATATGGTGGCGGCCGCGCCCTGCTGGACGAGATCTACAAGGGCCTCAACCTCGACGTGCAGTCGTTTGTCTATGGTCCCATGCCGACGCAGCCGCTGGGCTGGTTCAAGAAGCCCGTCACCAAAGTGGAAGACTTCAAGGGACTGAAATACCGCACCGTCGGCCTCTCCATTGACATCTTCACGGCGATGGGTGCAGCAGTGAACGCGCTGCCCGGCGGCGAAATTGTCGCAGCGATGGATCGCGGCCTGCTCGATGCGGCCGAATTCAACAACACCAGCTCCGACAAGGTGCTCGGCTTCCCGGACGTATCGAAGGTCTGCATGCTGCAATCCTTCCATCAAAGCGGCGAGCAGTTCGAGATCCTCTTCAACAAGACCAAGTACAACGCATTGCCGGCCGACCTGAAAGCGGTCGTCAACAATGCAGTACAGGCAGCCTCGGCCGACATGAGCTGGAAGGCAATCGACCGCTACTCGCAGGACTACATCGAGCTGCAGAAGATGGGCGTCAAGTTCTACAAAACACCCGACGCCATCCTGCAGGCACAGCTCAAGGCCTGGGACGACATCACCAAGAAGAAATCGGCCGAAAATCCGATGTTCAAGAAGGTGCTGGAATCGATGGAGAAATTTGCCATGCGGGCATGCCGCTGGCAGAACGACACCAACGTCGATTTCAAGATGGCATTCCGCCACGCCACGAGCAAGAAGTCATAGTCCGCGCCCCGCGAAGCAGCCCCCGCAGTGCAAGCGCCCCGGGGGCTTTTTTATGTCAGGCGAACGCCGAATCGCCGAAAAAACTACGTCAGCGCAGCTGGCAGCGCACCCGTGTCCGAGGAGAACTGAATGCAATCCGTATTGCTGTTGGTCGACAAAATTTCGACCCGCGTGGGCCAACTCGCCGCCTGGAGCATCGTCGCACTGACGCTGCTCATTGGTTGGGAAGTGTTCTCGCGCTATGTGCTGTCAAACCCGCACCCGTGGGTGATGGATGCGAGCAACATGCTTTACGGGGCGCTGTTCATGCTGGCAGGTGCCTACACACTGTCGAAGAACGGCCATGTGCGCGGTGACGTCCTGTATGGTTTCTTCCAGCCACGCACTCAGGCATTTTTTGATCTTCACTACTTCGCTGGCGCAGAACGAACGTTCGTCGATCGCCGCCGACGGCCCGCCGATCTATCCGTTCAAGGCAATCATCCCGGCAGCAGGCCTGCTGCTGCTCATTCAGGGTCTGGTGGAGATCGTTCGCTGTGTGATCTGCCTGAGAACAGGCGACTGGCCCTCGCGCGAGGAGGACGTCGAGGAGGTCGATGTCGACAAGCTGAAGGCGATGGTCACGTCACATACCAGTAGTACCGACGCTGGCGCACAGGGAGCACGGTAATGTTGAAACTGCGCAAGGAACTCTGGTTCGGGCTCATCATCATGGCGGCCATCGCGCTGCCCACGCTGATCCTCATGCCATGGAGCAGCATGACCTTGGGCCACTATGGCCTGATGATGCTGGCGCTGGTGGTGGTCGCCATCATGCTTGGCTTCCCGACGGCGTTCACGCTGATGGGTATGGGCGTAATCTTCGCGTTCATCGCCTACTTCGCCCAGAAAGGTGGTGACCCCAATGTCGCCGTGAAGCACACGCTGGACCTGATGGTGCAACGCACTTACGGCGTGATGACCAACGAAGTGCTGATTTCGATCCCGCTATTTGTCTTCATGGGCTATCTGGTTGAGCGCGCCAACCTGATCGAGAAACTGTTCAAATCGCTGCACCTCGCGCTGGCCCGTGTGCCCGGCTCGCTCGCGGTCGCCACACTGGTGACCTGCGCGATCTTCGCCACAGCGACGGGCATCGTCGGCGCCGTCGTCACTTTGATGGGGCTACTCGCGCTGCCCGCAATGATGCGCGCTGGCTACGACATGAAGCTCTCCGCTGGTGCCATCACGGCCGGTGGCTGCCTGGGCATCCTGATCCCGCCATCAGTCATGCTGATCGTTTACGGCGCCACTGCAGGCGTGTCGGTGGTCAAGCTTTATGCCGGCGCTTTCTTCCCCGGCATCATGCTGGCGGTGCTCTACATCGTCTACGTGATGATCCGGGCGAAACTCAACCCGAAGCTGGCGCCGCCGCTCTCGGCGGAAGATCGTGTCGTGGCACTTTCTCCGGTCCCGGCGGCCGTTGCCACTGCGCCGGGCCAGCGGGCGCTCCCGGCACTGCTGGCTGCTGTGCGCGGCGACCGTGCGGCAGTCATCGGACGCAAAAGCCTGGTCAAGGAGCTGCTGGTCGCGCTGTTGCCGGCAATCATATTCGGCCTGTTGCTGCTGGCGATTCATCGCGCCGTAACCACGGAGCCGGCCGCCGTCGAGACCACCGGCCTGGTCGAGATGGGCAGCGCGAGCGAAGCGGCCAAGACCAGCACGGGTGCCGAAGCCGCAGGCAGCAACGAGCTCAAGGAGCCCGCCGCCGATGGCGTCAAGGAACCGCCAGCCACGTCGTCCCTGTCCGAACTGAAAGAGCCGGCCGCTGACCTCAAAGAACCGCCCACCGAGGGTGCCGAGGGTGCCAAGGGTGCCAAGGGTGCCGCCGCCACGAAAGCCACAACCGATGGCGCTGCAGCAGGTGCCAACGCGAGCCTCCCGGCGTCGGCGACAGCTGCGGAAGGGGCCAAAACTGTCCCGGCTCCTGACTGGTTCTGGTGGACCCTGGGCATTGTGGTCGCCGCACTGGTGCTGCTCTACGCCGTGCTCGACTGGCAGCGCTATGAAGTCTACAAACTGCTGCTGGCCTCGTTCTTTCCACTCGCGTTCCTGATCCTGGCGGTGCTCGGCACCATCGTATTCGGGCTCGCCACGCCAACCGAGGCCGCTGCGGTAGGCTCGATCGGCGGCTTCGTCCTCGCTGCGGCGTACCTCGCCATCGCGCGCCCCGCCGCCGAGCGGACGAAGATACTGCGCCTGTGGCTGCCACTGTGGGCCGTGGTGCTGGCAGCGGTGGTCTGGTTTGCGCTGCTGAAGTCCGAGTTCATCGTCAGCCCGGTGCCGATGTGGCTGGGCTGGCTTTCGATGACCGCATTTGTGGTCTGGTGCGCGCTGGCGACGGTCCAGGTCAGGTTGCAAGGTGTGCTGTCCGAGTCGGTATTCCTGACCGCCAAGACCTCCGCAATGGTGTGCTGGCTGTTCGTCGGTTCGTCGATCTTCTCCGCTGCCTTCGCCCTGCTGGGCGGGCAGGAGGTGATCGAAAAATGGGTGCTTTCGCTCGGGCTGACGACGACGCAATTCATGCTGCTATCGCAGTTCATCATCTTCATCCTTGGCTGGCCGCTGGAGTGGACCGAGATCATCGTGATCTTCATGCCGATCTTCATCCCGCTGTTAGCCAAGTTCAATGTCGATCCGCTGTTCTTCGGGCTGCTGGTTGCGCTCAACTTGCAGACGGCATTCCTGTCGCCGCCGGTGGCGATGGCCGCTTTCTACCTCAAGGGCGTGGCGCCGCCGCATGTGACGCTGAACCAGATTTTTGCGGGCATGATGCCGTTCATGGTGATCCAGGTGATCGCGCTGCTGCTGCTCTACATCTTCCCGGCGATTGGACTGTGGCTGCCCGAGGTGCTCTACAAGTAGTCAAGGCAGGCAGCTTTTTGATGCGAAGCCCGTTTGTTAAGGGCTCAGCGGTCATTTTCCGCAAAGTCGATAACTTCACGAAACGACCCTGGAGCCCTGATCGAATAAAGGTTTCGGCGAAAAGCTGATCGTTGTACGAACCCGGGCTCAAGCCAGCTTGGGTTCGAGCCCGCTCGCTCGATCGGGATGTCCCCAACCGGCTCGCTGCCGCGCTGCGGTCGCCAGTCGGATCAGTTCGGCGTCACTGCAGCAACGCTGGCGGCCTTTGCCTCATGTCTGCGCGCCAGCCGCATTCCGAGCAGAAAGCCGGAAAAGATGGCCAGCATGACGAAGGCGCCCAGCCACAGTTCCTTGCCCTCGGCCCAGGCATCGAGTTGCGGCAACAGCAGCTTGCTGGCGCCGAAAGCCGCCGTCAGCAGGCTGACCGCCGACACCGCAACCGCCATGACCCGCGAGGCGACCAGTGCCGTTTCATCGGACCGGCGAATGAGGCGCGAAATCCAGAGTCCGTTCAGTCCGTCGGACAGCAACATCCCTACGACAAACAAGCCTGCAAGCAATAGCGCTGTCTGCCAGCCACCAAAGGGATTGGCGGCGACCGCGAACAATGACGCCTGACTCAGGGTGTCAAACGAAAGTGCAAACAAGGCGCCAATGGCCGCGACCGCCAGCGGATTGCCGCTGGTCAGCAGTCGCGAGAAGCGGCGGCTTCGCCAGCCAACCAGGCGGGCCACATGATGTGACGGCGTCGAAAACACGCTGTCAATGTTCAACGCCGCGAGCAGGCAGAGCACAACGATTGACACCCAGGCGCCGAACGACTCCAGCCATTCTGGCACCCGCCACGCCTGCGCAAGCGTTGCCACGAGCACGGCAGTAGCTACGACAACAGCGCCATGTCCGAGCGAAAACAGCACGCCGGAGAGACGCGCGAGGCGCGGGCGAGTGGCGTAGTTGCAGCGGGTCAGGCCGTCAATTGCGGCCAGATGGTCCGCGTCAAATCCGTGTTTCATGCCCAGCAGCAACGCCACGGCAGCGACGCCGCCCAGGTCGTGCGGAATATCCGTCGGGCTCATCGGCAACCCGGCCAGCAACACTGACTATCCACAGCACGCCTCCTCATGCTCGCTTAGATCTGCTTGCTTCATACACAAATCGTGCCAATGTTCTCGCCAATGGGCGTCAAGCGGGTTTGCCGTTCACGGCGACCGAAAGCGCCTGCGTGCATCCCGGACAGGGCCGCATCGCGGTCGCGCGACCACTGCCGAAACTGATGCGCCACCACGTCGAGGCTGGTACGCCATCCGGTTTGCGCAACTGCAAAAGCAAAAGCCCCGCGATGCGGGGCTTTCTGCGACGTGTCCTGGCGGAGCAGCAATGATAGCCCCACTAACCTGCTCAGGTCCAGATGCATCGTTTTTTGGTGAGGCCGGGGATTCGAACTGACCTCTCCCGCATGGGGCAGCTTTCGACCCAAAGCGGTCTTCACGGTGAACCGACCCTCTGACTCAGACGTGGCGTGATCAGATCATCGGTCCCGCGGTGGGTATCAGCTCGCAGACCACAAACCAGCCTTTGACGCGGCGGATCAATGCCCAGCGCCAGTGACCGGTTCAGAGGGTACTTCTGCCGTTGAGGACGTGTACCTAATCAAGTGCGCGCCCTTCGCCTTGTTCCTCGACCGTTTGACCATCGCGGATGTGGTAGATCCGCTTGAAGGTCGGGATGATTTTCTCGTCATGGGTCACGACGATGATGGCGGTCTGCGCCTGACGGGCCATGTCATTGAGGATGCGCACCACGGCCAGGGCGCGTTCGCTGTCCAGCGGCGCGGTTGGCTCGTCGGCCAGAATCACCGGCGGCTTGTTGGCCAACGCCCGGGCGATTGACACCCGTTGCTGCTCGCCACCGGAAAGTTGCGCTGGTTCGGCTTTGGCACGATGTGCGACATCCAGAGCGTTTAGCAATTCAAGTGCACGTTGCCGCGCCTGTACATTGGGCACACCTGCCAGCATGGGCAGCAGGGCGACGTTGTCGGTCACATCCAGAAAGGGAATCAGGTACGGTGCCTGAAACACAAATCCAATCCGGTCGCGGCGCAAGGCGCGCAGGTCAGGCGTTTTCCAGCCGTCGTCGTAAATGACTTCATCGCCCAGAGTCATGCGACCGGACGTGGGCTCGATGATGGCCCCCAGGCATTTGAGCAAGGTGCTTTTGCCGGAACCAGAGGGGCCCACCAGCCCCACCACTTCGCCGGGCGCAACTTGCATGTTGACGTTCTTGAGCGCCTCGACTGCCGTGTCGCCCTGGCCATAAACCTTGCGCAAGTTTTCGATGCGAATACCACCAGGTTTGCTTGTCATGTTGCGGCCCTCAACTGATGGCTTGCGCCGGATCGACGCGGAGTGCAATGCGGATGGCCAGCGTGCTGGCCAATACGCAAATGAGCATGGTGGCGCCAAAGCCGATCACGGCGTCCTGCGTGAGCAAGAGCACGAATTTGGGAAACACCGGCGCCCAGATCGTCGCCGCCACTTTGCCGACCACAAAGCCGATCACGCCCAGGCCCAACGCCTGCTGCAGGATCATGGCCGCGATGGTGAGGTTGCGGGTGCCGATCAGCTTGAGCACCGCGATCTCGCGGATCTTGCCCAGCGTCATGGTGTAGATGATGAAGGCCACGATCGCCGCGCTCACCACGGCCAGGATGGCCAGGAACATGCCGATCTGTTTGGCCGAAGTGGCGATCAGTTTGTCAACCAGAATGTTCTCCATGTCCACACGGGTGAACACAGTCAGGTGCTTCCAGCGTTTAATTGGCTCGGCCACACGCTCGGGGGGCCAACCATCGGCCACGCGCACCAGCACGGCATTGACGTTGCGGCTGCTGGTCTGCAGGTTCTGCACCGCATCGAGCAAACCCGGCACCGCAGGCCGATTGAAAGCGGGGTTGGTGGCCGTGCGCACGCGGTCGTTCACGATGGCGTCGTTGTCCTTGAGGAACTGAGCTTCCTGAGCATCCTTGATCGGCATGAAGACCATCGGGTCACCGCCGGATGACACCATGCGGCGTGTCAGGCCCACCACTTCGTAGGTGTGGCGCCTGATCTCGACCCTGTCCCCCAGCGACAGTCCGGTTTTGATGTCGGCCACCGCCTCGTAGTGACTGCGCATGAGGTGCCTGCCTGCCAGCAAATGGCCCGGCTGCCCGGGCAAACCGGCAGCACCCGGCTCGATACCGACCACCATGGCACGGGCCTCCTTGCCCCCCACCGCCTTGACCTGCATGGTGAAGTAAGTGATGTTGGCCGCCATCGCCACACCCGGCATGCCGGCGATGCTGCGGACCACATCGTCCTTGAGGCTGGACGATTCGGCGTACGGCCCCTGCGTGTTCTTTTGAACCACCCAGAGGTCGGCGCCACTGTTGCTCAGCAAGGCCTGGGCATCGTCGACCATGCCGCGAAACACCCCGGCCATGGTCAGCGTCACGCCAATGAGCAAACCCAGCCCCAGCCCGGTGAGCACGAACTTGGCCCAGCTGTGCTGAATGTCGCGCGCCGCCAGGCTGATCATGGCTGGGCCTTTTTGACTAGGGCGTCCGCCACTTTGAAGCGGGCTCCAACCGACAGCGGCTTGTCGCTGTAGACGACCACCGTGTCACCCGAGGCCAGACCGCTCAATGCCTGCACGCGGCCGTCCAGACTGGACGCGCCCCACTGCACGGAAACGAAGTCCAATGCGCCATCTTTCAGACGCCACACGCCCGTTCGGCCCTGATGCGTCTGCACACTGGCCTGCGGCACCACTAAAGCCTGATCCTCTGGCTGCAACTTGAGCGTGACCTCGGCCATCTCGCCGATCGACAGTGATGCAGGCGTTTGATCAAACGTTACTTGTGCGATGCGCTCCTCGGTCACTGCATCGGCCTGCAACTCCACGCGCTCCACCTTGCCGGCCAGCACCTGTTGCGGATGCGAACGCAAGGCGATCTGGGCCGGCAAACCAACCGCCAGACCGATCGAGCGTGCCTGGTCCACGCGCAGCTTCACCCAGAGGGTGGCGGGATTGACCAGCCTGATCACAGCCTGCCCAGCCACCACCGTACTACCAGCTTCTGCATCCCTGCTGATGACCACCGCATCGGCCGGTGCGACCAATCGGGTGTTCTGTCTTTGCTGCACGACAGCCGCACGCTCGGCCTGCAGGCGCTGAGCGTCCTGCCGGGTCGCCTGCAGGTTGGCTTGCGCGGCCTCGTAGGCTGCCTGCGCAGACTGCAGCTCCTGCTCACGCCCCTCGAGCGCTGCAGGGCTGATGAAGTTCTGCCGAGCCAGTTCCTTTTGCCGGTTCAGATTGGTGGCGGCCAGTTCGCGCCGAGCTTTGGCGTCTGCCAGTTGAGCCTGTGCTGCCGTTTGAACGCTGACCGCTTTGGACAGCGCGGCATCTTGCGCCTGCAAGCGTTGGTCCAGATCCACCGGGTCCATCTCGGCTAGTAACTGTCCGGCCTTGACCGCCTGCCCCGCATCGACATGCACGCGCAATACGCGCCCCGCCACCGTGGGGCCCATCAGCCAGCTCTGGCGCGCTTCCACACTGCCAATGCCAAACACCGAGGGCGTCAGATTTTCGCTCTTGACTTGTGTCACTGTAACTATAGTCGGGGCAAGTGGCCCCATGCGAGTCGCCACGAATCCCAGAGCCACAATCACGATCGCGGCACTGGTTGCGACCAAGACCTGCCGCTTTTTGATATTGGAGAGTGTCATCGGCGCTTCTTTCGTCAGGTTTTAGGATTTGGCAACAGGCCTGCCTCGTAGAGTTTGAACACGGCTTTGCCCTGTCGTGCCAGTCCATGGAGATTGCCCGTGACCAAAGACTGCATGACCAGCCCCTGAACCGCTCCCATGAAGAGGACCGCTGCCGACGGAAGATCCACATCTTTTGCCAGCAAGCGCTCTTCACGGGCGTGGTCCAGCAGTTGGGTCACCAGAGTCCGGTAGTCGGCCATCAGTTGCTGCACCCTGCCTTTGAGCGGTGTGGGCTTGGCATGCTGCAACTCTTGAAAGACAAGACGGGGAACCCCCGGGAACTGCTCAACAAAACCGATGTGGGCCAAGAAGACGGCACGCAGGGCCTGCAAGGCATTGACCTGCCGTGCTTGTGCTGCTTGCTCGAGCCGCTCCATCAACGACTGGTGCGCCCAGTCAAGAACAGCCAGCCAGATGGCCTCCTTGCTGTCGAAATGCTTGAATACGCCCCCTTGGGTGATGCCGATGACCAAGGCCAGGTCACCCGTGGTGATTTCGGCTGGGCTGCGCTGAGCGGCCAATCCCAAGGCCGCCTGGACCAGTTCTGCCTGGCGGTCTTCGGTTTTGAGTCTGATCCGTGTGTTGGCAACCATAATATAAGTAATTCATGAATTACTTTATCATGATTTCCAATGCCTTTTGAGTCGGTCGCACCAGTATGTTCGGCGCTGGACCTGTCATACTGATCTGATCGTTGGAAACGAGTGCCAGCGACCGGTGTCGGCTAAGTGCTGTCATCTGGGTCGTCATCTGCCAAATGACCGGTATTCACAGCGCCCATCGCCCGAGCCAGCAGGTGCGAATGACTCTTGCCAGCCTTTACCGGTCCACCAGGTAGGATATGCCAACGACGCCTCATGTTTAGGGTTGTAGGATGCCCGCCCGCAGAGGCGTGCCCGTGATGCCATAAAACACACAAGGGTGGGCGTCGTACAAGCCCCAAGGGAGGAAACCGCGGGGCCTGGAAGGCAACGCGTGCAGACCGCGTTGGTACCAGCCTATGGTGATTTGAATTCCCTGGCCATGAGACCACCACCAACGGAGCAGGTCCTATGCGCGCGGGAGCAGCTACCGGGCGTGTCTGTGGGCATATAGCGGTATGCCGATGCCCAAGACACTGGTGTAAATCTGAGCAGTAGGGGCGTCTCAGGCAACACCTCACCCTCTGCTGCACCAAACGGTTTGGTCAGCAGTGCGTGCCAGCTCTGTGTTCCGCGTTTCCTCATGGTGTGCCCATTGCAATGGGTGGCGCCCGGATTGGCATGGACCGCGTGAAGAATTCCAGGACAACCATGTGGGCACCACAGTGTGTGCATACAAATGTGGGCTTCACGGCCTCTGCGACAACATCTCCACGCACGTCCTGTAAGGCAACGGGGATGGTTGGCTGCACGTTCAAGAGTTCCCGCGCGAGTGCCAGTTTCTCTTTGCGCGCGTTGTTGGCAATCAGCCCGAAGTGCCGGATGCGATGGAATCCCATGGGCAATACGTGCAGCAGGAAGCGACGCATGAACTCATCGGCAGCAAGCGTCATGGTCTTGTGCCGTGGCCGATCCGGGTTGCTCTTGTCGCGATAGTCCTTCCAGCGAAACGTGACGCCCCGCTCGTCCATGGCGAGCAGACGTGAATTGGCAATGGCCACACGGTGCGTGTATCGCGAGAGGTAGGCCAATACCGCAGCAGGCCCTGCAAATGGCCGCTTGGCATACACCACCCACTCAATCTTGCGCAGTGGCGCGAGCCACCTGGCAAAGGCCTTTAGATCAGCCAGTTCAGCACTGTCACCAAAGAACTGCAGCTTGTCCGCGCGATGAGCCTCTTCCAATGCTTCCAGGAACCGGCGCCGGAACAGGCGTGAGAGCACCCGCACCGACAGGAAGAATCCGGGCTTGCAGGATACCCAGCGTTTGCCATCGGGAGACAGGCCACCACCTGGAACGATGCCGTGGACGTGGGGATGGTGGGTGAGCGCCGAACCCCAGGTGTGCAGGACCAGAGTGGCTCCGACCTCGGCGCCCAGGTGCTTGGGATCGGCCGCTATGGTGATCAGGGTCTCGGCAGCGATTTCGAACAGCAGGCCATAGACCACCGCCTTGTTGTAGTAGGCGATGTCGCTGATGGGGGCGGGCAGCGTGAAGACCACATGGTAGTAATCGACTGGAAGGAGATCGGCCTGACGGGCTTCCAGCCAGCGCTTGGCAGCTTGGGCCTGACACTTGGGACAATGCCGGTTGCGGCAGGAGTTGTAGGACACCTGGGTCTGCTGGCAGTCCGGACAGCGCAAAACATGTCCCCCCAGTGCCGCCGTGCGGCACTGCTCAATGGCTGTCATGACCTTGAGTTGACCCAGGCTCAGGTGGGAGCGCTGGGCTGCTCTAAAGGCTGGCCCATGGGTGCGGAAGATGTCCGCCACCTCCAGGGCACTGGGCCCCATGGAAGTGGCCTACGCCGGTTGCAGCGTTTCCAGCGGGTTGATCACTTCTCTGAGCACCTCAGTGGCCACCTGGGTGTAAAGCGCCGTGGTTTCCAGCTTCTTGTGACCCAGCATCACCTGGATCACGCGGATGTCGACCTTCTGCTCCAGCAGGTGCGTGGCAAAGCTGTGGCGCAGGGTGTGCATGGACACCCGCTTGTCGATCTTGGCCAGGGTGGCGGCTTCATGAATGGCGCGGTTGAGTTGGCGCTCGGTCAGTGGATTGATCGGGTTCATCCCCGGAAACAGCCACCCCCCATCAAGCATCCTGCCCTGGGCGCGGGCCACACGCCACCATACGCGCAGCCGCTCCAGCAGAATCGGCGAAATCATGGCGTAACGGTCCTTGTCACCCTTGCCCTGTTCCACGCGCAGCGTCATGCGTTGGCTGTCAATGTCACTCACCCGAAGTGACACGACTTCATGGGCACGCAGTCCCGTGGCGTAAGCCAGAGCGAGGGCCGTTTGGTGCTTAATGTTGCCAGCGCACGCAATCAGGCGCGCCACTTCCTGCTTGCTCAAGATAACGGGAATCTTGTGCGGTACCCGCACCGACTGCATCTTGGCCAGGACATCGCCATGGCCCAGTGTCACGTCGAAGAGAAACTTCAGGCCGGTGATGGTGGCGTTGAGCGTGATGGCCGATGTGCCCTCATCCACCAAGCGCAGTTGAAAGCGCCGCAGGTCTTCGGCAGTGGCGGTGTCGGGCGAGCGCCCCAGGAACTTTGCAAATCTGCTGACCGCGCGAATGTAGGCATCCTGCGTCTTGGGCGCGAGTTTGCGCATGTGCATGTCCTCCAGCATGCGTTGACGCAGCGGAGATACCGGTCGGGACGACGTTTCCATGGCTGTGCTCCTGTGTGAACGAGGCCAATTGCCTCAACTCACAACATAGGCACGCACTAAACCTGACGATCACCAGCCACGCTGGCTCGGAGACTACCGCGACAGCGGTTTCGTCCACTGGCCGAAAGCCGTCCTGACGACATAGCGCATCAAACAGCACCACCCTGCTGAGAAAAAGCGCCCGGCCAACCGGTATGAACTTGTATGAAATCACCCCATACAAGCACCGAGGCACATGGCCACCCATCTTCTGCGACACCACGGCCGGAAAGCACCCGCGACGTGTTGGACGTACTGGCCGGCAGCATCGCCAGAACGGCCTTAAGAGAGATCCAGCCCGAACCCCTACTTCAGGCTCAAAAGGTTCCGGCCGAACCCAGCCGAGAACTCCTGACCGAAAAAATGCTCGCTGATCGCTGGGTGTGTTCCGTCGCGCGGCTTCAGCGCTGGCGCACCGTCGGCGAGGGGCCGCCGTACTTGAAGATCGTGGGGAAGGTCCTGTACCGGCTCAAGGACATTGAGGCCTACGAGGAAGCCAGCCTGGTCCGGAAGACGTTCTAAGAGCGCCTTGGGAGGCCCCGAACGGATTGGAAATTGTTCGAACGACTTGGAATCAGTTCGAATGAATCATGGCGGAGAGGGGGGGATTCGAACCCCCGATACCTTGCGGTACGCCTGATTTCGAGTCAGGTACATTCAACCACTCTGCCACCTCTCCGAACGGATGATTGTAGCGCAAGATCACTGCACCATCACCGCCGCGAGATTAC
>NZ_JBGANL010000085.1:0-15379 GCF_044222345.1 Prosthecobacter sp.
TGGTCGACCAAGGCCGATGTTTCCGACAAGGACAGCCAGGTCGAGGACTTGGACAACTTCAGCTCGACCGAGGGCACCTTGTACTTCTGGGTCAAGGACACCACCGGTCAGCATGAAAGTGCGGCGGCTACGCGCTGGCTTGCCGACCTCAAGATTCGTCATCAGGTCGAACCCGCTGCTGACAAGCGCCGTGTCACCCTTGCTGCCACGCCGCACGCCGACATCTTCTACACCACGGACGGCTCCAACCCCAAGGATGGCACTTGCTACGACGCACCGTTCGAGATCGGTTCCGCAAGCTGCCGCCTGCTGGTGTTTGCCCGCGCAGGCGAGGCCAACAAGACAGCGGACTTCCAGATCCCCGCCAGCGGCGACAAGACGGTGCGGATCGTCGACAGCAAGCCTGCTCGCCTGCAAAGCAAGCGCGTTGCACTAGACACGACCGAACTCGTCTTCAGCGTCATTAACCGCTTCCGCGATCAGCCGGGTACGCGCTTCAAGGGTGTGCGCGTCGAAATCGGTGAAGGCGAAAACACAGTGACCGTGCGCTTTCAGGAACGCGAAGTCACAGCTGCCATCATCGAGGGCGTGGTCAACAGCCTGCGCGACGCGCTCAGGGAGCCCGACGCACCTCTCAACATTGCCATTACCGACGGCATCACCTTCGACACCGGCTTTGCACTCAAAGAGTTCGCCAGGCTCGCTGGAATCGAGCTGAAGCCGGGCGACATCAATCAGGAGGAATGAGGATGGCCAAAGCCGCAGGGAACACACCATTGCCCAAAGCGCGTGCGCAAGTGTTGCACACGCTGGGTTTTGGCGTGCCTGCGACTTCTGATCCGCACCATTTCAAGATCATCATTCCCAAGGCCAGCACCGGCAAGGTGCAGATCAGCGAACACCTCGGCTTGCAGGCCACCAGCAACGACAACGCGGTGATCGACCGCGTTCTGCTGGATCGCCCGCGCTGGACCGCCATCCGCGCCGAGGTGCAACGCGCCTTCAATGCACGTCTGGCCGCGCATGGCATCAAGCCCGGTACGTGGAAGGTCGGCGACAACCCTGTGGATCGCCTGCTCGGCAAGGAAGTATGCGTGCTGGCCTGGGCTGTCGAACAGATGGAGATGGAGAAGATTCCAGTCGCCGTGCGCAACTGGCTGGCGCTGCGCCCGGAGGAACGCTGGTGGCTGTTTGGCATGACCGCCATGAGCACCGGCGGGGTGATGGACGCAGGCAAGGGCTGGCGCGCTGCACTCAAACACGCCTTGGGCGATGTGGCGCAGAGCGAACTGCTGGCACCGCGTGCGCGGCGTGGCAAGTCGGAACAAGACGCTGTCCAGACCTCCTTGGGCCTGTTCGGGGAAGACGCGCCATGAATGCCGGTTTGATTGTCGTGGCCCTGATGCAGCGCTACCTCGACGGACTGCTTGACCCCTTTGTCACCCTGCTGGAAGTCCACAAGCTGATGTACTTCATGCAGGAAGCCGGTGAGCCGCTGCGTCTCCAGTACGTCAAGCATCACTACGGCCCTTATGCCGAGAACCTGCGTCATGTGCTGAAGGCGGTGGAAGGCCATTTGATCGCGGGTTATGCCGATGGCGGCGATGCGCCGGACAAGCCGCTCACTCTGGTGCCCGGTGCAGTGGAAGACGCCAAGGATTATCTGGATCAACACGATATCAGCCGCGCCCGTTTCGAGCGCGTAACCAAGCTGGTCGAGGGCTTCGAGTCGCCTTACGGGCTAGAACTCCTGGCCACAGTGCATTGGGTGATGAGCCGCGAGGGTGCCACACAGCACGAGAGCGTAGAACGTCAGGTCTATGGCTGGAACGCACGCAAGCAGCAGTTCACCCCACGTCAGCTTGCCATTGCCGAAGAGCGGCTGCGCTCCCACGGCTGGCTGTCACCTGACGTGGCTTCGGCCCATTGAGGATTCATCAGGGAATGCAAAAAACAACAACCACTCTCACGCCCTTGGCCCTGAAAGATGCGCCCGCGCTGATCGAGACGGTTTTCCCCGCCCAGAAAGTGTCGTTCGAGGCACAGCAGGAGCGGACTTCGGTGCAAAGTCAGACGTTGACTGGTCTGGGTTCGTATTGGAAAGGCCGTAAGCCGCTGATTCTGGTGCGTGCCATTGTGCTGGCCAGCCTGCTGCCGCCGACAAATGATGCGGAAGCAGATCTCGCTCTTTTTGAAAAGCTCATGGCCTTCGACGACGAGGGCTTGGCGCGCCGTGCGCTAATCGGCAACGCGGTATCGCCAGCTGAGATTGCCGCGCGCATCCAACTCGAAAATCCGTGGGACTACTTTAAGGCCACGCTCAAGCGAGGTGATGTCACAGGTGGAGATGTTCGCTGGATGGGCTTTCCACTTGATGCGGATGCAGAAGGCATCGCTCTGCGTTGGCAGCGCAGCCTGAGTGACGACGAGAAGCTGGTGATCTATCGCAAGTTACTGGCTACCTGTGCCAGTTACGAGGAAAAGGCCAGTCTGGGCAAGCGGCCGGAAGAGTTGGATCAGGAATGGCTGTATGCCCCAGTTTGGGCAGAGGTCAATCGTCACTACGCCCATTTGGGCGTGAACGTGAAATCTATCGCAGAGCTGGTGGAGCAACTGGGCATCCTGCGCTACGGCCATCGTCCGCGCGTGGGCGATACCTTCTCAGGTGGTGGCTCCATCCCGTTCGAGGCAGCGCGCATCGGCTGCGAAGCCTACGCCTCCGACCTCAACCCCATCGCCTGCATGTTGACCTGGGGCAGTGCAGAAATTATCGGCGCGCCCAACAAGCGGCGCGAGGAAATTTCGAAAGCCCAATCCACTTTAGCGAAGGCCGTCAATCGGCGCATCACCGAGCTGGGTATCGAACATGATGACGATGGGAATCGCGCCAAGGCGTACCTTTGGTGCCTCGAAGCGCGTTGCCCAGAAACCGGCTGGATGGTGCCCTTGTCCTCCACCTGGACAGTGTCCAAGACGCGCAATGCCGTTGCTCGTTTGAAGCCCGACCCCAAGAACAAGCGCTTCGATATTGAAATCATATCGGGCGCGTCCAAGACAGAGATGAGCGCCGCCGAGAAGGGCACGGTACAAGACGGCGACATGGTTTATGCATTGAACGGCAAAACCTACCGCACGCCCATCAAGACTCTGCGAGGCGACTTCCGTTTAGCTGATGGGGTTACGGGTAACCGCCTACGCTGCTGGGAAAAATCCGACTTCAAGCCGATCCCGGACGACATCTTTCAGGAGCGTCTGTACGCGATCCAGTGGATCAGCAAGGAAACGCTGGATGCGGGCCGTCAGGACACCTGGTTTTCCGCACCTACTGCCGCCGATCTTGAGCGCGAACAGCGCGTGGAGCAATTTGTCGCTGAAAACTTGAATAGCTGGCAGACCAAAGGCTTGGTGCCGGACATGACCATCGAGCCGGGCGACAAGACCGACGAGCCGATTCGAACGCGCGGCTGGACGCACTGGCATCACATGTTCAGCCCCCGCCAGATTCTGGTGGCCGCATTGGTGCATGAGCAAATCCAGCAAATGCCTACCAACGTGCAACCAGCACTGTGCCTGTCGCTGGCCAAGATGCTGGATTGGTCGAGCAAGCTGTGCCGTTACGGCACCGGGGCCGCGCGAGAGTCAATTACGCAGACTTTCTACAACCAGGCCTACAACACCAACTATTTCTACGGCGTTCGCTCATTCGTCACCGGGCAGAACTACCTGTTCCTCACCGATGCAGCAAGCAGCATCGCGGGTAGCCTGACCGTCAATAATAAGGAAGCCTCGACGCTCCAACACGACGCTGAGTTCTGGATCACCGACCCACCGTATGCCGATGCGGTGAACTACCACGAGATTGCAGAGTTCTTCATCGCCTGGCTACGCAAAAACCCGCCTCAACCCTTCGATGACTGGGTGTGGGATTCGCGTCGTGCACTGGCGGTCAAAGGCTCCGGCGAAGACTTTAGGCGCGGCATGGTCGCCGCCTACAAGGCAATGGCCGAGCACATGCCCGACAACGGCATGCAGTGCGTGATGTTCACGCACCAGGACACCGCCGTCTGGGGCGACCTGATCGGCATCTTCTGGGCGGCGGGCCTGCAAGTAGTGGCAGCCTGGTACATCGCCACCGAAACCACATCTGAGCTCAAGAAGGGCGGCTACGTTCAAGGCACCGTCATTCTGATGCTCAAGAAGCGCGCTGCGGGCGAGCGCACCGGCTTCAAGCAGCGTCTGCTGCCTGCAGTACGACAGGAAGTGGCGCGGCAGATCGAAACCATGATGCACCTAAACAACGCCGTGGCCACCCACCACGGCGAGCCGGTGTGGGGCGATTCCGACTTGCAGATGGCCGGTTATGCCGCAGCACTCAAGGTGTTGACCGCCTACACCCGGATCGGAGATGAAGACGTCACAGCCTTTGCCCTGCGTCCGCGCGCACGTGGTGAAGTGACCGTAGTGGACGAAATCGTTCAGCAGGCGGCGGAAACCGCATCCAGCCTGCTGGTGCCCGAGGGGCTCACCGCCGACACTTGGGCCCGACTCACCGGCATCGAACGCTTTGTGCTGCGGATGATGGACATGGAAACCGCAGGCGCGGCCAAGCTGGACAACTACCAGAACTTCGCCAAGGCCTTCCGCGTTACGGACTACACCCGCGTGATGGGCGACATGCGACCCAACAACGCACGCCTGAAGCGCGTGGCCGAATACGCTTCGCGCGATCTGACCGATGCCACCGAGATCGGCGTGACGCGGCTGGGGCAGCTCATCATTGCCTTGCAGCAACTGCTCAAGGACACCGAAGCGCAAGTCATCGTCGAACAACTGCGCGCCGAGATGGCGGACTTCTTGGAAGTCCGCACCCTGCTGGTGGACATGCTGGCCTTCATCGAGCGTAAAGCGCCCGAATCTGAGGTGCGCTCTGCCGCCGAGGTACTGGGCGCACGTCTCAAGAATCTGCGCTTCGGTGATTGAGGGAGTTTGCATGCAAGCGGATTTTCTCGATGCACATGGACGCCACTGGGACGATGCCGAGCGTTTGCATCAGGCGCAGCGCTGGGCCAATGCGGATCATCTCTACGGCATGGCGACAGAGTGCGGGTTGAAGCGGTTGATGCTCGTTTTTGGTATGCCTTGGGATGTTGCCAAAGATCGACCTGCCCAGGCAGACGATCGGGTGCACGCCGATGGCATCTGGGCGCGTTTCGAGAGCTACCGCAGCGGTTACGTGCAAGGAATTGGCTACGGTTTGCCAGTCACAAATCCGTATCTGAACTGGTGTGTTTCCGATCGCTATGCCCATCAATCCAACTTCGACCAGACGCGTACGCAGGCGCATCAATCGGGTGCTCAGGCTGTGCGAGATCTGATTATCAAAGCGCAACGCGAGGGCTTGCTATGACGACCTTCGATCAGATTCTGCCGATTACCACTGAGGTCTTGAGGGCACACAGTGACACGCTTGCCAGGCTGGAGTGGCTGATCATCAACCGCGACTTGAATACTCGGGTCCGTTTCATTGCACCGGAGCGGGCTCGCGAAGAAGAGGGCCTACCCGAAGCGGTCGAGGTCATGTATCAGGCACTCGCCAAGCGCCTGGCACCTCATGCGTACGCCGAAAGAGGCGTTTTGTATGAAGCCAGCCAGGAGCAGGCACGGCAAGGCGCCTGCGGCTACGCCGTAAACGGGTTTGATCAGGTGCGGGTGATTGATCGGCTGGCAACCGAAGCCAACTGGGCGCGCATTGCGCCGGAAACAAAAGGCACACCGCGCGTCGTGTTCTTTTCCATCAAGGGCGGCGTGGGTCGCTCTACGGCCCTGGCCGCAACTGCGTGGAGCTTGGCACAGGCGGGAAAACGGGTAATGGTGCTGGACCTTGACTTGGAGTCGCCCGGGCTGTCTTCTGCGCTCCTGCCGTCGGAACGTCAGCCCATGTACGGCATCACCGATTGGCTCGTTGAGGATCTTCTGGACAACGGAGTTGCCGTATTCGATAGCATGGTCGCCACCAGCAACCTGTCCCATGACGGCGAAATCCATGTGGTGCCCGCCCATGGCGCCGCGCATGGTGAATACATCGCCAAGCTGGGCCGTGTGTGGATGCCGACAATACGGGCAGACGGAACTCGCGAAACTTGGTCATCCCGACTTGCGCGCTTGTTGCAGGCGCTGGAGGCGCGTATCCAGCCCGACGTGGTGCTGATCGACTCACGTTCCGGCATGGACGAGATTGCATCTGCCTGCATCACCGACCTAGGAGCGAATCTGATTCTGCTGTTTGCCCTGGAAGGTGCGCAGACTTGGAAGGGCTATCGGATGCTGTTTGAGCAATGGCAGCGCGCTCATGTGGCCGAAGACATCCGCGAGCGTCTGCGCATTGTCGGCGCCATCGTTCCCGAGTTGGATCGCGTGACCTATCTGGAAGGCTTGCGCGAGAGCGCCTACGGCATTTTTTCTGAAACGCTTTACGATGAGATTGCACCGGCTGATCCGACTACCATCGGGCCAACTGCTGGAAGCGACACGAAATGGCGGGTGGGTGATTTGGTCGAAGGATGGAATTTCGACGAGGCTGACGAGGGGGCGCCTCATTACCCGTGGGCGGTGAACTGGCACCGTAGCTTTGCCGGCCTGCGCTCATTGCAAGGTCGTCTTTCGGTGATTGATGCGCAGGAAGTGCAATCCATTTTCGGCCCGCTGCTCGGCGGTGTGAGCGATGTCAGCGAGTTAAGGAGCGCGTGATGACAGAAGCACAGAAATTGCGCGAAGCCATTCTGGAGGCACCACTTGAGACCAGCAACTTTGCTGAAACTCCGCAAGCAGGAACTCTGTACCTCCCGCTTTCTCACCACAAGGCGTTGAGGCTGGATACGCATGTTGTGGTTGGCGGACGCGGCGTGGGTAAGTCGTTCTGGACGGCAGCCCTACAATCCGGCTTGCTTCGCCAACAATTGGGCGCTGCGGTTGCTGATCTGCAGGACGTTGAGGTATTCGCAGGCTTCAGCAATTCCGAAGCCATCGACGTTTATCCAAATGCTGACGTGTTTGCTGCGTTTCTTGATCAGAAAGGCGACCCCTACGATTTGTGGCGGGCAGTGATTCTGCGCAGAGTCGCGCAGAAGTTGGGGAGCGCGATTCCTCAAGACACGTGGCAAGGGACAGTTGACTGGTTAAGGGCGCAACCGGAAGACGCCGCGCGGCTGATGCAGCAACCACGCGACTGGAAAGGGCTGATTCTCTTTGACGCACTGGATCGCACCAGCACCGACTGGCAGCGCATGGATAGCATCGTGCGCGGCTTGCTGCGCGTGGCGCTTTGGCTGAAAACGTTCCCTGGTTTGTACGCGAAAGTGTTCCTGCGAGAGGACCAGGCGGAGCGCAGGGTGTTCGACTTTCCGGATGCATCCAAGCTCACTGCAACCAAAGCCGAGCTGGCGTGGGCTCGACATGATTTGCACGGATTGCTCTGGCAACGACTCATCAACGCGCCAGACGTGCATGGTGAGCTGATGCGCAGCGTCTGCACGAGCATTGCGCAGAACAACGTGTGGAACGTTGCTTCCGATATGAAGTCGGAGTCCGACGCTCAAAAGAAGGCATTTGAAGCCCTGGCCGGTCCCTGGATGGGGCGTGACAGGCGTCGCGGTGTGCCATATACATGGTCTGTTGGGCATTTAGCCGATGGGCGTGGCCAGACATCCCCGCGCTCCTTTCTCGCCGCCATCGGGCGAGCTGCTGAAGATTCCAACGAGCGCTATCCGCAGCATGACTATGCATTGCACTTTGAGAGTATCAAACGAGGCATTCAGAAGGCTTCGGAAATCCGCGTGCAGGAAATGGCGGAAGACTATCCGTGGGTCCCTGACGTTCTTGCCGTCTTGAGCGGCATGAACGTACCGATCGATGTTGATTCAGTCATTGCAAAATGGGAGGAGAAATTTCCCGGTGGCGCACAAAGTATCAGGACGACACAGCTGCCCGCGCAACACGTTGATCGCGGCTGGGATGGTGTTCGTGAGGATTTGCAACGCCTTGGCCTTCTGGAAACCAGAAAGGACGGACGCATTGATATGCCGGACCTCTATCGTGTCGGTTTCGGCTTGGGCCGCAAAGGCGGCGTGAAACCCAAGAACTGATGTCCATGAGCATCCGACGCTTCTCTTCGCGTACTCATCGGTTGGATGCCAGCTTTCTGATGCAGCATCTGGCCGGGGCCAGAAGCTACAAGCGCATCGCGGGCTATTTCACCAGTTCTTTGTTCGAGGTGGCGGGCGAGGCACTGGAGCGCATCCCCGAGGTCAAGATCGTCTGCAACGTGGACATCCACTCGGACGATCTTAAAGTAGCGCAGTTGCGTGAGAGCAAGATGCTGGGCCGCTGGAACGAAAAAGGTCTGGAAGCCGAGGCGCTACTGAACCGCGAACGCTACCGGCGGCTGGATGCCTTCCTTGCCAGGCATGGGCAGGCGGTGCGCATCGCGCCCGACGACATCTGCGGCTTCGTGCATGGTAAGGCTGGCGTGATTACGTTGGCCGATGGCCGCAGGCTGGGCTTCATCGGGTCGATGAACGAGACGCGCAGCGGCTGGCAGCGCCACTACGAAATCCTGTGGGAAGACGAATCGCCGGAAGGCGTGGCGTGGATCGAGGAAGAATTCGACTTCCTCTGGAATGCCGCCAAACCGCTGCCGC
The DNA here is from genome assembly GCF_044222345.1 of Prosthecobacter sp. Classification (GTDB taxonomy): domain Bacteria; phylum Verrucomicrobiota; class Verrucomicrobiia; order Verrucomicrobiales; family Verrucomicrobiaceae; genus Prosthecobacter. The sequence goes on from NZ_JBGANL010000085.1 coordinate 8,697, forward strand.
AGGTGGTGATCCGCGAGGTGCATCGGCGCGGCTATCGGCGCGAGATCGAGTTCATCGAGATCGACGATGACGAGAAGCTTGCGCCTGCGGCGCTGATCGAATCGCCGCTGTACCGCGAGGGTCAGCAGCTCCAACCGTGGCAGCAGGGCTTTCTGACCGAATGCCTGCGCCACCAGCGTCTGTACGGCACGGTGCGCCTGTTGTTGGCCGATGAAGTGGGACTGGGCAAGACGCTGTCGCTGGCCACCGCCGCGCTGACGCTGTGCCTGCTGGCGGACAAAGAGAATGGCCCACGCCGCCCGGTGGTGATCTTCGCCCCCGCCACGCTCACCGAGCAGTGGCAGACCGAGATGCTGGATAAGCTGGGCATCCCCACCGCCCGTTGGGATACCGTCGGCAAGGTCTGGCTGGATGCGGACGAACGCGTGCTGTCCCCTGCGGGGCGCGAGCAGATTGCCTATTGCCCGCTGCGTATCGGCATTGTCTCGACCGGCTTGATGATGCGCGACTCGCTGGAAAAGCAGCATTTACTGGGCATGCGCTTCGGCGTGGTGATTCTGGACGAAGCGCACAAGGCCAGAACGCGCCAAGGCTTCGGTAAGGAAGCCGGAACACCGAATGAGTTGCTGGCCTTCATGCGTGAAATCGCCGCGCGTGCCGATCACGTGTTGCTGGGCACGGCCACGCCGATCCAGACCAACCCTGCCGATCTGTGGGATTTGTTGGGCATCTTGCACCAAGGCCCAGGACGCTTCGTGCTCGGCCACGACCTTGCGCCGTGGCATCGTCCCGACGAGGTGCTCGACATCCTCGCCGGTCGTGTGGAAGTGGAATCGCTGGCCCATGCCTGGGAGCTGCTGCGCTCGCCGCTGCCGCGCACGGAATCCACCAGCGAGCCGCGCGCCCGACGCTTGTTCTCTGCTATCCGGCAAGACCTGGGCTTGCAAAACGGGGAATGGCAAACCAACCGTTCGCTGGCTGAACTGACGGAAGAAACGCGAGAAATTCTGGAAGAGGAATTGGAGCGCCGCATTGCGGGGGCGACCTTGTTCCAGCGCGAGAATCCGTTGGTGCGCCATGTCGTGCTGCGCAAGCGCCAGCAGCTAGAAGATGCGAATTTGCTGGCCAGGGTGGGTGTAGATGTTCACCCCGAACGCGAGCGGGCCACCGAGCAGCGTGCCTTCGACGTGTTGTTTGAAGGCAAGGCGCTGCGCACCTCGGAAGACTTCCGGCAGGCCTATGGTGAGGCGCGTGCGTTCGGCAAGGCGCTGGCCAAGCGCGGCAAGGGCAGCGGCTTCATGAAGAACCTGATGGAGCAGCGCATTTGCTCCAGCATTCACGCGGGCCTCTCGACGGCGCGGCGCTTGCTGGAGGGGGGCACCGTGCATGAGGAAGACGAAGAGCAGGAAGGTGACGTCAAAGTCGAGACGGGCGAGGAACGCGAGGTGCTGCAACGTCTGATCGCCCGGCTCGAACGGCTGGAGGCCGACCCGAAGATGGAGGCCGTCGTCCACTTCCTCGACAAAGAGCAGTGGCGTGACTTGGGCGTCATCATCTTCAGCCAGTACTACGACACCGCGAAGTGGCTGGCCGATTCATTGGCAGCCCGTTACCCGGAAGAAGCCGTCGGCCTGTACGCAGGCGCGGGCCGCAGCCGCCTTTACCAGCGGGGTGACAGCGTGAGTGTCGAGCGCGAAACACTCAAGCGCATGGTGGCCGAGCACCAGATTCGCGTCATGGTGGCGACCGATGCCGCCTGCGAAGGCTTGAACCTGCAAACCCTAGGCACGCTGATCAACATCGACCTGCCGTGGAACCCTACGCGGCTCGAACAGCGCATCGGCCGCATCAAGCGCTTCGGGCAGCGGCGTGACACCGTGGATATGCTCAATCTTGTGTTCGAGAAGACGGTGGACGAAAAAATCTACGAACGCTTGTCCGAGCGCATGAAGAACCGCTACGACCTTTTCGGATCTCTGCCGGACACTATCAAAGACGTCTGGATCGAGGACATCGAAACGCTCGGCGAGCGCCTGGACGAATACATCAACGCCCAGAAGACTGCGACGGGATTCGATCTGCGCTACACCGGCACGATGATGCCGCCGGAGAAAGACTGGCGCGATTTCACCAAGGTGCTGTCGCGGCGCGATCTCGCCACGCTGATGAGCCTTGCATGGGGTTGACTCACAATTCTCCAGCTGTCGTACGCGAGAAACAATCGCATGTTTGCGCAGCTGCGGAATATGCAAAGCCGCACCATGCCCCGCCTACGCGGATTCCGGGACTTCGGGCCACTCCAGTCGCGTTGAATAGCGAAGCGGACCAAACTGCAGATCGTCGGCGTTCATGGGCGTTTCGCTGAGAGGCGCCAGGCCACACTCGGATCCGGAACTTCGGCCAGCCACCGACAGGGTCGATACGTCCTCGATCGTGGGGAAATGGCGAGCAATCACAATCGCGCGTTGCCTGACTGACATGGGAAGGCTGGTATCGCGTGCAAGCTCGATCAGAAATCCACCCGCCCAGAGCAGCGCCCTGGTTCGCTCATGCGGCATCGTCATTGCGGGCCCCCTTGACTCTTTGGAATTCGCGGACAAGGGTTCCATGACCCCGTCGCACGGACTGAGACGCGCGGGGAAGAATTTCGGACTGAACTTGACGTCGTCACCGCTCTCAACGCAACGATCGGACGCGAACGATGCTACTCCCCGGAAGGGTGATCCTTGCGTTTCAAGGTAACCCACGCGGAGGAAAGCCCAAGCTCTTCAGCTCCAACATCAACGGGCAGGATGGGCCTCACATCATGATTCGAGGTGAATAATCGCTCTGCCGACAGGTCTGCAATAGCAATACATCCCAAGAGATATCTCGGCGTGTTGTTGGCATTGGTCGCCAGACAAACGCGCCCTTTGGACCCGCCATCAACCGCCAGAATCAATCTGCCCGGACCTTGCTTGTCCGCACGGACATATTCCGCTTTGATGATCACTCCAAAAAGAATGATGTCGTCAGCATCCTCTGAAAACGACTGCTTCCAGAAATAACCAAACCAGGATGGAACCGGCTCATTCTCGAAACAGGAGTGCTTTGGCCAAGGCCATCCGAGGCTGTCGACCCAAACACTCCCCCCATTGTGACGGATGAAAAACACGGGCTGGCTGCACTTCGGGCACGCGCTGAGACGACAAGTCATTTCAAACGGATCGACCTGGCTGGGCAGGCAACTCCCAGCCCAGCTTGAACCCCCATCTCCACCTTGACACCATCCTCCGGACAAGTGAATCGGGACCACTTGTCCAAACACGTGCCGAAACTCGATCTCGTCCCCACAATGCCGACATCTCGTCATGTCTATCCCCCAACCAACTCCCGCGTTCCAGTACTGAACCGCCCCGGAAAACCCCGGAGGCTGCTTGGCGTGAGTCAAGCCCCGCCACACTGCGAATCAAGGTATTGGCGAACCGCGTAGAGGTCACCAACATTTCCGCCCAACATGCGATCCAGTGCGCACTTGCCGCCGAAAAGCGGCGCCGCGTTGGGGCGTTTCAGCCATCCGTCCGCTTGCGAATCGCGCGAATAGAGCACATGGAGTGCCCGGTATATCCCGAGCATGTAGCTGATGCGCTCAAGGGTGTCCTTGCGCAACCTACCCAGGCGATTGCGCCTCCATCGATAGAAGGTGGTCCGGCTTGGAGATCCAAGCAGGATGCGTTCCTGTTCCGAGCTCAGGCCCCATTGTTCGGTGAGCCGAAAATACGATCGCAATGCAGGTCCAGACAAAGCGGACGGCTCAGTTCTCTCGCCAGACTTCGCGGCTGAGGTTGCTCGCACATGCATTGCAGAATGGTACCCCAACTCGACCATACTGTTCCCATGCGGGTGCGGTTCAGAATGTCGAACTTCTATCTTGCGCATAGACCATTCCGGCCCAGAAACGTAAGTGTGTTGTGGGGAATAGACGAGCGCCTTCGCATCGATTCGCAAGTACTCGCGCGCCTGCCTTGGAATATCGCTCGGCACGAACCTCCCCATGTTGTCCGCGTCCTACGCAGACTCCGGAACCTCGGGCCACTCCAGCCGTGTTGAATAGCGAAGCGGACCGAACTGCAGATCGTCGGAGTCGATGGGCGTTTCGCTGAGTGGCGTGAGACCGCACTCGGACCCGGAACTACGACCAGCCTCCGACAGGGTTGAAACATCCTCAATCGTCGGGAAGTGGCGAGCAATGACAATCGCGCGTTGCCTGACCGAAATCGGAAGGCTGGTATCGCGTGCAAGCTCGATCAGAAACCCTCCCGCCCAGAGCAGCGCCCTGGTTCGTTCATGCGGCGTCGTCATTGAGGTGCTCCCGTGTTTCGTTGGAATGCGCGAAAAAGCATTCCATCAACCCGTCGCACAGGCTGAGACACACGGGGAAGAATTTCGGCCAGCTGGTCAATGGGCGTAGTCGCCACTGCAGACTCCAGACAGCTGCATGCATTCACACGAATCTTGAACTCGGAGACACAACCGCTACGACATTTTCAGAGGCGGTTCAGGCAATGCGCACAGTTGACGCTGTTACAACGATTTCGGGGTGATTTATGGTCCCGATGCGCGACTAATAATAGGCGTCGACATCCCCAGTCGACGCCAACCCAATGCGACCCACCACTACCGATACCCTCGATCATACTCATGGCAATCTGCTGATAGTTAACCGGATTCCTTCGGGCCACAAAGTCGAGCGAAGTCGCCTGCGGCAAGACGCCATCGATGCCAGAGCAGCTCGGCTACTTGCTGAAGCCGTGCTCGGCACCACGACTGATGGGACCGTCCATATGGGCCGCATAGGGACCTATGTCCTTTTGGAACTCCCGCCCCTACTGAGCCAGATGGGCGTCGGCACAACGGACGAACTGACATCGCTAGTACCCGCACTGACCACATGGCTCGCTGAGCGTGCTGAAATAGTTCAGCGCGAGCACGATCCAACGGCAGCGCTATCCGAAATGGATGCTGCACTGGATGCATTCGGATTTCCGTCGCTTCGCACCCGCCTGCTCAGCCTAGCGGGCAGTCGACCTCGCGTATTGACGTTGATGGATCCGAACGGAGCCGGAGGCGATCTTCTCATTCCGCCACGATCCGAGCTCTCCACACCGTCCGCAGACCATTCCGATCCTCCCGATGGCCGACAGGTAGTCCGGCGCATGCGATCGCTGAGTGAGTTTCGCACCCACAGCGGAGGCGCGTACCAATTGGACAGCTGCGAGGTCGACGACGCCTTGCAGGTTGGAGCATCCGCGCGCATGCATCACCCTCGGCCAGCCTCATCTTCATGGGCGGTCGCTTCACGCGTTATTCGCGGAAAACCCAGAGAGGAGGAATCCCCATGACCACGCGTCCCGTTGCATTCAGGCTCAGAGTGAAAACGCCACTGCTTTTGGAAAATGACGCTCTCGTTTTCCATGAATCCACTCCACGAGTGCTTGAGGACCAGGTCAATAGGCTTGGCAAGCTTCTCTCGACGCTAGGCGATTTCCGCATCGGCGAACAGATCGAGGTGTCGCCCGATGCGTGCCTCTTGGATGTCGTGGATTGTCGCGACAATAGCTCCGTGCCTGTCGACTCAGACACCGTTCACGCGTACATCGAGGCAGTCGGCGTAGCCACAGAATCTTTGATCGGCGATACACCAAATGAGTCTGTGCTAGCCGAGCAGGCAAAAGATATCGCCAATCTGTACGACGCCGACGCGCCGGCCGTCGAACGCTTGCTTGGCGAAATGGTGCAGAGCGGCACCAAACTCTCGCTCACCGGCTCAACAGGAGACGTTATCGAGTTGCTTTCACCCGCCAGAGACAAATCCTCGCGAGAACCATGGACGGATGTCGACATCGCGGACATCAGCCACTATGTCATGGTGACGACTGACCACGGGATCTACGCTGTCGCTCCTGCGCAGGCGGAAAAGCTCTCCGTAGGCGACGTCGTAGACATTGAGATTGCAGGCCTAACCGAGAAGCGCCGGTTTATTCGCGCTGATCGCGCAGACCCAGTCCCAGCCAAGGAGCCTGACTTGTTCGACTGATTGTCTTTCTTCAATTGAATCGTGATGTGTGAAAGTTACGTTGTTACCGGCCCCCGCGAAAACAAGTCGCCTATGCGCGACTTGCACGCGATTCAACCACGCCTTCGATTCATGAAGACAACCGGCACGCCACGCAGATGAGTCCGACCACTCGCTTGATCGTCAACCCTAGATAGCGTTTAACCGGCTTCTCACTTTCACTCACGTTTTGCGGATGCCGCACTATTCGCATTTCCAGGAGCCCCAATGGCAATTCTTTGGTGTGGATCGACGCCGAAGGGATTCCGGCTTCCTGTAGCTGCGCATGCAAGTAGTCTGAAGACTTCCTTGACAGCACGATGGCGTCGCCATGATCAGGCGACATGCACTCATAGATTTCCGCACATAGGGCGTCCAAACGGCTCGTCTCTTCTGTCCCCAAACCATTTCCATGGCATTCCAGCCATCTGTCACCAATGGCGAGCTTCCGGGTGTCTCGAACAACCCGCTTCGGCATGCCGAGGGAGGCCACCCATTCTCCGGAGAGAATTCGCCGCCCCAGTCGTTTCTCGTAGAGGAGGAACTGTGTCCGGATTTCGTCTGCCTCTCCTTGAGTGGCCCCTACAAT
>NZ_JBGANL010000086.1:0-15183 GCF_044222345.1 Prosthecobacter sp.
GTTCAAATCCGCTGCGCACGACCTTCCACGGCGTGTTCAATCCCAAAGCCATTGCAAACAAGTCGTTCTGGTCCATCCCCCAACTTGCAATCTCCTCCACTGCCGCGCCACCCGTTACCCATTCAATTCAGCGACGTGGCGAATAAACCCATCACCAGTGATGCCGAATTGGCGCCCCCCCTCTTTTTGAAGATCCAGAATGTAACCTGTACTGGCGAGTGATGACGGAGCGTTCACCCCAAACATCGTCCCATCCATGGACCAACCCGTGCTGGTGGTCCCAGCAGGTTCAATCAGGTAAAGCGGCTTTGTCGTAGTCGAACTGCCGCCCGTGAAGATCGACCCCGTGAGCGCGAATGCAGGCGTGGATGCTGCGCCGTTTGCAGAAACCGCCGTCGCAACCGTTGAACCGACTGTGAACACACTCGCAGCAAGCTCCCCCAGCGTGATCCTGCTCCCCTTGCTCCCGGCAGATGCGGATATGTCCACCAAAGGGAAAAGGTCCCCCTGGGCGATGGTCAAATGCGTCAGAGACGCTGCGCTTGAAATTGGAAGATCAGCCATAAAAGTTATTCAGTTGGAATGTTAATACTCGGCTCCCATTGCATCCCGATGCCATCCTCCCATTCCCACACATCCACGGCACCTCCTGGCGTTGAGTCGCGGGGAAGCTGCGGTTGGACGAGGGAGAGGACGAGTCCGATCATGATGTTACAGCGCGATGATGTTTGTAGCCGTCGTGTTCGTGGCGTTCACGCGGTTGGTGGCGATGGGCAGCACGGCCCCGGCGGGCACGGCGGTGAAGATCACGGCCACGCCGTTTTCGTTGATGGCCGCCACGTTGCCTGCGCCGCCCACATAGAGCGCGCGCGCCGGGCCTCCCTTGATGGCGTAGGTGTCCGACGGCGTGACCGTGCGAAAGGACGAATTCGGCACCATCTCCTGGAGAGCTCCGGGGATGGACATGGGATCAAGCGGTGTGCGGCGTTGTGAGGCAGGCATGGTGTGCGATGGGTGTTAGGTTGAAAAAATGTGAAATTGGGAATGGTGCGATTTGTGGGTTGTTCGTCCTCGTCATCGTCATCGATCACGGCACGTCGCAAACACGAGGCACGGGAAGCAGAGCAGGGGGGGCGGAGTAGTGAATTGGTAAATGGCAGCTCACATCGCCGTCGTGCGGCTCACCTCAGTGATCGTCGCAATGACAAATAGTAGCAGTATGTGCTTCTTCATGGCAGTTAGATGTTTTGTGTTCTTGGTGCTTCGTTATCTGAAAATCGTCCTCGTCCTCCTACTCGAACTCGGCTTGCCCTTCGTAGCTCGTAGAGCGAAGAATGGGTCCTCGATCACTGCGCCCCGCAGGCAGACCCCGCGCGGAGCGATCATGGCTTGTTGATGGAATGGAGCATCGGAATGTCTCATCTTCTGATAGTCTGATTGTCTCGTTTGAAAAACTCACGCCAGCCCCGGCGCTCCAGGTATCGGCGCAGCAGCCCCCGGCATGCCCGCCCCAGGCGGCATCATCCCCGGCGCACCCGCCATACCAGCCCCTGGCATTGGCGGCGCACCCGGCGCGGCACCTTGATCCGGCGCCTGAGCCTCCGCCCCCGGCTGCTGCTGCGCGGCCTGTTCCTGCTGCTGTTGCAGAGCCATCAGGCCCTTCAGCTTCTGCGCCTCCTCAGGCGGCAGCAGCGGCAGGCAGCTCTCCAGCGTCACCACCGGCTTTCGCACCATCTCCTCCGCGTTGGAGAATTCCAGCGCCTTCAGCGCCTGCACCACGCCCACGCGGGCCCCGGCCTTGTCCGTCTCCGGCATGCCCGAGTAGCCCTGCAGCTGCTGCATCATCACCTGCGCGCCCTGCAGCTTGTTCTGGTTTTGCTCCTGCGTCAGCAGCATCTCCACATCAATGTCCAGATCACGCACATGCTCCGGGGTGATGGTGACGAGCTCCTTGTTGTGCCCCTCACCCCACACAAAAGCCTCCGCGCGGTCAAAGTTCGCGTAGTGCAGCTTCACCGCGTAGCTAAAGCCCCGGCCCTTCGATCTCCGCAGCCTCCGGATCGGCTTCTTCAGCAGCACCGCCGCACGGCTGATCAGACTCTTGATCCCCGTCGCCGTGTTCGACTCCGGCACCGAAGAAAGATCCCCCTGGCTCGCGCTCGTGATCCCGCTTCTCAACTGCGCCAGTTGCATCCCCGTTTGGAACAGCTCCAGACTCCGCGAGTCCGCATCCGGCAGCAGCGCAAACTCGATGCAATCCCCCAGCCGCTTCCCCGCCTTCGGCTTCAGCGTCTTCCCCGGGCCGATCACCATCGCACCGCCGTCCTCATCTGTTTGCAGGTTCTCCTCATGCACCGCCGTCAGCGGATTCGCGTGCATCTCATTGCGGAAGTTCACCTGGTTCCACAGATTGTCCGTCGCCGTCTGCAGATACGCATACTTCGAAAAAAAGCCCCGACCGTAAAGCCGGTGCGGCACAGGCTCCCACACATCACACTTGATCGGCAGCTCAGCCTTCGGCGAAATGTTCGCCAGATAGTCCGCCCAGATGATCCAGTCCTCATGGTACGGCGGGAAGACCATGCACATCCGCGCCTCCTTGCCCGTGCCCGTCACATCCGCACGGATGTATGCCTCGATGAGTCGCACGCGAGTGTTCAGCAGCTGCTCCGCCTCCACCTCACCCAGCGGCTCCTCCGCCGGCGCGCACGTCACCGTCGCATCCGCCGTGCGCTCGCGCTGCGCCTCCTCATCACTGCAGATCCGCGTCTCCGCGCAGCGCGCCAGCCGCACCGCATCCTCCTTCGAAAGATGGAAGCGCCGCATCGCCTCAAACGTGCTCATCTCCACGCTCACATACACATTCGTATGCCGCAGATCCAGCTCCGGCGCATCCTCACGAAAGCTGATGTCATGGAAGTGGATCGGCACCGCCTCCACCCCCTGGCGGATGATCGTCTGGCGCGTCTCATACACCTCCTTCCACTCCAGTTTCCCCTTCAGGCGGCGGCCCATTTTTTTCACCTGCGCATCGCTCGTCACATACTCGCCCAGCGCATCCACCACCGGCTGCCCGTCCGCATGCAGGCACGGCGTCGCCGCCTCATGCTCGTCCACATCCGTCGCATACAGCGTCTTGATAAAGCACTCCCCCAGCGTCACCGCCTGGTCGATCCCCAGACACTGCGCATCCACAAACCGCCCATCGCGAAACGTCCACTGCAGGTGGTGCTGGATGTCATCCGCCAGCTTCGTATCCGCCCGGCCCACCGGATTTGCCGCGAACCACGGCTCCCCGCCATAGATGTCCTGCTCCGCCTGCGCCGCCGCAAATTCCGCCAGCGAAGCCACGATGTTCACCGAATCATTCGCCATCTCAAAGATGCTCAGCGCATCCTCCACCTCCGCCTTCTCACGGCGTGCCCTTGCGCGATGGTCAAAAATATCCTGCGCCTCCTGGCTCCACTTCAGGCGGTTCGCCCGCCACTGCACCAGCCCCGCATCATAGCCCGCCTTCTGCGTCCGCGCCCACTGCACCAGCCTTACTGCGCGAGTGCCCCCGTCCGCCGCCAGCGCATCCTCCAGCGGCGTCTTCCGGCGCTTGCGCACCAGCGCCGCCTTCGCGCGCAGCGCCGCCAGGATGTCAGCCGCAGAGCCCCGCGCAGGCGGAGCAGCAAAAGCCGCCGAAGAAGACGCAGCAGCAGGGGAGGGGGCAGGAAGCAGAGGCATGCGAAGAAAAAGGAAAAACGAGGATCAAAAACAAAATTGAATTCCCCCTCCGAGTTCTCCACTCCGTCAGGCTGTCTGTTAACAACACTTGGGCCCGGATTTCAAAGCGCAAGCGGAAAAGTGTTTTGCTTCGTGAAAAAAGTACACGGGTATTCCTGCATGTGCAGGGTTATAGTATTTAATAATACGATGATGCCAGCAATAAGAAAACCCACCCCGCTCATCTCACGAGTTACTGATGGATGACCATGGCAACGTCCTCAGCCACTGCGGCAGCTACTGCACCAGTTCCAAGGCGGTTGACCACGGCACCAAGATCAACTTCTTCGCCACCGACGACGCCCGCCTGCTGCTGAGGCTGGACTGCGTGGAAATGCTGGACTTTCCGGACGCCCAGGTGGAAGGCAGTGACAGGCTCCGGCAGGTGGTGCCCATGGGGGAGAAAAATCTCGTTACAGTGATCAGTCGCGGCGGCAGCATTCTGCAGGTGATCGCGCTGGACATGGCCGCCGTCAGCCGCGGCATATACCCCGGCTCCGCGCTCGTGACTTTGCACCCCAACCCCATCGTGCTGGAAGGCCGCACGCTTGAGTGCCAGCTTGCCCTCAACAACCCGGCCGGCGTGACCAGCTACGAGCTGATCGGCTAGATCCCCGGCACCAGCATCAACAACCTCAGCCACTTCATCTTTCGCGCGCCAGCGAAGCTCGAGAAGCCCATGCGGCTCAGCATTGTCATCCGGATCCACATGAAAAGCGGCCTCACGGCACTGCACAAGTTCCCGATCTGCGTGCTGCCGCTGCCCGGGGCGGCGGCGAAGACAAAGGAGCGTTGAAGGTGTGGAGTGGTCGGATGCTGTGGCTCGTCATCGTCCTCCTTGCGCATCCTCTATCCTGCCGTGCCGCTGGGTCTTGCATGCATAAGAAAGTAATCCCGTTTTCTGCGTCCTCTCCAAGGAAAATTTTGCTGCAGCGTGATTGGACAAAGACCGCACTGTTACGATGCCGCCCGTGCTACCATCGCTTCAATGAAGCGGAAGTGGTCTGCTGGGAGGTGGCTGCCTTGCTGAATGAATGTCTGGGCGAAAGGGAGGGCTTTGAGAGAGGTGGCTCGGGAGCTGAGATCCTGCAAGGAGCGCATGGCATCGAGCATGATCCTGAAGTCTGAGTGACCGTAATAAAGCTGCGCCATTGCATAAAACGCATTTTCACAGGGTTTGACAGCCTTGCGCGCCTCATCCTCTGACTGTGCGCTTTCGTCCCCTGGCAGGGTGCTGTCGAGCTCGCCTTTGACGATGCTCTCAACCCTGCGGCTGAATTCACGAAATGCATCCTGAGCGGTGCTGAAGCTCCCCAGTGCATTTAACAGCCAGTGCACGGCGGTGAGGCGGATGTTATTGACCAAAAAATGGCTGGTGACAAATTTGCTCGCGGGCTGCGGAAGGTAGGTGTCCACCAAGGAAAGGCGGTGGGCTGCATAGCTGTCCATGTCCCGACCGAAGCAAGCACAGCAGGCGAAGGCCTCCGCCAGTATCTCCCGGATCTGTGTGGTTTCAGGATCCCCTGGCCTGAAATCGTACGCGAACTTGAAATGATGGCTGACGACGCGCTCAAAGAGGTGCCCCACTTCATGCAGGAGCACGGGGAGGTCATGCAGGCGGAAGATCAGGCCGGGGGGAAGCTCAATGAAGCCGCAGCGCAGATGAGGGAAGCAAAAGATGTTGGGAGAGGGGGCACTGCCGATGAAGCTGCACACGGTGACTGCGGGGATGGGGGGGAGATCAGGGCAGGCTCGATTGCAGAATTCTCTGGCGAGATCGTAGGCTTCCTGGGCGATGCAATCCATGGCAGCGAGAAAGCCGTGGTAGGAGGCCTGGTAGGTGCCGACGCGGGTAATGATGCTTTCCCCGAGGGGATAGGTGCCGCGGTAGCGGTCCGCGAGGCAACGCTCCATCCAGCACAACCAGGAGCAAAAATCGCGACCGAGGAATGCGGCTTCGACTGGGGGCCGCCCATCCTGCTGCTGCTGCTGCTGCATGAGGGCTTCAAGTCCGGCGGCGAGATGGTTGAAGAGGTTGGCGACGGACTCAAAGGTGCCCTGCTGCAAGTCGTCCTCCCGGAGGGCCTGAAGGCGGCTGTAGGTGGCGTCCAGCATCTCGACGGTGTGCGGGGCGATGCCAAACTCCGCGCATGAATGCTGGATGCGTTGCAGGACGCTCTGCGGCAGGCTCTCGGCCGGGGGCCTGACCACGTTCGGGGCGCTCACCCCCTCGCTGCATGTTTGAAAACGAATGTGGAGATGGGTCTCCATGGAGCGGACGAGGGAGCCTGAACGTGCGGCGAGGGGAAGCGCTACATTGCCAAGGAACTGTAGCCACTCCTTTTGCGTGCCGCCCTGATACTGGATTCGGAAATCATACTGGCCGAGCACATTGTGCATTTCCTCGACGATGGAGGCTTGTCCCACCTGGGTGGCGAGTGTGGCCAGCTCATGTTTGAAAGGGTCCATGTGGCCGGGGCGCACTTCAAAGCGCAAGGCCCAGTCCACGAGAGCAAGCGTCTGAATGGACTCCATGCGGCGAACCCATTCGGCGGGGAGGAATTTTTTCTGCACGGGGTCGAAGACTCCTTCGGGCAGGCTGACGCCGGTGAGGGTGCATGTGGTGAGGACGGCATGCACTCCGCCTTGAAGATCGGGCTTCACCTTCTGGACCTTAAGGCTGCGCACTTGCGCGAGGGCCTGAGAGAGGGTGAGGAGTTCGTCGGTCCAGAAGAGCAGGACGAGGTCTTCCCAGCCGGTGGTGCTGGAGAGAAGCCAGTGGCCGGGAATGCCGGAGAGGGCCTGCTGGATGGCTGCGGCCACGGGTTCGAGCTCCGTGAGGGTGTCCCGCAGCCGGTGGGCCAGCTTGATGACGCAAACGCCGAGCAGGGCACCGCAATCGGATGGCTGCCCGGTGGCTGGATCAAAAGAGGCGGCGATGACTCTGCCAAAACACGACCAGTGGGAGGTGGTGTGCGGACATTTCTGCACTTTTTTCTCAGGCCGCAGAAGGTCGGCTTCATCCGTAGCCAGGGTGACTAGGATATGGTCGAAGCGTCCCAGGCCGAGGTAATGTGAGGAAAAGCCACCGGTTGCTGCACGGCATAACTCCGACAGAGAAAGACCTAGAGGGCCGAACGAACGGGCCTCATTGGTGCAAAACAGGACATTGCAGCACCACGCTGACATGCGCTTTCAGGAATACGGACCTAGTCGGTTAAGGTCAGTGATTTGAACTTCCTGTGGCTGCGGGAGAAGCTGACGGCTGAGGGCTGGCTGCGATAAGACGCCGGAAAAAATCAATGCCAAACGCGCCGGGTATGTGGCGGGAAAAAATGTTGTGAACGGCCATGGATGGCTCCCAACTTGAATTCCTGCGATAAGGGTCGCACTCTTCCACCTCCCAACGCCGAATTTCAGCATAAGGCACCTCCTCCAAAGGGAGAGGTCTTTCAGCGGGCGGGGTATCGATCATAGACAAAAGAACAAGGGAACTTCCTTAGCGTAGCTAGATATGAGCATGCATATCGAGGCGGACAGGGGCGGATACATTCAGGCAGTTTGCCCCACAAATGCAAGTTTTAATTTGCAACTGGTTGCATTCGACTGTGCTCTATTCATCGCTGTTGATGGGGTTATACTGGGAAAATGTTGATTGCCTGATGTCAAGATCAGGCTGGGCCCCTCTCCCTTACCCTTCGTAGTTTTTGGGTGCAAGAAGTGGACTACTCACATCAACGAACTCAGGCCAGTAGTGATTCAAACTGAGGCGATGGATGTGCAGAATGGAACTGTTCTTTAGAATGTTATCTATAAGTGTGCGCAAAATCCTCACCCCCTCCCAAACAGCCCCAGCACCCGCTCCCGCACAGACACCGCGATGTCCTCCGGCGTCGTGTAGGGCAGGGGGCCGTGGTCTGAGGCTGGCGTTTCCAAGGTGATGTCATAGAGCTTCGCGATCTGATCCAGCGCCTTCAGCCGCACCGAGAGCATCGGCGGCGTCGGGGCTCCGGGCGGATCCGCATCCTCGTCGGCGTCCGCCATCGACATCACATCCGGGAACGTCGACTCCACCGTCTGCCACAGCGAGGCGGCGATGTGCTCGCGCAGCGCGATGAAGTCCGGCTCCGACTGCGGCGTCTGCGCCGCGCGTGACGCACGGCTCTGCAGCCACAGCCCGCGCACCGCCTCCAGGCCCACATCCAGCACCCGCGCCACATTCAGCAGCGGCAGCCCCTGGCGCACATGCAGGTCAAAGACCACCTCCGGCTCCGTCAGCCCCAGGCCGCGCGCCCGGTCCAGCCACAGCCGCAACCGCGCAGGCACCCCCGCACGCGAATTCGCACCCACACCCGCCTGTGCCACTCCCACCGCACCCCCCGCGAGCGCACTGGCCGCATTCGCCTCCGCAGAAGAAGTCGTATGAGACCCCGCCGCCCCATCCACCAGCGCCCCCGCACCCGCAGCCTCACATCCAGCCATCGTAGCGCCAGCCGCCGTCGCACCTGGGCCAGCCGCCACCGGCGCGCCCCCTCCTTCGCCAGAGGTCGTGCAGGACATCCCAGTACCATCCGCCGCACCCGCGCCCTCCGGCATCGCCCTCGGCGACTTCACACGCCTGCGCGTCACGCCCCCGCCTGAGCGGGCTTTTGCCGAAGAAGAGAGAGCCATGGTCTGGTGAAATAAGAGTGTGGTAGGAGCTGGTAGCCGAAGAAACATGCCACGGCCTGCCATAACCGATTGGGTCCCGATTTTTAAATTCAACCAATTTGTTTCAAGACACGTCAAAGCCCTCAGCACCGCACCCAGCGAAGCCCTCCGCACTGCACAAAATCCTGCATCGCGCACAGCTCCGTACTGGGAGCGCCGATGTCCACATCGGCTCCGGCGAGCGTTCCCGTCAACACCGCCCCTCACGCAAAACCCCGCGCAACCACAGCGCTCCCTCCCGCGTCCCCGCCACGCCCAGAGCCGATTAAAAATCGGCGCTCCCAGTACAGAATGCCGCGCCGCCGGGGCAGGGGAGTGTGCCACCCATGTCCCGGCTGCACCCCTGCTCCCGCCAATTTTCAATTCTCAGTTTTCAGTTCCCAGTTTACAGTGCTCCCGCACCCGCCGGTCACGCTCAGCGCACTCATTCCCCGCATCGCGCCTTACACACCTCATCTCTCGCACCCAGCGCCACATCACCCGCCAGCCAGCCACCCGCATGAAAACATCGACCTTCCGCTCGACCACCCTTTTCATCCTCCTCGTCACCCTCGTCCCCGCCGCGCTCGTTTACCTCGCCGCCAAAGTCCACGCCGAACGCCAGCTTCGGCAGCACGAAGAGCGCATCAGCCAGGAGGGCAGGGACGCCATCGCCCACGTCGTGAAGGTGAACGAGCTGCGGCTCAAAATGCCCGGCAAAACCCCGCAGGAAATCGCCGCCATCGTCTTCCCGCCGCTCCCCCCCGGCTTCACCCTGCGCCCCGTCACTGCCGCCGAGCGCGCAGCGCACCCCGCGCTCAAAGACTCCGACTACCTCGTGCAGCAGTCCGGCCCGCCCCACCTCCTCATCCCCAGTGACGCCCCGCCCCTGCACCTCGATCTCACCTCCGCCGCCGCCACCGCACCAGCGCCCACGAAGTGAGCCCCCACATTCCCCGCAGCGCAAACACCGCATCCATCCGCCGCCACGCATCGGGATAGACATCAGAGGCCAGGTGGAAATCCATCGGGTAGATGCGCCCGTCGATCGTGATCTCGCCAAACAAGCATCCTGAAAAAGGGGGTCAGGGTGCAAATACTTGACAAAAAACGACGCTCACGCACGCGAAAAATTCACCCAGCACGGCCCCGCGCCGCACACGCGCTCATGGTCTTCGCCCGGCCGCGTGACTTGCCCCCCGGCCTCCGCTCACGGCCATCCGCCCCTTGGCTGCATGGGCTTCCTTGCATGAGGGGGGGCGGCTGCTCCGTAAAACCCTCCCCATTGCCTGAATGCTGGCGGGCGGGTTTCAGGGGGGGAACGTCATGAAAAAACACCGTGGGCGGCTCAGTAAATCGCTAGTTGACCTCCCATGCCTGAATGTGCTTTATGCAAGGCACTTATGAGGTCACCATCTAAATACATTACTGCTTGTCTCTCCTTGACCATGGCTGGTTGCACCGGTGTGACCATCCCCACTTACACCTTGGATGCCCTGGATCGCGGTGAAAGAAATCCGGCGGTCCTGAGCGGCAGCTATGGCAGGCAGCTCGGTGAGGAGGAGGCGCAGAAGCTGGACAACCACCTCGCCACGGCGATGAAGATGAAGCGCGAGGTGGAGATCACCGGACGCTCCATCAAGCAGAGCTATGCGACAAATCCCCAGGTCCTCTCCCTCGCCCAGCACAAGTATGATCTGGCCACCTCTTCGCTGGACACTCTGCGCATGCGCGTGCGTGGAGACATCGTCAACAAATCCACCCAGCCATCTGCGGAGACGCTGCAGGCTTCCGATGAATTTCAGCAGCGTGGCAATGACTTGATCGCCTACCATGGCGAGCTGAGCGGGGAGCGTTCCGGCGCGGTGATCACCGTGGCGCTGCATTTCCTCGGAGAGGTGTACCGTGCGTGGTCCGGCTTTCAGGGCGAAAAACAGGCCGCCGTGCTCAATGGGGTGGATCAGCGCCTGAGCGCGGTGGGCTGGCAGGCTCTGTAAGCAGGAGCAGGGCTGGTGCGGCATCTGCTCCTCCGCCCAAAGTCCCCGTCCTCTCTCAGCCTTCTCTCAAACCGAATCGTATGATTTCCCACCCCGCCCCACGGCTGGCCTGCCTCTCACGTTTTTGTGCCTGCCTCTGTCTTTTCCTCGGGCTGCGCCATCCCGCCCTGAGTGCGGAAGACGGCCTGTATGCACTCGTCTTTGGCAATGAAGCCTACGCCACCCAGGGCGGCATGGCATCCCTGCCCAGCGCCGCAGCAGATGCGCGCCTCTTTGCCACGCTGCTGAAGCACTCCGGCTACTCCATGCCCTATGGAGACACCCATGAGCCCAGCGGCGCCTGCATCAATCTCACGCGCAGGCAGATGGAGGAAAAGATCCGCAAGATGCGCGGCGCCACAAACACGGCCAGGAAGATCATCCTCTTCTACGCCGGGCATGGCGGCCAGGTGAAAAACGACGTGTATCTGCTGGGCACGGACGCCGTCCTGGAGGCCGGGCACATGGACTCCGATCTGGAGCGGGAGGGGCTCTCCCTGCGCACCATCTCCGAAGACCTCAAGCCCAAAAGCAAGAGCAGCGAACCTGGCGGACTCATCATGGTGGTGGACGCCTGCCGGACGGGTGGCAGCACCCCGACAGGCAGCGGCGGCGTCAATGACGAGCAGGTGCTGACCGTCTTTTCCACCTCGGCAGGCAAGCCGGCCAAAAGCGGTGTGGACGGCAGGCCCGGTGTGTTTACCAGCAGCCTCGTCACGGCCCTGGCTCAGGGGGGGATGTGGCAGGAAGCGGTGCGCACAGCGTCCGCCGCCGCCCAGAAAATCCATGGCCAGCAGCCCAGCTTGTATGCCAATCTCAACAACCCTCTGCTGGCAACGACCGTCAACTACACCCGGCCCGCTCCGCAGACAGTCGTGCCGGCCCCGGCCCCGGTCACGCCGCCCCCTGCCTCCTCAGATCCATCCCAACCCGCCACTGCCACGGGTGGGGCAGGCCCCGGGCTGCCAGGCCTGCGCCCGATGCAGCTCACGGATCTGGCCAGGATGAACATCACACTGCGGGATGCCCCGGGCGGCAGGGAGATCGGCACCATCATGCAAAATCACAGCCCCGTTCCCGTGGGGGAGTGCAATCCTGCACGAGTGGTGGAGCAGGGCGGTCTTCGCTGGCTGCCCGTCCGGTGCTCCGGCTGGGTGCTGCAGGAAAAGAAAGCGAACAACAAGCACTACATCGATGTGCTGGAAGGCCAGTTCACCGTGGTGGAGCACCCGGACAAAGAATCGATCAACGTGCGCGCGCGCCCCACGCTCAGCAAGGAGGAGAAGATCATCCTGGACCTGCGCCCCCGCGTGCGCGGCACCGCGCTGGGCGCCACCACCACCCAGGAAGGCTTTGACTGGCGCGTCATCCAGATAGACGGCTGGGTGCTCCTGGAGAACCGCGAAGGCCGGCCTTACGTCAAATTTTAGGCGCAGCCCGCCCGCGGCTGCTGCCAGCGCGCACTGGCATAGGTGACACTTTGCGGGTTTCCTTTCACCGCTCCTCCCCTCACTCCCGCAGCGCAAACACCTCATACATCCGCCGCCAGCCATCGGGATACACCGAGGTGCTCAGGTAGTAGTACATCGGGTAGGTCCGCCCGTGGATCGTGATCTCGCCAAACAAGTACTCGGAGGAGCCGTCGAAGAAATGCTTTCGCACCGCGCGGTCAAACCGAACCACATGGCCCGCAGGCACCACCGCCACCCGGTTCTCAGGGCCGCTCATCACATTCGACAGATCATAGATCGCGCGCATGTCGTCATGGCTGCTGTTGTCAGGCGCGTAGAGGCGCATCTCCACCTTGGTGCGGATCTCTCGCCCCAGCACCTGCGCAAAGCGCGCCTCCTTGGAGATGTCCTTGTTTCCCAGGGTCAGCATCATCATCACACAGCCCGGCAGCAGCAGGCAGGCCGCAGCCGCCAGCAGCGTGCGAGTCAGACGGATCATTCGATGATCATGCATGGCCGCCAGCGAATTGAAAAGCCGGATGTCTCAGGCCAGCACCAGAAACTCACTTCTTGAAGACAAACAGATCCTGCAGGATGAGCCGCCACCCGTCGGGATAGATCGATCCGCTCAGGTAAACCTCCACGGGATAGGAGGCCCCGTTGAGCGTCATCTCGCCATACAGGTACTCATCGCTGCTTTCAATGTCATGCTTCCGCAGCGCCTTGGTGAACCTGACGGGATGTCCCGCAGGCACCACCGCGATGAAGTTCTGGCGGTCAATGCCTTCCGTGGACTTGCGGAATTGATAGTGGGTGCGCAAGGCCGGTGCCACGTTCGCTCCCTGCTGGTACAAGTACAATTTCCTCCGTGTGTGAATCACGGTCCCCACGATGTTTTGAAAACGTGGCTCACGGGTGATGTCCGTGTCGATGGCGCACAAAATCAAGGCACAGCCACTGAGGCAGCAGGCGATGGCAGAGAAAAGAAGGGGGCGGAGCCAGTGTTTCACTGTCATGGATAACATCTCGGCATCAGCGGATCAAACAACCTGGATTGAAAAACCGGCCCCAGCTTTTTCGCCTGCCCGTCGGGCTTGGTGTGGCTGCTCTTGTCCGGATCGCCATTAAACAGCAGCGGCGCTGCAAGCACAGACCCCGCAATACGCAGCGTATTCAGAGTGTTCATACCCACGATGTTATGTACGGGGTCCAGCGCATGTCCTTGAAAATTCTGGATGTGCGCGCCCACACGGTGGGCCAGTCCGGCGGAGAGCAGATTGTTCGCCGCCGCACCATGATAGTTCAGGTTCATTCCGCGCATGTCCTTGCCTTCCTTGCGCAGGTCTCCCAGCGCGCTGTTCAGGATCATGGTGCCCTGGCTGTGCGCCGTCACATTCGCGCTGGGCAGGTCAAAGTGGCGCAGCAGATCCCGCGTGGAATTCGCCACCTTGGTGCGCAGGCCAAGCTTCTGCAGCGCGCTCTCCCCCAGATCTCCCAGCATGCCTCCCGTCGGGTTGTGGATCATGTAGAATTCCTTCCTGCCCGTGTGGTAGCCGCCCAGTTTGGCGGCCTTCTGTGGATTGTTTGCGATGCCGTTGATCCAGATGTGCGCATTCTTCTTCTGGATGTCCTGGGGGCTGATTTCTTTCGGGATATGCTCGCCGGTCTTGGGATCAATGGTCACCCGGTACAGCTTCGCGTTCGGGTCAAACGGGACCTTCGCCGGGGCGGCGGGCGGCGTGTCCTGCGCCCGCCTGCGCGGCGCGGCTGCGGCGTTTTGTTGCTGCTGCTACGCCTGCCGGAAGGATTCGCTGGGCGGGCGGGATTGAAAGAGCTTGGCTGTGTCCATGCCATAAATCTTGGGTCCGCTTTTGCACATGCAATGAAAATAATAGGATGTGGTATTAACCGGCAGTCGTTCGGGGTGATCCGCGTCTCTTCGAGCCCTGCTATGCGCCGCCATGGCATGCGGTGGCGCCGGCTGCCATCACCATGGATTGCATGCGTCTCTGGCCGCAGGCCGCTTTTTGTCCCGATCTCTGCGCAGCCGTTCCCATGGGACAAAAAACAGCGGGCTGGTTACAGGGCGGAGCCTTCCATCTCACGTCGTGCAGATCTCCGCGCAAGCCTGCGCCGCACATGGTAAGAAACCAGCGACAGCACAATCGCAAGCAAAAATCCGCTGACCGACCCCAGCGTCTTAGCCCCTGCGATGTCATGATCGTACGTGTAGCTCTGAGACGTGAGCCAGCGGGTGGTGATGCGCTGGCCATCCAGCAGCCCCGGGCACGCCTGATAGATGATCCAGCTCCGTCCGATGTTTCCCCCATGCCACATGAGCGGCATCCACACCATCATCACCGCGTAGCTCGGCCACCACCGCCACGCCACCACCGCCACCAGCACGCACAGCAGCAGGGCCCCGGCGCTGCAGATTCCCTCTGCAAAATCACGTGTGATGAAATACCACGGCGGCTCATCCCCCGGGCTGCCCCCATGCAGCCCAAGCCACTGCATCACCGGCTCCTGAAACGCATGCGCCAGGTACTGCGACCCGATCACCACGACGAAGAAAAGAATCATCCCTGGCAGCTCAAACCTCCACAAGGCTGAAGGAATTTCCAGCGCAGGTGGCGGCAGATTCATGGGCGCAGGCGAATCAACCAGCGGCCCCCCCTTGAACGTGGCGGGGATTTCATGCGCGCTCAGCTCTGGAAAGGCGCTCTTAAACACCGCTGCAGCGGAAGCCCGCTCTGCATGCGCGGCTGCGAACACGAGAAGCCGCTCGCTGCGCTGGAGATAGATCACGCCAAACTCATCGCCGGTGTCATCCGCCCGGATGCCGCAGGCCACGCTCGGCTCCGGCGCGAAATGGCTCTCCTCCTTCTCAAAGGGAAGCCTCCCGGCCAGCCCGGCTTTCAGAGTCTCATCGAACCGATATTCCAGAATGGAGCGGTGAAAATCCATCTGCTGACTGTAGCGGCCAATGGAATGCATCATCGTTCGTTGGGAGTGTCGGCGTGGAGTGGTGGATCGCTGGCACTGGCATCTCAGCCAGCGCAGGACTCTGTATCCTGCGCGGAGCCATGATGCAATCGCATCTCCTGATTGAAGCCATGGGTGGGAAATCTCACCACGCCGCCGCTATTCGCCACCAGCTCCTGGCACAGGCGCTTTCTCACGCACACGCCCCTCCGTACTGGGAGCGCCGATGTCCACATCGGCTCCGGCGCACGTCC
>NZ_JBGANL010000030.1:0-38701 GCF_044222345.1 Prosthecobacter sp.
TTCACGCGCTTCTCGATGCGCTCTTCGAAGTCGTTGCTGATCAACTGCTTCTGCGTCTGCGTGAGATTGACGGTGGGGCGCACCATCTGCTCTTCCAGCCAGGCGCGCTTCTGCTGGTAGTAGGTGACGGCCTGCTGCAGGCTCGCGATGGTCTGCTCCTTCATGCGTGTGACCTTGGTGTGCGAATCCTTGGAGTCACTGACAACACGCAGAGTGGTGAGGAGGTCGTCAAAGCGGGCCTCTATGCGCAGGTCGGCATTGTGGATTTCGCTGCCCAGGAGGCTGGCGCGCTAGGCCTGACCTGCGAGGCGCACTTTGAGGATGGCCTGGGCGGGCGTGAGCGCCGGAGCCTTGACCGCTGGGGGAGAAGCAGGAGCCGCAGGGGCTTGTGCGAAGAGCGTTTGGCCGGAGCACCAGGCCAGCACCAACGCCATATAAGGACGAAGGAAGCAAAGTTTCATGGTGGGAACAGCCTGTCTGGACTGTGCCCATTAAACAGTACGGCCCGCCTGAAGTTTTCATGGAGGGCAAGAAAGCAGCGGAGATGCGCAAGGGAGGGGCGGTGGGGGCGGCGGCAGAAGATTGGCCGCAAAAAGACGCAAAACCGATCCCAAAAGAGGGATTCCTCACGGAGGCTGAGAGACCAATGACCGACGAGGAGCCGGACGGCCTCAAGGCGGGACTGGGGAGCGACGCAGGGGGGAGCACCAGTCGAAAGCATCAGCACTCTTTCTATCCCTGTCTTAAACTGGAGTGGCGGGACCGAGAATCATGGGCTTCGACGGCGGCTGGTTGAGGACAACCAGCCCCCTACCAGCGCTGGATATGCGAGTGCCCTGCGCAAGGCAGGGAGGCTTGTCCTCAAGCCGCCGCCGGGCGTTTCCTCTCTCGCTTTCCAGAAATCAGTTTCGCAAAACGATGTATCACCGAGGACGAGTTCGAGCAGGAAGACGATTCCATGTCCCCTGCCCTGCTTACGCGCCGCGCAGCTTGCTCACATCATACAGCGTGAGCATGGAGGCGAGGACTTCATCCTTCTTGCCCTGCTTGAGCTGGTCAAAGGTGACGTACTTGCCGGGGAGGAGCTTGAAGTGGCCGGAGCGGGTGCGGCGCAGGGCGCTGAGGTGCGCACCGCAGCCGAGCTTCTGGCCGACGTCATGCGCGTAGGTGCGGACGTAGAAGCCTTTGCTGCACACCACGCGGAAGTCCACGAAGGGCGGCTCAAAGCGGGTGATCTCGTAATCGTACACGCGGACGAAGCGGGGCTCGCGCTCCACTTCCTGGCCTTTGCGGGCGAGCTTGTAGAGCGGGACGCCGCCGATCTTGATGGCGGAGACCATGGGGGGCATCTGGTAGAAGTCTCCCTTCATGCTGTCAAAGGCGGCCTTCACCTGCTCCAGCGTGAGTTCTGCGGGCACGGGCTTTTCCTCCACCACTTCGCCTTCGGCGTCCTGGCTGTTGGTGGTCTGGCCCAGCTTCAGGGTGCCCACGTATTCCTTGTCCTCAGACATGAGGAGATCGGAAAGGCGGGTGCCGTTTCCAAGCACGAGGATGAGCATGCCGGTGGCCATGGGGTCGAGCGTGCCGCAGTGGCCGATCTTCTTCATGTTCAGGCAGCGCCGTGCGACGGCCACCACATCATGCGAGGTCATGTCCTGGTCTTTGTCCACCAGGAGGACACCGCTAATCAATTCGTCTGACTTCATGTTCGAGTGCTTGCAAAAATTGGTCTGCTGCTGCTTCAATGGGGCCTCTCATGCGTGCGCCTGAGGCCATGCGATGCCCACCGCCGCCAAACTGGGCGCAGACGGCGGAGATATCGAGGCGGTTGTCCTTGGAGCGCGAACTGACGCGCACCTTGCCACCGGGAATGTCTTCAAAAATGACGCAGGCGACGACCGTGTCGATCATGCGCAGCGTGTCGATCATCCCTTCGGTATCGCCGGGCTCCATGGCCACGGCATCCATGATCTCCTGCTTGAGCTGCCAGCTCACGATGCGGCCCTCCGCGCGGAATTCCATGTGGTTGAGCATGTCGCGCATGAGCTCCAGCCGGCGCACCGGGTAGGACTGATAGACAAGCTGCGCCAGGCGCGCGGTGTCCAGCCCGGCCTCCATCATCTCCGCCACGATGCGGTGCGTGCGCGCATTGGTGCTGGAATACTGGAAGGAGCCGGTGTCCGTGGAGATGGCGATGAAGAGATTCTGCCGCACGGCGTCGTCGATGGGCAGGCCGTGCTCGCTGAGCAGATTGTAAATGATCTGCCCGGTGGCGGGCTCGGTGGGCGCGATGAGATTGAGCGCGCCGTAACCCGGATTGGCGGGGTGGTGGTCGATGTCGATCAGCAGCGGCGCGGCATCCAGCAGGGCCTTGGTTTTCTCCCCCACGCGCTCATGCGTGGCGGTGTCCAGCGCGATGGCGAGGTCGATGCCCAGCGGCTCGGTGCCGGGCTGGATGACGGTGTCTGTACCGGGCAAAAACGCGAGGTTGGAAGGCACGCCGTCCTCCAGCATGGCGATGACGTCCTTGCCCAGGGCGCGCAGGCTGAGCGCGAGGCCGAGCACGGAGCCCACGGCGTCTCCATCCGGCCTGATATGTGCGACGATGGCGATGCGCTGCGCAGAGCGCATGGCGGCGACGATTTCGGCGGTGGTGGAGTTGGCTGGCATCCGGGGGGTATTCACAAAGCACCACGGCAGGCAGGCTGCAAGGTGAAGATGCAGGGGTGGTGGAACTTGGTCGCGGGTGGGCGCGAGCCTCGCACCACCCTCTGCACCCGTGGTATCGCCCGCCGATCACTCAGCTCAGGCGCGCACGATGGCATCCGTGTATTCCAGGTCTCGCAGCCATTTGAGCCCGCGTGCATCCAGCGGGTGGCCGTCGAGATCGAGCCAGTGGTCGTCGATGTATTGCACACGGCGTGGCGGGTCATCGCCGATGAAGGCCCACACGAAGCTGGAATCCTCGGGCGGCTGGGAGAGGCCGTCGTGGCGGTTGGCCCAGCGGTCTGGCGGCCGGGGGGGCTGGTTGGGGTTTTCAGCGAGGGGCATCCAGTGGGAGATGGCGCCCACGCACTGGTCATTCAGATCCGTCCAGCAGCCGCCGTTGCCAAACTCCCCGTCATGCAGCACCACCTTTTGCATCTCCCGGCCATCCCAGCCCCAGACCGCCTCCCTGGCGGGTGGCAGCGAGTAACCGGAGAGCAGGCTGCGCCAGGCGGGATGGGAGCTCTCGTTCATGCTGCAAAGAACGCAGCAACCCCTCAGGGCGCGACGTCCACCTGCACGTGCATGCTCTTCATCACCAGGTTTCCGTATTCGCTGAGCTGCGCGGTGTCTGCGGCATCACGGCCGTAGGCGAGGATGATGCGGTTGCCACGGGGCTGGTTTTGGGTGGCGTCAAAGGTGTACCAGCGGCCGCCGATGAAGGCCTCAAACCACGCGTGCAGGTCCATGGGATCAAGCTGATACAGATACCCCGACACCATGCGGGCAGGAATGCGCACCGCCCGGCAGAGGGCGATGCCAAGGTGCGCGTAGTCACGGCACACGCCCTGGCGGCTGTTCGCAGTGTCCATGGCGGTGGTGCTGGGGCCGCTGGAGCCGTATTGGTATTCGATGTTGAGATGGATCCAGTCCCGGATGGCCTCGGCCTGGGCATAGCCCGGGGTCACGTTTTCGATGATCTGCGTGGCCAGATCCAGCAGCAGATCGCTCTGGCAGTAGCGGCTGGGCAGCAGGTAATGGAGCGCGCTGTCCGGCAGATCCTGCACCGGCGTGAAGGGCGCGGAGGGGTCCACATCGATGTCATCGGGCACGCTCGCGGTGACTTCCGCCCTGATCACGGAAAGGCCCGCAGGCAATACCACGCGCTGGCATGCATTGCCATACACGTCGGTGGTTTTGACGTGGGGCGTCACCGGTTCAAGCGTCACCGAACTGTGCTGAATGACCTGGGCAGGGCCGGACAGGGGCTCGATCATCATCACGGTGGCGGCGGGAACGGTTGTTTCCACGGTCATTTCGCATCGGGCTTGGAGTCTCATGAATGCAGGGGGGGGTGTTGTGCGGAATGCATTGCGGTGAAAAGGATGGCTGGTTGCATGCCAGATGCCGCGCAACGTTTTCGTTTCCTGATCATTCCTTTCGCAAGGCTGCGACCTGCGGCTGCACTTTTCTGAAAAAGTTTTTGACATTCGAAATTCGGACCCAAGGCTGTTTTCATTCCTGAGGATGACCGGCGTGAAGAACGCGGTCTCCGGCAGAGATGGCGCGGGACAGCAGTGAAGAACTCTGGCATTCGCACCTGGCACACATTCCGGCGGACCTGAACCGGCCTCCGGCCCACCACAAACGCCCCGGCCTCACGCGGACCCCGCGCCACCCGGCATCTCCATGCCCCGGCACGGCCGCATGATACCACAAGGCACCAGTTAGAAGCATATATTACCACTATTGAACCCATCAGCAACCAACGACACCCTTATGAAATACAGCATTCAATCAGCATCCGCAGCCCACACCGCCGTCCAGCTTCCCCAGCCAGCACCCACACCGCCGCCGGTGGAGCTGATCACGCAGGTGGAGATGGCGCAGCGCCTCGGCATCACCCGCCGCACCCTGCACACCTGGGTGCTCAGCGGCGCGGTGCCCATGATCAAGATCCGCGGCTTCTGCCGCTTTGAACCTTCCAAGGTCTGGGCCGCCCTGCAGCAGCACGAGCTGCCGGCGGGCTCCCCAAAATCCTCCTCCGCCTCTGACTCCTCCTCTTCCTCCCGGGAAGGCGGCATGAGCGCAGCGGCTGCTTCCACCGCCGAAATCCGCAGCGCCTAGTTTTACCACTTTAAACCACTTTCTACCACACGATGAAATCAACCACTGATCGAGCCAGCGCCTATCTGGCGAGGATGCCCGCCTCCATCTCCGGGCAGGGGGGAGATGCCGCCGCCTTCCGCGCCGCCCTGGCGCTGGTGCGAGGCTTTGACCTCTCCGAGCAGGAGGCCCTGCCTCTGCTCAGCCACTGGAACAAGGACTGCCGCCCGCCCTGGCGGGAAAACGATCTGCGCCACAAGCTGCGCTGCGCCGCCAGAAGCACCGATGTGCCTGCGGGCTGCCTGCTGGAGGCTGAGTGGCCTCCGGGTGGGCAGAACACCCACGGCGCAAAGGGCAAAGACAAGCCCTGCAGGTCGAACAAGCCGGATAGGTCGAACAGGTCCCATCAGACCCATTCCTCTTCCCAGAACGCCGAAGAGCCCCAGAGCCCCCAAACACCCGCCGAAGACCGCGCCTGGCTGCGCGAGAAGTGGCCGGAGTTTCACCCGCTCACGCATGCGGACATCCGCACCGTGGCTGAGCTGCGCGGCATCTACCCAGATGCGGTGGATCTCGCGCACCGGCACGGGTTCCTCCGTGTGGCGGAGGTGCAGGCGCAGCGCTGCCTCATCATCCAAGAGGACACCTTTGCGCAGGCACGGCGGCTGGACGGGCAGCCGCTGGTGAAGGCGGATGGCACGCCCATCAAAGCGCGGAATCTCCCCGGCTCCCAGGGTGCCTTCATCGGGCAGAGCTGGCTGGGCAAAACCACACACGTCCTGCTGGTGGAGGGCGCGATAGGTCTCATCGAGGGCCTCGCCGCCATGCTGCGGGTGGATACACCGCATGCGTGGAGCATCCTCGCCGCCACCAGCGCCAGCTCCCGCTTTGCGCGAGATGCCGGGCTGCTGGAGCGGCTGCGCGGCAGGGAGGTGTACATCATTCCGGACGCGGACGAGCCTGGCATGAACGCCGCCTCCTCCTGGCTGGCAGACCTGCAGGCCGCTGGCGTGTACGCCATCGCCCACCTCATGCCCAAACCCTGCAAAGACCTCGGCGATGTCCTCCACCTCCCGGAGGCCGAGCGCCAGCCCATCCTCGACGGCCTCTTCTTCACCCGAAAATGAATCCACCTCTCCACTCATCTGAATCTTCTGAACCCAATCTTTTGACTGTCATGAACTCCGACGCCCATTCCACAACCCATCCCGACTCCGCCTCTCAAAACTCACCCGAGGCCGCCCCCGGCACCACTCCGCCCGCACTCACGGATGCCACCGCCGCGCTGCAGGCCCGCCGCGCCTTCCGGCCTTCCGCCGACTGGACTCGGCACCTGCGCCCCGTGGACGCTCCCGTCCCCGACTGGTACAAGCCCAAGCCGCCTGCCAGCGAAGAAACCACCCCTCCTTCTCCCCATTCAGCGGATGGAGGCAAACGCGCAGAACCTGCGGCGGAAGAATCAGCGCCCACACCCGCGATATCGGCGGGAGGGTGCGCACACGCGCCACCTGCGGCCACCCGCTCGGAGACTTCCACCGTTTCCACCATTTCCACCATTTCAACGGGGGTGAGTGTCTCTCCCGCCGCGCCCACGGCGAAGACTTCCACCGTTTCCACGGTTTCAACGGGGGTGAGTGTCTCTCCCGCCACTCCCACGGCGGACATTTCCACCGTTTCCACGGTTTCAACGGGGGTGAGTGTCTCTCCCGCCGTGCCCAAGGCGGAGACTTCCACCGTTTCCACCATTTCAACGGGGGTGAGTGTCTCTCCCGCCACACCCAAGGCAGAAACTTCCACATCTTCCACGGGGGAGTGTGAGACAATCCGTGAGCATCCCATCCCGGAAGATTCCATCCTCATGGATTACCGCGACTTCACACGCAATGTCTCGGAACTGCCGGACGGCCTCATCGTGGCCCCCATCCTGGCCCTGTGTGGCAGGCTCCTCACGCCCAATGTCACCCTGAGCTTTGGTGGTCGCAAACCGCTGACGATTTTCAACTTCGTGGCCAGCCGCGCAGGCATGCGCAAGAGCACCACCTTTCTGCCAGCGGTCCAGCTCGCACGGCACATCCTCACGCCGGACGACCTCATCGGTGGAAACGCCAGCGACTCGGCCCTGTTTGACACCTTTGAGCAGCAGCCCCACCGCCTGCAGTTTGAGGATGAAGGAAACGCCATCCTCCGCAGCTGGGAGACGCAGTCCTTTGGGCGGGAGGTCTCCGCACGCTACCTGGGCCTCTACGATGGTTCGCCATGGCACCAGAACTTCCTGCGTGAAGGCAAGAACAACGCCGACGGCGAATCCCAGCGGCACATCGAGCAGGCCACGCTGAGCCTCTGCATCGGCAGCACCTTTGGCGTGGCCCGGCTGGATCAGATCGCCGCCGGCTGCGGGCTGCGCCGCCGCTTTGGCTTCTACGTGGCCACCCGGCAGGCACGGCAGATCTGGTGGCCGGAAACCCTGGAGGGAGACGACCTGCAAAACATGGCCGACCTTTTCCGCAACCTGACCAACCTCAAGGGCACCGTGGGCAAGGACAACTTCACCAAGGCCGCCAAGCACTACTGGGTGGGCCTGCAGCAGCGCAACCGCGCCCGCTGCGAATCCATACCCGACTATACCACAGGAAGTGAGAACCTGCTATCCAGCCTCAATGAATCCCCCGCCCGCTGCCTGAAGCTGGCGATCATCTTCCAGGCCTGCCGCTGGGCCAGGGGCAGCACCACGGATCCCTTCACCATCACCCCGGAGATTCTGGAGCTGGCGGAGGCGCATCAAAATGCCTGCCTCGATGCCCTCGTGGAGCTCGAAGGCATGGGCCGCCGCCTCCAGGTGGACGACACCACCGAATGGCTGCTGGCCCAGATCATGGGAGATCCCAGTGTCAAACCCGGCCAGCGCCAGGCCGTGTACACCCGCAGCCAGCTCACGCACCGCTTTGCCGCCAATCCCGGGCGCATGGGCGCGCTCACCGCCTCCAAGATCTACACCGAGATCATCCCCCACCTCGTCTCCCGCCAGCAGTGTGAAGTCACCAAAGCGGGCAATCTCCACACCTACACCTTCACCTGGGAGTGACACACACCCCCGTTGAAACCGTGGAAACGGTGGAAGTCTCTCCCCGCCAGATGCGCGGAGAGACACACACCCCCGTTGAAACCGTGGAAATGGTGGAAGTCTTCGCTGTGGGCGCGGGAAGTGCAGGTCCGTAGCGCAAGCCTCCGGCTTGCTCCGGGATCGGCCAGCACGGAGCCGCATCCTCAGTTGAAATCCACACCTCAGGCTGACACAATCCGCCCATGCCCACCGACGCCCCCGACATCACCCGCGTCCTCCAAAGCGCCCTCGCCATGCCGGCGCACTGGCGCGAGGAAATGGACGCCCGAGTGCAACACCGTGAGAGCGGCGAATCCCCTTCCCACACCCACGAGGAAGTCATGGCAGAGCTGAATGCAGTCACTGCGTGATGCGTTTGATCTGGCGAGGTGCATGGAGGATCATTAAATCACCTGCTGCCTTTGTGGCACCCACTCATTGATTCTCAGAGAACCAAGACGACAACCCCAGCAGCCACACGAAACATGAAAAGAACAAGATTGATTCTGTGCATCATGGCAGGTGGATTAGCACTGCTTTCTCAGGAAAAGTCGATGGCCGCCGATGTGGATGTGCTGTCGTGGGATATCATCCGAAAAACGAGACCTGCTTTTTATCACGTCCTGGAGTTATCCTCATTCAACGAGTTGAGAAAGCAGCGCCCAAAAGCTGTGAAGATCACTCGTATCGCGGTGGTGGCCGGCTGGGGGCGAAGCTTTGCATTTACGCTGTTCGAACAAAAATCAGAGAGATCAGTTTTGATTGAGATCACGTCTGATCTCCAAGTAGACACCTGGCACCGCATAAAGCTTACGGAGGAAACGGACATTCAAAATGCCGTATTGCTCATGATGCAGGCCATAGGCCCGTTGAAGTGGATTAATGCTAGCGGCGATGAGGACTTCCCTGACGACTCCGATATGTTTATGTTTGAAAAATATGAGCAGAATACCGGTCATTATGTCGTCAAAGCGACGTTGCCGGATTCGTCCCGGGAAGCTCTTGCTGACCTAAAAAGAATGGCAGAGCAATTCTCCAAGTTCAAATAGGGCAAATGAATCTCGACCAGATTATATGCCTGCACTGACTCAGAAATTTCTAATATCATGAGAAAAGCACTGCTTTGGGTCCTGCTATGTCTGGTGCAGATGCTTGTCGTCACAGGTTGCTCTCAAAAGGCTGCGCCAAATTCTCGAAGAGTATGGGTCTACGCATGGAGCAATGCGTTTTTCAACAAAACAGGAAAGCGGTGCCTGGGCAATCCGGTGGAAGAAATAACTTCAACGGCCGTGTTGAAGGCCTATGACAAGCTGCCAAAGCCAGACGCGGCGCCACCCACTGCTGCACCCGAACCGATGCCCAACAGTCCCTGGCTGGTTGTGACAGATCCAGTCGCCTCCCCGGGAATAGCCTGGCTTATCCATGTCGATGGCAAAACACTTTGGCGATATGATATAGCGAGAGGCAATTCGAAAAAGCTTGTGCTTGAATCTCCCAACCTGGAACTGGTGAATGACGCTTTCACGAAAACGCTCGTGAAGCAACTGGCGGGCAAGCATAGATCTCTGCTAGAACCTTATGAAACCCTCTCTTCAGGAGATCCTTTTGGTAAAAAGGACTGAACGGGAAACGACTCGAGAAAAAGATGCCAGGCATATGAAAATGGACACGCCGGTGGGCCAGGGGCAGCATCACCGATCCCTTCACCATCACCCCGAGATTCTGGAGCTAGCGGAGGCGCATCAAAACGGCTGCCTTGACGCGCTCATCCAGCTCGAAGGCATGAGCCGCCGCGTCCAGATGGACGACACCGCCGAATGGCTGCTGGCGCAGATCATGGGAGATCCCAGTGTCAAACCCGGCCAGCACCAGGCCCTGTACACCCGCAGCCAGCTCACGCACCGCTTTGCCGCCAATCCCGGGCGTATGGGCGCGCTCACCGCCGCCAAGCTCTACGGCGAGATCATCCCTCACCTCGTCTCCCGCCAGCAGTGTGAAGTCACCAAAGCGGGCAATCTCCACACCTACACCTTCACCTGGGAGTGACACACACCCCCGTTGAAACCGTGGAAACGGTGGAAGTCTCGGCTCGGCGACAGCTCCCTTTGGAGTGCGGTCGCGGAGGGAGGAATGACCGCAGCCACCGCTTTCCGCAGGCCGGAAGACAGGCGGATACCACGAAGTATTCGAACGCAGCAGCGTCCCCACGCATGCTGAACGCCCCATGAAAGCCTTGAGACGCTCGAAAGCGGCAGCTCCGCATGCCGCACTCCAAATTCAGTTTTGTCCCCCCATGCAGCTCAACCTCTTATCCTTTGGGAAGATTGCACAGATAAAAGAGGTCTGTTAAAACGAGAAAAGAGATCAGGATGATTTTACCCACCCCCGGTTTCACCTTGGCAATGGAAACCAAGGCAAGAACGTTGAGCAACACGAGGAGGAGAACACTTTGAATCATAAGATTCGATAGAATTAGGAAATTAAGATGCCGGGCATGGCTGGTATTTTATCCACCACTGCCATATTTTCCCCCAATCTCCAACCCCACGATTTATCCCCTTAACTGAGAGCCATGCACGCCAGCCATCTTGTTTTCAGCAACAGGGCAGCATGCCTTCACTTCAGCGTCAGCTCCGCGAGATAGATCGCGGTGATGGTCTTGCCTGCGGCGTCTTTTTCGTGGCTGGAGTAGTAGGAGACGAGGGCGCGTTTGTCTGAGAGCGTGACGAAGCCGGGGTAGGAATTGTCGCCGCCGCTGGGGAGTTCGGCGAACTCGCGCAACTCATCGCCCACGAGCCAGCCGAGCGAGGTTTTCGCACCGGCCTCTTGCGTGATCTGGCGTCCACGAAAGAGGGTGTGCCCCTATTTCACCACGAGCGGGCCGCCCATGGAAATGCCCGGCATCTTGCTTTGCTCATCAGGGGCGGCACCAGAGCCAGTTAAAAACCGGCGCTCCCAGTACCGAATGCCGCCCAGCCCCAAGAGCACCCGTTTCAAAAATCAGCGCTCTCACGCGCACCGGGAGGGTAGAGCGGCACCTTGGGCGAGGGTTCCAGCGTGGGGAGGATCTCGGGGAGCGGCTCTGGAAGGTGGGTGACCGTGTTCGGGTAAGGGTAAGAAAACAGGCGTTTTCGAGGAAGCCGAAACAGCGGGCAATCGATCAGCGGGTAGTACCGCGCATTGAAGATCTCGTCCGCCGTCTTCGCACGCGGAATGGCCACGGCCGACGGGGGCTGCCGCATCTGCGCGCTGAGCACCGCAAAGCATGCGATCAAGCCAGCGCAGAGAATCAGGATGAGCCCCATGCAGAAAACAAGCCCTCTGCTGAAGCCTGCGCCCAAACCCGACAGCATTGCCGTGAGGTGAAACGAGCCACCCGTGGATGGAAGGCGAATGCTGCTGGCCATTTCGCGGTTATACGGGATCAGCGGAAGAGATGTCAATGCTTTCGCAGCCCCGGCTCAGCCACACGGGCAGGCGGCGTGTGACCCGTGAGCTTGTTTCCGTGGTGATGGTGCAGGGACGCTCGCCCGGAGCCGATGTGGACATCGGCGCTCCCAGTACAGAAATGGCACTCCGCGCAGGGCGCAGCTCTTTGCTGGGAGCGCCGATATTTTATCGGCTCTGGGGACGGCTCTGCCGCACGGGCAGGCGCTGTGTGGCCCGTGAGCTTTTTTCCGTGGCGATGGTGCAGGGACGCTCGCCCGGAGCCGATGTGGACATCGGCGCTCCCAGCCATGATTTGTGCACGGGTGGCGCAGAGCCTTCGTATAGCGTTTTCCTCCTTTCCGGAAAGCGAGCGTGGAGACGCTCGGCGGCGGCTTGAGGACAAGCCTCCCTACCTCGCGCTGGGCGCTCGCATGCCCAGTGCTGGCAGGGCTGGGCGTCCTCAGCCAGCCGCCGTCGACGTGTCCTGCGTAGCTCGACGCAGGAGAGCGAAGAAGGAAGCCCATGATCATCGATCAAGAAACAGCCTGCCAAACGGAAACGAGTTTTGCGAACCGCTATCAAACCTACCACCATCCACCATGAACTGCTGAGAAGTGCACGCGGCGCCATCGTCCGCCGCCAGGAAGAGGCCCCTCTGCGCAAACTCCTCCGGCAGGATGCGGCGCTTGAGGGCCTGATACCTCATGGTGCCCGAAGGGGCACCCTCGAAATCAGCGCCCCCCAGATCCGTCTGAAGAATCTGCCTGCGGAGCAGCCGAAGGCGCGGGTGCGTCCGGTGAAGTGACGGCAGGCTGCGTCGCAGGGAAATGCTCCTTGCTGCACTCGGGGCAGATGCCGTGGGACACGCTGGCCTCGGTGTGCCTGGCGATGTAGCTGGCCACATCGTCCCAGTAGCCCTGATCGTCGCGCACCTTTTTGCACCAGGCGCACATGGGCAGCAGGCCTTGGAGGGTGCGCACTTCATCAAGCGCCCGCTGCAGTTCCGCAATCGTGTGATCACGCGAGTCCACGGCCGCACGCCGCGCGAGGTCCAGCACGTGAAGCTGGCGCGCCGTGGCAAGGACAAGCACGGTGAAGAAGACCAGGATGCAGACGACAAAGAACGCCGCCCCGGCAGGCGTGTCATAAAGGCCCGACTTCCCGCTCCCCATCCCGAGCCAGCCCAGCAGCAGCGGCAGCAGGATGGCCGCTGGCAGCAGCCGCCGCGCCATGATGCCGCCCGTGGTCTCGCTGAACAAAATGTTCCTCGCCGGTCCGGCCTCATGCATGGCGCAGTACAGGCCCGCGCACAGCAGCAGAAACGCCAGCGCGGTATGAAAGGCCATGCCGGTGATCTGGCTGCTGCCCACCTGAAACACGAAGCCAAAAAGATGCCCCACCAGACTGGCCAGGGCGAGGAAGACCACGCAGACCAGCAGCGCACGGGATACCACATTCCACCAGCCCCTCCTGCGGCGGGCGGAAAGCAGGAGCGCCACGCCAAAGAACACAAAACTCACGGCCGTCTGCGATGACATGCGGCCCGGGCTGTACTTGTTCGTCGCAAGCGCCGGATCCTGGATCAGCAGATTGTCGATGCCAAGATCCAGCCCGGAGATGTGCTGCACCAGCGTGAGCCCGCCGATCAGGATGACGAGGCCCGCACAGACCCGCCCCAGCCACCGGCAGCACCGGCTGCGGCAGGCCCCCACGCCCCGCAGGGAGAGCCCCGCAAGGAGGAACACCAGCGCCGTATTGAACTTCATGACGATGCCCCCCGGCAAGATGCGCTTGAGCAAAGACACCTCAAAAAGCCATCCGGCGATGGCCGCGACTCCGATGCCGATCACCAATAGACTGAAGAGATTGGTCCAGCGGACGAGCCCGGGATGAGTTGTGGGAAGGGCCAGCATGCAGGGTAAAAAAACAGAGATCGAAAGGTGATGGGGGAAAGAATCTCAGGCTGCCGGGCCTGTCTGTCAGTCCCCTTGGCGAGTCAACCCCGGCCGGAGGTTCATGGCGCAGAGTGCGCAACTTTCGCGGCATCAAGCGCAAACCCGGGGGCAAGCCCTCCGCT
Source organism: Prosthecobacter sp. (assembly GCF_044222345.1). Lineage (GTDB taxonomy): Bacteria > Verrucomicrobiota > Verrucomicrobiia > Verrucomicrobiales > Verrucomicrobiaceae > Prosthecobacter. Next base: position 13,419 of record NZ_JBGANL010000030.1, read on the forward strand.
GTGACCGGACTTCAATGGCCCTTCTGGCATCAGCCGCAGGAAAGACTGCAGGCGTCCCGGGATAGGGCGGAGTCTTGGGGAAAGGAGGATCGGCGCTGTTCCGAGGTGACCGATCCGAAAAAACTCACCGGCACCTCGCATTGCCTCCGGAGAACCTGTGCAAGGCCTCATGTGAGAAAGACCGCATCACCCTCCCGGCCACGGCCTCCATCCTTACTTCCCAGCCTTGCCTTCGGCTGCCGCATCCTTCTTCTCTTCCTCACCTTCCACCGGAAGATCCGGCAGCGGCGGAGGGAGATTGTCGATGATGTTGAGCAGAGGCACGCCGCGCTCGACGGATTTATCCAGACGGAAGAAGAGCTGGGGGCTGCTGCGCAGTTTGACGCGCTTGTAGAGGTCCCGCTGGATGAAGCCACGGGCCTTGGTGAGTTTGGCCAGGGCGGCGTCCTGCTGATGCGGCTTGCCGATGACGCCCACATACACAAAGCACTGCCGCATGTCCGGCGTGGGGCTGACGTCGTGAATGGTCACGAGACAGCCTTCGTTGCGGAAATCCTTCTCGAGGATGGTGCTGAGCTCACGACGAATGAGCTCGCGTACTTTATCGACTCGGAGGGACATAGGGGCAGTTTAAAAAAGGGGCGGGTTTCAGGTGCCGGTCAGGAGCGTGAACGGCACGCGCATGACCTGAAACCTGATACGACGAACGGGATCAGAGAGTTTGGGCGATTTTTTCGAGCTCGTAGCACTCGATGACGTCGTTTTCTTCGTAGTCGCTGAAGCCGGAGAGCTTGATGCCGCACTCCATGCCGTTGCGCACTTCGTTGACTTCGTCCGTGAAGCGGCGCAGCGTTTCAAAGCCGCCGTCATACACGGCCTGGCCGTCACGCAGCACGCGGGCGCGCTGCTTGCGGTTCATGACGCCATCCGTGACGACGGAGCCGCCGACGTAGCCCTTGTTGACCTTGAAGACCTGCTTCACGCGGGCGTGGCCGATGACCTTCTCGCGGGTGATCGGATCGAGCAGACCCGCCATGGCTTCCTTCACCTGGTCGATGAGTTCGTAGATGATGGAGTAGAGCTTGATCTGCACCGTCTCGCGCTTGGCAACGGTGAGGGCCTTGTTCTCCACCTTGACGTTGAAGCCGATGATGATGGCGTCCGAGGCGCTGGCCAGCAGGACGTCGGACTCGTTGATGGCGCCGACTTCCTGATGCAGGATGTCGAGGTTGCACTTGTCGCTCTTGATGTCGGTGAGGCACTTGGCCACGGCTTCCACGGAGCCCTGCACGTCGCACTTGAGGACGATTTTGAGGGCCTTCTTGTTGCTGTCCTCGATGCTGGCAAAGAGGTGCTCCAGGGTGGAGCGGCGCGGCACGTTGAGCTTCTTCTGGCGGATCTCCTCCAGGCGCTCCTCGCTGAGTTTCTTCACGTCGCGCTCGCTCTTCATGACGACGACTTCGTCTCCCACATGCGGCATGTCGCTGAAGCCGATGACTTCGCAGGGCATGCCGGGAAGCACTTCCTTGATGGATTCGCCGCGATCATTGATGATCGCCTTCACCTTGCCCCAGAGCGGGCCGCAGATGAAGGCCTGGCCGACTTTGAGGGTGCCCTGGCCGATGATGACCGTGGCCACGGGGCCTTTGCCGGCCACCATGGAGGATTCGATGACGGTGGCACGCGGGGCGGCCTTGGGGTCCGCCTTGAGCTCCAGCACTTCAGCCTGGAGGGACATGGTTTCGAGCAGGTTGTCGAGTCCGAGCCCGCTCTTGGCGGAGACCTCCATGACTTCGATCTCACCACCCCAGTCCACCGGCGCGAGTCCGATGTCCTGCAGCTGGCTTTTCACGCGCAGCACGTTGGCGGTAGGAAGATCACATTTGTTCAGCGCGACCATGAGCTGCACGCCAGCGGCTTTCGCATGGCTGAGCGCTTCTTTCGTCTGCGGCATGATGCCGTCATCGGCAGCGATGACGAGGACGACGATGTCCGTGACTTTGGCACCACGGGCGCGCATGGCCGAGAAGGCGGCATGGCCGGGGGTGTCGATGAAGGTGATCGGCTTGCCATTGTGCCAGATGCAGTAAGCACCGATGTGCTGCGTGATGCCGCCGGCTTCACCAGAGGTGACCTGCGTCTTGCGCAGAGCATCCAGGAGCGAGGTCTTGCCATGGTCAACGTGCCCCATGAAGGTGATGATCGGGGCGCGGAGTTCCAGTTTTTCCTCCTCCACCTCTTCAACGACCTGGGCCACAGGCTCGACGATGACTTCCTCCACCTTGTGGACGCCGCCGCCTTTTTCGCGCTTGTCACGCTCCAGCTTGAAGCCGTGCTTTTCACAGATTTTCTCGGCGATCTCGATGTCGATGGCCTTGTCAGCGCTGGCGAAAACCTTGAACGCGATGAGTTCGGAAATGATCTTGAAGGGCTTCAGGCCCATCTTGTCCGCCAGATCCTTCACCACGATCGGTGGCTTCAGGTGGATGATTTTCTCACCGCTCTCGCTGACCTCAAACTCCGGCGCCGGCACCTCGGCAGGCGGGGCATGCACGATCGGGACGACCGGCTTCGGCGGGGTGGGGTCGTTCAGCAGGGAGATGGGCGGCAGCGCGTTGTGCTGGGCGTTCTCATCCACCGGGCGGCGGCGCACCTTCGGCTTCTCATCATCCTCAAAGAGGTTCAGCGCGGCGGCTTTGCGCTCGTCCAGCGTGGGTTTGGCAGGTGCGGCAGGCTGCGGCGCGGGCACAGGCTCAACGACTTTCCGGGCTCCCAACGGCGGCAATGCATTGCCCCCTCTGACCGGCCCTCTGCTCCGGGGCTTCTTTTCCTCAATCAACGACAGCACCTTCCCTTTGGCTTCTTTTTTGGGCGGGGTGCTTTCGGCAGGCACAGCCGCCTCAACGACTTCGTCGGTGGGGGACTTGCTCTTTTTGGCTGAGGAGGGTTTGCTGGACATGAGAGAATGAGATCGGGCGAGCGGCGGCGGGGGAGGCAGGCTGGTCGTAAGTTGGGGGTTGGTTTGAAGTCGTTGTCATGGCGGCACAGGGGCTACTCCTTGGCAGGAGATGAAGCATGTGCTGCGGCTTTGTCGAAAATCTGCTGCGCCAGGGCGGTGTCGCCATCCAGCACCTCGGCGATGTCAGAGACATCCACCCCGGTGGCCAGAGTTTTGAGATCACCCATGCCGCCCTGAGTCAGCTGGCGGGCCACGTCCTCAGTGATGCCGAGGGCGTCCACGAGGTGGTGCACCGCGCTGCCCATCTGGCCTTCGAAGACCTCGGCGGCGTGTTCATCCTTCTCGATGACGAGATCCATGCCCACGAGGCGGGAGGTCAGGCGCGCATTCTGGCCGCGACGACCGATGGCCTTCGAGAGGTCTTCGTCGCTGACGGTGAGGCGCGCTTCCTTCTTGTCCGTGTTCACGGAGATGGAGAGGACCTTGATGGGCTTGAGGGCTTCACGCACGAACTCGGCGGGGTCCGCCTTCCAGCGGATGATGTCCACCTTCTCGTTGTTCAGCTCGCGGACGATGTTCTTCACACGTGCGCCACGCAGGCCCACGCAGGCACCCACAGGGTCCACCTTTTCATCGGCGCTGTGCACGGCCACCTTGGTGCGGTAGCCGGCTTCACGGGCGATGCTGGCGATCTCCACGGTGCGGTCACCGATTTCGCTGACTTCAAATTCAAACAGGCGGCGCACAAAGTTCGGATGCGCACGGGAGAGGATGATTTCAGGGCCGCGGCCGCTGTCCTTTTCCACGGCTTTCACGTAGAAGCGCATGCGGTCTCCCGGGGTGTAGTCCTCGGTGGACACACGCTCCTTGGAGGTCATGACCCCTTCGAACTTGCCGAGATCCACGACCACATCGGACTTTTCAAAGCGACGCACCACGCCGCTGACGACGTCACCGGTGCGGTCCTTGAATTCTTCGTACAGATTTTCCTTCTCCGCCATGCGGAGGCGCTGCAGCATGGTCTGCTTGGCCGTCTGCGCGGCGATGCGGCCCATGTTGTTGGGTGTGACTTCGACTTCGATCTCATCACCCAGCACGGCGCTCTTCTTGAAGCGCTTGGCCGTTTCGAGCTGGAGCTCCTCCCAGCGGTTGGTCACAGTCTCCACCGCGATCAGTTTGGCGAAGGCTTTGATCGTTCCTTTGTCAGGATCAATGTCGATGCGCAGTTCCCGGGCGGGACCGATGCTTTTTTTGGAGGCGGCGAGCAATGCCTGTGACAGGGCCTCGACCATCTTTTGACGGTCGATACCTTTCTCTTTCTCGTAATAGTCGAAGAGGGCTTTGAGTTCGCTGATCATATGAAATTCGTGTTTTCACCAGACAAAAAAGAGCGGGGATGACCCCACTCTCGCCGTGAAAACGCTAATTCTGTCCGGGAAGGACGCGGATCATAAAGGAGGGCTAGGAATCAGCAAGCAGAAAAATTGTGTGGAAGTGCGCAGTTTTCTCAGGCGTTTTCATGAGGGCCGATTTATTTCATCCCCTTCACGCCCAACCCATTTCCAACATGCGCCCCCTGCTGTCTGCCATTCTGGCCTTGCTTCTCGCCCCCCAACTGGCCTTTTCAGCGTCTCCCCCACCCAATATCGTCATCATTTTTATGGATGATATGGGTTATGCTGATGTCGGCTGTTTCGGGGCGCAGGGTTATCAGACCCCGAACATCGACAAACTGGCCGCCGAGGGCCGCAAGTTCACGAATTTCCACGTCGCCCAGCCCGTGTGCAGCGCCTCCCGCACCGCCCTGCTCACCGGCTGCTACCCGAACCGCGTGGGCATCCACGGCGCCCTGGGGCCGAATGCCAAGCACGGCATCAGCGCCGATGAAACGACCCTGGCCGAGCTGGTGAAACAAAAGGGCTACGCCACCGCCGCCGTGGGCAAATGGCACCTCGGCTCCCTGCCCCAGTTTCTCCCCACCCGGCACGGCTTCGACCAGTACTACGGCATCCCCTATTCCAACGACATGTGGCCCTTCCACCCCCAGGCCAAAAAAGGCGCCTTCCCCAAGCTGCCCATGATCGAAAACGACCAGGTCGTGGATGCCGATGTCACCCCTGAGGATCAAACCCACCTCACCACCGACTACACCACCCGGGGCGTGCAGTTCATCGAGAAGAACAAAAGCCAACCCTTCTTCCTCTACCTCGCGCACAGCATGGTGCACGTGCCCCTGTTTGTGGGCGACAAGTTCAAGGGCAAGTCCGGCAAAGGCTTGTTTGCCGACGTCATGCTGGAGGTGGACTGGTCCGTGGGCCAGATCATGGACACATTGAAGAAAAACGGCCTCGAAGACAACACCTGGGTCATCTTCACCTCCGACAACGGCCCCTGGCTCAGCTACGGCGACCACGCCGGCAGCGCAGGCCCGCTGCGCGAGGGCAAAGGAACCAGCTGGGAGGGCGGCACCCGCGTGAGCGGCATCATGAAATGGCCCGGGAAAATCCCCGCCGGCACCACCACGGACACCATGATGATGACCATCGATCTCCTGCCCACCATCGCCCACGTCATTGAGGCAAAACTGCCTGAGCACAAGATCGACGGCCTCAACTGCTGGCCCATCGTCTCGGGCGTTCCTGACGCTAAAAACCCGCACGACTTCTACGCCTTCTACTACGAGCAAAATCAGCTCCAGGCCATCTCCAGCGGAGACGGCCGCTGGAAGCTCCAGCTCCCCCACACCTACCGCAGCCTGCCCACCGACACCCCCCAGGCGACCGGCGGCAAACCGGTGAACTACAAGCCCGTGAAGATCACCGCACCGGAACTCTACGACCTCTACGGCGACATCAGTGAATCCAAGAACATCGCCGCCCAAAACCCGGACGAAGTGGCCCGCCTGCAAAAGCACGCCGAAACCATCCGCGCCGAACTCGGAGACAGCCTCATGAAGATGCCCAAAGGCAGCGGCACACGCGAGGCGGGCAAGTAGGCAGAGGGATCTCTGGATCCCTGTTTGAAAGCAGTGAAAATGGCGGAGCGCAAGGGGGACCCAAAGGATCCTTCTCCTGCGGCCTTCACCCTCATTTTTGCGAATGCCTGATTGCGAATTGTCATTCAGGCGCACATAGGTTTAAATTTACTTTCTTAACCCTAACCCAGCCCCCCTCACTCTCCCTCCCAGTCATGATTGATGTTCAGGAACTCACCAAGCAGTATGCCGGACGCACTGCGGTGAACAACATCTCCTTCCAGGTGGAAGCGGGGGAGATCGTGGGCTTTCTGGGCCCGAACGGAGCTGGAAAATCCACCACCATGCGCATCCTCAGCGGTTACATGCCGGCCACCTCCGGGCGGGCCATCGTGGGCGGCTTTGACGTCTTCCACCAGTCCATCCAGGTCCGCCAGTCCGTGGGTTACATGCCGGAAAACGCCCCGCTCTACACGGACATGCGGGTCAAAGAGTACCTGAAATTCCGGGCCGAGCTGAAAGGCCTCTCCGGCCAGGCCATGCGCCGCCGCATCGGTGAAGTCATGGAGCTCACCGGCGTCACCGACATGCGGAAGCGCCTCATCGGCAATCTCTCCAAAGGCTACCGCCAGCGTGTGGCGCTGGCAGACGCCCTGGTGCACAAGCCCAAGCTGCTCATTCTCGACGAGCCCACCAACGGCCTCGACCCCGTGCAGATCCGCCATGTGCGCGACCTGCTGCGCAGCCTGAAGTCCAAGCACACCGTGCTGCTCTCCACGCACATCCTGCATGAAGTCGAGCAGACCTGCGATCGCGTGATTATGATCCACCAGGGCCGCATCCGCGCCAATGACACACCGGCGAACCTCACGCGCCAGCTGCGGTCCACCACGCTGCTGCATTTGGAAATCGAAGGCACCGGCAATCTGGCCGAACAACTCTCCACCATCACCGCCGTGCGCAAGGCCACGGAGGAAGAGCTGCTCGTTCATCCCTGGCGGCGCTTCACCTTGCGGGTGGAACCCGATCACGACGCCCGCGATGAAGTGCTGGCGCTCGCCACGCAGCAAAAATGGCGCATCCGCGAGATGCACCGCCAGCTCCCCACCCTGGAGGATGTCTTTGTCGAACTTTCCATGAACGCGGGCACCCCCACCGACATTCCCACCCACGTCCTATGAGGATATTCTGGATTCTGCTCAAGAAAGAACTGCATTCCTTCTTTGTCGCCCCCGTCGCCTACGTGGTGCTGGCGCTGGTCATGGTGCTGAATGGTTTCGCCTTCCGTGCGGCCCTCTCCGTGCTGGAAAGCGCCCCCAGCGAAGGCTCCATCGTGAGCTGGACCTTCCACGCCATGTGGTTCTGGCTGTCCTACTTCTTCATCTTCCCGCTGCTGACCATGCGCCTCTTTGCCGAGGAGAAAAAGCTGGGCACGCTGGAGACCCTCTTCACGGCCCCGGTGCGTGCGTGGCAGGTCGTCGGCTCCAAGTATCTGGCGGCCGTCATCGTCTACTGCGTGCTGTGGCTGCCCAGCCTGTTCAATTTCAAGTTTGCCCACTGGATCTCCGCCGGCCAGGTGGAGCTGCCATCGGGAGCCGTCGGCGGCGCGTATCTCATCCTGGTGGTCATGGGCATGTTCAATCTGGCCGTCGGCTGCTTCGCCTCGTCTCTGACGTCGAATCAGATCGTCGCCGCCATCATCTCCTTCACCCTGAGCCTGATGCATTTCCTGCTGGGCATCTTCATCATGGTGGTGGGCCGCAAGATTTCCGACACCATCGTGGACGTCGTCAATTACTTCGCCGCCACCGAGCACATCCGCATCTTCACCGCCGGCCTCATCGACAGCCGGCCCATCATTTACTACCTCAGCATGTCGCTGCTCTTCCTCTCCTTCACCCACCACGTGGTCGAGTTCCGCCGCTGGCGCCCGTGAGCCGAAAGACCCACCCATCATGCCGGATTCCGAACAGAACACCCCACCAGCCAGCGCTGCAGACAAGCCCATGCCGAAGCGTTACGGCATCGGCTTGAACGTCGCCCTGCAGGTACTCCTGGCCCTGGCGCTGTTTGCCGGTGTCAACCGCCTCAATTACTACCACTACTGGCGCTGGGATCTCAGCGCCAGCCAGGATTACACCCTCAGCCCGGCCACCCGGAAATACCTCGACGCCCTCTCACGCGATGTGCAGATCTACATCGTCTTTGCCCGTGACTCCAAAGTGTATGGAGAGGTGCAGTCCCTCCTGGAGGAATACAATCTGTACGGCAGGCAGCGCATCAAGGTGCGCTCCATCGACCCCGTGCACGACATTGAGCGCGCGGAGCAGCTCAAGGCAGACACCGGCCTCTCGCTCGCGCAAAACGGGGTGCTGATCCGCTGCGGCGTGAACAAGCGGTTCATCACGGAGGAGGAGCTCGTGGTCAGGGAGAAAGGCACCAGCACCAACAAGCAGATCATCGAATTTCGCGGGGAGGACGCCATCTCCTCCGCCCTCATCTCCGTCGTGGAAGGCCGTGTGCGGCGCTTTTATTACGTCGTCGGCAAAGGCAGCCGCTCCGGCCTGGGTCAGAGTGACTCCTACAACGCCGCCATCGATCTTGGCAGGCAGCAGAACTTCGAAGTCATTCAGGTGAATCTCTCTGAGGTCGCCCACATTCCCACGGACGCCGACGGCCTGCTCATTCTGGGCGCGCGCTATGACTTTTCCGAGCGTGAGATCGTCATGCTCAACAACTACTGGCAGTCCAAGCGGGCCGGCATTTTCATCATGCTTGACCCCGGTGGTGAAACCGCACGCCTCAACGCCTTTCTCACCGCCAACGGCCTGCATCCCCGTGGCGACCGCGTCCTGATGGCGGAGAGCACCAGCACCGGCCCCAAGAAGGAATTCACCGTGCTGGGCGAATTCGTCAAAGAAGTGCCCTTCATCCGCCATCTGAGCTCCTCCGCCATCACGCTGGCGGGGCAGTCGGAATCCCTGGAAATCATCCCGGAGAACATCTCGCTCAAGGAGCAGTCCATCAGCGTCAAGCCGCTCATCCTTGCCGCACCACGCTACTGGGGTGAAAAGCAGTTTCTGGAGGAACTGCCCGTCGCCGATGAGGAGGACACCCTGCCCCCCATCTATGTGGCCGCCAGCATCGAGCGCGGCGCCCTGGCTGACGAAACCCAGCGTGCCGACAGCTCGCGCATGGTGGTGGTTTCCAACTCCACCCTGCTCGACAAGCAGACCATGCTCGCCGTCAGCCGTGACTTTGCCGCCGCCGGGCTGAACTGGCTGATGAACCGCGAAAACTTCATCGGCATCCCCGCCAAGTCCAAACACGCCTACCGCATTCAGCTCACCGGCAAGCAGCATGAGCTGATCTTCTGGATCACCTCCATCACCCTGCCGGGCATCGTGCTCGGCTTTGGTTTCATGGTCTGGGCCAGCCGGCGGGCCGCATGAGCACCGACTTTGACGCATGAGCGCACGCACCACTCTTCTTCTGTTTCTGCTCGTGGCCGCCATGGGCGCGGTCATCCTTGGCATCGAGCGTTACTTCCCCTCAGCCATCGACAAACGTGAAGTCAGGCGCGGCCCCACCCGTTTCGACGCAACGAAAGTCACCCGCGTCGAGATCCTCACAGCGGAGAACGTGCCGCTCACCCTCGTGCGCGATGGCAACGCCTGGCGGATCGAGGCCCCCTATGACGATCTGGCCGATCCGCAGAAAGTCGCCGCGCTCATTCTCACCCTGAATGAAGTCGAATGGATCAATCGCGTGCATCAGGAGGAGTTTGACCCGTCTGAGTGGCAGAAAACCGGACTGGGCAAACCCCGCTTCAAAGTGCGCCTCCTCGCCGGAGATGCCTCGCTGTATGAGTGCTGGTTCGGCTCCCCCGGAGTCGTTGAGAACAGCCTTTACATCGGCATTCTTGACCCCGCCACCCATGAGCCCGCCTGGTATCTCGCCAAGAGTGAAGCGCCGATGGTCCTGCAGATTCCCGCCGCCTCCTGGCGCGACCCCAAGCTTCTGCGCCTGCCGGCGGAGGTCATCACCAGCATCACTTTGAACCAGCCCTCCGGCCAGATCGTCCTCGCCCGTGAAAACGAGCACGCCCCCTGGCTGCTCGAAAAACCGCTCAAGACGCGCGGCAGCAAGGAGCGCATCACCGAACTGCTCTCCGCCATTCTCAACATCGAAATCACCGAGGCCAAGGACGTCACCGCCACCACCAAGGAGGACGCGCAGACCGCCCATGCCGATGAGATCAAAGTCACCATCGAGTCCAAGGCGCGCGGCAAATCCTACGAGTTCACCGTCAAAAAGCCCGCTGATGACAAGCAGGCCGTCACCACCGCCACCACGGCCTATCGCAAGCCCACCTTCACGGTCGTCGCCAAAAACCTGCTCACCCTCTGGGTCACCCCCAATGCCCTGCGCGACCACCTGCTGGCGCAGATCGACGGAGAGCGGCTCGACTTCCTCACTATCACCAGCAAGACCCATCCTGAGATCAATCTGCGCAACGAAGGCGGCTCCTGGTACCTGCAGCGTCACGGCAAATGGGACCCCGCCAACGGCGAACGCGTCTCCCGCTGCCTCAATGCGCTCAACACCTATGAGATCCTGCAGTTTGCCGCAGATTCCGCCGCAGACCTGACGCCCTTCGGCTTGGACGATCCCTTCCAGACCGTCACCTGGACTCCGCAGCGTGAAAAGCCGGTGAAGCTCATGTTTGGCCACAATCCGGAAAGAACCCAGTTCTTTGCCAAATACGACAGCGAGCCCTTCATCTACCGCATTGACGCCTCCCTGCTGCCCTCCCTGCCCACCGACGGCATCAAATGGAAAGGCCTCGGAGCCCTGCGCTTCACCACCTTCGCGCTGCGTCGTATCACCATGGCACAAGGCGCCTTTGCCCCCACGATCCTCGATTACAACCCCGTCTCCGCCGAATGGAAAGCCACACGCGGCGGGCATGACATCACCGCCGAGCTCGACCGCGTCAAAGCCGACCAGCTGGCCGCCAGCCTCTCACGCTTCACCGTGCAGGACTGGGCCGCAGACCGCAGTGATGCGCTGCAAGCCTTGAAAACCCCCTTCCTCACCATTCAGATCGTCCTCGGCGAACCCGGCCGTCTCGACGGCCCCGTGCGTGAGATCGAGATCCTCTTTTCCCCGACCCAGCCGAATGCCAGCACGGCCTTCTACTTTGGCCAGATCAAAAACGATCCCGACATTTTCTACATCACCAACAACGCCCTGCTCCAAATCGCCGGGATCAACGTCTTCAAGCCCAAGCAGGCGAAGTAGGCTCAGGTGAGAAAGCGCTAAAACTCATTTCCGGCAAGGCGGTCTGGAAATGCCCGATGGCCCATGGAGGGTCATGATGCCTGAGGGCTGGTAGGGACGCGTTGTGCGCGTCCCTGGAATCCTTCGTCCCAGCGCTGTCTCGCGGCCCCTGCTCACAGCATCTCACCCAGCGCTCCACCTCCCGCAGCGGCCTTTGCCATCACGCTGCAGAAGGCGGCAAGGACGGCGCACCTCTTTGGGGCGCCTGCGGGTACCACAGACCCGAAAAGAGGGACGCGCACAACGCGTCCCTACCAGCCCTGGAGCAGCGCGGCAGGAAGGAGCACTCCGGTCGTAGGTTGGGCGTGTTTGGCGCACTGCGCTTTTTCAACACTCGAAGACAGCTTCGCCAAACCGCCCGACTGCGAGGACGCCCATACGCCACACTGTCTGCCGTGCGCAGATGGACGGGCGGGATGTCGCCACACCCATCCTACGATCAACCTTTTTTGAACCAGCCCTTCACCTTGGTGAAGAAGCCTTTCTTCTCCGCGGTTGAACCACGCGCCGCAGGGTCTGCCGTGGTGACGGGAACCGTGACGGGCAGGCTTTGATCCCAGCCGCCGCCAAGCGCCTTGATCAGGCTGACGCTGGCGATCAAGCGCTGTCCGGCCAACGTGGCGCAGGCACGCTGCGTGGCAAGCAGGGAGCGGTTCGCCTCGATCACATCCAGGTAGGGGCTCGTGCCCGCTTCATAGCGCGCATGTGCGATCTCGGCGGCTTTTTGCGCGCTGTCACGCGCGCGGTGCTGCGCCTCGGATTGAGTGCTGAGATTGCGCAGCGCGGCGAGGGCGTTTTCCACATCGCTGAAGGAAACCAGCACGGCCTGCCGATAGTTTGCCAGCGCCTCATCGTGCGCGGCACGGCTGCGCTCTGCAGCGGCCCGGTTCTTGCCACCGGCCATCAACGGCACGCTGATGCTGGGCCCCACGTTCCAGTTCAGGCTGCTGACCTCGAAGAGATTGGCCGAATCTCCACTGAGGTAGCCACCGTGTCCGATCAGCTTGATGCTGGGAAAGAAGTTCCCCTTCACGACACCGATCTGCGCCGTGGCAGAAGCCAGCGCACGTTCAGCGGCGGCCACATCGGGGCGGCGCTCCAGCAGGTCGGTGGGCACTCCCACAGGAATGCCCGGAGGTGTGGGCAAAAGACTTGAATTGCCCCCGAGCTTGAAGGCGCTGGGATTTACGCCCGTCAGCAGGGCGATGCCGTTTTCAAGCTGGTCGCGCTGATTCTGCAGCGCGCTCACCTCCGCCTCGGCGGTGGCCACTTCCGTCTCCGCCTGCGCCTGTTCCAGTTCACTGCCTGCACCGGCCTTCACTCGAGCACGGGCGATGTCCAGCGCCTGCCTGCGCCAGCCGACAGCGGCACGCACGGTCTGCAGTTCGCCATCCAGAGCACGGATGCGGAAGTAATTCGTGGCGACATCCGCATGCATGCCCAGCAGCACATTCTGCATCAGGCTCGCGGCGGCAGAGGCATCTGCACGCGCGCTTTCCACCTGCCGGCGGATCTTGCCCCACAGGTCAAGCTCCCAGGTGAAGTCGAGCGGCACATTGTAGCTTGGCCCCACGTAATGCAGGCCGCCCAGAGGAAAGGCGCTCGGCATGTTCGGCGAGGTGCGCTGCGTGGTGATTGCGGAGTTGATGTCCGCACTCGGAAAGAACGCCGCACGGGCGATGCCGGTGCCGGCACGCGCCTGGTCAAAGCGTGCGACCGCCGCCTTCAGCGTCTGGTTGTGCGCCGTGGCGCGCGCCATGAGGTCGTTCAGCCGGGCATCACCAAACACACGCCACCAGTCGCCCTTCGGCAGGGAGTCCAGCGGGCGTGTTTCACGCCAGCGAATGGCGGATTTGTAGTTCGGGGGTGTCACCGTCTCAGGCCGTTCGTAATTCGGTCCGATTTGGGCGATGGCACTGGTCGCGAGGAGGAAATAAAAGAAGATGCGCATAACAGGGATCAATGAGGGGCAGGAAGAGCGTCGGCGGGAATTTCAGTGGAAGCAGCGGCAGCCTTTTTCTTCTGCCCCATCATCACCAGCACATAGAACACCGGTGTGAAGAACAGGCCGAGGAAGGTCACCCCGATCATGCCGGCAAACACCGCCGTACCCATGGCGCGGCGCATTTCAGCACCCGCACCTGTGGAAACAACGAGCGGATACACCCCCGCGATGAAGGCGATGGATGTCATCAAAATCGGACGCAGACGCAGGCGGCAGGACTCGATGGCCGCCTCCAGAGGGCTCAGTCCGTGGTCGAATTTCTCCTTCGCAAACTCCACGATCAGGATGGCGTTTTTACAGGCCAGGCCGATCAGCACGATGAAGCCGATCTGTGTGAAGATGTTGTTGTCGCCATGGGTGATCATCACCCCCGCAAGCGCAAACAGCAGGCACAGCGGCACGATCAGAATGATGGCCAGCGGCAGGCGCAGGCTTTCATACTGCGCCGCCAGCACCATGAACACCAGCAGGATGCAGAGCGGGTAAATGTAGATGGCGGTGTTGCCCGCGATGATCTTTTGGTAGGTGAGATCCGTCCACTCGAATTCAAACCCACCCGGCAGGCCGTCCTTGGCCAGATTGGAGATCAGCTCCTCAGCCTGGCCGGAACTCAGCGGCGGCAGCGGTGCGCCGTTCAGGTCGGCGGCCAGGTAGCCGTTGTAATGCGTGACACGGTCCGGGCCGAAACCCTCCTTCACCTTCACCAGCGATCCCACGGAAACCATCTCACCCGCCATGTTGCGCGTCTTGAGCCGTGTGATGTCGCTCGGGTTGTCACGGAACTGCTGCTCAGCCTGCGCGACCACCTGATAGGTGCGGCCAAAGCGGTTGAAGTCATTCACATACAGACTGCCCAGATTGATCTGGAGCGTCTCGAAAAGATTCGCCAGCGGCACGCCCTGAATCTTCGCTTTCTCACGATCCACATCCGCCTCGATCTGCGGCACGTTGACGGTGTAGCCGGAGTAAACCTGCGTAAGTTTCTGAGTGCCATAGGAGGCGCCGACGAGCTTCTGCGTAGCCTGATACAGCGCCGCGTAACCCTGGTTGCCACGGTCCTCCACCATGAGCTTGAATCCACCCGTGGTGCCGATGCCGTTGACGGGCGGCGGCGGGAACATCATCACCATCGCATCCTGAATGGCCATGAATTTGCCATTGAGCGTGTTGGCGATGGCAGCGCCGCTCAGCTCGGGCTTGGTGCGGTCTTCGAAGTTGTCGAGGCCGACAAAGACGATGCCTGCGTTAGGGCTGATGGTGAAACCCTGAATCGACAAGCCGGGGAACGCGATGGCGTCCTTCACACCCGGCTCGTCCATGGCGATTTGGGACATGCGGCGCATGACGTCGTCGGTGCGGTCCAGCGAAGCGCCATCCGGCAGCTGCGCGAAGCCGACGAGGTACTGCTTGTCCTGTCCGGGCACGAAGCCCTCGGGAACGATTTCAAAGCCCTTCCACGTCGCCCACACCAGCCCGCCATAGATGATGACGGCGATGGCGCTGAAGCGGATGATGCGCTTCACAATGCCCACATACACATTGGAGGACCATTCGAAGAAGCGGTTGAACGGCCGGAAGAACCAGCCAAACAGCGCGTCAATGATCTTCGTGAGAATGTCCCGTTTGTCGCCATGCCCCTTCAGCAGCAGGGCGGAAAGCGCCGGAGAAAGCGTGAGTGAATTGATTGCCGAAATGACCGTGGAAATGGCGATCGTGACGGCGAACTGTTTATAAAACTGGCCGCTGAGACCGCTGATGAACGCCGTCGGGATGAAGACCGCGCACAGCACCAGCGCCGTGGCGACGATGGGCCCGGTCACCTCCGTCATGGCCTGCTGGGTGGCCGCCAGCGGCTTGAGGCCGTTCTGGATGTTTCGCTCGACGTTTTCAACGACCACGATGGCATCATCCACCACGATGCCGATCGCCAGCACGAGGCCGAAGAGCGACAGGTTGTTGATGGAAAAGCCGAGTACGTGCATCACCGCAAAGGTGCCGACGAGAGACACCGGCACCGCGGCCAGCGGAATGATCGACGCACGCCAGGTCTGCAGGAAAAGCACCACCACGAGCACGACGAGCAGCAATGCCTCGATGAGCGTGTGAATGACGGCATCAATGGACTTCTCCACGAACACCGTCGGATCGTAGGCGATGGCGTAATCCACGCCCTCGGGCATTTTCTTCTTCAGCTCCGTCATGCGGGATCGCACCGCCTGGGAGACAGCCAGCGCGTTCGCTCCGGGAAGCTGAAACACCCCCATGCCGACGGCACGTTTGTTGTTGAGCAGGGCGCGCAGCGAGTAGTCGCCAGACCCCATCTCGGCACGTGCCACATCACGCAGGCGGAGCTTTTCGCCATTCGGCCCGATTTTGACAATGATCTGGTCAAACTCCTCCTCGCTGATGAGACGCCCTTTGGCATTCACCGTCAGTTCAAACGAGGCATCTTTGGTCGGCTGCTGGCCGATGGTGCCTGCGGCCACCTGGATGTTCTGCTCGCGAATGGCGTTCACAATGTCACCGGAGGTCAGCCCGCGCGCCGCCGCCTTGTCGGGGTCGATCCACACGCGCATCGCGTACTCACCGCCACCGAAGATGTTCACCTGGCCGACGCCCGAGAGGCGCGTCAGTTCGTCCTTCACATTGAGCGTCGCGTAGTTGCGCAGGTAGATTTCGTCATAGCGGTCATTCGGAGACAGCAGATGCACCACCAGCGTCATGTTCGGTGATGACTTCACCGTGGTGACCCCAAAGCGGCGCACTTCTTCAGGCAGCTTCGGCAGCACCTGGGCCACACGGTTTTGCACCTGCATCTGCGCCAGGTCCAGCTCCGTGCCGATCTTGAAGGTGACTGTGAGCGTCATCACACCGTTCGCCGTACTCTGCGATGACATGTACAACATGTTCTCAACACCGTTGATCGTCTGCTCCAGAGGCGAAGCGA
Organism: Prosthecobacter sp.; assembly: GCF_044222345.1. GTDB lineage: Bacteria > Verrucomicrobiota > Verrucomicrobiia > Verrucomicrobiales > Verrucomicrobiaceae > Prosthecobacter. Next base: position 29,647 of record NZ_JBGANL010000030.1, read on the forward strand.
CCGTTTCAGCAATCGTCTTGGGATTCGCTCCGGGATAGGTGGCGGTCACGATGACCGTCGGCGGCGCGACTTCCGGGTATTCGGAAATCGGAAGCTGAAACAGCGAGATGGCGCCGAGGATAAAGATCAGCAGCGACAGCACGCCCGCAAAAATCGGGCGCGTGATGAAGAAGCGGGATATGTTCATGGAAGCGTGAGAGGGGGGGTGTTTCGCTTCGCGATTACTTGGCCGCCGTTTCCTTGGCCGGCGGAGCTGCTGCCGGCTGCACCGGCATGCCGGGCATCGGCAGACGGGCCTGACCGTTCACAATGATCTTGTCACCTGCCGCCAGGCCGCTGCGGATGATGCGCTTGCCGTCGATGTTTGGCCCGATCACGATGGGCTTGTAAACCGAGAGCGCAGGCGTCTTCGTTTCATCAATCCCAAGCACAAACTTGTTGGCCTGATCGGTGAGGATGCTTTTTTCATCGACCAGCAGCGCCTTGTATTTGCCTGTCATGGGGATGCGGATGCGCGCAAACAAACCGGGGGTGAGCATGTTGTCGGCATTCGAAAACTCCGCACGCAGCACCATGCTGCCGGTGCCTGCATCCAGGCGGTTGTCGAAGGACTCGATATGGCCGTGGTGGGGAAAGTCCTTTTCATTGGAGAGCTGCAGCTCCACGGGCACGCGGCCATCACCATTGGTGAAGGTCGTCTTGTCGCGCTGCATCGCCTGGATCTTGAGCAGGCTGTTTTCGTCGATGTCCGCATACACATAGACGGGGTCCACCGTGACGATGGTCGTGAGCAGCGTGGTCCCCGCAGTGACGAAATTACCGGTGGTCGTGATCGCACGGCTGATGCGCCCGCTGATCGGTGCCTTGACCGAGCTGTGCTCGAACTCGATTTCCGCGCTGTGCTGCGCCGCCTTGGCGGCCTCCAGCCCGGCCTTCGCCTGCAGGTTCATCGACTCACGCGCCTCCGCCTGCTCCGGTGCGATGGCTTTCGCCGCGAGCAGCGTCTGCACACGATCAAACTCACGCTTCATCGCCATGGCATTCGCCTCGGCCCGCGCCACCTCGGCCCCCGTGGAACGCAGCCGGGTCTCAAACGGGCGCTGGTCGATGGTGAACAGCACATCCCCCTTCTTGACCATGGCCCCGGCCTGGAAATGAACTTCGGTGATGTAGCCAGACACGCGGGGCTTCAGCTCCACCGTCTCCACCGGCTCGACGCGCCCCGTGAACTCCTCCCACTCGACGAGTTCTTTCTGCTCAACCGCTGCGAGCGTCACCGGAGCCGGAGGCATCTGACCGCCGCCGTGGCCACCCGCAGGCGGTTTGCCACAGGCGGCGAGGAGCAGGACGAATGGGAGGAGGGTTGGGAGTTTCACGAGGCGCGTTGGTTTTGGGGTGAAAAGTTGACCAGTTGGTTAATTTGAAAGCAAAAAATAGGCATAGCATCAGCCTTTGACGCCGAGAATGATCTTGGCACCGGACTCAAATTCATCCAGGCGACCGAGGTCATTCCACATGCGTGCATGGAGCAGCAGCCCCTCGCTGTAGGCAAACACGATCCGTGCCAGGGCCATGGCATCATGCGTGACAATGCTGCCCTGCGCCTGCGCATCGCGGATGGCGCTCTCGTAATAGAGGATGAACTGGCTCAGAATTTCCTGCAGTTTGTCCCGCAGGCGCTCGTCCACCGTGCTGACCTCCGCCCCCAGCGAATGGATCGGGCAGCCCAGCACCCGGCCATGCTTTTCAAAAAGCTCCTGCTGCTCCTGCCGGAAATTGCGGAAGCAGTTCAGGATGCGCTCCACCGGCGGCACCACAGGGGAAAAGATCTGGTCCAGCTCCTTGCGGTGTTCCATCCAGCCATGGTCGATGGCCGTGAGCGCGAGCTCCGTCTTGGACTCAAAGAAGTGGTAAAAGCTGCCCTTCTTCACCCCTGCCCTTTCGCAAATGTGATCCACCGAGGTGCTGCCGTAGCTGCCCGCCCAGATCAGTTCGATCATCGCTTCAATCAGGCGGTCTTTGGCGGTCGAGGTGCGTCCCATGGCAATTTAGAGTCAGATGGCGAGGTGTAAAGCACACTAGACGATCAGTCAACAATTTTTCCACCTCCTCGATTGCCGCCCGCCTCTTCACCTTCCATAGTGTGCCATTCCTTCACACATGAACGACCAAGCCACAGTTCTGATCGTCGATGACGAAAAGCATACCCGCGATGGCCTGCGCCTCTCGCTGGAGGATGACTTCGACTGCTACGTGGCCTCCAACGCCGCCGAGGCGATGGAATACCTCCGCAATGACCACATCGACGTCATGCTCACCGATCTCCGCCTCGGCGAGGACGACGGCATGAAACTGCTGGATGCCGCCCTGGCCCTGCCCAAGCCGCCCGTCTGCATCATGATGACGGCCTACGGCAGCGTGGACACCGCCGTGGAGGCCATGCGCCGGGGTGCCTACCACTTCGTCACCAAGCCGCTGAACCTGGATGAGGTGGAAATCCTCATCAAGCGCGCCCTGCGCAGCCGCTCGCTGGAGCATGAAAACGTCGCGCTGAAGCAGCAGGTGGAGCGCAAATTCTCCATCGAAGGCATCCTCGGCCAGGCCGAGGTGATGAAGCCCATCCTCGATACGATCCAGCAGGTGGCCCCTTCCCGCGCCACGGTGTTGATCGAAGGCGAAAGCGGCACCGGCAAGGAGCTCGTGGCCCGCGCGATTCACAATCTCAGCGGCCGCCCCAAGGCGAACATCGTCTCCGTGCACTGCGCGGCGCTTTCCCCGCAGATCCTCGAAAGCGAACTCTTTGGCCATGAGAAAGGCGCGTTCACCGGCGCTCAGGAACGGCGCATCGGCCGCTTTGAGCAGGCCAATGGCGGCACCCTCTTCCTGGATGAAATCGGCGAGATCGACGCCAGCACCCAGGTGAAACTGCTGCGCGCCCTCGGCGAGCAGACCATCGAACGTGTCGGCAGCAGCAAACCGATCTCCATCGACGTCCGCGTCATCGCCGCCACGAACCGCAACCTCGCCAAGATGGTGGAGGAGGGCAAATTCCGCGAGGATCTCTACTGGCGTCTGCGCGTGGTCACCATCCAGCTCCCGCCGCTGCGCGCCCGCAAGAGCGACATCTCCGTGCTGGCGGACCACTTCCTCAAGGAGCTCGCCAAAGCCAACGGCAAGACCTACAAGCCGCTCGGCGAAGACGCCCTGCCGGCGATGATGAATTACGACTGGCCCGGCAACATCCGCGAGCTTCGCGCCGCCATCGAGCACGGCGTGGTCATGAGCAACAGCAACCGCGTCATGCTCAAGCACCTGCCCTCCTACCTGCTCAATCCGCATGGTCTGGGCATCGGCTTGCGCGCGCCGTCATTGATCGCCTCGAAGGATGCCGCCAATGCAACCGCGGCAACCGCTGCCGATCCCGACATCAAGCCGAAGAGCGATCTCGACATCACCGAGGCCGAGCACCAGCTCATCCTCACAGCCCTCCAGCGCAGCGGCAACAACCGTACCGTCGCCGCCGAAATGCTCGGCATGAGCCGCCGGACCCTCCAGCGCAAGCTCAAGGACCTCAACATGGTGCGCACCCACCGCCGCCGCATCACGACGCCGGCTCAGACCTCCGACTCATAAACCGTCGGGTCGTGGAGGCCCGCGAGCACAAAGGCCTCAATGCGCTCCACACACGTGCCGCACTTGCCGCAGTGCAAGTCCCCCCCCTTGTAGCACGACCACGTTTTGCCGTAGTCCACTCCCAGCGTGTCTCCCAGCTTGGCGATGCCCGCTTTGTCGCGATGAATGAAGGGACGCAGCAGCTCGATATGAGCATAGGTGCCCTCACGCATCGCCGCCGCCATGCTTTGCATGAAGTCTTCGCGGCAGTCGGGATAGATCATGTGATCCCCCGCATGCGCTGCGATGACCAGCGCCTCGGCACCGCAGCTTTCCGCCAGCCCGCAGGCGATGGAAAGCATGATGCCGTTGCGAAACGGCACCACGGTCTTCTTCATGTTCTCGTCCGCATAGTGCCCCTCGGGAATCGTTCCGCCGGATTTCAGCAGGTCGGAGGCAAAGTGCTGGTTCATGAACCCAAGGTCGATGATGTCGTGCTTCACCCCGAGGTGGGCGCAATGCCACGCCGCCAGCGGAATCTCGCGGTGATTGTGCTTGGCGCCGTAGTCAAAACTCACCGCGCCAACGATCTCATCCTCATGGCGCGCCCAATATAGGGCCGTCACGGAGTCCATCCCGCCGGAGAGCAGCACGAGCGTTTTCATTCCGGCAGTCTCAGGGTTTCTTCCAGATCTGGATACCGAGCCTCACAGGTGAGCTGAATGCCACCCCGTGCGCCAAATTTCCCGCGCACCACCACCTGCTTCGGCGCACACGCTTTCACGATATCGTCCAGCACGCGGTTCACGATCGCCTCATTGAAGGACGCGTGATTGCGATACGAGGCCAGATAAAACTTCAGCGACTTCGTTTCCACGCAGGTCGCATCCGGGATGTAGAGAATCTCCAGATGTGCCGAGTCCGGCTGCCCGGTCACGGGACAGATGGAGCTGAATTCCGGGGCGCTGAGGTGAATACGGTAGTTCCGCCCGGGCGTGCGGTTGGGAAACGTCTCCAGCACCGCCACATCCGGCGAGGCTGGCAGGCGGTTTTCAGAACGTCCGAGCAATGTGAGGTCTTTTTCCTGACTCATGTCCCCGCAGAATGCGGGAGAGCGCGGAGAATGCAATCGGGATGAACATCAGATCCAGATTGGGCGATAGTTTTCCAAATGTGGGAACGTTTCTAAATTCAGAATGCTCAAAGAAGCCGCCATCCCACTCACTGACGACACGCTCGCGCCCGGCACGGAGCGCACGCTCGCCATCCTCGAACTCCTCGGCCGCCACCGCGCCGGACTCAGCCTCACCGAGATCGCCCGCGAGCTCGATCTGCCGGTCAATTCCGTCTTCCGCATCACCGGCACCCTTCACAGCCGCGGCTACCTGCAGCGCCGTGAGGACGACAAACGCTTCGTGCTCACCAACAAGCTCTTCGACCTCTCCCGCCCGGTGGTGCGTGAGAAAAGCCTCGTGGTCTGCGCCTTGGAATCCCTCAAATGGCTGCGCGATGAAACCGGCGAGACCACGCAAATCCTCGCCAGCGTGAACCACAAGATGACCGTGCTGGAGCAGTGCATCTCCTCGCAGCCGATCAAGGTCAGCAGCACCGTCGGCCTGCAGGTGCCCATGTACTCCTGCGCACCCGGCAAGGCGGTGCTCGCTCATCTGCCACCCGCAGAGCTGGAGAAATTCTTCGCCGCCGTGCAGCTCAAACAGTTCACGCCCACCACGCTCGCCACCCCTGAGTCGCTCGAAACCGACCTGGCGAAAACGCGCAAGCGAGGCTTTGCCACGGACATCGCCGAAGGACTCGAAGGCATCCACTGTGTCGCCGCAGCCATCTTGGACGAATACCACTACCCCGTCGCCGCCATCACCGTCATGTCCCCTTCCTTCCGCCTTAAACGCGATCAGTTCGACAAGGCCGGCAAGCTCTGCCTCGAAGCCGCAGCCACCATCACCCGGAGGCTCCTGGCATGAACAAGGCTCTCGTCACTCTCTCCGCCGTGCTTCTTTGCGGCAGACTTTTCGCAGCACCGACTCCCGCGCAGATCGATTTTTTCGAAGCGAAGATCCGCCCCATCCTCGCGCAGGAATGCTATGAGTGCCACAGCAGCGGCACCAAGAAAAAAGGCGGCCTTGTGCTCGACTCCCGCCCCGGCTGGCAGGCGGGCGGTGAATCCGGTGATGTCATCAAACCCGGCGATCCCGACGGCTCCCTGCTCCTGCAAACCATCAAGCACCAGCACGAAGACATCAAGATGCCCAAAGCCGGGGCCAAGCTCGATGACAAAGTGATCGCTGACTTTGAGCAGTGGATTCGCGACGGCGCGGCCGACCCCCGCGACACCGCGCCCTCCAAGGCCGAAATCGCCAAGGAAACCGACTGGAAGAGCATCCTCGACCGTCGCAAGCAGTGGTGGTCCTTCCTGCCCGTCTCGAAGCAGCCAGCGAACAAAACCATCGATGACTACATCGACACCGAACTCGCCAGACAGGGCATTCCCGCGGCGCCTCCCGCCGATGCGCAGACGCTGCGCCGCCGCATGAGCTACATCCTCACCGGCCTTCCCCCTTCAGGCAATCAGAGCGTCGATGACCTGCTTGCGTCCCCGCACTTTGGCGAAAAGTGGGCCCGTCACTTCATGGACTGGGTGCGCTACGCTGAAAGCTACGGCTCCGAGGGCGATCCCGCCATCCCTTATGCATACCAGTACCGCGACTACCTCATTCGCGCCTTCAATGCAGACGCACCCTATCCGCAGCTCGTGAAGGAAGCCATCGCCGGCGATCTCCTGCCAAATCCGCGCATCAAGAACGGTCTCAACGAAAGCGCCATCGGCATCGCCCAGCTCCGCATGGTGCTGCATGGTTTCTCGCCCGTCGATTCACTCGATGAAATGGTGACCTTCACGGACAATCAGATCGACACCGTCACCAAGGCATTTCAGTCCCTCACGGTGAGCTGCGCCCGCTGCCACAACCACAAGTTTGACGCCATCTCCCAGGCCGATTTCTATTCCCTCTACGGCATCTTCACCAGCACGCATCCAGCCGTCATTGATGTGAACGCCCCCGGCACGGGCAAAGCGGAGCGTGAAGAACTCGCGAAGCTCAAGCAGCAGATCAAAGACGCGGTGGCCGCACACTGGCTCAAGACAGCCACCAAGCTCACCATCAGCGAGAACACCGAATCCACTCACCCTGGCCTGGGCAAACTGCAGTGGTTTACCAATGGCGTCAGCCTCACCAAGGCAGGCGAATTTTCCATCGCGCTCGAAGGCGAGAATGCAGTGTCGCGGATTCACCCCGGCGGTTATTTCAGCGACCTGCTCAGCACGAAGGAACGCGCCGTGCTTTTCTCCAACCGCTTCAAATGCGAAGGCGGCACGTTGTGGGTCCGAGTGGCAGGCAATGGTGGCGTGAAGGCCAAGTATGTGGTGCAGAACTACCCGCGCACCGGCACCATTCACAAAGCGGTCGTCCTCAGCGATGCCAAGGATGAAAAGCTCGGCTGGCGCTCTCTCGATCTCGAATTCTGGAAGGGCGATGAAATCTTCATCCAGATCACCACCGCCGCCGACCTGCCCGCTGAGTTCAACAAGGATGCACGCTCATGGTTCGGCCTCACCGATGTCGTCCTCACCCAGGACAAAGCATCGCCCTCTGCCGAAGCACGCGTTCAGTTCGCCGCCAGCGATCTCATTCAGTCCTGGCAGAAAGACACACTGACTGACACACAGGCAGAGGTGCTCAACCGCCTCATACAAACCGGCAAGCTGCCCAACCAACTCACCGATCTTCCCGAGGCGGCAAAGCTGGTGGAGCGCTATCGCGAAATCGAAGCCCGCCTGCCCGCGCCCACCCGCGTGCCCGGCGTCATCGAGGCCGATGCCAAAGACGCCCCGCTGTTTGTCCGTGGTGATCACAAACAACCCGCTGACATCGTCCCGCGCCGCTTCCTCGATGCCCTGGATCCCACCCCCTTCAACACCAAGGGCAGCGGGCGTTTGCAACTAGCCGAGCACATGGCGGACATGAAGAACAACCCGCTCACCGCGCGCGTCATCGTCAACCGCCTCTGGCATCATGTCTTTGGTCGTGGTATCGTCGCCAGCGTCGATAACTTCGGCAAGCTCGGCGATCTGCCCACTCATCCCGAACTGCTCGACTTTCTCGCGCAGCGTTTCATCGACAGCGGCGGCTCCATCAAAGCCATGCTGAAGCTCATCGTGAGCTCCAAAGCCTTCCAGCGCAGCGCGCTTGCCTCGGACATCGCCCTGCAAAAAGACCCCGAGAACAAGCTGCTGAGCCACTGGAGCATCCACCGCCTCGAAGCCGAGGCCATTCGCGATTCCATCCTCACGCTGACCGGCAAGCTCGAACCCGAGCTCTACGGTGAACCCGCCGCCAGCAACGCGCCGCGCCGCAGCGTCTATGTGAAGGTCATTCGCAACGCGCTCGACCCATTCCTCACCACCTTCGACTCCCCCGTGCCCTTCGCCACCCGTGGCAAGCGCGACACCACCAACGTCCCCGCGCAGTCCCTCACCCTGCTCAATGACAACAACGTCATCCGCTGGTCCCGTGAATGGGCGCTGCGCTCCAGCAAGACCGATGCCGAAACGCGTGTGAAACAAATGTTCCATGAAGCCTTCGCCCGCGAAGCCACCGCGGATGAGGTGAAGCAAAGCCTCGCCTACCTCGCCGCCTTGCAGAATGAGAACAACGTCCGTGCGAAAGAACTCGCCGTTCAAGAGCAGGCAGTTGCCGACCTGAACCGCCAGATCACCGCCATCCTTGATCCCGCACGCATCAAGCTGCAGTCCGAGCGCAAACTTCCCACCGTCCCCGTCAACACACCTGAACCACTGGCCGAGTGGACCTTCGACAAGGATGCCAAAGACACCAAGGGGCGCATGAATCTCGAACTCGTCGGCAATGCCCGCATCGAAAAAGGTGCGCTCATTCTTGATGGCAAGTCGATGGCACAATCCGGCTCACTGCCGAAGAAAGTCAAAACCAAAACCCTCGAAGCCTGGGTCATGCTCGACAACCTCGCCCAGCGCGGCGGCGGCGTGGTCACGGTGCAGCACAAAGACGGAGTGCTGTTTGACTCCATCGTCTTCGCCGAAAAGACCCCGCAGCACTGGGTCGCCGGCAGCAACTTCTTTGACCGCAGCGAACTCTTTGAAGGCACCGCCGAAACCGAAGCCACCACCCGCCCGGTGCATGTCGCCGTCGTCTATCAGCCCGATGGCACCATCAGCGGCTACCGCGATGGCAAACCCTACGGCCGCACCTACCGCAAAGCTCCCGCAGCCACCTTTGAAGCCGAGGCCTCCCAGGTCCTCCTCGGCTGCCGACATGGCTCCCCCGCCGGCAACAAAGGCCTCACCGGCCGCATCTTCCGCGCCCGCCTTTATGATCGCGCCCTGACT
>NZ_JBGANL010000030.1:38725-78838 GCF_044222345.1 Prosthecobacter sp.
ACATCATCGCCACACTCACAGCGGAGCAGCGAGTCCAGCTCTCCAAGCTCAATACCAAGCGCCAGGACCAGTCCAAGCAACTCGACACCCTTCGTGCCACCGCCAGCGACGATCCCGAACTGCAATCCTGGACTAGCTTGGCGCAGTCACTCATCAACCTGAAGGAGTTCATTTACCTGCAATGAATACGATCAATCGCCGCGCACTTCTCTCCCGCGCCTCCACCGGCTTCGGCATGGCCGCGCTTGCCGGCCTCATGCAGGAGCAGGCGCTTGCGGACATGCCGCTTGTGCATCGTGCGAAGAAATTTGCACCGAAAGCACGCAGCGTGATCTTCTTGTACATGAGCGGCGGTGTGTCGCATGTCGATTCCTTCGATCACAAGCCGATGCTCACGAAGTTTGCGGGCATGCCCATGCCCGGCGCGGTGAAGAAGACGCAGTTCAACAACAACGGCACCGTACAGCCCTCGCACTGGGAGTTTAAGCCGCGCGGACAGTCGGGACTGGAGGTGAGCGATCTGTTTCCTCAAGTAGGCGGCGTGGCGGATGATCTCTGCATGATCCGCAGCATGACGGCGAAGTTCAGCGAGCATGCGCAGGGAAACTTCTTCATGCACACCGGCTTCCCATTCCTCGGCTATCCGAGCGCGGGCGCATGGACGAGCTACGGCCTCGGAACGGAGTCGCGCGATCTGCCGGGCTACATCGTGCTGCAAAGCGGTGGTGCCTCCACTCCGCATGGCGGCGTGGGTTTGTTCAGCAACGGCTTCCTTCCCGCCCAGCATCAGGCCAGCATTGTGAAGGCAGATGAAGCCGAAGCCGTCGTCAACATCCGCCCGCGCCAGCCGCAGGACATGCAGCGGCGGCAGCTCGATTTCATCGGCGCGATGGACCGCCGCTTTGTCAGCGCCACGCAGCACGACATGCACATTGAGGCCGCCATCTCCAACTACGAGATGGCCTGGCGCATGCAGTCCGCCGTGCCCGATCTCTGTGACATCAGCGGCGAAACCGAGGCCACGAAAAAGCTCTACGGCCTCGACGACCCTGAGCCGAAAAAAGCCGCCTACGCCCGCCAGTGCCTGCTGGCCCGGCGTCTCGTGGAGCGCGGCGTACGCTTCATCGAACTCAGCACGCTGGCCTACAACGTGGGTGGTGGTAACGGCGCCAACCCCTGGGATCACCACAGCGCCATCGTTGAAGGCCACGGCAAGATGGCAAATCAGATCGACCAGCCCATCGCTGCACTCATCAAGGACTTGCGCTCACGCGGCCTTCTCGACAGCACGCTCGTCGTCTGGGGCGGTGAATTTGGCCGCACGCCCTTCGCGCAAGGTTCCAATGGTCGCGATCACAACCCCTACGGCTTCACCGTCTGGATGGCTGGCGGCGGCGTTAAAGGCGGTCACGTGTACGGTGCCACGGATGACTTCGGCTACAACGCCGTCGAAAACATCACCAGCGTCTATGACATGTGGGCCACCGTGCTTCATTTGATGGGCATCGACCACGAACAGCTCACCTACCGCTTCAGCGGCCGTGATCTGCGTCTCACGGATGTACATGGCAATGTACTCAAAGACATCATCGCCTGATGAATCCCCACCTTTCACGCCGCCAGCTTCTTGCCCAGGCCTCCACCGGTTTTGGCATGGCCGCATTGGAGGGCCTCATGCAGGCGGAGTCGCCGGTGAATCGCGCGAAGCGTTTTGCACCGAAGGCACGCAGCGTGATCTTCTGCTACATGAGTGGTGGAGTATCTCACCTGGACTCCTTCGATCCAAAACCTCTGCTGGAAAAATACGCCGGGCAGCCCATGCCCGTCGAGGTGAAGAAAACGCAGTTCAACAACAACGGCACCGTGCAGCCTGCGCACTGGGAGTTTCGTCAGCGCGGCCAGAGCGGCATGCCGGTGAGCGAACTCTTTCCCCACATGGCAACAGTTGCGGACGAACTCTGCGTCATTCGCAGCATGACGGCCAAATTCAGCGAGCATGCGCAGGGAAATTTCTTCATGCACAGCGGCTTCCCATTCCTCGGCTATCCGAGCGCCGGCGCATGGGCCAGCTACGGCCTCGGCACGGAGTCGCGCGATCTACCCGGCTACATCGTGCTGCAAAGCGGTGGTGCCACGGTGCCGCATGGTGGCGTGGGTGTGTTCAGCAACGGTTTTCTCCCTGCGCAACATCAGGCCAGCATCGTGCAGGCGGATGAGGAGGAGGCGGTGCGCAACATCCATTCCAAGCAGCCTCGCAACATCCAGCGCAAGCAGCTCGATTTCATTGGCGCGATGGATCACCGCTTTGCCAGTACCGCCCAGCATGACATTCACGTGGATGCAGCCATTGCGAACTACGAGATGGCCTGGCGCATGCAGTCCGCCGTGCCGGAGCTGTGCGACATCTCCGGCGAAACCGCAGCCACGAAGCAGCTCTACGGCATGGACGGCCCGGACTCCCCCCGCACCGCCTATGCACGGCAGTGCCTGCTGGCACGGCGTCTGGTGGAGCGCGGTGTGCGCTTTGTGGAGCTGAGCTGCCTGCCGCAAACGCTTGGCGGTGGACAGGCGGCAAATCCCTGGGATCAGCACGGGCAGATCAAAAAAGGCCACGGCAACATGGCGCATCAGGTGGACCAGCCCATTGCCGCGCTCGTTAAAGACCTCAAGTCACGCGGCTTGCTAGACAGCACCCTCGTCATCTGGGCCGGCGAATTCGGCCGCACGCCCTTTGCTCAGGGCACCGATGGCCGCGATCACAATCCCTACGGCTTCACCATTTGGATGGCCGGTGGCGGCGTCAAACCCGGCCACATCTATGGTGCCACGGACGACTTCGGCTACCATGCGATTGAAAACGCCTGCACCGTCTATGACATGTGGGCCACCGTCCTGCACCTCATGGGCATCGATCACGAGCAGCTCACTTACCGCTTCAGCGGCCGCGACCTGCGCCTCACGGATGTGCATGGCAATGTACTGCGCGATGTGATCGCGTAGATGTGGGTTGGATTGTAGGATGGGCGTGGCGACAGCCCGCCCGTCTGTGAGCGTTCAGCAAACGCACCGGCGCAAGAGCATCCTCGAACTCGGGCGGTTTGGCGAAGTGAACTGTGGTCGATAATAACCGCAGCGCGCCAAACACACCCGACCTACGAAAGGACTGATCTACACCTCCAGCTTCCAAGGACCGCGATACTCACGCCCGAGAAGCTTGCTGGCATCCGCATCACCAATGATCTCCTCCTTCACGGGATCCCATTTGATGGAGCGGTTGGTGAGGAAGGAAATGAGGGCAAGGTGGCCGGGGCTGGCGCTGCGATGCGCGGTTTCCACAGGCGTCACTGTAGGCTGACGGCTCTTCACGCAGTCGAGGAAATTGCGATGGTGGCCCTTGGTTTCGTAGAGACGTGTCTTGATGACGTCGTCTCCGAGCTTCGGTGCTTTCGCCACTTCGATGATCTCGCTCTTCGGATCTTTCTCGTCTTTCCGCTTTTTGACGAGCTGTTTGAGCGCCGGGTTCGAGCAGTCATACGCACCGCCGCGATTCACATAGACCCAGCCGTCCGTGCCGATCCACTTGGTGCCCATCTTGATGTCGTCGTGACCACCCGCGATGGTCATGGTGATGTCGCCGGCATACTTAGCCTCAGCGCGGTACTTGGTGGCGGTGTTCCAGATGTCCGTGCGCGGCGGCATGTCCACCTGGATGGGGCTCACTTCCTGTGGACCGCTGCTGTCCATGCCCATGCCCCAATGGGCGATGTCGCAATGGTGGCCGATCCAGTCCAGCAACTGACCACCGCCGATGTTGTAATCCCAGCGCCAGTTTTTGTGAATGCGGCACTCGATGTAGTCCTGCATCGTCGCCGGGCCGATCCACATCTCATAATCCAGTTCAGGCGGCGGCGCTGTGACGCTGCGTTTGTCTCCGGTCTTGGCGAAATCGTTGTGCCCGCTGGGCAGGCCCACATGCACCTCCTTCAGCTTTCCAATGAGACCGTTGCGCACGATCTCAGCACCGATGCGGAAATTGTCCTCGCTGCGCTGCCAGGAGCCCGTCTGCCAGATGCGCCCGTGCTTCTGCACCGCTTTCACAATGGCCTGCTGCTCGGCGATGGTGCGCGCCAGTGGCTTCTCACCGTAGATGTCCTTGCCGTTCTTCGCCGCTTCAATGGCAGTGAGTGCATGCCAGTTGTCGGGCACCGCCAGCATGACGGTGTCGATGTCCTTGCGGGCCATCACCTCGCGGTAGTCATGGTAGGGTTTGCAGTCCTGATTCTTGTAGGCGCCATTGATCGTATCCAGAGCCTTCTGCAAATTGCGTTTGTCGATGTCGCACGCGGCCACAATCTGGCAGTCCTGCTCCTGAAGAAATTTGCCCGTGTTGCTCGGCCCCATCATGCCCCAGCCAAAGACAGCCATGGTGATCTTGCTGGATGGCGCATTCTGCCCGATCACGCTGGCGGGAATGATGGTGGGAAAGCCGATGGCGACGGCAGACTTTGTGAGGAACTGACGACGGGTGGAAACAGGAATGCGTTTCATGAGAGTGGATTGGCTGACTGCAGAGTTGTAATCGAGACTCCGCCTGCAAGTCCAGCCGCAAATGTGCGGAGGGAGGAAGACAGGATTAACAAAATTGGGCAGGATTCAATATCTGGAAATCCTGTGAATTCTGCCCTCCAGTCAATCCTGTTCCAACAGGCTGCCGAGCGTCCATCAAAACGCAGCTTCGCTCACAGCATCCTAACAGCTCGTCGGCACCCGCTGCGCCAGCTTGACGGTGTGCGGAATGGCCCCAATCACGAAACTGAGGCAATCGACGGCCCCCTGCGGTTTTCCGGGCAGGGCGATGACGAGGCTGCGATCCACCACCGCCGCGAGGCTGCGGGAGAGAATGGCGTTCGGGGTCAGTTCCAGCGACTTCATGCGCATCAGCTCCCCAAAGCCGGGGATCTCCACGCGCATGATGCCACGAATGGCCTCGGGGGTGACATCACGCTCGGCGATGCCGGTCCCACCCGTGGTGAGGATGAGGGCACAGCCTTGAGCTGAAAAGGAACGAATGGCCTCCTGGATGCGCAGTAAGTCATCCGGGACAATCGCTTCTGCGGCCACTGCCCAGCCGTAACCTTCCGCCGCCTGCTTCAGCGCCGGACCGCCAAGATCCTCATAGACCCCCTGACTGGCGCGGTCAGAGATAGTGATGATGCCAACCTGCATACGGTGCGTTTTGCCAGTGGAAATGAGTGAAAAACCCGGACGAAAATCGGGTCATTACTGAGCCTGAGGCTTGGTGCCGACCTGTGCTTTGTCCTCGGTTTTGGCCGCCGTGGTGGGCTTGTGATCCAGTTCAAGGAGATCACGCAGGATGTGGATGGTCTCCATTTTCACAGGCTCGACTCCGTAGGGGAACTTGGCCTCGTCATTGCCGCTGTCATCATCCTTGGAGGCCGTGCGCATGCCGGAATTCATTTCCTTGCTGAAGGCCGACTCGGGCACCAGATCAGGCTTGTCCACGTTGTCCAGCGTGAGGTGATAGGTCTTGAAGCCGTTGTCCTTGATACGCTCAGCGACTTCCTTGGTGCGCTTGGCACGGTCTTCGGTCTGCTTGTCACGACGCGCTTCGGTGTCGAGGCGCTCTTTCTCACGCTCCTGCAGATTCAATGAAACCGTGTTGCGGTCGATTTTTTCCTTCAGGCGCGTGGACTCCTCGACCACGTTCTGGAACTCAGGGCTGGCGGTCACACGGCTCTTCACACGTGCGTTGATCTCATCGACCGGGAACGGATCCTTGCGGAAGAGGGGGTACTTGCGCGGTGGGATGGTGTCGTAGGGCAGCGGGTTTTCAGCAGAGGATTCGCCAATGTCCAGCACGTCGCGGATCGAAGGCAGAGGAATGTCAGATTCAACACCTTTGAGCTGGGTGGAACCACCGGCGATGCGGTAGAACTTCTGGATCGTCACCTTGAGGTCGCCAGCGCCTTTTTTGTCGCTGAAGAAAGGCATGTAACGCTCGACGGGGAGGATGGTCTGCACGGTGCCTTTGCCAAAGGAGGACTTGTCTCCCACGATGAGGGCACGGCGGTAGTCCTGCAGAGCTGCCGCAAGAATTTCCGAGGCGGAAGCGCTGGCCTTGTTGATGAGGACGATCATGGGGCCGTCATACACAGGCTTTTCATTTTCGCAGTCACGCCAGGTGATGCTGCCACGCCAGTCCTTGGCCTGCACCACAGGGCCGGCAGGAATGAAGAGACCGGTGAGCTTGATGGCTTCGTCCAGGGAACCACCGCCATTGTCGCGCAGATCAAGCACGAGGCCGTCGATCTTTTCCTTCATCAGACGGCGCAGCAGGCGCTCCACGTCCACGCTGGTGCTGACCGTGTTGTTTTCCATGTCCGCATAGAAATTGGAAAGGTTGATCCAGCCGACTTTGAGCGTCTTGCCGAGATCTGGAGGAGTGACCAGGAGTTCGGCGTTGGCGAGCTTCTCCTTCAACGGCACTTCATCACGCACGATGGCGATGATGCGATTGCCGGAGGGATCGTCAGCGGGGACGATTTTGATGCGGACGGTGGTGTTCTTCTCACCGCGGATCATGTCGACGATCTTCTGCAGCTTGAGGTACTTCACGTCGACGAATTCGTCATCACCCTGGGCGACAGCGATGATGCGGTCGTTCAGCTTGAGCTGGCCCTGCTTGTCAGCCGGACCACCGACGACGATGCCCTGAATTTCTGCGCCGTCATCCTTCTGGCCGAGCAGCGCGCCGATGCCGACGAGCTTGTGCTGCATGTGGATCTTGAAGTTGTCGCTCTCATCCGTGCTCATGTACTCGGTGTGCGGGTCGTAGGCGGTGGCCAGGCTGGAGAGGAAGAAGTTCACCACGTCCTTGGTGTCGTTCTCGTCGATGCTCTCGAGCAAGCGGGTGTAGTCTTTGAGCACGCGCTCCTTCGGAGTCAGGTCCTTGTCGTCCTTTTCCTTTTTGGCGGCGACTTTGGGAGCATCGGCGGCAGGCTTCTCAGGCGGGGTCACTTTCCCAGCTTCAGGCGCGGCTTCAGTCTTGGCCTCGGCGGTGCCGGCTTTCTTGGCGGCGGCCTTTTCAGCCTTTTTCTTTTCATCACGCTCACGCGTTTCATCGGCGATGCGCTCTGCCAGCAGATTGTCCTCGATGATGTCGAGCCACAGCTTGTCTTGGGCGGCCTTGTCCTTCGGCCATGGCGCCTTGTCGCGCTTGATCTCGATGGTCCGCTTCGAGTCAAAGGTGAACTTGTTGGTATCGAGAGCCTTCTTGAGGAAGTCCACGCGCTCCTTCACGCGCTCCTTGTAGATGTCGTAGATCTCGATGGCCGGGCTGATGTTGCGCATCAGCACATGGTCATCCAGCGTGGTTTCGTACTTGTCCTTGAAGCTCGCGACATCCTGCTCGGTGAAGAAGATGTGCTTGAAGTCGAGCATGTTCAGGTAGTTGTGAAGCATCTCACCGGACACCTTGTCGTCGAAGTCCTGCTTCGAGTAGTGGTGGTTTTGCAGCATGTAGGCCACATGCATGGCCACCTGGCCAAAATTGGTTTCCGCTTGCGCCGAGGGAATGAGGAGCGCGAGGGCGGTGGCCGCAGCTGCGACGGGGGTGAGTAAAAAGCGAGTCATGGTGGGGGTCGTCCAGATCTATAACGAACCTCGCGGTGCGTTTTGCGTTCAGATTTTGCCTTTTCTGGGTTGAAATGTCCACCTCTTTCCCGTCTTTCGCCCTCTCCATGCCTGAAATCATCACCTACACCGGCGGCATCGCCGCCACCAACGGCCATCTGCTCACCTTGCCCGACGGGACTATTCTTGTGGACGCACCGGACGGAATAGGCGCATGGCTTAAGCAGCAAAAAGTGAAGGTGGATGTCCTCTTCCTCACCCATCAGCACTTTGATCATGTGCTGGATGCTGCCGCCGTGAAGGCGGAGCACGGCTGCCGGGTCTATTCCTTTGCGGACTACTCGCGTGAGCTGACTTTGGAGATTCTCTACGGTGCCGTGACTGGCAGCCCCTTCTCAGTCCCCCCATTTGCGGTGGATGAGGTTCTCGAAGGACAAAGCCAGATCCAAGTCCTCGGCGAGACTTGGAATCTCTACCACGTGCCCGGCCATTCTCCGGACAGCCTCTGCTTCCACCTCCCATCCCAAAACCTGCTCTTTGGTGGTGATGTGCTCTTTCTGGACAGTGTCGGACGCACCGATTTCCCCAACGGCTCCGGACCCCTTCTGCTCAACGGAATACTTAAAAATCTTTTGATACTGCCCGATGCCACGCGTGTCTTCCCCGGCCATGGCGATGACACCACCATCGGCCGTGAGAAGCGCGAAAACCCGTACCTCACCTGATGCCACCCTCATTCCATGATCTGACCTTTGACCAACTGCGCGAGGTCATCGTGTCCGCAGGTCTGCGTCCGGCGCATGCAGGCACGCTTTGGAACACCCTCCACTTCAAGGCGATGGCGGATCCTCTCTCCCGTGAGGATCTTCTGCCCCCTCTGCGCAAATGGCTCACGCAGGTGCTCAGCGACGGCTCCTGGACGCTCGACGTGCCACCCGTCTCTTTGGACACGCCCAGCAGCGATGGATTGACGCACAAATTCCTCCTGCGCATGGCTGATGCGCAGGAGATCGAAACCGTCATCATGGGTTACCCCGGCCGCCACACCGCCTGCGTCAGCACCCAGGCGGGCTGCGCCATGGGCTGCGTGTTTTGCGCCACCGGCCAGATGGGTTTCGTGCGCCATCTGCGCCCCGGCGAAATCGTGGCCCAGGTGCTCCATGCACAACGCGCCGTGCGCGCCAAAGGCGAGAAGAAAGGCCTGCGCAATCTCGTCTTCATGGGCATGGGCGAACCCCTGCACAACTACGATGCCGTGATGACCGCCCTCGACATCATCTGCGACACCCGGGGGCTGAACATCGGCCCCAGCAAGATCAGCGTGTCCACCGTGGGCGTGGTGCCCGGCATCCTGCGCATGGCGGCGGAAAAACGTCCCTACAATCTCGCGGTCAGCCTGCACGCCGCCACGGAGGAGGAGCGCGCCAAGCTCATCCCCGCCAACCAGCGCTGGCCGCTGGCCGATCTCATGGCCGCCTGCCGCAGCTACAATGCGCAGACCGGCCGCCGCATCTTCTTCGCCTGGACCTTGATCGAAGGCGTGAACGACACACCCGAGCACGCCAGGCGCATCGCCGAATTGCTCCACGGCCTGGACGCCCACATCAATCTCATCCCGCTCAACCGCACCGACGGCTATGCCGGAGCTGAAAGCAGCGACACCGCCGCCGATGTCTTCCACCGCATCCTTCAGGATGCCGGCTTCCCCTGCACCATCCGCCAGCGTCGCGGCATCGACGTGGCGGCGGGTTGCGGCCAGCTCAAGGCAGCGAAGAACCGGCGTAAGGCGGCAGCTTGAGAATGGGGTGCGCTCAATGAACTTCCCGTGAACCCCACGTGAATTCGTCTCCATAAATCGCGTGCCACTTGCCGTGATTGCGCAAAGAAGCGTATCGTTGCGCCAGTCATGTCCACCCGCGTCTTCCTGCTCAACCTCTTCGCCTGCCTATGGTGCTGCATCGTGCTGAACCTGCGCATGCACCTCGCCGGACATAACTATTACGCTTTCATGCTGTGGAATCTCTTCCTGGCCGCCATCCCTCTTGGCCTCAGCCTTGGTCTGCGCCAGATCAATCGCCTCGTGCTGGCAGTGCCTCTGCTTTCTGTGTGGCTGCTGTTCTTTCCCAATGCTCCCTACGTCCTCACCGACCTGATGCACCTCAATGAGCACAACGCGCATGTCCCCAAGTGGCTCGATCTCCTCATGCTGCTCTCCTTTGCCTTCGTCGCGCTCTGGTTCGGGTTTCAGTCCCTGCACATCGTCCAGCATTGGTTTGTGCGGAAGTTTTCCCACACCACCGCCTGGTGCGTCACACTGGGCTCACTGGGGCTGAGCGGCTTCGGCGTTTACCTCGGCCGCTTTGACCGCTGGAACAGCTGGGACCTCGTCCACCGCCCCGTCTCACTCCTCAGCCGCATCGCGGCCTACATTCTTCATCCCATGGCCCACACCCGCACCTGGGGGTTCACCCTCGGCTTCGGCACCCTGCTCATCCTCGCCTACCTCTTCTGGTTTTCGTCCGTGCCAACCGCCCCGGAGAGTCGTAAGCTCAACTAGCCGTGCCCCACTACGATCCCAGCCGCGACCACCTCCTGCTCTTTGATGGCATCTGCCATCTCTGCGATGCCAGCGTGCGCTTCATCGTGAAGCGTGATCCAGCGGCCAAGATCAAGTTCGCGCCGATTCAAAGCACTCTGGGCAGCCAGCTCTACACGCAGCACGGTCTCGATCCTTCTTCCCCAAGCGCGATGCTCTTCCTCACCCCGCGCGGCGCTTTCAAAGCCAGCGACGCTGCCCTCGAAATCGCCCGCACGCTCGGCGGAGTTTGGAAACTCGCGCTTGTTTTCAAATCCCTGCCACATGCCCTGCGCGATGCCGCTTACTACTTCATCGCCCGCAACCGCTACCGCTGGTTTGGCAAAGACGAGTCCTGCATGATGCCCACGGCGGAGCTGAAGACGCGCATGCTGGAGTAGTACGACAGGCACTCTTGCCTGTCGGTCAGCGCTCTCGCAATCTCCCAAGCCTGCATACAATCGAAATCTATCGACGAAAGCGTTAGCCTGCTGGAGCGACACGGCAGGATAACTAGCAACTGATGGATTGCAGCGAAGCGCTGGGCACCGACAGACACTCGTGTCCGTCGTACTTACTCCTCGCACACCCCAAACCTTCCGTGCTAGGTTCTCCCATGCCACAAGCATCCCCTACCCCGATCACCATCCGCGAACGTCTTGGCTTGGTACGCGTCGCTGCCGTGTCTCCGGAACTGGTGCTGGGAGATGTGGCGAAGAACGTCGCCATCATCGCCCGTGAGGCGCGCACGGTGGCACAGCGCGGCTGCCGTCTCGCGGTGTTTCCTGAGCTGAGCCTCACCGGCTACTCCTGCGCGGATCTGTTTCATACCAACGCCCTGCTGGATGCGAGCGTGAAGGGCCTCGCTGAACTGGTTCGCGCCACGCTGGACCTGCCCTGCGTGCTGGTCGTTGGCCTGCCGCTGCGCGTGCAGGACCGCCTTTACAACATGGCTGCGGTGCTGGCCAAGGGGCGCCTGCTCGGACTCGTGCCCAAGACCTTCCTGCCCAACTCGGCGGAGTTTTATGAGCGCCGCTGGTTCTCGCCTGCGCACACGCTGAACGTTTCCACGCTGCGCTTGAATGACGAGGAGGTGGCCATCGGCACGAAACTGCTGTTTGAGGTGCTGGATGTCCCGGGCTTCGTCCTCGGCGTGGAGATCTGTGAGGACTTGTGGACGGTGATCCCGCCCTCGGGCCATCTCGCGCTCGCGGGAGCCACGCTGCTGGCCAATCCATCCGCCAGTACCGAAGTCCTCGGCAAGGCACCCTACCGCCGCCACCTCGTGGCGCAGCAGGCGGCGCGCTGCCTGGCGGCGTATGTCTATGCTGGAGCAGGCGCAGGTGAATCAACCACGGACGTGGTCTATTCCGGTCACGGCCTCGTGGCAGAAAACGGTGTCCTTCTCGGTGAAACCGAACGCTTCTCCTTCGAGACGCGCGCCATCGTCACTGATGTCGATCTGCAGCATCTGGCGCATGACCGGCTGAAGAGCTCCGCCTTCCGCGATGAAGCTGGCAGCGTCGGCTTCCGCCGCGTGACCTTCAGTCTCGGTGCAGCCCTCGGTGGCGATGACCGACTTCTGCGCCCCATCTCGGCGCATCCTTTTGTGCCCTCGGCCAAGGTGGATCGTGCCGCGGTGTGCGAGGAAATTTTCGCCATTCAGGCCACGGGACTCGCCCGCCGTTTGAAACAAGCACGCGCCAAAACAGCGGTGCTCGGACTCTCCGGCGGACTCGATTCCACCCTCGCGCTGCTGGTCATGCTGGAAGCACTGAAACGCGCGGGCATGCCGACGACTGCCGCACTGACCGTCACGATGCCCGGCTTTGGCACGACCACTCGAACCAAGGGCAATGCCGAGCAGCTTGCCGAGGCGCTGAACATCGAACTGCGCACCATTTCGATCAACGACGCCGTGCATCAGCACTTCGCCGACATCGGTCATTCGGCCACCCAGCACGACGCCACTTACGAAAACTCACAAGCCCGCGAGCGCACTCAAATCCTCATGGACCTAGCCAACAAAACCGGCGGCATCGTCGTCGGCACCGGAGATCTCTCCGAGGCGGCACTGGGCTGGTGCACCTTCAATGGCGACCACATGTCCATGTATCATGTGAACTCCGGCGTGCCGAAGACGCTGGTGCGCTACCTCATCGAGTGGTGCGCCGCCGGCCCCTTTGCCGACAAAGCAGGCGCCATCCTGCTGGACATCGCCGACACACCGATCTCACCCGAACTGCTGCCGCTCGCAGCGGATGAATCTCTGCAGCAGAAAACCGAGGACACCGTCGGCCCGTATGAGCTGCATGACTTCTTCCTCTTTCACTTCGTGCGGCATGGCAGCAACGCGGAAAAAATCCGCTGGCTGGCCGCGCAGGCTTTCCCGGGCAAATATGACGATGACACCATCGCCAGATGGCTCGCGCTCTTCTTCAAACGCTTCGCCCAAAACCAGTTCAAGCGTTCCAGCGTGCCCGACGGCCCCAAGGTCGGCTCCGTGGCCCTCTCTCCGCGTGGCGACTGGCGCATGCCGAGCGACTACGCCGGTGATTTAAACTCCTGATTGATCCCATGCTTCGATACCTCACCCTCAGCCTGCTTCTCACCCTGTGCGCCTGCACGCGCAGCAACAAGCTCATCATCGGCACGGATGCGACGTATCCGCCCTTTGAGTTCGTCGATACCAAAGGCCAGATCAGCGGTGTGGACGTCGAGGTGGGGCGAGAGATCGGCAAGGCGCTCGGGCGCGAGGTGGAGTTTCGCAACATCAACTTCGACGGCCTCATCACCGCGCTGCGCACCGGCTCCATCGACCTCGTCCTTTCGTCCATGACGGCCACGCCGGAGCGGCGCAAATCCATCGACTTCTCCGAGCCTTATGTGAAGACGGGCCTGGCAGTTCTCGTCTCCGCCAGTTCAACCGTTCAAAGCACCGCTGATCTGAAGACTCCGGGCCGCAAGATCGTCGTCCGCCTCGGCACCACCGGCGAAACCTGGGCGCGGGAAAATCTCAAGGATGCCAAGATCATTGCCCTCGATGCGGACGTGTCCTGCGTGATGGAGGTGGTTAACTCGAGCGTCGATGCGTGGATCTACGATCAGCTTTCCATCATCAACCATCACGCCAAGCACCCCGAAAAGACGCGGGCACTGCTCGCCCCGCTGCGCGAGGAAGTCTGGGCCGTGGGACTGAAGCAGGGCAATGAGGAACTGAAGTCCAAGGTCAATGAAGTCCTCGCCCGCATGCGCAGCGACGGCAGCTTCACCCAGCTGGCCGAGCGCTTCATGGCCAAGGAAAAAGCCATGATGAACGCGCAGGGCCTGCCGTTTGTATTTGAGCTGAAGTAAGAGCTACTTCGCCAGCTCAAAGCCCTCAGGCTTCAGTCCCTTTTGGAATCCGCCGAAGCCGTACATCGTGGGCTGGTAGTCGCCGACGATGCTCACATCCGCCTTCTCCGGCACTTCCTGGCCGAGGCCCCAGAAGACGCCGTTCACCACGAGGCGGCGCAGGCCTTCGTTGGTGAGGTCAGTGGCGGCGCCCATGGTGGTGGCGAGGATTTTGTTTTCCGTGCCGGCGTCGTTCTTCACCACGCGCAACCAAGCCACGGGCATCATGGGTGTGTTCACCTCCTGCTCCACCTTGGCGGCGGTGGCCTTTTTGTAGGTGGCCGGTGGCGTGTCAACGGTCATGCCCTGCAGAATCTGACCGCGAACCAGAACGACGGCATCGGCAGAGGGCGCAGCCTCATACACGTCGGTGTTGCCGAAGAGATCGCTCACACCGCGCAGAACAGGGTGGTTCGCGTTGGCGGCTTCGATGATGCCCTTGGTGGCTTCAAACTTGTGCTTGCCCCAGTGGCTCACCCAGGTCTCGCCAAGAAATTTCTTGCCCCAGCCGCCCGTAGCATTGTTCCAGTTCCATGCGGCAAAGGGGCTGTCCTTGGCGTAGCCGCTGAAAGCATGGGTGCTGGTGCGCAGGGCAATGATCGGCACGCCACGGTTAACGGCAGCCTCGAACTTCTTGCTGGTGGCCGCATCCCAGTGGCGGAAGCGCAGCAGCATGACGATGGCATCGGCGGAATCCAGCGCCTCAGGATGGCTCAGGCTGGCACCATTGGTGGGGACGATAGTGCCGTCCTCTCCGAGGCTGAAGAGCACCGTGCATTTGAAGCCGTGGCGCTGGCTGAGGATCTTGCCGAGCATGGGCATGGATTCCTCGCTGCGGTATTCCTCGTCCCCGGAAAGGAGCACGATGTGCTTTCCTTTCGCCGCACCGGCGGGTTCATAGACGACGTGATCGGCGGCCATCAGGCCGGAAGCGGCAAGCAAAGAGAGGAGAAACTGTTTCATGTGTTTGGGTTGGAATTGGCGGAGGATGAGACATACGCCAAATAACGCCAGCCATTTCCTTTGACCTGCGCCAGACGTAGAATGATACCCCCCACGCCATGATCCCCAAATTCCCTCTTTTTCTCACCCTGCTGTTTGGCGGATTGCTGGCCTGGCTCTGGGCCACGGATCACGTCTTTCGCTCAGGCGGCCTCATGATTCTCATCCCGCTATGGCTGATCCTCTTCGGCCTCTGGTGGGCGCTGCATCTGCGAGGGGTGCGGCTGAAGCGGCTGGGGGTCTTCATCCTGGGAGCCATTGCCGTCATCGCCGCATTTAAATATCTCATCCGCTACGAGGGCTCCGCCGACGGCTCGGCCTTTCCGAGCCTGGCCTGGCGCTGGCAGAAGGCGGAGGTGCTGCCGGAACTTCACGGCGGTGCAGACGCTGCAGCCGCTCCCTCCGCCACACCCGCAGGAGTGGCAGACATGCCTCGCTTCCTCGGAACTAAAGGAGATGGCGTACTGCCGGAGCCGGACTGGCAGACCGACTGGAAAGCTCACCCGCCACGCGAAGTGTGGCGCATCAAGGTCGGAGAGGGCTGGGCGGGTTTTGCCGTGGCAGGCGGCCGCGCACTGACGCAGGAACAGCGGGGAGAAGAAGAGTACGTGACCTGCTATGATCTCGCCACCGGCAAGCTGCTCTGGGCGCATGCCGACAAGACACGTTTTGATGAGCCGATGGGCGGCATTGGCCCGCGCTCCACCCCGACCGTGGATGCGGCGCAGAATGTCGTTTTCACCATGGGCTCCAAGGGCCTGCTCAACTGCCTGGACCTAGCAACCGGGAAAGTCCGCTGGAGCCAAGAGGTCCTGAAGGACGGTGGCAGCACCAAAAGCCCGGAGTGGGGCAAGAGTGCCGCACCCTTGATCGTCGGGGACCACATCGTGTGCAGCGGAGGTGACAATGGAGCCACGCTCATCGCCTACCGGCGCAGCGACGGACAGCTCGCTTGGAAGGCCGGAAAAGATGGAGGCAGCTACAGTTCCCCCGTGCTGATGACGCTGGCCGGACGTGAGCAAATCCTCAGCGTGAACAGCAACTCGGTGACCGGGCATGATCCCGCCAGTGGTGCCGTGCTGTGGAAGTTTGACTGGCCGGGCATGTTTCCCAAAGTGGGCCAGCCCGTGCAGGTGACGCCGGAGCGCGTCCTCATCACCAGCAGCTACGGCCTGAAGAGCAACCTGCTGGAGGTCAAGCCCGCCGCCGATGGCAGGCTCAGCGTCTCATCCATCTGGGCGGCCAGCGCACCGCGCACGAAGTTCAGCAGCGCCAGCGTCTTCGGCACCCATGCCTACGCGCTGGATGAAGGCACCTTCTGCTGCGTGGATCTGGCCACGGGTGAGCGCGGCTGGCGGGAAGGACGCTACGGCTTCGGCCAGCAGATTCGCCTGGGTGAGAGCTTGATGCTCGTGCAGGCGGAGAAGGGCTTCGTCGCCCTGGTCAAAGCCAATCCTGCCAAGCTGGAGGAAGTGTCACGTCTGGAAGCCCTGAACGCCAAGACTTGGAATCCACCGACACTTGCAGGCCGCTGGCTGCTGCTGCGCAATGACCGTGAAGCGGTCTGCTTTGAGCTGCCTGCCAAGTAGAGCGGGAGATTCATTGCGTTGCCCAAAACGGATTTTCGAAAGGCCGCACGTGGCGACGCTCGACGGTGTTTGGAGGACCAAGCGCCCAACCTCGCGCCGGACACGCGCTGCAGGTGGGGATGGCTGTCCCCAGCCAGCCGAAGGCAGAGGCCGAGATCTGCGAGGCAAAAACAGCTCGCCAAGTGGAAATGCGTTTTGCGGACCGCTGTAAAAGAAAGCAGCAGCCCACGCCGCCACACTTCAAAAACACCACCCTGCTCTCACCACACGCGGTGGAAGAAACGGCTCACCATGCCGCGCGCCGCGTCCGGCTTGACGTAGCGAACACCATCACCCGAAGCGATGGCCGGCACCTGCATGGGTCCCTTTTGCGTAATGACTTTCATGGATTTGATCTCAATTCGGGCCACCGGACAGTCGTTGGCATCCACTGGCATGAGGGAGATGCGCTTGAGGGTCTCCAGGCCGGACACCACCTGACCAAAGACCGTGTATTTGCCTTCCAGCACGCCGTAATTGCCCAGGGTCACGTAGAACTGCGAGCCATTCGAACGGCGCTCAGGATTGACCTTGTCCGAGCGGCGGGCCATTGCCACGGCTCCAACACGGTGCGGACGCTTGATCTCAGCAGGAATCGTTTTGTCTTCACCACCCGTGCCCCACTTGGCACGTGCGGACTCGTCTGAAGTCAGCGGATCACCGGTCTGCACCAGAAAGCCCTCGATGGCACGGTGGAAAGCCAGGCCGTTGTAAATGCCACTGTCACAGTGGTCGATGAAATTGTTCACCGTCTGCGGGGCGTCGTTTGGAAACAGCTCGATCATGACCGTCTCACGTGCGCCGCCGAAAGACACTTCCATGACGGCGATCTTGCGCACCGAATCTTTGGCCCACAGAGAAGGATCTTCCAGCTTCTGGGCTGGCAGACGCGTCGGAGTGGAGGTTGCGTAGGGGGTGTATTGAGGGACGTCCGTCTTACCCGGTGTGGCAGCTGCGCCGCCAGACTTGTCCACAGACTTAAAGAGCGCCTTCTGGGCTTCCTCAGCAAGCTTGTCGATCTCCTCGGTGGAGGGAGTCTTGGCGGGTGACGGCATCACCGGGACGGTGTTGGGCCGGAGAGATTCGGGGGCCTTGATCTGCTGGGCGATCAATGCGGCGTGGCAGCCAAAGGCCAGGAGGCAGGTCAGAAGCGGGGTCTTCACGTGTCGTGCAGTTTGAAAAAAACAGGAAAAAGCAGGTACCAGGCCGCGGCTAGCGAAGAGTGGAGGGAACCGCTGGGCTGGCAGGCGCAGCGCGGCTCGGCGTTGGCGCAGGTGCAGGGGCCGGTGCTGGCGCAGGTGCTGCTGGCTCAAGACTCATGGGCGCGGCAGGCTGTTCGGCACGGGAATTGTACTGGTAGCGCATCTTCGGATTGCCACGCGATTTCCGGGGAGGCAGCCCCCAGCTCACATCGAAGGCATCCTGCTGCGCCACCGTGGGATGACGGGAGTCAATATGCTCAAAGGAACCGCAGGAAATGAGGAAGGTTGAGGCAAGCAGAGCGGCAAAGATGAAGCGCAGAGATGTCATTGTTTGGCGAAAATGGAATTCTTAACGGGATACGATACTAGGCGGGCTGTCTCTAGCTGGCAAGATCGAAGTCTCAGACGCTGCCCCGCTGCATTTCGTTCAGTCTTCAACCCTGCGGCTATCCCCTGCCGGCCCCTGCTGCAGGATCCAAATTCATGGGCGCGGCGGACTGCTCGGCACGGGCATTGTACTGGTAGCGCATCTTGGGGTTCCCGCGTGCTTTGCGCGGCTGCATCCCCCAGCTCACATCGCAGGCATCCTGCTGAGAGACCGTGGGCTGGCGGGAGTCGGCAGGGGTGCCGCAGGAGCTGAGTAGTGTGGAGGCAAGCAAAGCAGCAACGAGGAGGCGCAGAGATTTCATGGGGTGGCAGAGTGGAATGCTTCACAGCACATGCACCGGCAGGCTGGCCCAGACCGGCGAGATCGGGGGTCTTGGACGCCGCCCCTGCCGTTTCGTTCACTCGCCACGCACCAGACGCACGGCCACATGATCCGTGTCCGGCAGGATGCGTTTGCGCAATTCCAAGGTGACACCGATGGCTTGAAACTCCTCCAGCACGCAGGCCGCCATCTCGGCAGCGAGGGTTTCGATGAGCCTGCGTGGCCGCTCCGCCGCCAGGGCCTGCAGCCGTGCGGCGACGGCAGCGTAGTCAATCGTGGCGGTGAGGTCGTCATTCATCGCCTCGAACCGCCTGCGGATGCGCAGGGTAACGTCCGCCACCAGCACCTGGGCTTCAGCCCGCTCAGCTTCGGGAACACCGATGTGCGTGGTCAGTCGCAGGGCGGAAATGCGGATTTCGTCAGGTGGAAGCATGAGATGGGGAGTTTTTAGCCGGGGCTTGAGATCAGACAATGCGGAAATCCCGGGAGGTGTTTGTGGCTTGGGCGCCTCCTTGGTCACTCCGCCCAGCAGCCCCTTCCGCACGCACTCATCCAGCAGGATGCGGGTGGGAATGTTCAGGTCCATCTTCAGGGCCTCGGCCAGCGGCAGCCACTGAAAGGCCTGCGCCTCCTCGTTCAGCACCACCTGCGGCTCCGCATCCGCACAGCGTGCGATGTAGTTCAGCAGCAGAAAATGCGCGGAACGCTGAAACTCCACGGGCTCGATGCAGTCCTGCACCATGACGAACTCGACGTCTTGTAACGTGAGCGCCGTTTCCTCCAGAATCTCGCGCACCAGCGCCGCCTCGCACGACTCGCCACGTTTTATCTTCCCCCCGGGGATGCCCCAGCGGTGGCTCCACTTGTGCGTGCGGATGAGCAGCATCTCCCCTTTCGAATTCAAAATGAGCGCACCCACCGTGGACACCGGGTACGCTCCATCACTGCCGGTCAACGTCCCCAGCAGAGCAGGCAGGCGTGAGAGATCGGGCACCAGCATGTCTGGCGCGGCGGTCATGAGCGTCTCGGCGCTCTCATACCCCGTGCAGGTGGCGATGGTCACCACCCCGGCGGCATGGCCCGCATCAATGTCATGCCGCATGTCACCGATGAAAGCGGTCTCTGCGGCCGCCATATCCAGCTCCGCCAGCAGCGTGTGGATTTCCGTGCGTTTGTCGATGACGCCGCAGCGCATGACTTCAAAGGCATCCCGCACCCCCAGCGCCTCCGCCTGGGCCATCACATGCGGCAGCGGTGCACTGCTCAGCACCACCAAGCGGCGGCCCGTGGCGGCGGCGAACTGGATGAACTCCCGCGCATGCGGCAGGATCTCGATGTCGGTATGCGCATGGGTGAAATGCTCCAGGTAGAGCTGCTGCAGGCGCTCCATCTCCAGACCGGGCAGCACCTCCGCGAAAAACTCGGTGTACGGCAGTCGAAAGCGCCCCTTGAACTCCTCCCGCGTCATTTCCGCAGCGCCAGCGGCACGCAGCATGCCGTTCACAGCACCCACCACGCCGGGCAGGTCATCCACCAGCGTCCCGGACCAGTCGAACAAGAGATTCCGAATCATGTGCCCCCGCCTTAACTGCACGCCACCGCCTTTGCAAACCATCACTCCATCACTCCATCACTCCATCACTCCATCACTCCATCACTCCCCTCCGCCTCACCTCCGGCGACGACGCAGCACCCACATCCCGGCCACTCCCAGCAGCAGCAGGCTGCCCGGCTCAGGCACCGGCACCGGTGAGGTCACAAATTCAATGCCGTAGTTGATCTGGTCGGACCCCTCCTGAATCCAGAACGTGTAGTTTCCCGAAGGCAACGGCCCGTCGAAGCCGAAGCCGGCAAACATCGGCCCGGCATCCAGCAGCGCCAGCAAGTCGACGTAGGTGTTCCCAAAACCATCCTGCCCGTAGCCCCATAGGGTGTTGCTCAGGTGGCCCAATGGATTATTAAAGTCGATCGTACTTCCATTGGCGATCGCCATGAAAGATTCGTTGCTGGGGCTGCCGCTCTGAGCCGAATAATCCACCAGATTGATCCCCGTCAGGTAATAGCCGGCGGCGATGGTGAAATTCCACACATCTGCATCCAGCGGCCCGGTTCCACCCAGCGATCCCATGGTACCGGAAAACAAATTGTTCCCGGCGTCCAAGCTACCAATGAGGGTCGGCGCATTGCCATCGCCAGACAGGTCTCCGTTCACCGTCTCATCCCAAGTGAGCGCCTGCGCCGAGCCGAGGGGCAGGGCGAAAGCAGCAAGGATGGCGAGAATGCGAGAAACCGGCATGTTATTGAAATTATATTAAATATCACTAATATTGTCAATGTCACTGATTGTTTTCCTAATCCGAAACTTCTGCCGCCCCACTTCATCGCCGAGATCGCCCACGACAGCCGCCACCGCGACACCGCAGACATCTCCGCTAGGCCCAGCCCCCGGAGGCCCCGTGAGTGGCTGCATGCCTCCATCCCCACAGCGCTGAGTGATTCGCTTTCACCGCAGAAGAGCAAAGGCGCAGAGGTGGCAGAGTTTGATCAAAAAATCAGTGCCCTTCAGTGCCAGTCAGTGGTTCAAAAAAACTCCGCCCCCTCTGCTTCTCTGCCCCACTGCGGCCAGTCCGTACGTCCTCAGCGCTCGGATCACGGAACCACCACGCACCGCAGCACACGCACCACTTTGCCGCTGGACAGTTCACGCTCGTTCGCTCCAATGGCGCTCCACCGGTCGCACTGACCGTCGTGATTTCTCCACAGCAAACCCACAACCACACACACACCATGGGCAAAATCCAATTCGGCTCCGAAGTCTACACCTGGTTCATGCAGGGCACCGGCAAAGGCTACGACAACAAGCTCGACCACATGATCAAGGTCGCCTCAGAAGCAGGCTTCACCGGCATCGAGCCGATGGTGCTGGAGATCTCCCAGAGCGCGCTCGGCTGCTCCAAGTACTGGCTCGGTGACTTCATCGACCCCATCAAGCTCAAGGACGTGCTGCAGAAGTACAACGTGCAGCTCGCCGGCCTCGCCCTCGTCTGCGCCTGGGACGGTGAAACCGAAGCGCCGAACGAAAAGGAAGCCGCCGACTTCACCCTCAACTTCCTCAAGCACTTCCCCGGCTCCATGCTCGGCACGGTGACGCTGCCAAGCGGTCGCAAGGACAACCTTCAAAATCGCCGCCTCAACATCGCCAAGAACGTCAACCGCGTCTCCCAGCGCGCCGCTGATCTCGGCATCAAGGCCTCCTACCACCCGAACTCCCCGCCCGCCTCCCTCGTCCGCACCCAGGAAGACTATGATGTCGTCCTCAGCAGCCTCGACCCCAAGGTCACCGGCTGGACTCCAGACGTGGGCCACATCATCCGCGGCGGCATGGACGTCATCGCCACCCTCAACAAGTGGCAGCACCTGGTGAACCACATCCATTACAAGGACTTCTCCGGCAACGGCGCCGAGCCCTGGGCCCAGATGGGCACCGGCAAGCTCGACTTCCACAAGATCACCGAATGGCTCGTCGCCCGCGACTACTCCGGCTGGATCATCTGCGAAGACGAAGCCCACTGCGCCGTGGACGATCCCGATGGCGTCACCAAGCAGAACGGTGAGTGGTGCAAAGCCAACCTGCACCCAATCGTGGCCTAAGGTAAGCCGATGCGCGAAAGCGCGTCATGCTCAACACACTCGCACGCACTCGCAAACTCCTGGATTCAACGAACGCCTTCTCCGTGATGGGGAAGGCGTTTTTTTAGCTGACCGGCCTCAGCAGAGATAAGATGCCTACATCATCCAACCCACTCACATGGAAATCGTCATCGCGCTTTTCTTCCTAACCATCGTGCTCCTGATCGTCATTCCCACTCTGCCAGAGCCACGTCGCGTGAGGATCGTACTCGCCATCCTGGCTGTCCCTGGAATCCTTTGTGCGTATGGGGTATTGGAAAAGTTTGCATCCACAGGCGCCGGCAATGCGCGTCTCGACTATTTCATCAGAAAATGCGATCACCTTCTGAGTCAGGGAAAAACAGCAGAAGTACGGGAAGTCTTGGAAGACTACAGCCAGCAGCGCGGAAAGCACAATCCCGCATCAACCGAACTCGCCATCCGCGCTCACCTGCTTTACCAGCTCATCCGCGAAAAAGAGCTGCAAATCGAGCTCTCTAAACTGCCAGAGAAATAACTTCCGCACACGACGCATCTGCTGGAGCTAACAACCACGAATGACGCTCGGTTAAGGACAACTATCGTGATCGCCAGCACTCCGCCTACTCGCTGGGCGTTCAATGATCTCGTGCCCAATGTGCTTGGCATTTTATGCGAGACAGACCGCGTCCGCGCACCAAACTTGGAGGTGTCATGAGTGCCCTCCCCGAACCCCTGATGTTCTGTTTTTTCAACGCCATGATGGTGTTCATGTGGCGCTACTTTTTCTGTGAGGCTCAATGCCGCAAAATGTGGCAAAGCCGGATTCGTACGTTTGACTTCCTTGTCAAAGACATAAAACAAGACACCTCCGAGGCGGCCTATCAGCGCTTTCGCTTTTTTAACCAGGCAATCACCGTGCTGTTCACCATGGTGTGGGCGGTAATCACTCCGTTTGTGATTTTCAAATACGCCATGGGTCGGTAGCGGCCAAAAATGCCGTGCATGAATGGCACTTGTTTAAGGCGGGACGTCATGCTTTTCAGCCTGGCATGCTTTGGCTCCAAGCATGCATGCTCAGCCAGCCCCAGGGAGCTCATGCAAAACCTAGCCGCTGCGCACACCACTGTTAGCTCGAAAGCGGCAGCTTCGCGTGCCGCACTCCAAAGTTGCCGTGGAGCTTTCGCAGCAGGATATGGACTGCGGTCGCGAAGATGCAAGGCGCAGGCCTGCATCGCAGCTACCGCTTTCGCTGGGTGCTGAATGATCTCGGGCCTCATCATTCTATACGGCCTGTGGATGGGGACTTTCGGGCGGCCCGTTAGTTCACGCCCGCCGTCCGGCCTGCGGAAAGCGTTGTGGCGCTGCGTCTCCCACCGCAGTCCAAGACGCTGGCGCGCTTACCCGGACCAGGCCCTCCATTCCAATGATTTTTTTAGAATTTCATGAATCCAACATCGGCACCAGGTGCGGATAAGAGCATGCATCGCGCCTGCCCAACCACGCCTCTCTTTTTCCGCATGAATCAGTCCATTGAAGAATGTTGCAGAATCTGCACGATGGCAGAAGGCTACTATGAGCTGGGTCTTTTTGAGGAAGCGTTCAAGCTGGTGGAATCGCTGCCTCCCGGCCTCAGACTGAGCGGCATGCAGCCCCTGCTGCGCCTGAAAAGCGCGCCCTGCGCCACAGATTGCCCGGACTTGTTCAGTTTGGCGTAAAGCGTAAAAAGAGCCTTGTTACACAGTAACAAGACAGCTTTGCTGTCGCCTTACTTCTTCACCAGCGACTCCAGGTAATCGAGCAGGCTGGCGAATTCATGGACGGTGAAGTTCGTCATCAATCCGGGCGGCATGATGGAGATGGGCAGCTTCTGGCGGCTCTTGATGTTCTTCACGGCAAAGGTGAACTCCTGCGCGGCGACGTTGCGCAGCTTCACGTTGTCAGCGGACTCCAGAGTGATGAAGCCCATCTGCTGCGTGCCATCGTTCATTGTGATGACCTCACTGGCAAAACCCTGCGCAATGGTCTTGTTCGGATCGAGGATGTTCTGCGCGAGTTCGGGGCGCTTGTAGGTCTGCGCGATGTTGCCAAGATAGGGGCCCTTCTGCGCTTCGGATTCCTTGGTGGTGTGGCAGGCAATGCAGGTGGCCTTGGTGAAAATCTGCTCGCCGAGGGCGATGCTGCCTTTGGTTTTGATCACGGCGGCGAGAGCTTCTTCGGGCTTCAGGGAGCCGATCTTCGGCGTCTTGTCCTCACCTTTGGCCTCGATCTTGAGGCTCTTCACCGCGTTCTGTGCGGCCTTGGCCACCAGCTTGTCGGCCTCAGTGGTCGAGGCCAGGATCTTGTCGTCCACCGCATGGCTCTTGGTCTTTACGGCGGCGTTGATGATCTGCACACGGCGCTTTGCATCCACCCATCCGGCATCCAGGGCCTTCTGCGACATCTCACGCGCTTCGGGGCTGCCGGTCTTGCGTGCAGCGAGGCTCAGCAGCGCGGCATCTGCCCACGCACTGGTCGGCGTGCCGGCCTTGGCGGCTTCGGCTTCAAAGGCCTGATGCACGTTTTCCAGCTTCGGCGCATTGAGGAAGGCCGTCCTGCCTGCATCCTGCTCCTTGCCCGCACCCTGCTGCGCATCCAGCGCCACCAGCGCATTCAGCGCCGCCATCCACGCCTCCGCATTGTCGGTCTTGGCGATGGCCGTGAGCGTGTTCGCCAAAGTCGTCGCCGCGCTCTGCGGGTCGAGATCCTTGCTGTTCGCCGCAGCAATCAGCAGCGGGATGCCATCGACAGGAATCGTCTCCGCCGTGGCGAGTTGCGCCACCGCATCGGGAATCACCTTCGCATCCTGCTTCGCCAGCACGAGAATACGCTCCAGTGCATCGTTCGACTGAATGCGGTTACGGTTCATCTCCTTCACCAAAAACGCCGCCTCTTCCGGCGAAGCCTTTACCAGCGCCTCCTTCAGCGCCGCCGCGATCTTCGGCGTCTCGCCCCACGCCTCCGGCTGGTAATACGGTCCGCGTGTGTCAGGGCGCGTGCCCCAGGAGTCGCCCTTCCATTCGCCTTCATGGAAATGCAGGCGGCTGAGCGCGGAGAGAATGCCCTGGCGCAGCGCGGGATCGGTGGCTTTACCAAGGCGCTCGATAAGGCCGGAGACGACCTCGGGCTGGTGCATCATTGCGAGGGCGCGGAGAGCATTCTGCCTCGCCAATTGAACCACGATTTTAGTGTGTTCAGGGTTCGTCTTTTCCCGGAACGCTCGTCCTTGGAGCAAGCTCATCTTGAATGGATCATCAACAACTGAAAGACATTGTTGTTGGTGTCCGCCTTGGGCCATCGCACGCACAGCGATGTGTGCCACCACCGGGTCTTCATCGCATAGGAGGCGTGCCGTGTCTTGGGCTCGCTCCGGCGTTGGATTCGATGGGAGACTCAAGGCGAATTCTTTCCTCAAGTTTGGGTTCTCCGCTTGCCAGTGACCGCTTCCCCCTTGGCCGTGACCGCGCATGCTGCGCGAGATTGCGTGAGCTACTGGATCATTAAAGTTCGTCTCAATAGTCCAAGCGGCGGGGAGATCGCCCTTGGAAGTTCCTTTTTCATTCAAGGCGTATGCCGCTGCGATACGCGCTCCGGCAACTGTCGTGGAATTTGCAACAACTTGAGCCATCAAAGCAGTCATTTCAGCAGTCCGTCCGCGACGAGAGATTTCCCTCTGCGCCTCCATCCTCCGACGATAACTCGCAGACTCCAGCGCCTTCACCAACTCCTCATCCTTCGCCTTCGCAAAATCCGGCAGCGGCTCCGCTTTGAATCCCTTCGGGCGCACCTGCACGATGTAGCCCACATCGGGGCCTTCCCAGTTAAACGTCGCGCCTTTCCAGCTCGCGCAATAGACGCGGCTGTTGCCATCGACATCCGCATCCGTGGGACGGGTCATCTTGATGAAGGGCTCGGGCTTGCGGGTTTCTTCAAAGGTCGCGCCTTTGGGTTTCACCTGATGGTGCCACAGCGCACCGGTGCCCCAGTCGCAGGTGAAGGGGGCGTTGTTCCATGCGCCGAAGCCGGGCTCGTCGATGTACACCGCGCCGCAGCCTGAGCCGCCGCCGTAGTCGGCCAGGGGCTGGATGCACTCGTCGTTGAAGTTTTTGTAGAGGCGCGGGTAGCCGTGGTCCTCCAGGCCGGTGAAGTGGTGGAAGCGGACGTTCCAGCCGCCGCCGTCGTTGGTGTTGTCACGGGCGAAGATGTCCATGAGCGGGCTGATGGCGACTTCGAGGATGTTGCGCGTGCCGGTGGAGTACACTTCCAAACCGGTGCCATCGGGACACACGCGGATCACGCCGCCGCCGCGATGCTGCAGGTGCCGGCCATCCGTGCCTTCGGCATCCATGAAACCGAAGTCGCCACCGGCGATGTAGAGCCAGCCGTCGATGCCGAGGCTGAGGCCGTTGGTGGTGTGGTCGGCAGGACGGTCCTTGTAACCAAAGGCGATGTTCTTCACCAGCACCTTCTCCTCATCGGCCACGCCGTCGCCGTCTTTGTCGATGTAGGCGCTGAGGTGCGGCGGATGCACGAGGTAGAGGCGGTCCTTGTCCCAGACGAGGCCACGCGGGGCATCGACGTCTTTGACAAATTCCTTCACTTCATCGGCGCGGCCATCGCCATCGTGATCCTTCAGGCGCAGGATGCGGCCACGATGAGGATTGCGGCCAAGGGAGCCATTGCCATCGCTGCTGACGTAGAGCGTGCCATCGGGTGAGGCGGCGATGAAGACGGGGTAGTTGGCCGACTGCGGCGGCGCAAACAGCGAGACCTCAAAGCCATCGACCACCTTCACATCCTTGAGGATCGCGGCCTCCTGCTCGGGCGTGAGTTTCACGATCTTCGGCGCCACGTTACCGGCGTCCTTCAGCGGATCGCTGGCCTTGTCGTATTCCTTTTTCTGCTCGGCGCTGAGCTTCGGGGCCACCGCCTTGATGCCGGGGCCTTGCAGCCGCACCTCGCGAATGCTCGCCCAGCCGCCGCTGGTCTTGCCCAGTGCGTGGATCTTCACAAAGCGGACGCCGTCCACCTTGGCGAAGTCGTTCGTGTAGGGCGCGTTCTTCGTGTTGCTGCTGCCGTCCACGAGCGTGCTCCACGCCTTGCCATCACTGCTGCCTTCGACTTTGAACTGATACACACCGCCGTTTTCCCACACGGTCTGGATGCCGGTGAGCGCCTGCGGTTTTTCCAGTTCAAGCTGGAGCCACTGCGGGTAGGAGGCGTTGGCGGCGCACCAGCGGGTGTTCTCATCGCCATCCACGGCTTTCCAGGCGAAGTTGTTCTTGCCCTTCTCCTCGCTGCTGGCGCTGGCCTTCACGGGCAGGCCATCCTTCGGCAGCACGGGTGGCTTCGGTGCTTCCACGGGCTTGGCGGCCACAAAGGTGATCTTGTTTTCGCCTTTGAAGGGCGTGAGGTACTCCGGCGACAGCTTGTCCATGGCCCACAGTAGGCCGCGTGTGACGAGATCGAGGTAGCGTGCATCCGCCACGGTGTCTCGGATGCTCCTTGTCCACAAACGTGATCGCGATGGGCTCCTGCGGGCCGTGCGAGGCGGACTGGATGCCGAGGTGCTTGAACCACGCATCCGTGCCCGTGCGGAAGCTGTGCATGGCGCAGTGCAGATGCACGGCGGGGATGGTCTGATGCACATCCAGGATGCGCTTCACCAGCGCCATGTCCTTCACGCCGGCGGCGCACTCGTCATGGATGATGATGTCGTAGCCCTTGGCCCAGTCCGGATTGTCATAGAGCGGCAGCGGCGGCATGACGGACTTGTCATCCGTCCACACCACATCCACCTGCACATTCGCCCGTGCCTGGATGCCCTGGCTCAGGATCACATGCTGCTTGGCATAATCATGACAGCAGCCCCCGGCGACGAGGAGGGCTTTTAGCGGCTTGGTTTCAGCATGGCCGAGGATGGCCGTCGAGAGGAGGAGCAGGAGTGCTAAGGGACGCATGGAGAAAAGAGGGAAAGCATTAGCCGCACAAAAGGCGAGGTTTCTATCAGAAAAGTATTGGGAGACAACTGCGTGCGAAAAGCGGACCGGAGCGCGGACTTTAGTCCGCAGCACGCCGCCGAAGGGGAAAGGCGCTTCAGTCCTGAGCGGCGGCGCTGTCTGTTTGCGGTCTGCTACGGACTCAAGTCCGCGCCCCTCACTTGCCAAACCGCGCCTTGATCAAATGACTGCCCAAGATCCACACCTTGTGCAGCTTGCTCAGGCGGCAGCGTTTGGAAAAAACGGGGTAACGCTCGCGCTTGAGCTTCTCCAAGATGCGCGAGTAGATGGCGGCCATGATCTCGGAGGCGACCATGTTTTTGCGGTCCTCGGGGGGCAGGCACTTCGCGGCGGCGTCGTAGTAGCTGCGCGCACGGGCATACTGGAAGTCCATCATCTTGATGAAGCGATCGCTGGGGCGGGCATCGAGGATCTCGCTCTCCAGCACGCCGAACTTCCGCAGTTCAGCCTGGGGGAGGTAGATGCGACCAGTGTCGCGCGCATCCTGCCCCACGTCGCGGATGATGTTGGTGAACTGCAGCGCGTAGCCCAGATTGATGGCGTAGTCCTTGGTGGCCGGATTTTGGTGCCCGAAAATCTGGATGCTCACCAGGCCCACCACGCTGGCGACCTTGTAGCAGTAGCCCAGCAGCTCCTCGAAGGTCTCGTAGCGCGTCTTGGTGATGTCGCTGGCCACGCCGTCGATGATCTCGCACAGCCAGGCACGGGGGAAGCCGTATTTCTCCGGCAGCAGGAGCATCTCATCCAGCACGGGATGTCCCGGCGGATTGCCAGCCTCCACGCAGTGCTTCCAGTGGTTGAGCTCCTTCTCCTTGTCCGCTTCGCTGACATCTGGGTCGTCGGCGATGTCATCCACCACACGGCAGAAGGCGTAAAACGCGATCATGTCGCGGCGGCGTTCCTTGGGCAGGCAGGCGAGCGCGAAAGCGAGGTTCGACTTCGCCCGCCGCACGATCTGTTCTGGAGAAAGCGTGCCGCTGGTCATGCGGAAGGGGAACGTGAAAAGCCAAAGCGCAGCATGAGAAGTAGGGCCGTTAGCAATAGCCAGCAATCGAGCATGGCAAGCACCAAAGCACTCACCGGCAGCTCAATGATGCGCCAAACGGGCGATTCGGCGCAGCCTGCGCGCCCCATTTCCACCGTGTAGAGCGCGAGAACAAAGAGGAAGAGGGAGGTGATGGCGAGCATGAGCAGAGGCACGGCAGCCCGCCACAGAATGCGCAGAGCAGCCGCCCCCTGATGCCAAAACGGGCCGGAAACCGCCGCCACCGCGACCGGCAGCGCGGCAAAGAGCAGAAGCAGCTCCACCCACCACCAGGCGCCGATGCTTTGCGGAGTGTTGAGCTGCCACCAGCGCCAGCTCATCCACAGCAGGTCAAAACCCGCGAGACAGGCCACGCCCTGCCAGCGCGCAAAGGCATGCTCCAGCGCAGCGGCGGCATCGCCACCGGGCTCCGTGGCCTGCGGCTTCTCCCAGGCCATGACAAAGCGCACCAGCCACACCTGCATCCCAGCCGCAGCCAGGGCGGTGAAAACGTAACGCAGCCCCAGTTTCACCATTTCCAGCCTTTCAGCCAGCATGTGCCGAGCGCTGGAGCCCTCCAGCCCCAGCCAGGCAAACCCCACCAGCGTGACGGCTAGCAGGCCAAACTTCTGCTCCGGGCCGGGCCTCCGCTGCCCGTAGCGGTAGGGCCAGCGCCAGATGCGGATCGTCAGAAACACGAGCACCAGCGGCACCCCGCAGGCCAGCGGCCACGGCGGCAGCAGCGCATGCGGCAGCGCGGCCATGTGAGCCAGCGCATCACGCGCCAGCGGCAGGATGATTTCCCGCCAGTCGGTGAGCTGGGACATTGAATAGGGCACATGCCTTGTCTCGCCAAAAACCGTGGCCAGCAGCATGGCACCTGCCGTGAGAACGATCAAAGCGGGCCGCAGCCGCATGCAGTCCCAGGCATCTGACAAATGCCTGCGCAGCGGGTGCCAGCGCAGGTGCAGCACCAGCCCGGCGGCAAAGCCGAGGAGGGCGAGCGCGGTCGTCTGCCAGTGGGTCGAATTCAAAGCGGTTGATCAATTCGCGAAAACATCTCGACATGCCAGTGCGTATTCGCTTCTCTCCCTTTCGCCATGAAATCACCCGCCGCCCTCCTGCTCGCCTGCCTGTCCTTCTCCTCCGCTGCTCTCGCCGAAAACTGGCCGAGCTGGCGCGGGCCAAATCAGGACGGCTCCAGTGGCGAAACCGGCCTGCCCGCAAAATTCAGCACTACGGAAGG
Source organism: Prosthecobacter sp. (assembly GCF_044222345.1). Classification (GTDB taxonomy): domain Bacteria; phylum Verrucomicrobiota; class Verrucomicrobiia; order Verrucomicrobiales; family Verrucomicrobiaceae; genus Prosthecobacter. The sequence continues at coordinate 68,865 of NZ_JBGANL010000030.1, forward strand.
CATACGCTGGGCGGCTGATGTGCCAGGCCTATCCGCCTCCGTGCCCGTGATCTGGGGGGACAACATCTTCATCACCGCGCCCATCGATGCGGAGAAAAAACTCGTGGGCCTGTGCTACGACAAGCAGACCGGCCGCGAAAAATGGCGCACCACCATCAGCGAAGGCTCGGAGATCCAGTGGGACGACAAGAGCAACCTCGCCAGCCCCTCCGCCGTGACCGATGGCGACCACGTTTACTTCCTCTTCGCCAATGCCATCGCCGCCGCGTGCGATTTCAACGGCAAGATCCTCTGGAAGCGCGACTTCAAGGAAACGCACGGCGCTTTCGCCACTCAGTGGACCTACGGCAGCAGCCCTGCGCTGGACGGTGGCAAGCTCTACATCCAGGTGCTGCAGCGCAATGAGTCCTTCAAATTCCAGGACAAGTTTGAAAAAGGCACCGCCGGCAAGGACATGAGCAGCTACATCCTCGCCATCGACCCTGCCACCGGCAAGGACATCTGGAAGCACATCCGCCCCAGCAAGGCCTCCACGGAATCTCTGGAAGCCTTCAGCAGCCCCATTTTCGCCACGCACAAAGGCAAGCGCCTCATGCTCATCTCCGGTGGTGACACCCTGACCATCCATGACGCTGCCACTGGCAAGGAGCTCTCCCGCATCGCCACCTGGAACCCGCCCGGCGAAGGCTACAACAAGTTCTTCCGCCTCGTCCCCTCCCCCGTCGTGGGCGAAGGCATGGCCATCGTCTGCGCCCCCAAGAACTCCCCCATCTTCGCCATGCCACTAGATTCCAAAGGCGAGACCAAGCCCGTGTGGCAGACCGAGCCCAAGGGCGTCACCAGCGACGTGCCCACGCCCGCCTTTTACAAAGGCAAATTCTACGTGCTCGACGGCGGCAAGAAGACCCTGAGCTGCCTGGAGCCCAAGACCGGCAAGGTCGTGTGGACCGGAGAACTCGGCGGCAAGACCAAGTTTGAAAGCAGCCCCACCGTGGTGGACGACAAAGTCTACTGCATCAACTTCTGGGGCGAAGTCTATGTCGCCAAGGCCAACACCGACAAATTCGAACTGCTCGGCATGAATGAAATGGGCAACGGCTCCAAGCCCAACGGCAACGCCTCCAGCGTGCGCGCCAGCGTGGCCGTGAGCGACGGCTGCCTCTTCATCCGCTCGCAGGACAAGCTGTACTGCATCGGCAAGAAAGTGGTCGCAGCCCCATGAGTACGACAGACACTCCCGCCTGTCGCTCAGCGCCCCTTCCAGAACCCAAGGGTTTCCTGTCCCCCCCATTCCGCCACAGCAACGGCATGGGGTTCTCACGCGAGCTCTGCGGCAACTCGCAAGCCAGTCTGTCAGCCACACGCTGATCGACGGTCATGAGTGCCCATCGTACTGGTCCCGAGCACTCCATGCCTGCCGCATAGCAGCCAGCCACGCGGGGACAGAAATGTCATCACACCGTTGGCGTCGCTCCAGGATCAGGATCAAACCATAATCCTGATACCAACGGGTGAAAAACAGCCCCCTGCGGGTGCTTCCGCACTTCAGGAAGCATTCTGTGGTAGGAAGTGGTGTGCGGGTGCAGGTTTCGCCCCGCCGCCGGGTAAGGCGACGCCGGGGCCGAAACGAGGCACGATTGCCCCATCGTACTTCCTCCTGACTGACAGGATTGACGCCCACGGCCCGTTCGTAATACTCACCTCATGCTCAATCGCGCCTTTTCCCTCCTCCTTGCCGCCACCGCTCTCGCCCATGCCGCCCCGTCGGAGCACGTCATCCTCATCAGCATCGACGGCTGGGCGCATCAGTACTTCGACGATCCCAAGTGCCACATGCCCACCGTGAAGGCGCTGGCCGCCCAAGGCGTGCGGGCCAAGCGCATGGAGTGCTCCTTCCCCACCGTCACCTGGACGAACCACACCACCCTCGTCACCGGCGTGCATCCGGGGAAGCATGGCGTGCTGGCCAATGAGTACTTCGACCGCGCCACTCGCAAGAAGGTGCCGCTGATTCCCGACCCGATCTTCAACAAGGACGAGATCGTCAAGACCCCCACTATCTACGACGCCGCCAAGGCCGCCGGGCTAACCACCGCCGGCGTCATCTGGCCTGCCTCTCGCGGTGCCAAGACACTGGACTGGACCGTGCCGGATGTGTTTGACCAGGCGCTGTTCGAGAAATACGGCACCCCTTCCCTGCTCAAGGAGGCACGCGAGGCGGGCATCCCCATCGAGAAGCAGAACGAGTGGTGCAAGCTGGGCAATCCCGGCAAGGCGCCGCGCGACTACCTGTACTCGCAGCTCGCCCAGCACATCATCAAAAAGCACAAGCCGAACTTCCTCGCGCTGCATCTCGTGAGCCTGGACTCCTTTGAGCATGCGCATGGCCGCCAGGTCTCGGAGGCCTACTGGGCCGCGAATGATTCGGACAACCGCGTGGCGGACATCGTGCGCGCCACGGAAGAGGCGGGCATCCGCGACAAGACCACCTTCGTCATCACCACCGACCACGGCTTCGTCACCTTCACCAAATCCATCAACGCCAACGCCGCGCTGAAAAAAGACGGCTTTGTCAAAAGCGTGCTGGGCAAGAGCCTCGCGCCCGATTCCCAGGTCTTCGCCATGGCCGAAGGCGGCGCGTGCTTCGTCTATGTGCTGGATGATGCCAACCGTGACAGCATTTTGAAACAAATCACCCCCACGCTCAGCAAACTGGAAGGTGTGGAAGGCGTCGTCGAGGCAAAGGATTTCGATGCCAAGCTGCACCACATCACCGCCGCCAAAGATGGCCGCGAACCCGACCTCGTGCTGCTGGCTGGTGACGGCTACACCTTCACCGATTCCCTTGCTGACAACGACGTCATCATTCCCAACGATCCGCCCAAAGGCGCTCACGGCCACTTCCAGCTCGACCCCAATCTCTACGGCGGCTTCGTCATCAGCGGCGCCGGTGTACAGAAGGGCAAGGTGCTCGATGAGATCAAGAACATCGACGTGACACCGACGATGGCCAAGCTCCTCGGCGTCCCCTTCCCCGGTGCCGACGGCCGCGTGCTGGACGAAGCGCTGATGAAGTAGTCATTGTTGCTTGTGAAGAGCGCCAGCAATAAACGGTCCAAGCAACGGCAGCGCAAAGCGTTGGACGAACGGCAACGGCGAATTCGAAGGCTGATCGAACTCGGCTTGATCAAGGATGCATCGGAGATTCCCGACGAAGCAATCCCGATTGATCCTGATCTCACGATGCCGACCAACCTTCGGTGCCCGGCTGTTTGCTACCTGGACATCAAGTTCACTTGTAACGACTGCGGCAAATTGGATTGCTGGTCCGCCGACTCCCAGCAGCATTATTTCGAAATCCTGAAGGCATCACCCTACAAGCGACCTAAACGCTGCTACGATTGCAGGCAGAAAGAACTGGCCAGGAAGACTCAGGCAAGACTGGATTCAGGGCACCCACCCTCATGAACTGACGTAAGTGAGGCAGCGGCGTGAGCGAAGAAGCAAGCCGCGTCTTGCCAGCGCGGAACGAAGGGCAAGAGCGGAGCGCATGGGACCAAGATGGTCCCACTCCTTCCAAAGCACCCAGCGCCTCCGGCAGGAGAGGGATCATCCTGATCCCTCAACGCTCCGCGTTAACCCACCTCTGCATTCCAGCCACAGCAGGACAGCGCATCGCGCCGGGCCGCAGGTTGGTCGTATTTGGCGTCGAATGACTTCGGATCTTCCACCACCTCCTCCGCCAAACCGCCCGACTTCGAGGACGTTCGTACGCCCTGGTGCGTTGCCGCACGCTGGCAGACGGGTCCATTCTTCGCACTGCGTGCTTCGAAGGATAAACCGGGCTTCGCCACGACCGTCCTACGGCAGCATAATCACCCTTCGTTTCCTACAGCATCCCCGGCGTGTAGCGTGGGCGATTGTCCACACCGGCACCGATCTGCTGGCGCATGCGATTGTCATCCAAGGCGCGGTCCACGCAGTCCTGCAGCGCGCGGGAGGTCAGTTCACGCAGCACGGGCACGGGCGAACCACTGCCGGGGCGGAAGGCGTTGCTCTGGCGCTCGCCTTCATAGACGTGCGTGAAAAGCACGCGGCCTGAGGTTGCTTCCACCACGTTCACGCGGATGCGCGCATAGCCATAGGGATGAACCAGAAGCTGCGAGCGCAGATCCTGGATTTCTCCGGTGAGGATGAAGCGGCCCTTCACCTCGGTGGCCAGCATGCCGCGCGACTCCAGCGCGTAGCCAAAGGCATTGCGCACCACATCGCTAACCGGCAGGCGGGTCTGAATGGTATCGACCGACGGGCCGATGGGCAGGCGCACATGGCCCAGTGTCTGGGCCTGCTCACCGCGTTTGTCCTTGAACTCACCCACAGCAAAGTCTGGCGTGCCCCGCAGCATGCGGCCGTTCTGCGGCACGTAGTCCAGACTGATGACCGAGGAATTTCCACACGAAGTGAGGTTGAGGCAGGCTGCGAATCCGAGAATGACTGAAAAGCACCGAAAGTTCATGGGAGGCATCATTAGAACACCTTGGACGCTAATCAATGTGCTAGATTCACCCAGTGCCCGCCCGCAGGCAAAAAAACAACCCTGCCGGAACTCGGAGCTCAGGAAAAAAACCCCCAAAACCTGAATCCAATTAACCCGGCAGGGTTGATTTAATGAATATATTCGGAAACAGCTTCGCCATGCAATACCAAAAAGTTTTCCATCGAAAAAAGGCACTCCTTATCACGCTGCTGGGCATCGGCATTTCCGCCCTGTGCCCTTCAGAGTCTCACGCACAGCTGGGTCGCGGGGTTCGCCAGGTGATCGTTTCCCAGGCAGCCACCTGGAATTCAAACACCGCCACCATGCAGTGCTATCAGCGCGCCTCCGCCGGAGCTCCGTGGCAGGCTGTCTTTGAAAAGCCCGTGCCGGTTTTGCTGGGCAGAAAAGGCTTGGCCTGGGGCCGTGGTGTCTTCAATCCACCGCAGAACGGCATTCCCCCCAAGGTGGAGAAGGACTGGCGGGCCCCCGCTGGTGTGTTCCAGCTCGGTTCGCTGTTTGGCTATGCCCCCACCCCGCCCGGCGGTGCCCGCTGGCCATACATCCAGGTCGGCCCATGGGATGCCTACGTCGATGATTCGACCCTGCCCCAGTATTACAACCGCCACATCCGCATTGACCCCCGCCAGGCCATCCCGCCGTGGTTTGAAAAACAAAAAATGCGCCTCGGCGACGCCGCCTACAAGTGGATGCTCGAGATCCGCCACAATCAGCAGCCTTCCGCCCCCGGCTACGGCAGCGCCATTTTCTTCCACGTACGTCGTGGACCCGACAAGCCCAGCGCCGGCTGCACCACCATGGCCGAGGGCGACCTGACCCGCCTCCTGCGCTGGATCGATCCCACCGCTTCACCACATTACGTCCTGCTGCCAAAGGCGGACTATGCGGCGCTGCGTGGCGCGTGGGGCCTGCCTTAGTTGAGTAAAGGTGGAGCACATCTTGAGCCTTGGTCTGGAAGAGCGGTGTGTGAACTCGGAGCGTTGAGGGATCAGGATGATCCCTCTCCTGTCAGGGGCGCTCGATCGCTTGGAAGGAGTGGGACCATCCTGGTCCCTCAGGCTCCGCTCACGTCCTACCGCCCCGTGCTCTTGATCGCCTTCTTGAGCCACTCACCCTCTTCTTTCCACGGTGAGGCATGGCGCAGCTCCGCCACGGTCATCGGCAGGCGAGCGCTCCAGTTGCTGTCAGCGGCGATGCCGGGGACGTTGAAGCGGTCTTCCAGGCCATACAAATCGGTGAGCATGAAGGCGGCGTAGCGCGCGTTGCTGGTCAGCAGAGCCTCCAGCAGGGCATGCCGGATATGGGCGTCGTATTCAGGCCAGCCTTCAGAGGAAAAGCGCAGACCAGCGAATTCGGCGAGATCGCCCAGCTCCTTGTCTCCGAGAGCGCGCTCGAATTCATAGGTGCTGCCAGCATCACGGCGGCGGTGCTCCCAGTGCATACGCATGGGCTCATGGTCGTGCGTCGCGTAGGTGGTGAAGGCGCAGTTGTCATACGTGCTGCCCATGACGACGCGGCCCTGCTCATTGTGCTCCCACTGGCTGACTTTGAAGCCGGGAATGTCGAGGCTGAGCAGGTGCGGACGCACGTAGTCGGGCACCGTGCCCAGATCTTCGGCCACCACCTCGGCCTTGCCAGCAGCGGCGTCGAGGATCATGCGCAGATATTTGTCTCCATTGGCCAAATTCGCGGCCTTGTGCTCGGGCGTGTCGTCATCGTTTTCGATGAAGTGCGGCAGACGTCCGCCCGTGAGGGCTTTCGCCTCCTCATCACTGAGATAACAGAACTCCGCATTGCGGGTGGGTCGCCAAGGGAAGCTGTAGATGCGGTAGAAGCCCAGCACGTGATCAATGCGGAAGATATCAAAGACCTCGGTCAGCTTCTGCGTGCGCTGCCGCCACCACTGGTAGCCGCCCTGCTCCATGACATCCCAGCGGTAATGCGGGATGCCCCAGTTCTGGCCCCAGTGCTGCACGAAGTAGTCGTCCTTGAAATAGGTCTCCGGCGGAGCGCCCCCGCACCATTCCAGGTCAAACTGCTCCGGCTTGAAAAACACATCCGCACTGCACCAGGAGATGCCAAAGGGGATGTCACCCATGAGCTTGACGCCCTTCCCATTCGCATAAGCGCGCAGTTCCCCCCACTGGCTGAAGCACAGCCACTGCACGTAGGCGTGGAAGAGGATGCGGTCGTCGATCTCATCCCCCTGCGCATTACGCCAGGAGCGGGCCTTGCCGGCGGTGTTCAGTTCCGCGCGCCAGTTCGTCCAGTCCTCATGCCCGTGCTCCTCCATCAGGACTTTGAAGAGGCAGAAGTCATCCAGCCAGGAGGCCTCCTTTTCGCAAAACGCCTCAAACTGGGCCAGGCGCTCCGGCTGGGATTCGATCTGGCTGAAGGCACGCCGCAGCAGCGTGTTTTTCAGCCGCCGCACCTTCGGATAGTTCACCGAGCCATGCCGCAGCAGATCCACGCGCAGGATGCCGGTGATGGTGCTGTAAAATTTCTCATCCAGCTCAGGCACCACCTCATGGGAGAGATCCAGCGTGAGGTAATCCAGCGCGACGGAGCTGATGGCGTTGTAGGGGCTGCTGTCGCTGCCGGTGGCGTTGATGGGCAGAAATTGCACAAAGCCGATCCCGGTTTCAGCCGACCAGTCGATGAGCTGCCTCACACCGCCGATGTCGCCAATGCCGAGATCCTCAGGGGTGCGCAGGGCGAAGACCGGGATCAAAATGCCTGCACGGCGTGGCTGGATGGTAGGCATGGGAGCAAGATGGTCACCAGATGGTAGAATGACAATTGTTTGTGGTTGTCTTGTGCGATTTGGGTAACTTCGCAAGCGTATAGAGCACAATGCGTTCCCGATTCCTGACGATGCTATTGTTTTTGGCAATCTCCCCCTCCTGGGCGGCGGAGACGAAGGAGCCACGCGTCATCGATTTCAAAAAACCGCCGCATTCCTACCTGGACTGGAAGCCGAAGGACCGCTTTGCCGAGATGCAGGAAAAGGCGCAGAAGGGGGAGGTGAAGCTGGACACCTCAAACGACAAGGCCTTCCTCACCAGCCTGCTCGCGGCGCTGAACATCCCCGTCAGCTCGCAGATCATGGTGTTCTCCGCGAGTTCTTTGCAGAGCGAGATCATCAATCCGCGCAACCCGCGTGCGCTCTATTTCAACGAGGACACCTACATCGGCTGGGTGCCCGGCGGGCTGGTGGAAATCATCGCCGCAGACCCGGAGATGGGCCCCATGTTCTACGTCTTTGACCGCCTGCGCCCCGGCGGCCCGGTGCCCAATGTCACGCGCTCCACCAAGTGCATGAACTGCCACGCCGGCAATGCCACGCGGCGGCTGCCGGGATTGATCGCCGAGTCCCTGCTGGTCTCGCGTGCGGGCTCCAGCCTGGAAACGTATCGTCGGGATGTGCAGGGGCACCAGATCCCCCTGGAGGATCGCTTTGGCGGCTGGCACCTCACCGGCCAGCACAACATCGCCAACAACAAGGCGAACGTCATGGGCATCCCGAACAACGGGAAAAACGAGATCACCTCCGTGAACCCCGGGCAGTTCTCCGACCTCAGCCTGCACCTGCTGCCCACCAGCGACATCCTGCCCAATCTCACCAACGAACACCAGATGGGTTTCGAAAACCGGCTGGTCTATGCCATCTACACCGTGCGCCAGCTCAAGAGCGAGGGCAAAGGCATGCTGGGCGCTGCGGCCAAGGCGGAGATCGAGGAACGCGCCCAGGAGCTCGCGCGCTACATCACCTTTGCCGACGAAGCCAAGTTCCCCGCCAAAGGCATCGTGGGAGACCCCGCCTACGTGCAGGATTTCCTGCGCGACCGCAAAGTCTCCAAAGCAGGCCTCTCACTCAAGGATCTCGATCTCAAGACCCGCATGTTCAAGCACCGCTGCAGCTACATGCTCTACACGGACACCTGGAAAGCCGCGCCCAAGGAGCTCAAGGAGCGCGTCTACTACCACATGGCCCTCTACCTCCGCGAGCAGCCCGATGCCCAGCACGCCCACATCCCCCCCGCCGAACGCGCAGCCATCCGCAGCATTCTCAAGGACACGATGACGGATCTGCCGGCGTGGTGGAGGTGAAAAGTACGATGGGCACTCCTGCCCGTCGATCAGCGCATGGCCAAATCCCATGAGGCCCAAGCAGGCCTGCGCCATCGCCACATCAACGGCATGGAGTTCCCAGCGTGTACGTTATGGTTGTTGATCGTGACCCTGCATGCTCGCCACACATGGAGTGACAGTCAAGAGAACCGAGGCTTTGCAAATCAAAGCGCAGCAGAAATAACAGTAGCTAAACCGTGCACGGGCATGCTTGATCGCGACTTAGCTCAGATAGTCGCACTGGGAAGACATGCCGTTGATGTGGCGGGAGCGATGGGGAGAGTTGAGGGGCGTGGGTTTAGTTGAGAGCGTTCATCGACGGGCAGGAGTGCCCATCGTACTTGCCCGCATCACTTATCCCTTACCGGCTCAGCTCCAGCATCCGCAGAATCGGCTTCTCCGCACGCTTGCGCAGGTCTTCGTCCATCTCCACACGGGGCGTCAGATCGCGCAGGCAGTCGTGGAGTTTTTGCAGCGTGTTCAGCTTCATGTAGCGGCAGTCGGCGCAGGCGCAGTGGCCGGTGGGGCCGGGGATGAATTTCTTGCCGGGCACTTCGCGCTCCAAGCGGTGCAGCATGCCGCTTTCGGTGACGATGATGAAAGCGCTCGCGGGGCTGTTGCGGCAGTAACCCACCATTTTTTCCGTGCTGCACACTTCATCCGCCAGAATGCGCACCGCGTAGGTGCACTCAGGATGCGCAACCACCTTGGCATCCGGGTACTCGTCTTTGATCTGCTGGATGCTGTCGCGCGTGAACTCCACATGCACGTAGCAGGCCCCCTTCCACAGGTCCATCTTTCGGCCCGTGCGCTCCATCACCCATGAGCCGAGGTTCTGATCAGGCACAAAGAGAATCGGGCGATCCTTCGGCGCAGCCTCGACGATCTTATCAGCATTGCCGCTGGTGCAGATGCAGTCGCTCAGCGCCTTCACGTGGCCGCTGCAGTTGATGTAGGCGATCACATAATAATTCTTTGCCGCATTCGCTTTGAGAAATGCCTCCAGCTGCGGTCCGGGGCAGCTCTGCTCCAGCGAGCAGCCGGCATTCGCATCCGGCAGCACCACGATCTTGCCGGGGTTCACGATCTTGGCCGTCTCCGCCATGAAATGCACGCCGCAGAAGACGATCACATCCGCCTCAGTCTCCTTCGCCTTGTAGGCCAGGCCGAGGGAATCCCCCACAAAATCGGCGATCTCCTGGATGGCCTTGTCCTGGTAATTGTGCGCCAGGATCACGGCATTGCGTTCTTTTTTGAGACGGAGGATTTCTTCGGTAAGGCTGGGGGC
>NZ_JBGANL010000087.1:0-13710 GCF_044222345.1 Prosthecobacter sp.
TGGCTCCTATATGATCGGTTTCCAGAACAGATTTTTATGACCATTGCCTCTTCCCAATTCCCATCGAAGCCCTGCCTGTCCATGGCACCGGGAACGCCCTCCGAACCCAAAAAAAAAGAAGGGGGCGGGCGGGTGCTGCGTGTGATCGGCCACGTAGCGGCGGCGCGGCAATGGCAACGGATTCTGCTGTGTCGTGATCCGCTGACCGACATGCTTTGTTCTGTGCATGTGAGTGGACGGGCCGCGCGGGCGGCGCACTTCGGCCATGGCGAACTCATCGAGTGTCTGCCGAGCAGTCGCGCGGATTTCGAGCACCACGCAACCCCTTTGGCCAAAGGCCAAACACCAGCGCACCGCGCCCGCTTCATGGCGCGACAAACCAAATACGACATACCATGAGAAAGCACCTCATCATCATCCAAGCCTCGGGGACCTTTAACCTCGAACATGCCAAAAAACTCATTGCCGAAGCCTCCAAACTGGGGCTGCAAATCCATCATGCTTCTGTCCATCACGAGGGGCATGCTCACATCACCCACGGGACGCCGAGCGATTTGAAGGAAGCGCTGGCCATGCTGGGCGTCAACGGCCCGGCACCGATTGAAGGGCAAGGTGCGACACTGGAGACGGTGAGCACGCTGTTGCAGGAGGTCAAAGAGGGGCAGGCCGAAACCATTCGGCTGCTGACCGAAAAAAAGGGGGCCGCGCCGAAGCCACCGAGGGAAAAAAAAGAGGCGGCGAAAAACAAGACGCCTGATGAAGCGCCAAAGGATACGCTGCCTTTGACGCCAAAGTCGGACACCACGGCGGATGCGCAGCCGCCGAACACGCCACCGCCCCCGGTGCGGGACATTGACGGGAACGGGGTCTGCACGGTGTGCGGGGCGATGTTCGAGTCTGAGCTTGAGGCCGAGGACCATCTGAACGGGCCGATGTGCGAGGCGAAGAAGAAGGACTGATTTCAAAAAAGGCGGAGGTGCCACGCCTTGAGGGTTTTTGACCCGGCACCACTTACTACCAGCAACTGACATGAGTGAAGCCAACCGATGTCTGCAATGCCTGCTATGCAGCAGCATTGACTGTTTGGAGCCGGAGTGTCCCGGAGAAATTCCCGGCGAAGTGCCATTCATTCCACCCAAAAAAAGCAGGGGGGCAGAGCCTGCGGATGCGGAGGCTGGATTTAATGCTTGGTGGGAGCAGCGGTGCGCTACATCGGCCACGCACAAGATCTCGCTCAAGCAGGCGATGCTTGATGCATTTCTCGCGGGCATTGAACACGCCAAAAAGGAGGGGCAGCGATGAAGGATCAAGAACACCGAGGCATCACGTGGCGGGATTTTCCGGGCAACTGTGATGCGTTTCAAAAGAAGCTGAATTTCTCGCTGTTCCGACGCGGGCAGCACTCCTTCAATTCGGCCTGCGAGGGGCTGGAAGGGGAGGCGCTGAAGGCGAAGCTGCTTGAGATGAACCAACGCAAGAGGGCGCGGTGGGGAGTGGTCGGAAAGTGACTGCGGCCTGCGTGTGAAAGCTGCCAACTCTGAATGCAGATGGCGATGACTGTCCAGACGATGTGCGCCGAGTTTTCGTTGCTGGTGAACGGGCTGCGGAAGCTGAAGCATGAGACAAAGGGACAGAAGAGAGAGGCGCTGCCGAAGGCAGTGCAGGAACTGCTGAATGCCCACCAAGCGGATTTGCAGACGTTGGAGACGACGGCTCTGGAACTGTGGGTGGAACTCGGCAGCCAGCTGGTGCCAGCGACGATGCCAGAAGTGCCGGAGCCTCCTGCCGCTGACCTTGTTCGTGTGGTGCCCGCCTTTCCTGAGCATGTGACCGAGCCCCCACCGAGGGACTACCAAGAGAAGATACCGGATTGAGCAAGCCGCCGACCAGACATGCGTTTTTGCGCCTCGCGTGGACGACCTGCGAAGAGCCGCCGACCACGAACAGGCGCGTGCTGGTGTGGCACCGGGCGCGCAAATGGTGCCGGTTTTTCAGGCCCGTGATTGGCTGGTGGAACGGTCGTGAATGGCGGCGTGATGGCGAGGACAACATGAGGTCGGTGCCGATCTATCAGCCGTGCCTGTGGAGAGACTTTACGAGACCCAAAAACAAATCATGAACGACAACCAACCCACATCACCAAAGCCCCCGCCGTCCGGGCAGGGGGTGATGATTTACACCCTCGACCGCGCGGGGAACCTGACGCCGGTCACGAGGATCGAGAAGCATGCTGACGGACCGTGGCATGTTTTCAGCGGCCTCGACTCTGCGCCGTCCTGTTTGGAGCCGCTGGAGGAGGCGCACGCATGCTGTCTGATTCACAGCATGGCCGCGACTGCGGCGGCGGCTATTGCGGGCATGGAGAAGAGGGCGCTCAAACCGACGGAGGGCGAGGCATGATCATCGAGGCTGATTTTCTGACGCACTGGAAGACGCAGGCATTGATGTCTGCGATTGGGGAACTGGAGGCATTGAGGGCGCTGCTTTCGCTATGGGGGCACTGCCAGAGGCGCAAGCAGTGGGAGTTTCAGCTGTCGCCGCTGATGCTGGCCGGAGTGTGTGCCTACAAGGGCGATGCCGAGAAGCTGCTCAGAACGATGCTGGAGCTGCATTGGATCGATCCAGCAGAGGAGGAAGGGTGGTTTCAGGTGCATGACTGGGGTGAAACGAATGCTTCGCTGGTGGGAAAGTGGGCGGGAGGCGCACGCGTACGGGGGGCGCACTGGCACCCGCGAGGCCATGTCATGGAACCGGAGGATGGAACCAGAGGTGCAACCTCAGGTTATGCCACAGCCAAGGCCAGAGCTTCCACCACAGGTGCAACCACAGCTCAAACCACAGGTGGCACCGATAGGATAGGATTGGATAAGAGAGGAGAGGATGGGAAGAGTACCCCCAAAGCCCCCAAGGGGGCGGGGACTCTGCCGATGCCTGCGGACTGGTCTCCGAGGCGCGTGGAGATCATGCAACGATGGCTGGACTACCGGACGTCCATCCGAAAGCCGGTGCGTGCTGCTTCGTGGCCTGCCTTGCAGGCCAAGGTGGCGGTGCTGGACGATGAGCAGCTGGATTTTTGCGTGGCTGACAGCATGTCCAACGGCTGGACGGGGCTGTTTCCCGAAAAGTTCACCTTCCCACCTCCTACTGGCGGAGGCTCTGGGGCAGCGAACGCGCAAAAAAAAGAAGGGGGCGCGCCGCCGACCGCGAAAAAAATAAGGCCGGCGGATTTTCCGTGGCGGGCGGTCGCCATCGAGCACGAGGGCTGGGAGCCGGTGGGGGAATGGGAGGATCAAACGTTGCGGACGCGGCAGACGCTGCGGGAGTCGTGGTCGAGGCTGAGCGTGCAAACGAAGTCGGCGCTGTGGGCGCTGTCGCAGGATGGGGCCGGGGACGAAAAAAAAGAGGCGGCGGCGAAATCCGAAACCAAAGAAGCCATCACCGGGACGCCGCCGGACTGGCGGGAGCATTTTGCGCGGCTTTTTGGAAAGGATGCGGTGCATCCCGAGCAGTGGTGTGAGGTGCCGCCTGCGATGCAGCGCCAGGTGTGGGCGGATCTCGAAAAAAGAAAGGCGGGTGCGGGGGCTCAATGAGCGAGGCAATGACACAACTGGCGAATCCGAATGCCGAGCTGGCACTGCTGGGGGCGCTGCTGCGGGCGAGCCCTGAACAGCGGCTGCAGATCGTGATCCAAGGGCGCGAGGATTGGTTTACAGCGGCGGAGCGTGTGTGCGCGTGGCGTGTGATGCAAGAGATGGTCAACAAGGCGCTGCCGGTGGACATGACCCTGCTTGATGACGGCCTTCGGCCCTTCCTCCCGGAGCGGTCGCGCGCCGAGCTGGTGCAGCAAATGGGTGGCATGCTGCCGTCTGCGGCGGCGTGGGCGGTGCTGGCTGAACGGGTGCAGAGCTACTATGTGCGACGGCGTGGTATCGCGGCCATCGACGCTGCAAGGGCGCAGTTCATGGATTTGAAAGTGTCGGCCACGGATGCCCTGGAAGCAGCGGAGTCGGCGCTGTTTGACCTGCACGAAAAAAAAGAGGGCGTGGGCATGCGGCATGTGAGCGCGAGCCTGAAACAGGCGTATGCGAGCATCGAGGAGAGCATTTCAAACCGGGGCTATGTGACGGGCGGCCTGCCGTTTGGCTTCACGGATTTTGACCGCTGTTACATCAAGGGCATGAGGCCAGGGCACGTGATCATGTATGTGGCGCCTCCGGGCGGCGGAAAGACGGTAGCGATGATGAAAACGGCGTGGAACCGGGCGTTTGGCCGGGGCGACTATGACGAGTATGACCGGGCGCTGGCGTTTGCTGAGAAGGGAGAGAAGCACCTCAATTATCTGCCGTGTGAAACGGGGGTGTTCACGCTGGAAATGGATGATGTCTCGTTGACGGAGCGCCTGCTCATCACGCAGAGCAAGGTGGAGATTGCGAAGATGCATCGTGGGACCATGAGCCGCTGGGATCAGGAGCAGTTGAGGAAGGCAAATCAGCGGATCATCGACAGCAAACTGTACTTTGAATTTGTGCCGGGCATTTCCATACAGGAACTGCGGGTGAAGGCGCGCTATGCGGTGATGCGGTTCAAGCTGAAGCTGCTTTGCATCGATTACGCGCAGCTCATCACGAGTTCATCGAAGTCCTCGCAAGGCAACCGCACGCAGGAAATGGTGGACGTGTCGAAGGGGCTGAAACTGCTGGCGCAGGAATGCGGGGTGCCGGTGATCGTGCTCGCGCAGCCCAAGCAGGAGACGTGGGGGCACCGTGCGGGGCTGAACGCCATGGCGGAGACCGCCCAGTTGGCGAAGGATGCAGATCTGGTGGTGATGTTTGGATTCTGGAACAGCATCAAAAAGCAGCTCGAAGGCCTGGAGAAGGCGACCAAACAGGCGGTGATGGGCGAGGAGGCCGACGAGGAGTTTGAGGACCGCGAAGCGGATGATCCCACCGTGTATGCTTATGCCGACATCGTGAAGAACCGGCATGGCCCGAACACCAACGGCAAGCCGCCAATCAAGCTGCGGTGGGATCGGGATTTCTTCGACTTCGTAAGTACGAACTGCCGCCTGCTAGACGGCACGGGGAAGGAAACGCAAGCGTCGTGAGCATCGACTGGGAAGACATCAAGGCGCGGCATCGCATCGAGGATGTGATGGAAGGGCGGGGCTTCAAACTTCGGCGAAGTGGGACGGGCTTTTTATGCAAGTGCCCGCTGCATGGTGAGCAGAAGGGGGAGAGCTTCAGCATCGACACGAAGAAGCAGCTTTGGAAGTGCTTTGGAAAATGCCAGTGCGGTGGTGATGTGATCAAGCTGGTGATGGAGCTGGAAGAGGTGGGGGCGGTCGAAGCGGCCGAGATCCTGGAGGGACGGCGGCTGATGGATGATCCGCCCGGAACCCAGCGCATCCCCCGAGCCCCACGCGAGCGCCCCCAAGCCGCCGCTGAAATTCTTTGTATGCGTGAACTACCCCACATCCCGAAACTGTATGCCGGAGAGGTGCGGCATTGGAAAGCCCTGGCCGAACTTCGCAAGCTGCCGCATCACGCCGGTGTGGATCTGGCGGTGCGCAATGGCGTGGTGCGGTTTTGCCTGGCCTACGAAAAGCCGGCATGGGCAGTGCTGGATGTGACGGAGCCGTGCAACGTGCAGGTGCGACGGATGGACGGCGGGCTTTGGTTTGAGCGTGCGAAGGTGATGGGCATCAAGCACAACTGGGCGCGCTGGCCGGTGGGCCTGACGGTGGCGATGCGGAGTCCGCAAGCCGAGATCGTGCTGGTGGAGGGTACGGGGGATTTCATCGCGGCGTATCACGCGGCTGCGGATGGCCATACGGGCGGGATTCCGGTGGCGATGTTTGGCGCGAGCAACCCGATTCACGATGGCGCGCTGGTGCTGATGGAGGGGCGCAAGGTCCACATCATCGAACAGCATGACGAGGCGGGAGCGCTGGCCACTGAACGCTGGCGTGAGCAGCTGGTGGAGGTGGGCTGCGACGTGCGGGTGTCGAAGGTGCCGACGGAAGGCCAGGACTTGAATGACCACCTCTCAGCGGGGCGGGATATGGGGGCGATTTTTGGGCAGGAAACAACAAACACAAACCAACAAAGACAACATCATGAACCTTGACGATAAAACTATTAAACTCACACGCGCATTTCTGGTCAAGAAAGCTGCAAAAAGGCCGCTGGGGAAACTTCGCTGGCAGGATTTGCGAGGACCAATGAGAGCCTACGACAGGGCTGATGTGGTGATAATCTGCGAGGGCGGAAAGGCCAAGATCATGAAGGACCGCCAGGGCGACTACCTGAAGGTGAAGCGTGACGTGAACGGCTGCGTGGATGTGGCTGATCTGAAGATGTGAAAACGACGAGCAATCAAAGCGATGAACGACGATTATGAACCGGCGCTGGTGAAGGCGCGAAAGCTGGCGGCGAGTGCTGATCCAGCAAATGGTGGGAGTCCGGGTGAGGTGGAGAATGCAAGGCAGGCTCTGAAGAGGCTCTGCGATAGGTATGGATTATCACCTGAACGCCTTGATGAAGAGGCGCGGCGCAAGCTTGGATTTGCGGTGGTATCACCTGATCCAACACACAAGCCGTGGAAGGACGTCATGCTGCTGAAGCTGGCAGTGCAAATCCTGCGCTATGTGGTGGGTGAGAGCGGCAACAATGTGCGTGAGTGGGACCTACACAGGCAAAAGCGCAAGTATGCCAAAGCTGGGAGACGCAAGGGTTTCACCTGCGAAATCTGGATTGTTGAGGCAAACGTAACGGCGCTTGAGCATGAGGAATGGCAGGAGTGCTTTATGCACTACGCACCTTACTTTATCGAAACCCGCAAGAGGCTGAAGGAGCAGGCTGCGGCGGCGCGACGTGCGGTGAAGCTGGCGGCGAGTGCGTTTATCAATCAGCATGATATTTTCCCGCCGGACGTGGAGGAGACGACTGGCGGTGACCTCCAACGGCTGCAGGACCTGATGATGGCGATGAGATGCGTGCAGGGCGAAACGTGGGAACGCAAGGCGGGGGCTCTGTCGGGAGGGATGTTATTGAACTGAGCGAGCCTGAACTGTGGAACTGAACTGAAGGAATACGAGAGTCATGAACGAACTCGAAGCATTGTTGCATGAAGCTGGTTTGAAGCGGGCGCTGGAGAAGAGTCCGCACATTCCAGACCTTGATCCGAAGCTGTTGCAGCCATGGCTGAGCAGCCGAACGCCGGACAACCGGCTGACGGCGGAGGCACGGGAGCGCATCATCGCGCTGGCGAAGCAGCGGGTGCGGGGCATTCTGATCGACGAGGCGTTTGAGAAGGCGGGCAGCGGGCGGGCGCTGGAGCCGCATGCGCGGGTTCCCATCGTGAACACGGACGTGCTGTGGCGCATGAATGAAGGCGGGCGGGGCGAGCGGGTGTTTGACTGGGCCAGACAGCGGCACGAGGAAATCACGCTGGAGGAACGGGACCGCTACCGCTACGGCTGGCGGGGCAACCCGGACCGGACACGCGAGCCGGGCGGGGGATGGAAGCGGGCGCTCGATGCCATCGACCAGGTGAAGGCCTGCAACCCTCGCTGGATTCCCAAAATCCTCTGCATGGGCGGCAACGGCAGCAGCAAGTCGGAGTTTGCGGGCTGGTATGTGGTGAAAGTGATGGTGGAGAAGCCGGGGGCCACGGTCGCGGTGCTGTGCCCAAGCCAGACGCAGGCGCGCAATGTGATGATGGCGCGCATCTTTGACAACCTGCCCGCCGAGTGGAAACCGAGCGAGACGGGCAAGAGCAAGCAGGGCATCACGGGCAGCATCTCCTACACCCGCAAGATGGGATTCACGGAGAACATGTTCATTCTGCCGAATGGCAGCCGCTGCACGTTTTACTTTTATCTCGAAGGCGACCCGAAGGCCATCGAGGGGAACGAGCTGGATCTGGCAGTCGGGGATGAAGAGGTGCCGGTGGAATGGCTGGAGGCCTGCGAATACCGCCTTGCCCGAACCGCAGGCACACTGATGGCGATGTTCACGCCGATCAGCGGCTACATCCCGACGGTGGGCTGGTTCCGTGGGAACGGGCATTGCTTGGAAGAAAGGGCATCTCCACTGCTGAAATGCGTTGTCACACACAACCACGATGCCAAGGGAGTGGAAAAAGTGACGCGCTCGGAAGTGCCGGCATGGACAGAGGTGACAGCAGACGTGATTGCCGTGGAACCTGTGATGATGCCGCTACGGGAAGCGGGCGATGATGCCACCAAGCATGTGGTGTACTTCTGGACGGAAGACTGCTGTTACCCGGCTGGAGGCTACGAAACGCTGGTGGAACTTTTGAAAAACAAACGGGCGAGCGTCAACGAGATCAAGACACGCGCCTATGGTTTCCCAACGAAGGTGCGCGACGCACGCTTCCCGCTGCTTTCGCTCAAGGCGCATGCCATCACACTGGAGAGGGCGCTGGCGGGCGAGGTGCCGAGGGATGTGACGTGGTATCATGTGCTAGACCCTGCGAGCGGGCGCAACTGCGTGATGCAATGGTGGGCGGTGACGCGGGACAAGCGCGAAATCATCGTGCGGGAATGGCCGCAGCAGGATGATTACATTCCGGGCGTGGGAGAACCGGGACCGTGGGCGGTGGACGCCAAGAAGGGCAAGGCGCTGGATGGCGTGCCGGGACCGGCGCAGGAAGCCTGGGGCCTGACCACGGAGCAATACCGGGATGAGATCGTGCGCGTGGAGAAGGAGCTGGCGCGGCTGTATGAAAAGCGGACGGACGGTGAACCGATCCAGGTGCGGCGGCGGCTGATGGACTCACGCGGCGGCAAGGCGGGAATCAACGGCAAAACCTACTTCACGGAATTTGCCAAGGCCGGGATCAAGTTTGTGGAGGCGAGCGGGCAGGCGCTCAATGCGCGATCTGACAACCCTGACGCGGTGTGCGGCGTGGGGCTTATCACGGATGCGCTGGGCTATGACACGCAGAAGCCCGTGGGACCGGGCAACCATCCGCGCCTTTTTGTGGTCTATGAACCGGCTGACACAATCCGGGGTGAGGAAACGCCGCGCGGCTGTGCCAACACGTGGGACAGTTTGCAGAACTGGACCGGAGCGGACGGGCTGAAGGGCGCGCGCAAAGACTTCATCGACCTCATGCACTATGCGCAGCGTGCGGAGATGCGTTACCGCGACCGGGAGAAGGCGGCGGCTGGGCAGAAGCGGCAGGTGTGGGGCGGGTATGGGGCGCGGTGAGATCCACACAAAATCACGTTCACAACTGGTAGGACACAGCACTCCCAATGAAACGCCCGGCCTGCAAGCCGGGCGTTTTTTGTGGCTTGCATTTGGCGGGATTGTTCATCACCTTGAGCGCGCAAGGGCATTTCACCGGACGTGTGCAACACGACCGCCACACAGACATGCCCATGACCACACGCATCAAACGCACCAAGAAGCGCGGCAAAGACGCCGTGCTCGACACGATCAGCAACCCGCGCCAGAACCTTGATGGCTTCGACGTGTCTGACATCATGCAGGAGATCGAGAGCGCGGTGACCGACGCGGGAGACTACCTGCAACGCATGGAGCGCAACGAGAACACGCGCTTGTGCCGATGGCCGGACAAGGACAAGAGCGGGCGCAAGGTGAGCAAGAGAGGCAAACCGGCCAAGCCCTGGGAGAATGCCGCTGATCACGAGGTGCAGCTTGCCCAGGAAGTGCTTTTGCAACTCACGGCCCTGCGCAGTGCGGCGATGGTGCGCGGGGCGCTGAACGTGACACCGATGGAAAGCAGCGATGTCAAAGCGGCGGGGCAGATGATGGAGTGACCCCGAACTTTGAGCCAGTTTCTATGAGAGTCTTGGGTGTGCTTGCGGCTTTGTTGGTTGGTTTCGTTTACTATGGGGGATTGTGCTGCCTTCAGGGTGACGGAGCGTAGCGGAGTCGCCCTGAAGGCAGCACCGCGCAAACTCCGCCGGGGGCTGGTAGTCCAGCGACGAATGCAATCGCTGGTGATTGTAGCTCTCGCGCCATTCTTTGCCCAGCACTTTTGCCTCGGCCAGGCTGCCGAAGCTTTCCACGTTGAGCAGTTCGTCTCTCAGCCGGCTGTTGAAGCTCTCGCTGTAGGCGTTCTGCCACGGGCTGCCGGGCTCGATGTAGCGTGTTTCAAAACCTTGCGAAGCGATCCAGTCTCTGACCTTCTTCGCGATGAACTCGGGACCGTTGTCACTGCGGATATACTTGGGTGCTCCGCGCTGGGCCACGGCTGCCGCCAGCACACGCACCACATCGGCTGACTCCATGCGCCGCTCTACTTCCAGTGCCACGCTCTCACGCGTAAACTCATCGCAGATCGGCAGCCATTTGAGCCGTCGTCCATCTTCGGTCTGATCAAACACGAAGTCGTAACACCACACTTCATTGATCCGCGTGGCCCTCAGTCGCTGGCTGCCGCCCTGCGCATTGCCCAGCCTGCGCTTCTTGTGCTGCCGCTGGGGCACTCGCAGGCCTTCGAGCCGCCAGACCCGCTGCACGCGCTTCACGTTGACCCGCTGGCCGTTGCGACGAAGCTGTCTCGCCGCCATGCGGTAGCCTGCGCGTGGATGCCTGGCGGCATAATGTCGCAGTTCGCCTGCCAGCGCCGCATCCTTCTCAGGCTGGCGGCAGGCGTAACGCTGCGTGGAACGCGGCTGGCGGATGGTTCGACAGGCCCGGCGCTGCGACACCTGGAACTTGCCTTCCAGGTGCCTGACCGCTTCACGTTTGCGCGCCGGGCCTACCATTTTCCCTCCGCTATCTCCTTGAGCATCGCGTTGTCCAGGGCCTGCTCGGCCACAAGCTTTTTGAGCCTGTTGTTTTCCTTCTCCAGCTCCTTGAGCCGTTTGACGGTGTTCTGATCTGCCCCGCCATACTGCTCCTTCCAGCGGTGATAGGTCGGCGCGCTCACGGCAATCTGCCGGGCGGCTTCTTCAACGGTCTTGCCTCCAGCGATGAGCACTGCGGCTTCGCGGAGCTTCTTGATGATCTGTTCTGCGGTGTGTCTCTTGCGTTTCATGGTGTCTGATGGTGCGCTGCGCGCACTTCAGACTCTCATAGCGCCCGGTTCAAGTTCCGGGGTGCATTCCAGACCGCACATGAATGGAAAGAAGCGTCATTCACGCTCCGGTCAACCACGCTTCACTTGCTGTGACGTAGCACTAGCAGAACCGCCTTGGTGTGTGCAGGAAAAAGGTCCGTTATTTTACAGCCTAGAATTTTGGCGAGCATCATCACTTCAGCATTGTTCACTCGACGCAAACAGGCCTCAATTTTTGACAGAGTCTTCCGGGACAAAATCCTGGCGGGGCAATCAGTCCAACAGATTTCTCAGACTGACTTTTAATCCATCACACATTTTCAAAATAACCCAGAGCGTCGGGCGCGCTTCGTTCCGCTCAAGGTTCGGGATGGTATTGCGACCGACACCAATTGTCCTTGCCAATTCGGCTGCCGAAATCCCTTGCCGCTCTCTTTCTTTTTTGAGGGCCAAAATGATGGAGCGCTCGCGGGGATCAATCTGAGATGGGTGTTCCATCTGTCCAAACATCCCTCGTTGACACCACATGCACGCCCATTAAAATGGGCGTTATCAGCGGGAAACTCTGCGTTCCAATGTCTAAATAAAATCTTCAATGCGGCTTCCATCAAAATGCAGGCGCTTCCCATTCTCAATTTCTAAAGCGGCGCTTCTCGAATCGATCGGTAGGTAAAAACTGTCATGAAATCTCGCATTCTCTTTGTTTTGCTGGCCTGTCTCTGGACATGCCATTCACTCGCCAACGCTGACGATGTAGCGGCTCTCTCGGGGACGTGTCACAACCTGACGGGAAACGCTGATGGCCACTTGAAGATCGTGTTCAGTGAGGAAGGTGACAAGCTTGGTGGATTCGTGTCAGTGAGCGGCTGGCTGAGAGGCGGGGGAAAAATTAGCGGCACACGCAGCGGAATGAAATTCCGGTTCAATACCACAGATCATACCGGGCTGATCATCAAGTGGCAGGGGGACGTTCAGAATGGAAAACTGTCTGGAGAATATCATATCGACGCCCAAGGCGGGATGCCGGAACAAATCGGGGAATGGAGCGTAACCCCGGAAGGCACCTTGAAAAACGGCGCGCCTTGCAATGCGAACGTTACCCTCAGCCTGCTAAAAATGGTTCTTGAAACCGGCTTTAACGATCCTGTCAAACAGGCGGACGGAACATTCATTCCGGGTGCTCAGGACCTTTTTAAATCAATTCATCCTGCTGGAGCGGGGGTCAGCATTTGGGTTGAAAACCTTGATGTGGAGTGGAATTCCGACAGACAGAGCAGGTGCTACGAGGACATTCACAAATTTAGCATAAATTGTGTTTTGTACTGGCAGGGGATTTTAAAGCCCACAGGCACGACAAAATTGCGCTTTGCCTACAACATCAAACTTAACGCCGTCACAGCTGCCGAAATTGTTGAGAGCACCGGGACGACGAACAAAGATGTGAACGAGACCCTTTTCACTGTGGGCTCCCTCAGCGATCATCATGAGCGATCTCCGGGCGATAATCCGCCAGCTCCACAAGCTGCCGGAAACCCGAACAGTGGTTGCGCCTTCGCGGCCACTGGGGTTTGTTTTATTTTGAGCGTCTTCGTGCTTTCGAGTTTCGTCTTTGTAAGTCAGGAGCAAAAGATAGTCGAACCCGGGGGCTTGTTTTCGAGCGCAAAATACGAAATTGTAAATACCACATCTTGGCTGCCAGTCATTTTTTGGACTGCCATATTCTGCGGCGCAATTTATTGGCTTGTTTTATGGAAGCGTAGCAAACCGTTGGTGTGGTTGGGCTTGGCATCTTGTTGGTGGCTGAAAAATTTGGCTGACGGACAGAAACGCGCAAATGCAGCCAAGCCCATAGCACCTAGCTATCAGGCGAGGTAAGCAGCCCTTGAAGAATGTGACGAGTGGAGGCGGTTCTAGAGTAGCCAGGCCAGTTTCGAAGCTGATAGGACGATGCCGCGATTCCTGATTTAACGTGGTAAATCACACCTTTTCGGTCCATAAAAACCATAAAATCGTGCATGGTTCATGGAAAAGCGGAATTAGCGGAGCATTTTCGCGCACGATTTGCTCACAAAAGCGGAATTTGTTTTATCTTGAACCACAATGATTTAACTGCCGGTTTCGCATGTGTGAGAGCGGAATGAAAAAAGGGGTGATTCCGCGCAATGTTGACCATCATTTTCCCCTGTGAAACGATGGTTTTTCCCCCGCAATCCACGCTTAACAGGCGTTCACGCAGTTACGTCAGTTGCTTCGCATATGTTTTGGCCACGACGGGAGTTAACAAGAAGCTACAAATGCGAACTGGAGGCAACTAGATCAGTCCCGGAATGGGCAGGATCACCTCGCAGGTTTTTGGAATCAATGACAGACCGGATGCTGCCGGGCGTCCGTGCCCCACGGAATCTGCGTTGCGAATGTGCCAGCGAGATGCCCTCACTTCACTAGGGGAAGAGTGTGGTAGGATAGTCGGCATACTTCTCCTCCTGTGGGGTAGGGGCAAAAGATCGCCATACTTCGTCACATTATTCGGCGATGGTAGACTGGCGCTGCCGTGATGCCAGATCTTGCAGACGACGATTGCCGGGGGCTAATGCGACCTATCAATATTCCCTGGTCAAGTCCACCCTGCGATCATCATCGCGTGCCACGGCT
>NZ_JBGANL010000031.1:0-28696 GCF_044222345.1 Prosthecobacter sp.
TAAGCGCATTACAAGCGCTCAGGAAAGCAGCACAGCGCTGAGGGCAAAATCGCCTGGCAGAATGCCAGAATTTAACCGGCATTCCGGGCAGGCCTTTCTAAAAAGAGTGTTTTCACACAGCCTGGACAGCCAGCCCTACCTGCGCTGGGCAGACGCGTGGCCATGCGCCTCTATCCGGAAATCAGTTTTGGAAAACGCTATACCCAATCTCAAAAGCCTTCGACTCATCCTCGAATTGAATGCCATCCAAATGAGCCTATTGACCAGAATTCTGTTATTGATTGCCCTCTGTTTTGAGTTTTCTCAATGCAGCAGCTTTACTTCACGCCAGGTCAGGGCGCACTCGAAGTCGACCCCCATGGATTGGAGTGGAACCTATGACTTCAATGCCAGTGACAATGATTTTGATTCACATCTGACCATCCGCTTCTACCCAAATCGGGACGCATCAATGCCGACGAACTGGATGGCTGATGGCACCATCATCAATCGAATCATCGATCAGAAAATAACCTTCAAACAAGGATGGGTGACCATGACTGAAACCGGTCCGGAGATCTTTTGCATCCACATGCAAATCACCCCTGGATTCAATGATTCAGGCAAGAAAGCTTTCTGGATTGATGATCGGATGCATATCAAAGACATGAAGCCTTGAGCATGCCTCAAAACGCCCAGCGGAAGGGGGCGTTGGGGATGAGTTTGGATTTTGGATAGGCTGAGATGCGCACCTGGTTGTGGGAGTTGCCGCTGAGGAGCCAGACGTTGGTGTCATCCTGCGCATGGAGGAAACCGATGTGGCCGCTGCCAGCCTGATCCACGGTGAGCGGCTGCAAAATGCAGATGGAGCCGTAGGTCGGGACGACCGGACGGCCCCAGCTCCACCAGTCAGAAACTTTGGCGCTGCCGCGTGGCTGGTAGCCGGAGTTCTTCACGCACCAGTTCACAAAGGCGGCGCACCAGGCGGTTTCATCGTGCAGCAGGCTGCCGCTGATGCCGCTGATGCCGCAGCTGCGCAGATACTCGAGGATGCGGGGATTATCCGCCGCTCCGGCCCATTCCTGCACGCCGACCTCCATGATGGCGATCTGCATCCATGGCGGGGGGGCGGCAAAATCGGCCGGAGCCGTCGCGGTGGGTGCCGCCACAGGTCCGCCCGCTCCGGCGTCGCTCACATTCACCAGCTGACCGGGAAACAAAACCTTCCACCTGCCCGTGCCATATTCGACGAGGTCAGGGTTCGAATATTGAAACTGATCCAGCGTCATGCCAAAGGATGCCGCGATCTTTGAGGGGTTGTCGCCGGGGCGTACGGAGTATTGGGCCATGGGTGGGATGATTGCTGGCGGTGGGGGAAAAGCGAATGGGGATTTTTAGAACGCCGTCGCTTTTCAGCTCACAGGCATCGGCTGCAGATGGCTGCAGGAACGGCGCACCTTTTTAGGTTGCCTGCGGGTGAGGCAGACCCGAAAAGAGGGACGCGCGCAACGCGTCCCTACCAGCTCTGGGACTCGCCGACGTCCAAGTGGTGGATGAGAGACTGTTGCGAAGAGTGGAACGATTCGTCAAAATGTGTCCCTATCGCAGCGCCTGGATGTTTGGCACCCTGAGTGAGCTTAGAGAGGCAACTTGCTGCGACCGGGTTTTGGACCTCCCCCATCCAAAATCGATGATTCGACAATCGTCAATCTGTTCGGCTTTCGCACGTCATGGTTATGCTCGATTGACGATTGATGAACAAGGATTGGTGATTTTCGAAGTCAGAACGGGGCCTCAAGCGGCGAGGCCGTAGTGCTGGCCGATGACTTTGCCGCAGAGGCGGTCGGCTTTGGCGTCGGCCTGGTCGTGTTCGATGACGCCGTCACGAAGGCGGATGATGCGGGTGCAGCGCTGGACTCATGGGGAGGATAGCTACCCTGGGAGTGCGGGCAAGAGTGCCCACATCACTTTCGAGCATGGGAGCCTGGCTGTTTGCGGAGGCGTTGGCGACGGGCAGGATTGCCCGTGCTACCTGGCGGATACAAACACAAGCCGGAGGCTTGTGCTACGCGGCGAGGCCGTAGTGCTGGCCGATGACTTTGCCGCGGAGGCGGTCGGCTTTGGCACCGGCCTGGTCGTGTTCGATGACGCCGTCTTTGAGACGGATGATGCGAGTGCAGCGCTGGACCATGCGCTCGTCATGGGTGACGAAGACGAGGGTCTTGCCCTGCTGATTGAGGTCGTCGAAGAGATCGAGGATTTCTTTGCCGGATTTGGAGTCGAGATTGCCGGTGGCTTCGTCGGCGAGAATGACGAGGGGGCTGTTCGAGAGGGCGCGGGCGATGGCGACGCGCTGCTGCTGGCCGCCGGAGAGTTCGTTGGGCTTGTGATGGAGGCGGTGCTCCAGGCCGACCTGGGTGGCGAGGCGGGTGCCGGTTTCGATCATCTCTGAGTCTTTCGCGCCGCCATAGTACATCGGCACGGCGATGTTTTCGATGACGCTGAGCTGCTGAATGAGATTGTAGCTCTGGAAGATGAAGCCGAGGTTTTTGTTCCGGGCGGCGGAAAGATCGTCATCCTCAAGGTGAGCGACATTGAGACCGCCGAGGTAGTAGTCGCCCGTGGTGGGCTGGTCGAGGCAGCCGAGGACATTGAGGAGGGTGGACTTGCCGCAGCCGGAGGGGCCCATGATGCAGACGTATTCTCCGGGGTAGATGGAGAGTGAGACGCCCTGCAGCACATGCTGGGTGGTGTCACCCATCTGGTAGCTCTTGCAGATGTCCACCAGCTTGATGATGGGATCAGTGTCCGGCATCACGGTTTGGCGATCGCCACGGCTTTTTCCTTGGGCTTGGACGGTTTGGCTTTGGGCGCGCCGCTTTCAGGCTCGGCTTTGCCCGCACCTCCCATGTCGGTTTCAGCTTTCTTGGGGAGGGAGAGGGCCACGGCCTCGCCGCCCTTCAGACCATCGCGAACCTCGATGAATTCATCGTTGAAGAGACCGGTGCTGATCTCCCGGCGTTCCAGATTTCCATTGTTGCTGATGTAGCAGAAATGGTGGTCCTGATCGACCTCGATGGACTGGACTGGCACGTAGAGAACGTCAGCGAGCTGATCGACGATGATTTCGACCTTGGCATTCATGCCCGGCTTCATCCAAGGGTGATAGCCGTTGATGTGAATGGTGCAGGGATAGACTTTTAGATTGGGCGTGTAACGGCTGCTGCTGGAGTCTGGAAGCACGGCGAGTTCGGCGACGCGGCCGTCCAGCTCCTTGCCCGGTTCGGCATCGACCCGGACTTTGACCGGCTGGCCGATGCGGACTTTTTTGATCTGGGATTCATGGACGTTCACACGGACGCCCATCTGGCTCATGTCCGGGATGGTGAGCAAGGTCTGGCGCAGGCGGACGGTGGCCCCTTCTTCGACGCTGTTGTTGTAGTTGTAGGAAGAGCTGGCGTTCAAGTCGCCGTAGGCGACCAAGCCGGGCTGCGGGGCCTTGATGACGCAGGCCTTGAGCTGGAGCTCCAGGTTTTCACGCTGGGCCAGCTCCATTTCATAGCGGCGCTTGGCGGTGCTGAAGCGGGTCTCAGCCTGGGCCATGCGGGAGCGGTTGGCGCGGATGGTACGCTGCAGCTTGTTGAGAGCCTCACGATAGGCGGCGAGGTAGGTGGCGCAGTGCTTGCTGAATTCGTACTTTTTGTACAAGGCGAGCGCCGTTTCAGCGGTTTTCACGGAGAGCTGCACTTTGTCGAAGCTCACCAAGTCATTCTCCATCTGGGCGGAAGTGACGAATTTTTTCTCCGCGAGGCGCTTGGAGGATTCCACCTTCTGCTTGGCAAGGGCGAGCTCCGAGCGGCGCAGCAGCATGTCGTCTTCGAGCTGCCGGAGCTTTTGCTGGGCCTCGCCGTCGCTCTGCGCCTTCTGTTCAAGGAAAGGAGTGAAGTTGATCATCTCGCTGACCGGGGGGGCTACGACTGATTTTTTGGCCACGCCGGGCTTGGGATTGGTGACGCGTTTGGAGAGGGCGGCCTCGGAGGAAACCTGGGCGTTGGCCTGAGTCTCGAGGACGTCCGCGTATTTTTCAAAGGCATCCACGTCTGAGGGCAGGCCTGCCGTGGTGAGGATGGCGCCGGTGACCTCCCGCCCAAGGTACTTTTCAAAGTCCATGAGGGCGAAGATGGCGACCTGCTTGACATCGCGCACCAGGGTTTGGTTTTCACTTTTCTGGATCTCGCGGTTCTCGTCGGCGTCGATGTAGTTTGAAACCGTGGTCTGGAAGTCGATCTCGTGGGTCTCGATCTTGGTTTTGAGGTCGGTGCTGTCGAGCTCGATCAAAACCTTGCCATCTTTGACATCCTCTTCGGTGATCAGATAGCCTTCAGGGATGAGGTTGAGAATTTTGGTGGGGATTTCGATTTCACTCTTCACCGCATTGTTTTGCAGGGCGCGGATTTCCCCGCCTTGCAGCACGGTGATCTCAAGCGGGCCGCGCTGCACAATGCGCGTGGGCACCTTTTCAGCAGCAGCGCCACCGCCGGACATGCTCCACCAGCCGACGACAGCGAGAACACTGACGCCTGCGATGATGATTCCTTTGTTGGATTTTCCCTTCTTCATTCTCCTTTTGGCTTCTCCTTGTTCAATACGTCCACCCAGCCGCCGTCTTTCTCAATGAAGAGCACTCCCATGTCCCGCCAGAGGCGCAGACGCACGAGCGTGTGATTGATGGTGGTGGAGACCATGAGGTTTCGCGTGGTGTTCATGTCGCGCTGGGCATCGACGAGGTTGATGGCGGTGCCGAGGCCTTCGGCGTTGAAGGCTTCTTCAACCTCCAGACGCTGCGTGCTGATCTCCATGCCCAGCTTGGCGAGTTCGTACTGCTTGCGTGCGAGCTGCAGGTCACGCCAGCCGGTGCGGACGTCGCTGCGGGTGTTTTCTTCAAAGAGATCCAGGGCACGCCTGGCCTGCTGCTCGGCGACGATGGAGGAGCGTAGGATATTGCGCTCAGGCTTTTGATTGAGGTTGAGATCGGTGTTCAGGCCCACGCTGTAGTTTTTGTTGCCGGGGACGAGCCTAAAGTCGTTGTGGTCCGGGTTATCGAGCATGTTGTAGTTGACCAGGGCGTTGACGCTTGGGAGCGCCTGCTGCTTGGCGATGAGGACGCGCCTGCTGGTGTCCTCCACCTGATCCCGCAGATTCCAGATGTCGAGGCGGTTGGTCATGGCGATGGAGATGGCTTCGTCCAGCGTGCCGGGAGATTCGATGATCTGGAGGGCGTCCTTGTCCTTGTAGTCCACGACGAAACGCGCAGTGACGGGCAGACCGAGATTGACCTTCAGATCATCCAAGGCCTGCTCGTAGTCGCGGATGGCGCTGATCCATGAACGCTCAAACACGATGCGGGACTGGACGAGACGGAAGACGGAGGATTTGGTGCTGTTGGCGGCATTTTCCTTCTGCATGGCGGTCTCACGGGCGACCACAAAATCAAAGGCTTTGAAGGCGAGATAGGCGTTGCGAGCGGTCTCGCGGGACTGGATGACGCCGTAGTACTGGGCGGCGATGTCCACGGCGAAGGATTTGCGATACTGGGCGAAGGTACGAATGGCGTAGAGGACGCTGCGCTCGCTTTGAGTCAGCACTTCTGAGGCGGAGAGATAGCCGGCCCCGCTGAGGAGGGGCTGAGCCAGGGAGAAGCCGAGCTGGGAGATGCCGCTGTCTTTGCCACCGGTGAAGAAGCGGACAAAATTGGTGGTGAGGTTTGTGGCAAGGAGGGCCCCGGTGCGGGTGAGGGCGGAAAATCCGAGATTGCCGGTGGTGGTGAGGGTGGAGGTGCGGACGAGATTGTTGATGCCGGTGACTGCATCGGTACTGGCCTTGGTGGCGGAGCCGCCACCGGCAATGATGGGGCCGTACTGCTGCCGGACGAGGGTGAGATTCAACGCGGCCAGGTAAACGGTTTCCTTTTGAACCAAATAGGTACGGTTGCGATGCACGGCGTAGTTCAGAGCCTCAGCCAGGCTGATGACGCGTGCATTCTCCTCCAAATAGGCGCGATCCCCGAGGAACTCCTCCTTCTTCATGTTTTTGCGGAGTTCCTCCATCTTCACCGGTGGGGGTGGGGTGATGTCTAGAAACGCCTGCCCTGAGTTTGGCACCTTGCTGGCTTTTTTGCGCAGGATGCCGTAGGTTTCCTTGTCCGCCCATTTTTTGTAAAATCCAGTGCTACAGGCACTCAACCCCAAGACCAGCAGCGATAGAAACGCGACGGCAGGCTGGAAGAGGCGATGATTTGGCATAGGAAGTCTGACCGGCATTTGGGGTGGTTGGGCCGGAGGGTTGGTTTTGGGGGGGACTGTGCAATACGCCTTTTGGGGGGATTATCTATCGAATGGATGACAAAACGTCGTTGCCTCCACCCAAGCCGCCGTTACTATCCAGCCCTCGC
This sequence comes from Prosthecobacter sp., assembly GCF_044222345.1. GTDB lineage: Bacteria > Verrucomicrobiota > Verrucomicrobiia > Verrucomicrobiales > Verrucomicrobiaceae > Prosthecobacter. The sequence goes on from NZ_JBGANL010000031.1 coordinate 6,431, forward strand.
ATGTCCGACCTACCCAAAGTCGCTGAAACTGAAGAACTCCTGAAGGAGACCTCTGGATCGCCCCCGACCCGGAAGACGTTGATTGAAAAATTGGACAACTGGGATGACTGGGCAAGCTGGGATGAATTTTACCGCACCTATTCGGGTTTCGTCTTCCACGTGGCGCGCAAGACGGGCCTGAGTGATGACGAGGCCAGTGATGTGGTGCAGGAGACCTTCATCGGCGTGGCCAAGAACCTGCAGAAGAAGAAGTTCGACACGAGCCTGGGGTCCTTTAAATCATTTTTGCTGAATCAAGCGCGCTGGCGCATTCTGGACCAATTCCGCCGGCGCAAGAAGCAGCAGAGCCGTGAGGCGAATCTGTATGCGGATGAAACGGACGAGCGGCGCACGGCACCGATCGAACGCTGCGCGGATCCGAATGGTGTGGCGCTGGAGAAGCTGTGGGAGAAGGAGTGGCAGGACAAGGTGATGGACATCGCGCTGCGCCGGGTGCGTGCGCTGGTGTCGCCACGACAGTTCCAGATTTTCTCCTGCTACGTGATCAAAGGGTGGAGCCCTGAGCGCGTGAAGAAGGAGCTGGGAGTCAATGCGGCGCAGGTGTACCTGGCGAAGCATCGGGTGGGGCGCATTTTGAAACGAGAGGCGGCGAAACTGTCTGAGGCGGAGGAGTAGGGCTTGCTGTCGTGTGGGCCTGGGGAGTGGTGAAATGGTGGGACGTTTTCAAGATCCTCGCAGAGGGGCGGGCTGTCGCCACGCCCTTCCTACGGCTGGGAAGATTTCTCGTTTATTCAACGGACTGATGCCGATACTCCGGCCTGGTATCGGGCTTTGTGAAAGCGCCGCCCCTTCTCTGACGTAGCGGTAGGCATGCGCCGTACTCTTGCCCTTCTTTTATTCGCCGTCTCATCTCTGCATGCCGCGGATCCTGCACCGCTGTTCATCGAAGGCTATGCCGGGCAGCGCAGCATCGCGCAGGGGGAGGAGATCCCGATCCATGTGAGCACGACGGCGGCAAAGTATGAGATCGAGGTGGCGCGCCTGGGGGCCACGCGGGAGGTGGTGTGGAAGAAATCGGATGTGCCCGGAGCTGCGTATCCGGTGCCGGAGGATGCGTCTGCGAATGGCTGCCGCTGGCCGGAGAGTGTGAGGGTGCCCAGCGACGCGGCATGGAAAAGCGGCTACTATGAGGTGGTGCTGCGTGCGGCTGATGGCGGCGGCAAATGGACGCACCGTGGCAAACGCACGGCGGAGAGCAGTGCGTGGTTTATCGTGCGGCAAGCGAAGCCGGGCACGACTTCGAAGATCCTGCTGCAACTTTGCACGAACACGTACAATGCGTACAACAACTGGGGCGGCTTTTCTGTGTATGCCTACAACAGCCTTTCGAACAACCAGGGGCATCGGGTGAGCTTCGAGCGGCCCGGGCCTTCGCAGTATGCGCGGTGGGAGCTGCCGTTTATACAATGGGCGGAGAAGAATGGCTACGCGCTGGAATTTGCCGCGAATGATGATCTGGAATTTCGCCCGGAGATGCTGACGAGCTACAAGCTGGTGCTGAGCGTGGGGCATGATGAGTACTGGAGCACGCCGATGCGGGACAATCTGGAGGCGTGGATCGGCAAAGGGGGCAATGTGGCCTTCTTCAGCGGGAACACCTGCTGCTGGCAGGTGCGTGCGGAAGACAACGGGCGCGCCTTCACCTGCTGCAAGCAGAACTACCACCTGGACCCCGTCTTTGCGACGCGTGACTTTAAAACGCTGAGCACGGCATGGAGCCATCATTTGCTGAAGCGTCCTGAGAACGAACTGACGGGGGTCGGTTTTCTGTGGGGTGGCTATCGCAAAAGCCATGGGCAGTTTATGACTGATCCGGCGGAGTATGAGGTGCACCGCCCCGACCACTGGGTGCTGGCCGGCACGGGCTTGAAGCGTGGTGACAAGTTCGGCGGCAAGGATACCATCGTGGGCTATGAATGCGATGGCTGTGAACTGAGCTGGAAGGACGGCCTGCCGTTTCCGACTTTCAAGGATGGGACGCCGAAGACCTTTGAAGTGCTGGCCACGTGCCCGGTGCGCTGGCACCCCGATGATGCGGAGTGGTATGAGCAGTGGGAGAAGGGGCGCACGGGCGCGGCCTGCCTGGGACTCTACACGCGTGGAGGCACAGTCTTCACCGCCGCCACCACCGACTGGGCGCATGGCCTGCAGGGAGGTGATGCCGCGGTGATCCGCATCACGCAGAATGTGCTGGAACGACTGGCAAAATGAGGTGGCGGCAATGCCGGTCCGGGAGCATCTTCCGCGCAGGATCACGCAAGATGTGTGAAGCCACTGCAGCGAGATGAAATACGTTTATCTGTCATGAATCCTCCCACGCCACCTCACGCAGCCGAGCTCTTTCTTCATCAAACTCTGAAGCGAGTGGAAGACTGTGTGCGACGGGACCCCACCAAAGCGGTGGTGGTGGCGATGGGCACAGGTCTTGTGCTCAACCTGCTGCCCTCACGCGTGCTGGCCCGAGCGACGGCGAGCATCGCGACCCGGCTGCTGCCACCGGCGCTGCTGGGGCTCGGCGTGCTCAAAGCCTTTGAGATCTGCTGTGAAAAAGATGCCGCCAGGACGCCGCAAGAGCGTTGAATTTGAGCCGGCCCTGCTCTCACAACAAGGGATCGGCATCAGCCCAGATTAGCAGCACGTCTTCGGGATCATCTTCCAGATTGTCCCAATGCAGAGTGCCGTCTGGTTTCACGCATGGTGGCAGAACATGCGGATAGTACATTGACTTCACCCCGGAGAGTTGCGCGCTGCCGAGATGGCCTCCAAGCAGGACGCTCGGCTTCACGAGAAGCCGCAGGCACTGGCAAGTGCCCCGCCAAGGACAGTCCAGAGAGCATTCCAAGTTGGTGGCGTGCTTGTGCATGGCTGTGTGCATCTTGATGCTAGGGGGTGACTTCATGCTGTGTCCATGCGCAACATCCCTGCATCACTGCTACTGGATTCCATTATGAGGCGGTGCCGGGCAGAGAGCTTTTGGACCGGACATTGCGTCATTGCAATTTACACACCTGCGCCTGACAGATGATCCGCATGAACATTCACCTGCTCACACTTGAAGCAGCCTTGGAGCAGGTCAGTTCGACCCACGAAGGACTCACGGCCACCAGTGCCGCTGAACGGCTGGCCCGGGCCCGAGGCCGGCTGCACAAAACGGGAAGCGGCCCATGGCGTCTGCTGCTGAATCAGTTTCGCAGCCCGCTGGTGATTTTGCTGCTGGTGGCCATGGCGATCTCCTCTTTTCTCGGCGACAAGATGGATGTGGTGATCGTCTCGACAGTGGTGCTGATGAGCACGCTGCTCGGATTCTGGCAGGAATACCGTGCCGCGAATGCGGTGGCGGCGCTGCTGGCGGTGATCCAGGCGAAAGCCACCGTGATGCGTGATGGAAGGACGACGGATCTGCCGGCGGATCAGGTTGTCTCAGGAGATGTGGTGATGCTGAGCGCGGGTGACACGATCCCCGGAGACGGGCTGCTGATTGAATCCAAGGATCTGTTTGTCGATGAATCCGCGCTGACCGGTGAGAGCTATCCGGCGGAGAAGAAGGTCGGTGCGGTGGCTGAAAACGCGAAGCAGAGCGAACGCTTCAACGCGGTGTTTGAAGGCACGCATGTGGTGAGCGGCACGGCGCGCGTGCTGGTGGTGCACACCGGGGCGGAGACGGAGTTTGGCGCCATCTCCGAGCGGCTGCGGCTGCGCGCGCCGGAGACGGATTTTGAGCGCGGACTGCGCCGCTTTGGCGAGATGCTGATCAAGGTGACGCTGATTTTCGTCATCGCGATTTTTGCCATCAATGTGTTCTTCCACCGGCCGGTGCTGGAGTCCTTCTTGTTTGCGCTGGCACTGGCTGTGGGCATGACGCCGGAGCTGCTACCGGCGATCGTAAGCATCACACTGGCGCGCGGTGCGAAGCGCATGGCGGAGGACCAGGTGATCGTGCGGAGGCTCTCTTCGATTGAAAACTTTGGCAGCATGAACGTGCTCTGCTCTGACAAGACGGGAACGCTCACGGAAGGCCGTGTCAAGCTGCTGGGGGCGTACGATGCGCAGGGCAGCGCCAGCGAACGGGTGCGACTGCAGGCCGTGCTGAACGCCACGTTTGAAAGCGGCTTTGCGAATCCGATCGATGCGGCGCTGCGTGAGGAAGCCGGCCTCGATTTGAGCGCCTTCAGCAAGTTTGATGAAGTGCCGTATGATTTCATCCGCAAGAGGCTCAGCGTCGTGGTGGAGCACGCCGATGCGGCACGACGTCATGTCATGGTCACCAAGGGGGCCTTTGCCAATGTGCTGGCGGTTTGCACCAGGGTGTCCACGCCAAAGGGAGATCAACCGATGGCGGAGTTTCATGCCGAGCTGCAGCAGCGATTTGCTGACTACAGCAACGCCGGGCACCGAGTGCTGGGAGTGGCCAGCCGCGATGTCACTGACGATCCTGTGATCAACAAGGATGACGAGCAGGAGATGACCTTCACGGGCTTCCTACTGTTTGATGACCCGCCGAAGGCCGGTGCGGCGGAGGCGATTCAGGAGCTGCGGCAGCTGGGTGTGGAGTTCAAGGTGATCACGGGAGACAACCGCCTGGTGGCGCAGCGCCTGGGCACGCAGATGGGCATTGCGAGGCCGGAGGTGCTCACGGGTGAAGAACTGCACCGGATGAATGATGCCGCGCTGATCAATCGCGTGAGCGAGGTGGACATCTTTGCGGAAACGGAGCCGAACCAGAAAGAGCGCATTCTGATCGCGCTGCGCAAAGCCGGGCATGTGGTGGGTTATCTGGGTGATGGGATCAATGACGCCTCCGCGCTGCATGCGGCGGATGTGGGCATCTCGGTGGAGGGAGCGGTGGATGTGGCCAAGGAGGCAGCGGACATCGTGCTGCTGCGGCATGATCTGGGTGTGCTCGCACGGGGTGTGCGCAATGGGCGCATCACGTTTGCGAATACGCTGAAGTACATCTTCATCACCACCAGCGCGAATTTTGGAAACATGTTCAGCATGGCGGGGGCATCCCTGTTTCTGCCGTTTTTGCCGCTGCTGCCGAAGCAGATTTTGCTCAACAACTTCCTCTCCGACCTGCCTGCGCTGACCATTGCGACGGACAGCGTGGATGCTGAGCAGGTGTTGAAGCCACGGCGCTGGGACCAGAAGTTCATCCGGCGTTTCATGGTGGCCTTCGGCCTCGTGAGCTCGGTGTTTGACTATCTGACCTTTGGCGCGCTGCTGGTGATGCTGCGGGCGAGCGAGGCGCAGTTTCAAACGGGGTGGTTCATCGAATCACTCATGACGGAGCTGTTCATCGTCATGGTCATTCGCACGCATCGCTCGATCTTCCAGAGCAAACCCGGCCGCATCCTTGCCATCGCCACGCTCGTCGTCGCCGGCAGCACCATCGTGCTGCCCTACACAGCTCTTGGCGCCATGTTTGGCCTTGTGCCCCTGCCCTGGTATTTCATGGTCACGCTTGTGATCATCACCATGCTTTATTTGCTGACCAGCGAGGTGGTGAAGCGAGTGATGTTTGCGAAGCTGGAGCAGGCGGCGGTGCCTCGTTAATCGCGGCGGTTTCGCAGGAGACGACGTGAGCAGATCAGGCCGGGAATCATGGGCAGCCAGAAGCTGAGGCCGCGGAAGAGCAAGGTGGCGGACAGGCCGACAGAGAGCGGCATGCCGATGCTTCTCAAGGCCATGACGGAGGCTGTTTCAAAGGTGCCGAGGCCTCCCGGAATGATGCCGATGGTGCGGAACAAGTTTGAAACCATGAAGCTGGCAAACACGCCACCGAGGGACGACGTCACGCCGAGAGCGCGCGCCGCCACCCAGATGGTCGCGGCATCGAGCACAAAGATGAGCGCGTGCATGACGAAGGCGAGGAGCAGCACGCGGTGGTTTTTAAACGAGCCGGCGGGTGCATGCTCCACCCATTGCAGCAATCGAGTCAGCTTGGTGAAGCGCTGGAGTCTGGTTTTCACCCAAATCAAGCCCCCGCTGGGCAGGTAGATCAGGAACGCGACGACGCCGAGTTCCACCAGCAGAAAGACCAGCATGGCAGCGTTCACCCATCCGGGCAGGTAGGAGTGGTAGAGAGTGACGCCGAGAGCCACGGCCATGCAGGAGGCATAGGCGAGGTGGTACAAGGCCACATCCACCAGCACCGCAGAGGCCACCACGGCACGCGGCATGCCCAGCCGTGAGAGGGCACCGGACACCACGGCCACGCCGCTGATGCCGCCGGAGGGCAGCGCCTGATCCACAAAGAGCATGGCCAGACTCAGCTCAAAGGATTTGCCCAATGAAAGCCCCTGCCCACCCGCGCTGACCACCACGCGCCAGACGATGCCCTGCAGAACGTAGGTGCCGGATTGCAGGAGCAGCGCAAGGCCGAGCCAGGAAACGTCGATCTGGTTTAACAAACGCAGGAACTCCTCCTCCTCAGTCAGGTGCGTCACGACCAAAACCAAGGCTCCACAGGCCGCCGCTCCGATCAACCAGATCAGCCAGGGTCTGGATGACGGCGCTTCCACAGGCTCCTGTGGGAGCGAATCATCAGACTCCTCCGGTCTGTTTAGTTCTGGCATGCTCTTTAGATGGAAGCGCCCATCTGTGCCGTCAATCACGAACCGGTCTTCAGTGCGCAGCGCTGTGGTCCAGAGACAGCATGACATAGATGCCGTAGATGGCCAGCAGGAGGAAACCACGGAAGCGGCCGATGTAGCCGCCGGGGCCGGGAATGATCAGCAGAGTGGTAAGGGCAGCAAAAAGCAGGCTGGGCATGATCTCAGGCACGTTGACCTTGTAGGGCTGGATCAAAGCGGCGACAGAGGAGATGAAGAACGCATTGAAGATGCAGCTGCCGAGAATGTTTCCGAGGCCTACATCATGATGACCGCGCATGCGGGCGATGAGCGTGGTGGCAAGCTCCGGGGTGCTGGTGGCGACGGCCACAATGACCGCACCAACAATGAAGGGACTCCAGCCGAGAGCGAGGGCCACGGCCCTGCCGCCATGCACCACAAACTGTGCCGCACCGATGAGCAAGGCAAGCCCCAGCAGGCTGAAACCCACCATGCGAGCCACGGGCACCTTTTCCGCTGGTGCCGCCTGCGCTGCTGCATGAGCGCGGGCATGAGAGATCACCACCAGGAGCCAGACGAAGAAGATGCCCATCATGATCATGGCATCCGAGCGGGAGAACCAGCCGTCCATGAGCAGGGCGAACAAAATACCCGGAACCAGCAGGGAGATGAACCAGTCCCGCAACACGCCGCTGTCCTCCGCCTTCATGCCGGAGAAGGACAGAACCAGACCGAGCACGAGGGAGACATTGACAACATTGCTGCCCAGCACATCGCCGAGGGAAATCTGCGGCACGCCATCGTGCGCAGCATGGATGGCGACCATGAGCTCCGGGGCGGACGTACCAAATGCAGCGACGGTGACGCCGATCACTGCCGTGGGCCAGCGAGCCCATGCGGCCAGACCGACACCGCCTCTCACAAAAAGCTCACCGCCAAACCAGGCGAGCACGACACCGGCGACGAGATACAAAATGGCTTCACTCATAGAGAAGGAGGGTTGCGCCCCATCTCTCGTCAACAGTGACTGTGGCGGCAAGTGCGAACGGCGGGTGTTTTTGGAATGGACGGTTTTGGGAGTGATATGAGCACTGGAGCAGGAGCGCGTTGTGCGTGTCCTTGGAATTCTTCGCCCAGCACTGTCTCGCGCCCGCTTCGCACCGCATCTCACTCAGCGTCCTTTCCATCTCAAGGATATCGCGATGTAGAAGGCTGCGAGGACGGCGCACCTTTTTGGGGTGCCTGCGGCTGCCGCAGACCCGAAAAGTGGGACGCGCACAACGCGTCCCTACCAGCCTTGGAGCAGCACGGAAGGAAGGGCATTTCGGAAATCAGTTTCGCAAACCACTATCAGTGGCTGGCCCGACTCTGTTCTTTGCTCCTTTGCATTTTGCTCACTTTCCTTTTCCCAGCACCGGCAGGACCCGCCCGGTGATCTGCTGGCTGAGCAGTTGATAAGCCTGGGTCTGCCAGTGGTAGTTGTCGCCAGAGGCGAGATCGAGGTGAGCAGCCAGCAAGGCGTAGGCATCGATCACTTCGATGCCCTCCTGCTTCATCACCTGGGCGGAAAGGGTGTTGAGCCGCAGCACCACGTCGTTTTTGTCGCCAAAGGCGGTGACGGGTTTGTCGGGCGCAGGACGTGCTGCGGTATGCGGCGTGGTCATGAGGTAGAAGATTTTCGCCTGTGGTGCGCCGGTCTTGAAGCAGCGCGTCAGCTTCTGCATGCGCTCCAGCACGAGAGCGTCAGGAACTTTGTCCGGCGTCCAGCCCAGGGAATGCAGGCCGTTGTTGAAGACGACCGCGTCAAACTTGAACCGTCCGGCCATTTCCGTCAGCGCCTGCTCGGGCACGTCACCACCCACGAAGTGGACGCAGTGGAAGACATAGACGTGCTGCTTGAGCATCTCGGAAATGAAAGGGCCGCTGTAGCCTCCCGAAATGGAGTCGCCGTAGATCAGCACTTTGGGCCACTCCGGGTGCTCGATCTTTGGAACCTCCAGCGCCCAGCCTTTTCCGGCCACCGCGCCGCGTGGAAACTCGCCAGTTGTCTCCTTCTTCGAGACGTAGCGGTAGGCGGGTCCGAAGACCTTCACGGCATGCACCGTCACCGGCATGGTTTTGGACTTCGCGTTGTCGTTGCGCCCGATCCACATCGGGCCGTCGTTCGGAATAAGCTCCATGAAGCATTTTTTGATGGGGGCGTCATCGATGTAGAAGGTGGCCAGGCCATTGCGCAGGGCCATGGTGAAGGTAACTGGCTTGTTGATCTCCGGCTCGTTGCGGCCGTTGAGAGTGCCGCCGACCATGAGGATCTTGTTCACGACGGAGTTCACCTGCCGCGCATAGTAGGGCTTGTCCTTGTAGTTGAAGAACATTGCGAAGCCGTCGTCCTTCTGGCTGCTCTGCTTGTTCATCAAGGTGAAGACGGCGTCCTGCACCAGGGCATCGAGCGAAAGGGTGACCTGCACGGTGAAGTTTTTCTGATCGGGAAAAGCTTCAGCAGGCACAGCGAAAGATGCGCCATCGCGCAGCTTTACCACGCCGTCTGCTTTTTCCACCGTGCCCGACTTGTTCGCCGCAGGGATGTCGTTTTTGGCCAGATCCCAAAGAGCGGATTCATCGGCGGCGGTTGCTGCGCTGGCGAATGAGAGCAGCAGGACGGTGAGAAGTGTGCGTGTGTGAATCATGAGCGTGTCGTTTCATTGGATTCTGAGTAAAGATGGCATTTGAGGATGCTCTGGGAAGAACTCTGATTTGTCGATGTTAAAGCATTCGTGATCGGAATGGCGTCGCATTAACGGCGGCGAGAGGAGGAAGAAATCTTGGTGGGAACAAGGGGCTGCCTATTGGAGGAGAGCATGTCCTTTTTGGACTGTTCGAGCGGAGGGGATTGGCATGCACCAGGAGACGGGAGGGCTGTAGCCACACCCATTCCACAACAGGCGGTCACGACGGGTGATTGTGAGGACTATTCGCAAGCAACTCAGCGCCATTGCAGGCAGGAGTGCCCGCATCACTTATGACTTCAGCGCTGGCCGATGACGCTGAAATCGAGATCGCCTTGGCCGGCATCGACTCCGGCGCGCATGGCGGCGGCGGTGCAGTCGAGGGCGGGGGTTTTGAGCTTTGCTTCTGCGGCGAGTTCGCGGGCGAAGTCGGCGTCCTTGAGCATGTTGCGCAGGGCGAAGTGGGGCTCGAAGTCGCTCTTGATGATGGCGGGGAGCTTCATGCCAATGAGGGTGGAGTAGTTGGCATTCGACTCCAGGGCCTGGTGCAGGCGTTCGAGCGAGATGCCATTGGCCCTGGTGATGTCTGCGGCTTCGGCCACGGCCTCGACGATGACGGCGGAGACGAGGTTGGTGACGATTTTGAGCACCATGGCTTCGCCGACGGCCCCGAGAGGCAGAATCTTGGCGGCGCTGGCTTCGAGAACGGGGCGGGCGCGCTCCAGCAGCAGATCACTGCCGCCGATGTAGTAGCAGAGCTTGCCGTTCTGAGCTGCCAGCTTGCTGCCGGTGAAGGGAGCATCAAGGAAGGCCGCGCCGGATTCTTCGACGAGCTGTGCGGCCTGCAGCGTGGCCTGCTTGCTGACGGTGGCGTGATTCATGATGAGATGGCCAGCCTTGAGAGCGGGCTTCATGTCCTCAATGGCCTCGATCAGCGCTGCGCTGTCACGCACGAAGATCTGGATGATGCCAGCCGCCTGGGCCACCTCATGAGGGGAAGCGAGAAAGTTGGGCACAGCGCGCGCGCTGCGGCTCCAGACAAACACCTCATGCCCCGCCTTGCGCAGGTTGTCCGCCACACGACTGCCGATGATGCCGAGCCCGAGAATGCCAACGTTTTGTTTCATGCCCACGCCCTTAGCGCGCATTTGCCAGAGCGCAACGGCCGCCTGAGCCCCAGGTCATCTGCCACCCATGGGGCAGATTACCCATGGCGGTTGTCATGATCCAATTTATCGTCTGCCATGCAGGCACTTTCCCCGATCATCTGGCACGCTGTAGAATCTGGAAAAATTGTGACTGCGCTGCAGACCGACGAGCAGGCCGGACTGAGCAGCAGCGAGGTGTCTGAACGCCAGAAGCAACACGGGCCGAACGAACTCCCGGAGGACAAACACAAGCCGCTGTGGCGGGTGTTTGCATCGCAGTTCGCGAGTCCATTGATCTACATACTGTTTGTCGCTGCGGTGATCTCCTTTGCAATGGGGCATGCCAGTGACGCGGTGGTGATCCTGATCGTGGTGCTGATCAATGCGCTGATTGGTGCGGTGCAGGAAGGACGAGCGGAGCATTCCATGATGGCGCTGCGCAAGCTCTCGGCGCTGAAGGTGCGCATCGTCCGGGATGGCAAGGAATCGGTCATCGAGGCACGGGAACTGGTGCCGGGAGACATCCTTTTGCTGGGAGCCGGAGATCAGGTGGGTGCTGATGCGCGACTGCTGGAAGCAGCGGCGCTGGAAGCCACCGAGGCGGAGCTCACGGGAGAATCGCTGCCGGTGGTGAAAAGCACCGAATTGGTGCCTGATGACGCAGGTCTGGGGGACCGCAGGAACATGATTTACTCAGGCACACATCTCACCGCAGGCCGTGGCCGTGCGGTGGTGGTGGCCACGGGCCTGCAGACGGAGGTGGGAAAGATTGCCAGCATGACGACGAGTGCGGAGCAGCCCAAGACACCGCTGGAAGTGCGGCTCAAGCAATTTGGGAACTGGCTGGTGGTCGCCTCCATCGTGCTGTTTGTCTTGCTTCTCGGGTTCGGCCTGATGCGCGGCATTCCCTTTGTGACGATTTTCATGGTGTCCATCAGCCAGATGGTTTCGATGGTGCCGGAGGGACTGCCGGTGGCCATGACGATCGCGCTGGCGGTGGGCATGCAACGCATGGCACGGCGCGGAGCCATCGTGCGGCGACTGGCCGCCGTGGAGACGCTTGGATCCACCAGCATCATCTGCAGCGACAAGACAGGCACGCTGACGAAGAACGAGATGACCGTCACCCGGCTGATCCTGCCGGATGGACGACAGGTGGAAGCCACCGGGGCGGGATATTCGCCTGAAGGCAGGCTGCACGCCAGCGGCCAGGATCTTTCCGCCAAGGATGATGCCGCGTTGAGATCTCTGCTCGAAGCCATCACCCTGTGCAACGATGCGAACCTGGTGGCGCCTGAGGGGGAGGAAACGCGCTGGCGGCCGCTGGGTGATCCCACTGAGGCGGCACTGCTCACGGTGGCGCACAAAGGCTCCGTTGAGCCCGGCACGCTGCTGCAACACTGGCCGCGCCATGCGGAGATTCCCTTTGACTCAGCCGAGAAGATGATGGCGACGCAGCATGGCCATGGAGGCAGGCACCGCATCCTTTTCAAGGGGGCGCCCGAGAAGCTGCTCACGCTCTGCGATCCAGCCACACTGGACCTCGACCAAGTGCAGCAAACGGCCGAGGAACTCGCGACGCAGGCGCTGCGTGTGCTTGCGGTGGCGGAGATCCATGACGTCCCGCTGGATGTCGAGGCGGGTTTTGAACCCTGGCGCGGACGACTGAGCTTTCTTGGCCTTCTGGGCCAGATGGATCCACCGCGTGAAGAGGTGAAGGCGGCCGTGGCCGAGTGCCTGGAGGCAGGGATCCGGCCGGTGATGGTCACGGGAGATCACAAGGCCACGGGGCTGGCCATCGCGACCGAGCTGGGCATTGCCAGGCCCGGTGACATCGCCGTGGACAGTGCCGAACTTGAAGCGATGTCTGAGGGGGAACTGCGCGGCAGCCTGGACCGCATCTCCGTTTTTGCGCGGGTGCATCCGGCGCAGAAGCTGCGCATCGTCAAAGCCTTTCAGTCGCAGAAGCAGGTGGTGGCCATGACAGGTGACGGCGTGAATGATGCACCGGCGCTGGCCGCAGCGGACGTGGGCGTGGCGATGGGCATCACCGGAACGGAGGTGGCCAAGGGTGCGGCGAAGATCGTCATCACGGATGACAACTTCGCCACCATCGTGAAAGCCATTGAGGAAGGGAGGCTTGTGTATCAGAACCTCAAGAAGGTGGTGCTGTTCCTGTTTGCGACCTCGATTGACGAAGTGGCCATCCTGCTGCTGGCCTTGCTGTGCGGCTACCCGCTGCCGCTGGCGGCGGTGCAGATCCTGTGGATCAACATCGTGACCGAAGGAGCGGTGACAGTGAACCTGATCATGGAGGGGCTGGAGGGCGATGAAATGCGCCGCCAACCCACGCCGAAGAATGAGCAGCTCATCACAGGAGCGATGCTGCAACGGCTGGTGCTCATGGTCAGCACCGCGGTGGTGGCGGTTTTTGGTTTCTTCCTGTGGCGGCAGGCCAGCGGCGCTCCGTTTGCCCTGGTGCAAACGGAGACCTTCACACTGGTCGCCGTGACCCAGTGGTTCAACGTTCTCAACTGCCGCAGCGCTCTCAAGTCCTCGATCAGCTTCGACATCCTTCGCAACCGGTGGCTCGTCGGCGGACTGATCCTTGGCAACGCCCTGCACATCCTCGTCATCTACAACGCATCCATGAACCGCATTTTCCACACGGTGCCCATCCCGCTGGCGGACGTCGCGCTCCTCGGCCTGATCGGCAGCAGCGTGCTGTGGATCGAAGAAATCAGGAAGTGGCGCGCACGGCGCCGGCTGGATCAAGGAGCCGGTTCAGCGTGATCAATGACCTCCGCGTGATAAACGACCGGCTGCGGCGAGCGCTCCCGCAGTTCGGCCAGGATGGTCTTGAGGGCCACCTCGCGACGCTTGGTGGTGAGCAACGCAGTGATTTCGTGTGTCACCTCTGTCAATGCAGGCAGGCGTGAGGCGTGACGCTCAAGAACGATGATGAGGTGCCAGCCGAGCTGTGTCTGCACGGGCTCGCTGAACTGGCCGATCTTGAGCGTTTCGACCGCGGCGATGAAATCCGCCGGCATGCGCTGCTGCGTGAACCAGCCGAGGTCGCCGCCCAATGATCTGCTGCGAGCGTCCTCGGAGTGTTCCTTGGCGAGCTGAGCAAAGGTCTTCTCCTTCGCCAGAAGCTGGCGCTGGATCTCGCGGATCTCTGCTGAGCGGTCTGGCTTCGCGGAGTCATGCCGGGTGAGAAAAATATGCGCCGCGTGGTGCACCTGCGGGATGCGGAGGGTTTCCTTGAATTCGTCATACCAGGCGCGGAGGTCCTGCGGCGTGACCGCCTTGAAGCGGGTCTGAATTTTCGCCTCAATCCATGCTTCATCGAGGAGCGCGTCAGTGATCCGGGCTTCCAGCGATTTTGGCGTCAGTTGCTGTGCGGCCAGGCGTTTGGGAAAATCTGCCGCATCGGCAAACTGCCGCTGCATCCGCTCCGACTCACGTTTCACTGTGTCCTCTAGCAAGTCTGTGCCGGAACCGCTTTTGCTGCGGCAGGCACGCAGGAGGTGATCGTTCACCAGATGCTCCAGCGCCAGCCAGCGTGTCTGCCGGCGCGCCTCTGAGCCGAGACTGGCCCATGCGGCATTGTGCTTCCACAGCTGCTCCCGCATGGCCACCTGCAGATCCTGCTGCGTGATCGGCAGACCGTCCACCTCCGCAGCCAGCCTCCCGCCCGGGCTTTGGATCAACGCTTGGTACAGAGGCCCTTTCAAGGCATACAGGTCTGCCAGAAGGTAGCAGACCGCCATGCAAGTGAAGGCAAGCCGCCATGGATTGGCCTGGAAGATAGGGGGCATCAGAATTTGCAGCGCAGGACCGACCCGCCCGCTGGAAAGCGAGTGCATTGACCGGCAAGCTAGCGGGGCATCACGGTTTATTGTCATGCTTTCATATTTTTCACAAAATAAATCTAGATTTATCGGGCGATGACCATAAATTCCATATGCCCATGACCTTCCGAAGTCTCATCCCCTTGATATTTGCGGCCTGCACCGTCACTGCGACGGCTGCAACCGTCAGCGTGACCGGACTGGACAACAATGGCGATGCGATTGGCGAGTATGTCATCGGTGGCCAAACCTACTGGTGGTTCTGCATTGAACCTGGCACGCCAGCTTTGAGCAACCAGACCATCACCGCAGACACCCTGTCGCTCCAGGATGGCTGGACCGTGCAGAACATCGAACGGAACAACATCTACCTGTCCGACCCCCTTTTCTACGCGGGCATCGTGCCAAAGCAGGTCGCCGTGATGGAGTATGTACTCGATACGTACCTGCCGTGGAACACCCTGGCAGGTGCCTCGGGCCGGTTTATTGAGCAGAGCGGTGACTACCATGACTTCGGCAACAACGACACGTTCTTCAATGCGATGTTCGCCATCCAGGACTTCCTCTCGCAGACCGCAGGCAAGCCGCCGAAGTCGAACTTCACGGACATGAGCGACTATCTGGACTACTTTGCCCCTCTGGGCACTCCCACGGGTGACGCGCGCTCTGCGCTTTTCCAGAGCATCCTGAGCGACGTGGCCGCCAAGGACACGCTTGGCTTCTTCGACAGCTACGTGGTCCAGCACAGCTACTTCACCGTGAACACTCTGCTCAATGAGGCTGACCCGAACAACTGGCAGGACGGCCTTGTGATCGGTGGCTTTGCCCCAGTTCCTGAGCCCGGCGGAGCCCTCCTCATCGCCAGTTGCGGCATGGCATGGACACTGCGCCGCCGCCGACGGATTGGCTGAAACACCACGGAGGACTCTCAGCGCCCGGTCCGCAGCGCGTCAAACCATGACGGGGTGACCGGAGGATCCAGCCTGCCGCATCGAGGCTCACCACGGGAACATCCAGCTGATTGGCATCTTTTGCGGGAGCAGCATGTGCGGCGAAGTGGAGGCGAAGGAGCCCCAACTACACGCGTCTGCGTCTTACAAAGACCTGACTTGTGACCCTATGCTCGTTCTAGAAAGTGTGCCGCCAACGATAAGGGTCGTTTTTTATGCCTCGCGTCTTCATGAGATCCCTGCTTTCCAAGGTGCCGCTCCGGGCCTGGACGATGGTGATGTGGATGCTCACGCTGCCTGCGACGGGGCAGGATCTGCAGCTGCAGATCGTACCGATGGTGAATGGTCAGGTACTGCGGCTGGATGAGCCGATGGGACTGGGCGGGGGAAGCCAGGTGACGCGACTTGACTGCCTGCTCTCAGGGCTGGCTTTGCAAAAAGAGGACGGTACCTGGCTGGAATCGAAGGACTGGTTTGCGTATCTGAGCGCTGGTGCGGGCCGGCAGACAGCGAAGGTCTCGGGCATGCCTGCGGGTGAGTACAAGGGGATCCGCTTCCGCATTGGCGTGGATGAGACCACGAACAAATCGGACCCGAATGGTTATGCGCCGGGGCATGCGCTCAATCCTCTGGTCAATGGGCTGCACTGGGGCTGGCAGGGAGGGTATATTTTCATGGCGTTGGAGGGCCGGTTCTCGAAGGACGGCCTGGAGAAGGGGTTCTCATACCACATAGCCAATGCGCCGCAGTTGATGACGGTGGAGCTGCCGGTGGCTTTTCGGGGAGGGCGACCGCTGACACTGGCGCTGGAGTTTGATGTGCAGCGAGCGCTGGCGGGCATCGACTTCGCCCAAGATGGCGCCACAACGCATTCGCGCGCAGGCGATGCACTCGCGATGAAGCTCAAGACGAACATCGAGCAGGCCTTCCGGGTGCGCCGCATGAACTACGATGTGTATCAGACACCGGCGTTTGCCACGAAGCCTGCTCCCCTGCCCGCTGGCACCCATGCGCTGACACCGGCGATGACGCAGCGTTTTCCCCAGGTGCGGCTGCCGGCCGATAATCCGCTGACGGAGGAAGGCGTGGCGCTGGGGAGGCAGTTGTTTCATGACGCGCGCTTGTCGGTCAATCAGACGCAGTCCTGCGCTTCGTGCCATGAACAAACGCGAGCGTTTGCCGATGCGCGGCGTTTCAGCCTCGGCGCGGAGCAGCAGATGGGCACGCGCAATGCGATGCCGCTGTTCAATCTGGCCTGGCAGCCGTCTTTCTTCTGGGATGGCCGTGCAGCCACCCTGCGGGAGCAGGTGCTGATGCCGATCCAGGACGCGCATGAGATGAATGAGACGCTGCCGAAGGTCATCGCCAAGCTGAGTGCGGATCCGGAGTGCCTCAAGGTGTTTGCGAAAGCGTTTGGCTCCGCAGAGATCACGACTGATCGGATCGCGAAAGCGCTGGAGCAGTTTCTGCTCACGCTGGTGTCGCAGGAGTCGCGCTTTGACCGTGCGGCACGCAAGGTGGGGGAACTGACCGAGAGCGAGAAGCGCGGGCTGCAGCTTTTTGTGACGGAGTTTGATCCCAAGCGCGGGCTGCGGGGTGCGGACTGCTTTCACTGCCACGGAGGCACGCTGTTCGCGAGCCAGCCGTTTGCCAGCAACGGGCTTGAACTTGCGGAAGATGACCTGGGGCGAATGGCGGTGACAAAGAACGCGGCTGACCGTGGAAAATTCAAAACGCCCAGCCTGCGCAACGTCGCGCTGACCGCGCCTTACATGCATGATGGTCGCTTCAACACGCTGGAGGAGGTGGTGGAGCATTACAGCAGCGGGGTGCGCCGCAGCGCGACGCTGGACCCGAACCTAGCGAAGCATCCGGAGGCTGGCATTCAACTGACGGCGCAGGAGAAAGCGGATCTGGTGGCGTTTCTCAAAACGCTGACGGACGAGAGCTTTACGGGGGACGCGGCGACCGCCTCACGTTGAAGCGGATATCAACAAATCAGAAACCCTATTTGTGGTGGTTGCCCCACAAGGATTCGAACCTTGAACGAGCCCGGCCCTGCGGTTTCCACAAGTTGCCTCTGACTTGTCCAGAGCTTAGGCCAAAGCCCGCGATGAAATTAGGAATCGCATTGACTTGGAAAACACTTCAGACACCTTCGAATCATGAAAATTCGCGCCTTTCTCCTAATGCTCGCCCTTATCGGCACAAATCTTTCTTCGCCGGGAAGCCTCAGGGCTGTCGATGTTCTCGCACCGTATTGGGCGTATCAGATCGGCATCGGCATGCGTCTCTCGGAACTCCGCACCGTGGCCGGCAAGCGCTACACCGGCGTGACCGTGGAAGCGATCGATCAGCAGAGGATCCAGTTCACCCACTCTCAAGGCCGCAGCGTGGAATTTCTGGTCAGCATCTTGGACCCCAACTTGTACGTCGGCGCTGGAGGAGCACCGCAGAACGATCGCCGTCCACGCGCAGTCGTCGTAGGTCCCCTTGCGGCCATGATGAGCGCCCGTGAGCGCGTAGCCACGGGCGTCGATAAACTGGAGGTGAGCGAGCAGACAGTTCTTAAACGGTGGCTCGCCTACGCGTCCCTCGACTTCCCCTCCGCCGGCACCGGCACTCACAAACTGGACCGCCAAGAACAGCAGGCATTAGGGAACTGGCTGGCTCAAAAGCGCAGCGCGTGGCACGCAGGGGAAGGCCCCGGAGCACCGATTCAGCTTCCCGTGAAAAGCTGGATCTCCGGCCGAGATTTCACCGGCTTTCAACAAGGCCGCATCTTCCAACTGGGCAATGGCCAATCCTGGCAGCAGACCGACCAGAGAGCCGCGAGCTTCTATTCCGACGCAACCGGAAAGCCGATCCCGATCCACATCCGCGCTAGCGGGGGTTACTACATCATGAGCGTCCAGGGTGCCGGAGAAATTGTTGTGAAGCCGGTGCGGTGAGTTAACTAGCGCCCCTTCCTCTGCGCTCATTGACTCGCTCTGTAAGGATGCGGTCACAGAAGCCAAAACACTCAAACCACCCCAAACACTAGAGCGAGACAGCCGGAAATCTACCGATGGCTATATGTCTTGGCCACCCGCATATCTTTCCATCGCTCCATGGTTCCGGCGTCGCATGCAAGTTGTTTGCTATTCGTTTCGGAAGCCTAAATCCAGGCAAGACGCAATAAGTCGTTTTCCCCAGTGAAAGCGCCATTTGCCCAGTGTGAACCACCCATTCTAGGTGGTTACCCCGTAAGGACTCGAACCTTAAACGAGAGAATCAAAATCTCCTGTGTTACCATTACACCACGGGGTAGGAGGTGCTCCGAGTGCGATATTAGAGCCTCATTGCCACTGTGCAAGGACGGCTTGGGCCTGAAACAGGCATTTAAATGGAAAATGCGGACCATTCGAAGGGGTAAAATGCGGTTGAAACCCGGATGAGTCCCTGTTTTCAGCTTGGAATTCAGCGACTCTCTAAAGCTCTGGAAGCCTTGATTTTCCTTATGTCCAAAGCTTTTCGCACGCGTGACAATATTGAAATTATGGAATTATAAGATATTTATTCTTGCAATATATATTATAATTTACATAATAAAGGTGCAATATCAGAAAATCATTATGAAGAAGCTCATCCTCATCCAAAACGATTATCCTGGCACCGGCAAGAGCACCCTGGCGCTCTGCTTCCACCGCTACCTCCAGCAGTATGGCGTCTCTCATCAACTCCTCTCCCTGACCGAAGAGGATTCCTACACTGCCGGGGGCGTCACCGCCCTTGACGCCGGTTCGCTGACACCGCGATCCTTCCTCGCCCATGTGGATTCCTCACCGCTGACCATTTTGGACGTGAGCACGGGCCTGGGCGAGTTCTTCAACAAGTTCTACCAAGGCTGCGAAATGGACCAGATTCTCCAGGCGGCGGGAGTGGCCCTCTCAGTCGTCCTGCCTGTGACGGTTGATCAGGAGAGCTTTGACTCGGTCATTGATGCGGCGGAGGTTTACTCGGATAATGCTGAATACCTGATCGCCCACCTCGTGACGAGCTGCTATGACGAGGACGACAAGGTCTGGGATACGAGCTATGCGGCACGTGTGATGGACATGTTTGAAGCGGTGGAACTGCACATTCCAGAAATCACCTTCCAGGCCGAATTGAGCAGCGAGCGCATGAGCCTGGACAGCGCCCTGCAGCACGATGACGCTGAAGAACGCCTGGGCAAGGAGTACACCAAATGGCAGCGCCGGGTGATGGGCCAGGTGGACAGCGCCCGCCAGTATCTCTTTGGTGACGCCTTCCGCCCCACGATGGCTCCGAAGCCAGCCAAGCCGGTGCGCAAAGCGAAGACCAAGCTGGCTGCGTGAGGGCAGAGTTCACGATGGTTGACTGTTGTGTCCAATCCACCGCTAAGAACTGCCAACTGCCGTATAATACTTCTACAGCTACTCGAATAATTCGGGATAGTTTCGGTTCGCCACAGCCCGGCTGAGAGCCCGTATCTCTGCCGGGCTGGTGCATGTGAGGACAGCTTTCGCCAGGGCTTCACACTCCGATACGTCGAGACGGCGCACGGCATGCTTCACCCGAGCAATTTGCGTGGTGGCCACACTTAATTCATTCAATCCCAGGCCGATCATCAAGGGAGTCAGGGTCAGATCTGACGCCATCTCACCGCACATGCCGATGCGGATGCCCGCCGCACGCGCCGCATTGACCGACATGCCGATGAGCCGCAGCACGGCAGGATGGGTGGGCTCGTAGAGCTTTGCCACGCGTTCATTCAGGCGGTCCACCGCAATGGTGTATTGAATGAGATCATTTGTACCAAGGCTGAGGAAATCGACTTCTGCCGCGATCAAATCCGCGGACAGGGCTGCGCTGGGAATCTCGATCATGGCACCGATCTCGATTTCGTCCGGCACATCGAGGCCTTCAGCGGTAAGTTCCTCCGCGCAATCGTTGAGGATGGCTTTTGCCTCCAGCACCTCCTGCACGCCGGAGACCATCGGAAACATGATGCCCACGCGGCCATGCACAGCGGCACGCAGGAGAGCACGCAGCTGCCGCTTGAAGAGATCCAGCCGGCCCAGTGAAAGGCGGATGCCGCGCCAGCCAAGGAAGGGATTGGGCTCCGGCTCCACGGCGAGACGCTCGTCCACCTTGTCACCGCCGAGGTCGAGGGTGCGGAACACGACGCGTTTAGGAGACTGGGACTGCACCACTTTGCTGTAGGCCTTGGCGAGCTGGTCTTCGGTGGCATCCGGATTTTCCAGATGCAGGAACTCGGTGCGGAACAGCCCCACCTCCTCGGCGCCGCTGTCCTCCACGATCTTCATTTCCTCGATGAACTCCGCATTGGCACCGACGCAGATGGCGGTGCCGCAGCGCGTAAGGGAGGGTTTGTGCCGTTCGAGTTGAAAGACATCCTCCCGCCGTTCTGCCTGCTCCTCCCGCAGGCGGTAGCGCGCCAGGGTTTCTGCGGATGGATTTTGAATGAGCAATCCGCCTTCGCCATCCAGCAGGACGGTGTCACCGCTGTGCAGTTCATCGCAGATGCCATGCAGTCTCACCACCGCCGGGAGCGCCAGGGAGCGGGCGATGATGGCCGCGTGCGATACTGCGCTGCCCGTCTCCAAGGCAAAGCCCAGCACTTTGCTACGGTCCAGCTGCACGGTGTCGGAAGGCGTCAGATCATGCGCGACGACGATCACCGGCTCGTCAAACATGGGGTGATCCAAAAGCTCACCGCGCAAATGACGCATGACGCGATGAGTCACGTCTTTCACATCCAGAAAGCGTTCGCGCAAATAGGAGTCCGAAAGTCCGCGCAGGGCGTCCATGTGCTTGCACATGAGCTTGTAGTAGGCCCAGTCCACACAGACCTGCTGCTCGCGCACGGTTTTTTCCGTCTGCTTCAGAATCGTGGAATCCTGCAGGATCAAAAGATGAGTCTCGAAGATCTCGCTCTCGGCGCTGCCGTGCTCCCCTGCCATCACGCGCTGGAGTTCCTCGATCTCTTTGGCGGTGACGGCCAGCGCGGCATGCAGGCGCTCCATTTGGTCAGCTTCCGTCCCAGGCTCGATCGTATCCTCGTCCGGCTCGTCGAAGTGATCCTTAAGCACATGGACCACCGCATGCGCAACCCCGGCGGACACTGCGGTGCCGGTCCAGGTTTTTTCTTGCGGAGGGGAGGATGAAATCATTTCCGCGCCTACCATTCATGCGGACGAAGCGTTTGGCAAACGCCGCCATGCATCAAACTGCGGCCAGGAGCTTTTCCATGCGCTTTTTCAAGGCGGCCGCCCTGCCTTCCTCGCCAATGATCTCGAGCATGGCGACGTAATCGGCGCCGATCGCCTCATAGCTGCGCTCTTCCTGGGGGAGCTGGGCTTCCAAGATCTGCAGGCTTTTCTCAAAATGCTGCTGAGCGGCCTCATTATCCTTAAGCTCATGGCATGCCGTGGCCAGATTGCAGAGGGACTGGGCGACATCCCGGTGGTTTTCCCCCAGCACCTCGATGCGGATCTGGAGTCCGTCCTCAAACATTTCCTTCGCCTGATCTGGAAAGCCGGCCGCGTAGTACAGGCTGCCGAGATTGTTGAACACGCAGGCCACGGACTCGGACTGGCGCCCGCGCTTGTTTTCCAAAGTCTCAAGTGCGCGGAGATAGTGCTGCTCCGCCAGGGCAAACTTGTCCATGCACTTGTAGGTCATGGCCAGATTGTTGCGCAGCTGGGCCGCCACCTCGACATTTTCACCCCCCAAGGCTTCGTGGTTGCTGATCGCCTCCTCGTAATAGGGCAGCGAATCCGCCTCCCGGCCGCTGAAATCAAGCAGCGTCGCGAGACTTGTGCGCACATTGGCCATCACCTCCGCCGGAAGCTCCAGATCCTTGCCCACCTCGAGCGCTTCGAGGTAAGCCGCCTCAGCTCCGGTGGCATCGCCCGCATCACGTTGCGCAT
>NZ_JBGANL010000031.1:28720-74802 GCF_044222345.1 Prosthecobacter sp.
GCTTCACGCTGAACCTCCACCGCCTTGCGAGCGGCTTGGATGACAGAATCGGCAGTGGCAGCTAAAGAAGTGTTTTCGGGCATGATCTCGACAAAAAATGGTCGGGGGTGTGTCGTACCTTCGTGGACGCAGCCGCCTCCCGTCAAGTGCCGCGTTTGCCCCAAAGCACAAAACTCGGGCAGACTGGACGAGCGGCCAGCCCCCCCCGACTCAAGGTTTGAGCCAGTATTCGAAGAAGCGGTAGATCTGCTCGTTGGATTCCTCGTTGGGATCGTGCTTCTCGCGGTTCGTCATCGCCACGCGGCTGGTGACGCCGAGGAGCTGATTCACGGCGATGGCGTGATTGAGTGCGGCCCAGCGTTTTGGCGGATCTTCGGCGCCGCCGGAGACTAGGAAGGGACGCGGCGCCATGAGGGCGTGCAGTTCCTGCAGATCGTGACCTTTTTCGATGAGGGTCTTGTAAGCACCGGTGCGCGGGCTTTCGGCACTGACGAGGCCCGGTTTGCGGGTGATGGCTGAGTCCAGGCCGAGGTACCAGGGTTCCTGGTAATTGATGCTGCCGCGTGTTTCATCAAAGACGATGCCGGGATCACTCCACACGGCGCAGGCGTACTTGTCCCAGAGGCAGGAGCCGAAGAGGGACCACTTGCCGCCGTAGGAATGGCCGACGATGCCGATGCGTGTGGAGTCAACCTCAGGCAGCGAGGCGAGGGCCTGCCACATGTTGGCGCTGATGTAGCCGAGGTAGGAAAGGGGCTGGCACTTGGCAGCCTCACTCAGGACGGGTTTGCGTGCATCACCGCCGGGTGAGCCGATGGAGAGCGTGACGAAGCCGCGCCGTGCAAGCTGCCAGGCGAAGTCGCGAAGTGGTTTGGTGCTGAGGCCGGCGCTGGTTTCGGGATCATAGTAGGGCACGAACACGGCAGGGCGTTTGCCCTCGTTCGCAGGGAGCAGCAGGTAGCCATCGCCGGTTTGTCCAGGGGCGATTTCGATGCGGATCTTGCGCTGGGTGATGCTCCCCTCCCTCCGGGTGGTTTCCAGCACTTCGATTTTTGGCTGCGCAATGACCGCAGGCCATGCGCCCATGATGGCATGCCAGTCCGCGAGGATTTCGGCACGGCGTTTGGGCCAGTCCTCCGCTTTTTTCACCTGGCTGCCGTCCTTGAAAGCGAGGGGCGATTTGCCCGGGGAGAACTGGCCGGCGAATTCAGCGGGGACACGGGTGAAGGGAAGATCTTCGGCATGAGACAGCACTGCGGCGGCCAGCAGACCGGAAAGGAGGAAAGGTTTCATGGGTTTGGTATTCCAAGAACGTGACTTCGCGGCGATTCCATGCGGACAAGTCGGTGGGGCCGGAAATGTATGGCCGCAAAAATACGCAAACGGGATCCTGAAAAAATCTGAGCGGGAACCTCATCTGGCTAAAGCCCGAGCCAGGAGCAAGAGACGCGATCAGCGCCCGCTTTCCTGCAGATGTTCGCGGAGGATGCGGACGACTTCCTTCACGACTTCGGGGCGCTCGACGCAGCCGTGCCAGCAGGGGACGATTTTTTCGGACTTCGCGCCGTCGAGATGGGAGCTCCAGTAAGGGACTGCGCCATCGGAGCTGTCGAGGAGGGGTTTGTTCCCGAATTGACCGATGATGGAGTGGTACGGCACGGGAATGGGGACGGCGTTCAGCCCATCATAAAAGGGATGCTCATTGGAAAGCGTGCCGATGCTGAGGAAGGCGAAGAAGCCCCAGTCGCGAATCTGTGGCGAGAGCGCGTCGGTATTCCCGGTGAGCAACTGCTGTGTTATGAGCAGCGTATCAACCGGCATGCGAATGAAGGAGGCGAGGCGGCGTACGATGTTCTTGCCGGCGAGATTGCTGCCACGCTGTGGCGTGGTGATGAAAACGAGACGCTTCACCTCGGGCTGAGGCTTGAATTTGAGGGTGCTGACGAGGCGCTCACGCACGGGCTCGGAGACGTCCAACTGCTCCGGTGGCTTGCTAAAGATGGCATTCCACAACTTGTCCTGGGGATCAACGGCCTGCATGCGGCTGAGCAGTCCGCCCATGCTGTGGCCGACCAGAACCGTGCGGTTCAAGCCGGGGTCGTTGTGATCAGGATCGAAGTAGTCACGGGCCTGCTGCAGGGAGGCGCGCAGGCGTGCGGACGTCTGCGGCACACTCAAGCCGGTGGGGTAGAGAAAGTACCAGGGCTGATACCTGGAGCGCAGTTCGGGGTCTGAGCTGATGGCATTGACGGCGTTCAGCCAGATGTGCGGATCAGACATGAGGCCATGCACAAAGACGACGGGAATGCGCTTCGGATCATAGACGTCCATGCAGTAGAGATGGCTGTCTCCAAGGGTGCGCTCGGGATAGAACAACCCAAGCAACGAAAAGAGGCCGAGGGATTTTTTGGACAGGGCCAGATCCTTGGCGGCGGTGAAATTGGCCGCGAGGAGGCGCTCATCGCTCCGCACCTTCACGGTCTCCACATTGAGGGCATTGTGCAAATGCAGGCGGCAGCGCCTCGGGGTGGCGGGATCGGCGTCGTCGTCCGCCATTTCCATCACGGCGGTGAGGGTGAGATTGCCACCGTTGGGCGGCAGGAAGGGCTGCTCTTTGCGGGCGGTGTCGGTGCGGTAAATATGACCGACGACGGGCACGCCCAGGCCGGGCCGCTCCGAGAGCGTGTCGTCCCCGCGTGATTTTTTCCGCGAAGCGAGCAGGAGCTGATCCAGCTGCTTGGGTGGCACCTCCGTTTTGGGGCTGGCCACGGTGGCGATTTCGATCTGAAACGACTGCTGCCTGGAGGTGAACTCGGTGCCGCTCTGCCAGTAGCGCGGGCACTGATGGGAGTCCCATTCACGCAAAAATTTGGCGAGTGCATTTTCATACCGATCTTCGGCGGCCCGCCGCGCGGAGGACTTGCCGTGCTGCATGGCGTCCCAGCCTGACGCCACTTCATCCAGCAGCGCGGCCATGTGCCGCCTCTCGCGTGCGGTGAGCTCGGTCTCGGCGCGCGTGACCTCCACGCGCAGGACGGAGTGGCAGGAGGTCAGGGCTCCGCAGAAGAGGAGCGCGAACAGGCGCAGCACGGAGGTGGGTGGCATCACTTCGGCTCTGTGATCGGAGTCAGCTTGACGTTGCGAATCGCAGCCATGGTGTTGAATGTCGTGAGCGAGAGCGGCAGGTAGCTTTCGATGGGGCCGGCACGCACGCTGATTTTTTTGCCCTCGATGTCCTCGTCGATGATCTGCTTGTCACCGAGCCAGACGCTGATGTTTTTCGGGGTGACACGGAGCCTGATGGCATACCATTCGTCATCTTTGTAACGCTGGTAGCTGGAGGTGTTGTTGTCTGAGGCGTCCATGCCGTCGATGCAGGAGATGCCGGTGACGCTGCCGCCCCAGCCGCCGCAGATGAGGCTGGCGCAGTGCTTGAGATCGCCGACGGGAAAGGTGAGGCCGACGAAGAAATCGACGCCCTGCATACGCTTGGCTTCCAGCGTGATCTCGTAGTTGGTCGTTGGCAGTGCGGCTGCTTTCTTGTAAATGGCACCGCTCACATTCTCTCCCTGATTGATGATCATGAGACCACCCTCCAGTTCCACCTCACCGCTGCCGCCGACGTCCACGGACTCCCAGTCGTCGAGTGATTTGCCGTTGAAGAGCATGATCTCCTTGGCAGCGGCAGGTTTGTCTTCAGCAGTGGCAAAGGCGGTGCCGAGCACCAGAAGAGCGGTCAGGATCGAGTATTTCATGGCTTCGGCCTGCACCCTCAGCGTGGCATGCCCCACGGTCAAGCTTCACAAAAATCACCTTCACACATGCTCCACCCCGATCTAAAAACCATCATCATCATGGGCGTCTCCGGCAGCGGAAAGTCCGTCGTCGGCAGCCTGCTGGCCGCCAGGCTGGAAGGCGTCTTTGAAGACGGCGACGATTTTCACCCGCCCGCCAACAAGGCGAAGATGTCCGCCGGGACACCGCTGAATGATGACGACCGCTGGCCCTGGTATGCGACGCTGCGCCAGCGCATCGAAGACATGCGCCACCTGACGCCGGTTTACGTGCAGGCCTGCTCGGCGCTGAAGCCGGTCTATCGTGACAAACTGCGCGCGCATGATCAGCCCGAGACGCTGCGCTTTGTGCTGCTGGACGGCACGAAGGAACTGATCGCCACCCGGCTGGCGGGACGCAAAGGGCACTTCATGCCGCCCACGCTGCTGGACAGTCAGCTGGCCACGCTGGACCCGACACCTGACATCATTCGTGTTTCGATTGATCAAACGCCCGAAGAGATCGTGAACGACATCCTCAAGAAGCTGGGAGACTCATGAGTGCCGAAATCCAGCGGCTGTTCTGGGGCTGGAAGGCACCCGTGCTGGATCAGGCCGTAGAGCTGCTGTGCCGCGACTGGGATTCTGCGCGTGCGCTGGATCTCAGCAGCACGCTGCTGCTGGTGCCGAACGGTGAAGCCGGCCGCAGGCTGCGTGAGGCGCTGGCGGTGGTGACGAATGAGACGGGGACGGCAGCCATCGTGCCGCATCTCTGGCTGCCGGAGCAGGCGCTGCTGCCGCAGACGCGCCGATTTGAAGCAGCGACTCCGGTGCAGTGCCAGATGGCGTGGCAGCGGGCGCTGGAACGGGTGCCGCTGGATTCGCTCACGGCGCTGTTTCCCAAGCCTCCCACTTCCGCTGGCTGGGGCTGGCAGGCGGAGACCGCACGCATGCTGGCGGAACTCAAGATGCTGCTCGGCACGGGGGGGCTTACTTTTGCCGACACAGCCGAGCATCCTGCCGCACAGCGGGAGGCTGCACGCTGGCAAGATCTGGCGAAGATCGAGCGTGTGTATTTCGCGGAGCTTGCACAGGCCAAGGTGGCGGACGCGCAGATGCTTAAGCGCCGGCATGCGCACGAACCGGCGCTGCCGGAAGGTATCAAGCGTATTGTCGTGCTCGCCTCGCCGGATTTGCCGCCATTGCTGGATGACTGGATCGCAGGCTGTGCCAAACGCGGACTGCAGGTGGACATTGCGATACAGGCCCCGCAGTCGATGGCGCACACCTTTGACGCCTGCGGACGTCCCCTGCCGGAATGCTGGGGCGAAGACGCGGGGTGCAGCCTGCCGTTTCAAGATGAGCAGATCCATGTGGCACGTGATCCGGCCACGCAGGCGGCGCTGACGCTGGATCTCATGCGCGAACTCGTGCCGACGGGCCGCACGGCGCTGGGCGTGTGCGATGCGGAAGTCGGCAGTCTGCTGCTGGAAAAACTGACGCTGGAGGAAGCGCGCAGTTTTGAACCGGGTGGCATTCCGGTGCAGCGTGAGGGCCTGTGGCATGTGCTGGACTGCTTCCGCCTGCTGCTCAGCTCGGGGGCCTGGCGTGCCTTTGCGGCACTGCTGAGGATTGATGAATTTCGCCAAGCCGTTATTCCCGGCAATGAAAGCACCGCCGCACTGCTGCGTGAAGCGGATGACTTTGCCAGCGAGCATCTGCCCGTGACTCTGGCGCATGCGCTGGAGCTGCCGCTGACAGACTGCCCTGCCCTGCTGCCAGCGATTGAGAACACGCTCGCCTTGCTTGAATCGCTGCGCCGGCT
Organism: Prosthecobacter sp.; assembly: GCF_044222345.1. GTDB lineage: Bacteria > Verrucomicrobiota > Verrucomicrobiia > Verrucomicrobiales > Verrucomicrobiaceae > Prosthecobacter. The sequence goes on from NZ_JBGANL010000031.1 coordinate 34,319, forward strand.
CACTCCGGCCCAGGCGGCGCGCACGCTGATTTTGAAGCTGCTCGGTGAGCAGGAGTTCAATCCCGATGCACCGGGTGACCGGGAACGCACGGAGCTGGCCACCGAGTGGCTGCGCATCACGGAGGAGCTGGAGCAGGAGGCGCAACGTTTTGGTTTGCAGCCGAAAGCCGAAGACATGTTCTCGCTGTCACTGGAATGCCTCGCGCAAAGTCGGCTCGCCGAGCCGCGTGGGGACATTGATCTCGTGCTTCAGGGCTGGCTGGAACTGCTGTGGGAAAAGGCACCGAACCTGATCGTCACCGGTCTCAATGAGGAACATGTGCCGGGCATCTTCATCAGCCATCCGTTTCTGCCGGACAGCCTGCGCAAAGCGCTGGGACTGCCGTGTCAAAACACCCGCTTTGCGCGTGATGCATTCATCCTGGCCGCGCTGGCGCAGCAGCGACTGGGTAAACGCGGACGCCTGCGGCTGCTGTGCGGGCAGTGGAGCGAGGATGGCGATGCGCTGAGACCCTCCCGGCTGCTTTTTTTATGCGACAACGCGGTGCTGCCACAGCGTGTGGCGCATCTGTTCCCGAAAGAGGAGGATCAATCGTCCGTCGCCGAGCCGCCGCGCACGCTGGCGTGGAAGCTGCAGCCGGACTGGAGCGCGAAGCCGCTGGACACGATCTCCCCTTCCCGCCTGCGCGAGTATCTGAGCTGCCCGTTCCGCTACTACCTGGGCTGCACGAAAAACATGAGCGCCATCGAGACGGGCAAGCGTGAGCTGGATGCCGCTGAGTTTGGCAATCTGATCCATCATGCGTTTCATCGGCTGAGTCTGGACCCCGGCATGCGTGACAGCACACACCCCGCCCACATTGCTGACTGCCTGGAAGCCGCCGCACGTGACCGGGTGAGGAAAATCCATGGGCAGCGCCCTGCGCCACTGATCACGCTACAGCTGGAAAGCATCTTGCAGCGGCTGCGGAAGGCGGCGGAGATCGAAGCCAGGAACCGGCAGGAAGGCTGGCAGTGCCTTGATGCGGAGCTGCTGATCGGCGACAAGGAAGATGCCATGCCCTTCCTCATCGCCGAGGCTCGCTTGAGGGGCCGCATTGACCGGGTGGAACGCCATGTGGACGGCACGCTGCGCATCGTCGATTTCAAAAGCTCGGACAAACCGCGCACGCCGCAGGAGGCGCATGTCAAAGTGATCACGGCCCGCACGAAACTGAGCGAGGCGGATGAATGGAAGTGCTTTGACCTGCCCGATGGCAGACGCGGAATGTGGCTGGATCTGCAACTGCCGCTCTACGCCGCCGCGCTGAAACTGCGCGGTCAGGAGGTGAGCAGCGTGGCCTACTTTGCGCTGCCCAAGAGCATTCAGGACACGGCCATCCTGCCGTGGGAGGGGTTTGATGCAGCGCTGATCGAGGCCGCGCATCAGTGTGCCGCCGAGGCGGTGCAGCGCATCCGCAGTGGTCAGTTCTGGCCTCCGGCAGAGCGCTCTCCCAATGCCAGTTTTGACGAAATCCTGCTGCACGACCCGCTGCACAGTGTTCAGCCGCCCCTTGCATGATGGCGGCTCCCCGTTTATCAACCCCGCTCATCATGTCCGACATCAAACTCCTCATCACCGGCAGCAAAGGCCGCATGGGCCAGGCCATCATCCGTGCCGCCGAGGCTCAAAACGTCACCGTCGCCTCCACCGTGGATGTGGGCGATGCATTGTCACCGGCGCTCGAAAAAGCGGACATCGTGATCGACTTCTCCTCCCACACCTTCTGCGATGAACTGCTGGGCGAATGCCTCAAGCAAGGGAAGAGCCTGGTGATCGGCACCACCGGCCACACCAACGAGGAACTGGCGCACATTCGCGAAGCGTCCAAGGCCCTGCCGATCGTCTTTGCCTCGAATTACAGCATCGGTGTGAACACCCTGTTCTGGCTGACGCGCAAAGCCACCGAGTTGCTCGGACCGGACTTCGATCTCGAAGTCGTGGAGATGCATCACCGCATGAAGAAGGACTCCCCCAGCGGCACCGCACGCACGCTGGTCGAGATCCTCGCGGATGTGCGCGGACTGGAATATGACAAGGACTGCAAGCACGGCCGCTTTGGCGATGTGGGAGCCCGCACGCCGAAGGAAATCGGCGTGCATGCGATCCGTGGCGGCGATGTCGTGGGCGATCACACGGTGATCTTTGCCAATGTAGGCGAGCGCGTGGAACTCACGCACAAGGCCAGCAGCCGGGATACGTTTGCCACCGGTTCCGTCCGAGCCGCCCGCTGGCTGGCTGGGAAACCGGCGGGGCTGTATGACATGCAGGATGTGCTGGGACTGAAGTAAGAGTTTGCGGTGGCTGGCAGTGGTTTGCCATTGTTTGCAATGGTTTCCAAACGCTCCCAAACCATAACCCTGAATCGCAAACCATGAACTTCGGCATCGCTCTTGGCTCTAATCTTGGTGATCGCGCTGAGAACATGCGGCGTGGGATTGAGCTGCTGATGGCGCGTGTGCCGGGGATCAGGCTCCATGCGAGTGCGCGGGTGTATGAGACGGAGCCGGTGGATTGTGCGCCGGGGACGCAGGCGTTTTTGAATACGGTGATTGAGGTGGAGGCGGGGTGCAGGCCGGAGGAACTGCATGAGCATTTGAAGGCCATCGAGCAGGCGCTGGGGAGGCCGGAGCAGCGGGAGAGGAACTCGCCGCGCACGCTCGATTTGGACCTGCTGTATGCGGATGATGTGGTGAGCGATGATCCGGTGCTGACGCTGCCGCACCCGCGCATGCACCTGCGGCGTTTTGTGCTGGAGCCGCTGGCGGACATCCGGCCTGAGCTGGTGCTGCCGGGGCAGAAGGTGTCGGTGGCCGAGCTTTTGGCGGGTTTGGAGTGAGCCGGGGGCTTGCACTCAAAGAAGACCCCGGAGGCCAGAATTGCAGGCAGGAGTGCCTGCATCACTTCGCGGATTCTGCGTGGCATGACGCGGATTCTTGCTATGGAATGACGGACCATGACTGAAGCCCAACCCACCTCTGCTGATTCTGGACGCTGGATTCGATTCGCGCTCGTCATGCTGCCCGTCGGCACGATTCTGCTGGGGATTGCCTCCTTTGGCATCTGGCAGTGGAAGAAGGACCAGGCGGCGGACCGTTCGTTCAAATATGCGCTGGCGCTGCGGCGGCAGATCAGCCCGGAGGGCATCGAACGCTATGCGGGGATCGTGCGCACGGCCTTGGGCAAGGCGGACCGGGACCTGAGCATTCCCGGCTATCTTGAGTCCACGATGGGCGCGGAGAACATGGGCTACACGGTGCGGCGCGAGCGCTTTGGTGACGAGAAGTCGGTCGTTGACGCTGAGCTGACTGGAACGAAACGACCGCTGGAAATCGTGATGGTGCTGGCTCTGTACGGCGGCACGGAGCCGCAGGAAAACACGGTGCAAGCCATCGCCGAATCGTTGTCTGTGGCGCATGAACTGACGGGTGAGAAAGTGGTGCGCTCGTTGCGCTTTGCCTTCATCCCCGACACGCCGGAAGCGCTGAAGCAGTTGAAGGAAGGACTGCAGCGCGATGGTGAACGGCTGATGCATCTGCTGGTGCTCGGCGGGCCCGAAGTGGCAGGCATTGAGGGCATCTCCAAAGCCTTGGACACGACGGCCAAAGGCACGCGGGTGCTGTCTCTGCCGGCGACAAAAACGACGCAGGAAACGGTGCAGTCGGCCCATCAACTCAAAGGCATGCTGCTGGAAGCAGCGGAGATCCCATGATCGTCACGTGCCGCCAGATGCAGCAGTGCGAGGAGGCCGCCTTTACACGCGGTGTGAGTGCGGCGGCATTGATGGAGGAGGCGGGACGTGGGATCGCGAATGTGGTGCGTCAGTTTGCGCCGCGTGCGGGATCGCTGGTGCTGTTTCTTGGCAAAGGCAACAATGCGGGTGATGCGCTCGTCGCGGCGCGTGAACTGGTGGCGGATGGCTGGCGGTTGTATGCAAGGCTGAGTGCGGAGCCCACTATGATGAAGGCGCTGCCGCGTGAGCATCTGGCCGTGCTGGGCAGTCTGGTCCGCATTTTGGAAGATGCCTCGACCTTTCATTTTCCAGCAGGGCCAATTGTGAGTCTGGACGGCCTGCTCGGCATCGGAGCCCAAGGGCCGATGAAGCCGGAGCTGCAGGTGCTGGCGCGAGAAATGAACACGCTGCGCACGCAGCGGCATGCGGTGACGATTGCGATGGATATTCCCTCCGGTCTCGACGGCGATCATGGTGACGCCTGCGAGGATGCGGTGGAGGCGGATGTGACCGCCGTGGTAGCGCAGATCAAAGCGGGGCTGCTGGAGGACGGGGCCGATCATTATGTGGGACGCATCGCGCTGGTGCCGCTGCCTGATTTGTCGCAGACGGATGGCGATGCGCAGGCCGAAGTGCTGACGCCCGGGCTGCTGCGCGGCTGGCTGCCACGCCGGGCCAACGGCATGCACAAAGGAGATGCGGGACGCATCGGCATCCTGGCCGGCTCACCAGGATTTCTGGGCGCAGCCGAGCTGGCCTGCCGGGGTGCCATTCGCGCGGGTGCGGGACTCGTCACGCTGCTGGTGAAGGAGGATGTGTATCCGCTGATCGCTCCGCGCATGCCTGCGGAGGTGATGGTGAAGGTGATCGACGATTATCGCGATGTGCTGGAGATGCGCTTTGATGCACTGGCCATCGGGCCTGGCCTGGGCTTTGCGCATCAGAAGGAAGTTCTGGAGGTGCTGAAGAAAGCGAAGAATCCCACCGTCGTGGATGCGGATGCGCTGACGATGCTGGCACAGCATCCCGAGGTGATGGATGCCACGGGCAGGCTGCCGCGCCTGATGACGCCGCACCCGGGTGAGATGGACCGGCTGCTGCGCAATTTTCCCGGCTGGCACGGCATGAGCCGCCGCAAGCTTGTCGAGGCACTCACAGAAAACGCGCCGGGGCGCACGCTGCTGCTGAAGGGGACACGGACCGTGATCGCCACGCCGGGGCAGCCCACGTTGTTCAACTCCACGGGGCACGCCGGCATGGCCAGCGGCGGCATGGGGGATGTTTTATCCGGTGTGTGCGCCGCGTTTGCTGCGCAGCGGCTCACGTTGCATGAGGCGGCGGGGCTGGGAGCATGGCTGTGCGGTCGTGCGGCGGAGCGGTATGTCACTCAGGAACGCGCGGCCATGGAGTCTGTGGGCGCGAGCGATGTCACGGCGCATCTGGGTGGTGCGCTGCAGGATCTGAAGGAAGGGCGGTTTTGAAGACACTAAGTCAAGGATGGCAAAGAAAATTAGAGGCCTGCAAAATGAAAGTGTTGAAGAAACATGCGTCATCCAGCGATATTGCATCAAGATCAACCCAGTCATGACTCCACCTCCTCATCTAGCACCTTGGAAGAACATGATGAATATGTCTCCCGCGTCTGCCCAGGTCCTGCAGAACTTGATGGATGAGATCTGTCTGGATCCTGCCGACGAAGCCGAGTTCTGGAATCGTGTGGACATCTCAGGTCCCCCTGCCGATTTTTATTCGGCTTGGAGTGCGGCGAAAAATTCCGTGTGGGCGTCTCCCTGCCTCAATCGAAAAGTAAATGGGGTGTCTTCAGGCCACTTCGACCGCATTGTGCGATTCACTTTGCCAGAAAAACTGCCTGACATGTTTCCCGCCTTGGATCTGACTGCTTCAGGCCTGACAAGAGCTGCGCTGGAAAAAGCGTCACAGGCTGAGATTCAGGAGCTTGTGGACGAGGCATCTACTTTTGCCGAAATGAGACTTCTGTATTTGGTTTGGGGCACCGAGCAGTCCTCAGAGCTGGATTCGATCAGACCATATCCACAAAACCTCATGGATCGCCTGGGCCTGCGCCTGCATCGGGATCAAATCCAGGATGGAAAATGTTGTGTCGAAATTCAGTATGACAGGGCGTCACTGCCTTCGGGAATCACACTCCATGTTCCCAGTGCATTGGACGGGATTGATAACGATCAATTTCGGCCCCGGACCCCATGTGGCGGGCCGTACGGCACGACTGAACCCTTGACTCCGAACCTTGGTGCTGGACTTCCTGAAGCCGTTCATGATGGTTGCAACGTAATGAGTTTTGAAGTTAAACTCCTGATACCGTGACCCGTCCGTCTGAAATGCTCCGTTCCCTGGTGGCTGCCAAGCCCCCGGATGATTTGAAAAACTGGGTGTTGCTCCGCCTTAGCGGAGAGGATTCCATGCCCATGCTTTATCAAGGCAAAGAAGTCGAGCACCCTCATGAAGCTGTGGCAGCGCTATTCGAGCTCGGCAGCGAGGTTCTGACTCTAGAGAAAAGAAAGGCCGTCATTGGGTGCCTCAAGGAGGTTCGCCGCTCTGTTTCAGAAGCATTGATTGAGGGAAACCCAACATCCAATCAGGTCGAGCAGGCACGTCATTGGGCTGAGGTTGTGGAACTCGCCAAACCCAGAGAACTTCGCAATGATGCGCGTTCGTTTTTGGACGCATGCATGCTTGCTCCAGATTCAGCCGCATTGCCGTCCCTTGCGGCTGCAGCGACTGCATTTGCTGAACCAAACGGTCACGATATTCTGTTTTGGAATAAGTTGCTCGAAAATCGAAACACAGCTGCCCTTGCATTCCGACGCCTCCTAAGCGTTGAGCCTTTTGAACAAGCTGCCCATTATTGGGTGATACTCTTCAGAAACCGGGTCAAAGAGCGCTGGCCCACGAACATGCGCCTGCTAACGGCAGCCCTTCTGAATAAGGCACCTTCAGACTCAAATTCCGCTTCGGTTCTCGCTAGATTAATTGATAAGGCAGGCTTGAGCATGGAGGTTGAGGAAGAACTCAAACCTTCAAAAGATGCTAAAGTGATTGGATTGCTGAAAACGATGAGAACTTTTCACCGCGCTAATCAAGTCAAGACAGCAATCTGGAGGCATCAAAACTTGTGGTCTAACGTGATTGAGAGTCAAATTTTAGATGTCAAAAAGTATATTTCATCAGCCGATTTTCAAATTGGTTGTGACATGGTGTCGCAACCTACTTTGGAAGAATATGAAGGTGCTGATATTGTAATGAACTTCAACCCCGTTTGGATTCAGAATTCAGACTGGCCTATTCATTCAGATGAAAAACGAGAATCGTTTCCAACAGACGAACACTATTTGATTCATAGTTCTGCGCTTGAATTAAGAAATCCATTAGGATTCGACGCCAGCCCAGTGTCCCGGAATAAAGAATACGAATCGCAAAACATCTTTTTCTATAAAAGTGCCCAGCAACAGAGTCGGATATTTCACAACTCACAACGCCAAACTCAAAGAGCAATACCCAGCTTAATGATTTCAAAGGAATCATTTTATCCCATATGAATCTATCTGCAGCGGAACTTCGTGAAAATGCCTTGCGCCTTCTCGGCATCAAAGACGAAGCGCAACTCAAGGCGATTGGCAGGCTTGTGGAAACACGCAAAACTGACGAGCAAGAGTCAAACGCGGCCTTGCCTGATATGCTGATTCTCCTGGCACAATCACTTGCTGCACCCGATTATCTGGAGCGGTCAAAGCGGATCTTACCGGTGCCTGTTGCAGATGAGATTATCAAGGCTGCACATGAAATTTATAATGAAGAGTTGGCGCAGGTGATTAATCATCCCAGTTTTTTGGCAGCCAGAGAGAAGCTGCGGCGCAAGATCAATAATGCTCAGCAGACAGATAAAAATAGTAACCAGGAGGGATTGGAGCCGATTGCAACCGTGGAAGGAGTCACCTGTACTCCTTTTCTCATGGGTCACGTGGCACCCTATGTGCCTGTTTTGAAAGTTGCCATTACTAATCAGCAACATCGAGTCTTATGGTCAGATTTGTTGCATTGGTTTGATCTGATTTTTATTTCGAAGGCGCTCCTGGAACAGGTTTCTGAACATGCACAAAACAGTGAAAACATGATCAAGTCTGGGATGATTGCCATGCTCGAACCGTCAAAAATAAAAGGTGCATTAACTGAACTCAACATAGCTTTGGCAAACCTTGAAAAAGCGATTGCGCCCTTGGAAGATTCCTAGAAAGCTGATGGGATGAATTGGTGGACTTTATTAAGAATCAAACTTTATCTACTGCACTAGCCGCGTTGTTCCGCGAACGAGTCTCCGATAAACTTTTAACCTGTCCCCCACTCACTTCACCGCCTCATACAGCGAAGCAATTCCCAGCGTGAGCTGGCGCGAGCTCGCGCTGCTGAAACCATTCTCGCAGATCAAAGCCTCCATCTCACGGCCTGAGGGAAAGCGTTCGATGGAACCGCAGAGGTACACATAGGCCTCGCGCTTGCCGGTGATCCAGCCAGCGATGCGGGTCATGATCTGCTTGAGATAAAACAGGTACAGCTGGCGGATGCCGGGGATGCGGGGGATGGAGAAGTCGAGGACGAAGAGGCGGCCGCCGGGGCGGAGAACGCGACTCATTTCCTGAAGGGCGGCGGGCCAGGAGGCCATGTTGCGCAGACCGAAAGCGACGGTGAGCACATCGAAGACGCCGTCCTGAAAGGGCAGTGCGAGCCCGTCTGCGGCAATGAGGCTGCTGAACTGACGCTTCTGCGCCTCACGCATCATGGGCACGGAGAAATCAGCCCCCAGCACTTTCGCCTGCGGGCAGGCGGCCTGGATGGCCTGGGCGAGATCCCCGCTGCCGGTGGCGAGATCGAGCACGCGCTGCGGTTTCAGTTCCGCAATGCGCCGGGCCGTGGTGCGGCGCCAGAGGCAGTCGATGCCGAGACTGAGGACGTGATTTGCCAGCACATAACGCGATGCGATTCCCGCAAATGCCTGCCTCACGAATCCTGCGTCTTGCATGTGACTTTCTGTTTAACCGGTTACCCGAGGCGGCACTGTTGCCGCTGGATGGTGCTCACGACTGGACTCGAACCAGCACAATGTTACTTACTAGAACCTGAATCTAGCGCGTCTACCAATTCCGCCACGTGAGCAAAGGAGTCGGGTTAACCGGGTCGAGAGTTTTGACCAAGCCGGAGAATACTCAAGCGAGAAAATGACTTTCTTCTGGCGACGTGGCGAGCTTCGGGTTAGGCGCGTAGGCATGTCCTTTCGTCTTGAGATGCTGCAAGTCGCACGCCTGGCCCCCAAGCTCCTCGGTGAGTCGGCGGAGCTGGTGGAGTCTTTCCTGCGTTCACGCCTGTCGCCTGAGGGCGGGTTCCTGGATCGCAATGACAAGCCGGATCTCTATTACACCGTGTTTGGGCTGGAAGGCCTGCAGGCGCTGTCTGTGGATGCCGCCACGATTCCCGATGTGCGCCCATGGTTGGCGCCGTTTGGTGATGGGGAGCGGCAGGACTTCGTACATCTGTGCTGCCTGGCACGCTGCTGGGCGAATGCCGGCATGCAGGATTTTCCGATGGCCTCGCGTGAAGCGCTGGCGGCACGCATCGAGGCTTTTCGCTGTCCGGACGGCGGCTACCATCAGGCACCGAAGCGGGCCAAGGGCAGCGCCTATGGCTGTCTGCTAGCCTGGGGTGCCTACCAGGACCTCGGCGGCATCCCGCCCGAACCCTGGCGGCTGGTGGAATGCATGGGCGGCCTGCGCACGCCGGATGGTGCGTGGTCCAACGAGCCCGGCATCCCCGTGGGCTCCACCACAGCCACGGCTGCCATGGTGGCCCTGCACCGCCACATGGACATGCCTCCGCCTGCTGAGGCGGTGGACTGGCTGATGCGCCAGTGCCTGCCCGCCGGCGGCTTCCTGGCCCTCCCCGCCGCCCCCCTGCCCGACCTGCTTTCCACCGCTGTGGCGCTGCACGCGCTGGATGCCGTGCAGGCGGATTATTCCCGGCTCAAGGAGCCATGCCTCGACTTTGTCGATTCACTCTGGAATGCCACCGGCGGCTTCCACGGCAACTGGACCGACGACATGCTGGACTGCGAGTACACCTACTACGGCATGCTGGCGTTGGGGCATCTGGCGTGAGATGGCAAAGAAAGGAGAGGGATCATCCTGATCCCTTTTACATTCGCAACGCCCGACGCCCACCCTCTCTTCGCGTCCGGCAGGATTGGGAATATCCCGGTTCTAGTTCGGGAAAGATCGAGAGCCTCATCCCCAGCGAGAGCGTGAGGGACCAGGATGGTCCCACTCCTACAGATATTTCAAGACACAAAAAACCCGGACATCGCTGTCCGGGTTCTCTGAATCAGCTGGCGACCTCGAATTACGCGAGGGCTTCCGTGAGGATGCGACCGCCGTTGACGATGTCGATGGGGCGACCGCCATCGGCCATGATGCGCTTCTCGCTGTTGATGCCGAGGAGGCGGTACATGGTCTTGGCAAGATCTTCAGGGCCCACGGCATCGCGGTCGGGCTCACCACCGAGGGCGTCAGACGCACCGTGGATGTAGCCTTCCTTCATGCCACCGCCAGCCATGGCGACGGAGAACACGCGTGGCCAGTGGTCACGGCCGTTGGTGCCGTTGACCTTGGGTGTGCGGCCGAACTCGGAGCTGACCATGACGAGCGTGCGCTTGAGCATGCCGCGATCCGCGAGGTCGGTGATGAGGCGGGCGAAGGCCTGGTCGAAGTTCGGAGCCTGACCGTTGAAGGCGTCCTTGATGTTGGAGTGATGATCCCAGCTGCCGTAGTTGACGGACACCATGCGGACACCGGCTTCCACAAGACGGCGGGCCAGCAGGAAGCGCTGACCAGCGGTGTTGCGGCCGTATTCGTCACGCAGTTTGTCGGTCTCCTTGGTGAGGTCAAAGGCTTCACGGGCCTGCTTGCTGCTGATCAGGCCATAAGCGGCCTGGTAGAAGCTGTCCATGGCGCTGATGGAGTCGGCTTTTTCCACGGCTTTGAAGTGCTCGTCCACGGTGCCCAGAAGGTTGCGGCGGCGATCAAAGCGCTTTTCATCCACGTCTTTCGGAGTGAGGAGATCGCGCACGGTGAAGCCTTTGTCAGCAGGATCGCTGCCCAGGGCGAAGGGACCGAAGGCGCTGCTCATGTAGCCGGTGCCCTGGTCAGGAGCGACCATGTTTGGCACCACCACATAAGGAGGCAGGTTGTTGCGGCTGCCCTGCTCGTGGGAAATGACGGAGCCAAAGCTTGGGAATTTGATCGCCGGGCTTGGACGGTAGCCGGTGAACATGTTGTGCGTGCCGCGCTCATGAGCGGCTTCACCGTGGGTCATCGAACGGATGACGGTGAGCTTGTTCATGATCTTGGCGATGTTCGCGAACTTCTCACCGACGTATTCGCCGGGGATGGAAGTCTTGATCGGGGTGAACGGGCCGCGATAGTCGGGCGAGGCAAAGGGCTTCGGATCCCAGGACTCATGCTGCGCCATGCCACCTGGAAGGTAGATGTGAATGATCGAGTCGGCGACGGGCTTGAAGGTTTCCACTTCAGGCATGACCTGCGCGGCTTGCAGGCGAAGCATCTCAGGCAATGTCAGGCCGAGACCACCGAGCATGCCGACGTAGAGGAAGTCACGACGGCTGGCACCGGAGCGCAAATCAAGGTGATTGCCTTGGCAGAGTGAGTGCATTTTCATAAAATGAGATAGAGGGGGGGGTTGCTGGATTCGAGAGGAATTACGGGTCACCCCCGGGGTTCTTGCACATCTTGCGCAAAATGATGCGAATCTTGTTTTTCAGCCATCAGGGAGTCACCCAGCCAGACTGCACCAGCTCACTGATCCACACTTGAAAATCCACCGGGGCATCCCGGGGAAATTTGAGCCGCAGAATCATCGGCACCGTGGCATCCGCGCTCAACTGAAGCTGGTAATCCAGTGCCTTGGCAATCGGGCCGCCCTTCTCGGCATAGCCATAGACCACTTTGGCCCCGGGTTCGGAAATGTTGCGCAGGCTGTAGCACTGGAGCTTGGAGGGATCCCCAAACTGATTTTCGAAGTGTCCCGCAGGAGAAACGAGCACCCGAAAGAGCATGGGGGCCGCCTGTTTTAAATTGAGGAAATCCGACCAGCCCGTCTCGCCTGCGCCCACGAAGGACTCCCAGTCCACACGCGGCCCTGCCGCGGAGTGCTCCACCGTGGCAACGCGCCGGCCGCCACCTTCGAAAACCACCACATGCTGGCTGAACTTGGGGGAGAGCTCCGTCGCCTCGACGATGGAATCAAACGCCTGCGGACCATCCGCATTTTTTGAATAGTAGAGGCTCATCAGCGGCGCCACACGCAGGCGGTCGCGCACCAGGAGCACACGTTCTTTCCAGGTGGGAGTTTCGAGAAACTTCCCAATCACTTCCTCTGCGGCAGCCAGCTTCGCCAGATCTCCGCCTGTGACTTTGGGCAGTGCGCTGGCGGTTTTGAGGTTCTCACTGCCGGGTGGGCGAAACACCAGATTGCCCGAGTTCACCGGGGGCAGCGGATCTTCAGGCTGCATCAGTGGCACGTCAGACGGAAGCACCTTCTTCCCATCATTCTGCGACGGCGACTCACCCGCCTTGGCCAGCTTGGAAGCCAGTGATTCAGCTTTCTTCGCCGGAGAAGGCAGCAGGCTCCAGACCACAAGGATGACAAGGATGAGGCCCACCACGCTCGCGCCGATCATCAAGCGCCGTCGAAACTGCTGGATCTCGGGATCCATGCGCATGCGGTCAAAGGCATCCCCAGGCAGCGGCTGCGGTTCCTGGAAAGCAGCCGGACCAGGACTCGAAGCAGGGGTGCCGGCCGGTTCATTCTGCGACATCAGCAGCGCACGGCGCTTGGTCTTGGTGGTCTTCTCCGCCATCTGCAGCATCACCACCTGCCCGCACTCAGGACAGGGGCGCGAACGCGTCACTGAAGAAACCTGGATTTCGACAGTTTTTTCGCAGTGAGGACAGACGAGGGTGGTGGCCGGCATTCTTGGCTGGACGTTGAGGAAGGGTGGGCACTCTGGCGGCTGCCATGAACCGCCGCAACTTGTGGTTGGTCAATTTCCCGTCCACGCATCCGCCGTGAATCTGCCACCGGAGCGCAGCCGCTGCAGGCCCCAGCTCATCATGATGCGGGCATCCTGCCAGATGTACTTCGTCTTGGTGCCAAGCTGCACGAGGATGACCTCCCGCCCGCCGCTGGCAGCACTGGAGATCAAACAGCGCCCGCTGGCCACGGTGTAGCCGGTTTTCATGCCGTTGCACTCGGGCATGACGCCCAGCAGTTCATTGGTGTTCGTGAGCGTGACCACCCGCCCGTCCGCACGCCGGAAGCTAAAGTGCTTCCGCCGCACCACATCACGGATCACCGTGTTGCGATAGGCCGCCATCGCCACCCGGGCCATGTCGCGTGCGGTGGAGTGCTGCCCGCCCACGGTGAGGCCGTGGGGGTTTTTGAAATTGGAGTTCACGCAGCCCAGCGCGCGCGCTTTGGCATTCATTTTGGCCGTGAAGGCGCTGATGCTGCCCGCGTTGTCCCGCGCCAGCACATTGGCCACATCATTCGCGCTCTTCACCAGAAAGGCATAGAGCAGTTCGCGGCGTGAGTAGACCTCACCCGGCCTGATGCCCAGCCGGGTGGGCTCCACGGCCACGTCGGAGGACTGCACACGCACCATCTTGTCGAGGTTTCCCGCATCCAGCACCACCAGGGCGGTCACCAGCTTTTGGGTGCTGGCCACGCCGCGTGAGGTTTCAAAACTGCGCCCTGCCAGATGCTGCCCGGTACGCGCATCCAGCAGCAGGTAGGAGGCGGCACGGATCGCGGGACCGGAGGTGGCCACGAGCATGGGCCGCTCCGGGAGCATCACGGGCATGATCTGCGCGCTGTCCCCCTCGGCATACATGTGCTGAGTATTCGGTGCGACCGGGATGGCACGTGCCACGCCCTGCTCTGCACAACTTGCCAGCAGCCCTGCGGCCACTCCTGTCATCAAAAGGTGGATCAATCTCATCATCGTGAAGGAACGCCAGACCAGCCCGCAGTTTTCACGCCGGGCCAAGCAACCATGGCGCGCTGCATCTAGGCCACCCCGGGTTTGTTGTCAAACCTTGCGCCCTCCGCGCCGCGCTCCATGTTCAGCCCCATATGGCACTAATCATCAACGGCGAACACATCGACGACGAAATCATTGAAGCGGAATTCCGCCACATCAAAAGTCACTACGAGCGCACCCTCCAGGTGGCCTGCTGTGAGCGTGACCCGGAATTCCGCGGCATCGCCAAGGACAACCTCATCTCCCGCGCCCTCCTGGGTCAGGAAAGCCGCCGCCGCCATCCTGAGGTTTCTGAGGAAGACATCACGGCGCGCCTGACCAAGCTCATCGCCGAGGCCGGTGGCGAAACCCAGTTCTACATGAACATCGGCATGCAGGTCAAAGACGAGGCGCTCGTCCGCGAGAACGTGGCAGGCGGAGTCCGGCTGGACAAAACGCTGCAAGAAATCTACGCCCCTGAGCCGGAGCCGACCGAGGCCGAGCTGAGAGCCTGCTACGAGGCCAATCTCAAGCACTACATGACCGACGAAGAGATCCAGGCCTCCCACATCACCAAGGGTCTCTCAGGTGCGACCAGCCGCCAGGAGATCTATCAGGCCATGCGCGATGTACGCTCCCAGCTTCTTGCCGGGGCAGACTTCGCCAAGCTCGCGGAAGAGCACCGCTCCGGCGACCAGCAGCAGATTGACCTCGGCTGGTTCAAGCGCGGCGAATTCATGGAGGAGTTTGAAACCATCGCCTTCTCCATGGGCGAGGGGGAGATCAGCCCCGTCTTCAGCACCCAGCTCGGCTTCCATGTCTGCACCGTCACCGGCCGCCGCCCGTCCGTGGCGCGTCCGTTCGATGAAGTGAAGGCCGACGTGAGACACCGCTTCCTCGAAGAATACCGCGACAAAAAGTTCAACGCCCTGCTCGAAGAACTCAAAGCCGCCGCCAAGCTGGAAGACACCAATCCTGAAGGAGAGAGCTGCGGGCATTGAGCGCGGACTGGATCTCCAGCTCCGCACCCATCACGCCTTGGAGATCACCGACACCGGGGGGCGATAAACCGCCACCGGTTCCGGCAGCGAGTCCATAGGCGGCGGCCCGGGGAAATTGTCATCCACAAAGCGCCGCCAGGTGTCGCGCGTTTTGGTGGAGATGAAGCCCTGCACGGTGTCGCCGCACTTGCCGCAGATCATCACGCTGTGCAGCAGGGAGAGTCCCTCGCACACACCCGTGATCACAAAATCATCCATGCCCGGCGCATCACGCCGTGCATTGCACACTGCGCATGATTCCAGGCCGTGCTCCAGCGTGACCTGCTCGTCCTGAAACTGCGCCAGCCGCTTTTTCGACTCCTGGGAAAACTCCTCCATCATCTGTGTGCGGCAGTGATCGCACAGCGCATACTCCATCACGCATTCACCGCGCTTGTAAGCCTTGGAGATTTGAAAGCCGCCGGGGAAGTCTGGCAGGGACTCGCCACAGCGCGTGCAGTTCTGAAACGGGCGCTCTTCATACTCACACCGCAGGTCGGGCGGAATGGGCGGCGGCTGTTGGAGATCGTGATCAGACATCGGCTTGTTTGCAACAAAGCGCACACCATGGCAGTTTCACAGTGCAAACTCATGCGTGCCTCGCTTTTCCTCAGCCTCCTCCTCCCCGCCCTTCTGCATGCCCAAACGGCAGACTGGCCTGACTCCCGTGGCAACGCGGCCATGACAGGCACATCCCCCGTCGAGCTGAAGTTCCCGCTGGAGCTCGCCTGGCAGTTCAAGCTCATGGACAAGCCGAAGGGGCAGTCCGAGATGCTCGTCTCCAGCGCCGTCGTACGCAGCGGCAAGGTCTATCTGGGCAGCAAGGACGGCAAATTCTTCTGCCTCGACCTCGCCACCGGCAAGGAGATTTGGAAGGCCGAGGCCAAGGGGGCCTTTGACGGAGCCGCCGCCTTTGCGGGCGAACTCGTCGTCGTGGGCTGCCAGGATGGCTTCGTCTATGCCCGGAACGCCGACACCGGCAAGGAAGTCTGGAAGTTTGAAACTCAGGCCGAGATCCACGCCGCCGCGAATGTGTGGACGAATCCCGAAACCAAGGCGCAGAAAATCATCATCGGCAGCTACGACTACTCCATCTACTGCCTCGATGCCAAAACGGGCGTGAAAGAGTGGGCCGCAGAAACCGGCTACTACATCAACGGCGGCTCCGCCGTGGGCGATGGCAAGGTCGTCTTCGGCGGCTGCGACAGCGTGCTGCACGTGCATGACGTGAAGACCGGCAAAGAGGAGCGCCAGATTGAAGTGGGGGCCTACATCGGCAACAACGTCGCCATCGCCGACGGCGTCATCTACGTCAGCCACTACGGCAACCGCGTGGGCGCCTACCGCATCGCCGACGGCACCAAGGTGTGGGAATACGGCGAGCGCGACTTCGAGTACTACGCCGCCCCCGCCATCTGGGAAAAGGGCGCCTATGTCGGCGGCCGAGACAAACGCTTCCACGCGATCGACCGCGTCACCGGCGCGCAGCTCTGGGAATTCCGCGCCCGGGACCGCATCGACAGCAGCGCCGTCATCTGCGCCGGGAAGGTGGCGATTTTCGGCTGCGATGACGGCTACATCTACGCCCTCGATCTCAAGACCGGCAAGGAAGTCTGGCACAACGAAATCGGCGCCCCGGTGAAGACCTCAGCGGCGGTGGCCGGGAGCTACGTGCTGTTTGGCGCGGATGACGGGGTGCTGTATGTGTTTAAGAATGGAAAGTGAGGGCACGCCTTTGCCGAAATCACGCCATGCTCAGTGTCTCCACGGCTGTCTCAAAGTGGATCATGGCCCCGTAGCAACCCATGCCAGCTTTTGTCACCAGTCCTAAAAGGTGGCGCATTTTGCGCTTGAGACGCCAGAAGAAGGAACGGGGAATGGTGCGGTGGATGGCGAATTTCTTCACATACTTGGTCACGGTCCAGCGCGTGGTCAGGCCGTCCGGAAAAAAGGCGGTGTCACCGGCGCGCAGGGTGTGGACTTTGCGACCCTCATTCTGTTCTTCGATCACCACCTCGCCTTCCAGGATCTGGATAATTTCATCCAGACCAAACACCCATTTGAAGCTGCCCGCATGGCACTCCCAGACTGCGCAGGAAAGCGTTCTGTCCGGAGCAATCGCCAGGGTGGTGGCCCGGGCAATCGGGTTGCCTTCCAGAATCCAGTCGGGATTGATGGGAGCCGGCTGGAGATCTTGCTGATGGATGGAGCCCGTTTGAATCAGGGGGAAGGTGCTGGGCGTTCGGTTAGCAGGGCGGGCGGTGGCGCTGTCGTTGAACCCAAATGGTGAATGAATGGCTTTTTCCATATTTTCCATCTTTAAATATAATAGCCAAATCGCCTATTGTCGAGAAAACCTGTGTAGCGGAACCCTGATTTGGCGGCCTGACTGATTCTTTACTTGAGCTAAGGGCGAACCTGCCAGCAGCCGGAGCACACGACGATTCGACTGCCCTGCCATCAGGTATTTTTCCATTGTCAGTTCCTCCCGCTGCAGCCCCTTCTTGCATCCCTTCCGCCCACCGCTAAAGGAACTGGGTGCGTATCATTTCAGGTAGTGCAGGAGGGCTCGCTCTCGAAGTCCCCAAAACCGTCACCCGGCCCACGCAGGATCGGGTGCGGCAGGCTGTGTTCTCGATGCTCGGGGAACTCGTTCCGGGCGCGCATGTGCTGGACCTCTTTGCCGGCACAGGGGCTCTCGGCCTGGAATGCCTGAGCCGGGGCGCGGCATCGGCCGTGCTGGTGGATGAAAACAAGGGGGCCTGCGAGGTGATCCGCCGGAACATCGCCAAGACCCGCCTCACCGGGGCCACGGTGCGCCACAGCGATGTCTTCCGCATGCTGCCGCTGCTGGAAAAAGACGGCAAGCAGTTCGATCTCATCTTCGCTGATCCGCCCTACACGCACTGCGATGAAGACACGGACTTCGTGGCCAAACTTCTGGCCGAACCATCCCTGCCTGCGCTGCTGCATGCGGAGAGCCACCTCATTCTGGAAAGCCACCACTTCAACCGCGAAACGAAACACTGGCCCGGCTGGGAGGTGCTGACGGATCGCAACTACGGCTCCACCCGCATCGTCTGGCTGCGCAAACTTCCGCATGGCATCGAAAGCGCTTAGCCTCACTCTGTACAATCTGGCGCTGCCTCTGGGGCTCGTGCTGATGCTGCCGGGAGCCATCCGCAAGATGCGCCGCCGCAATGGCCGCTGGCAGGATCTCGCCCAGCGCTTCGGCTTCTTTCCCCAGGAGACTCAGGCCGCCATCAACGCCCTGCCCCAGCGCGAACGCTTCTGGGTGCATGCCGTGAGCGTGGGAGAAGTGGGAGTGGCGAAAAAACTCATCACCCGACTGCTGAAAACGAATGCCGACCTCGGCATCGTGCTCAGCACGACGACGCCCACGGGTCATGCGCTCGCCGCGGAACTGGCGGCGCAGCATGCGGGCCGCGTGGTGGCCATCTACAGCCCCATCGATCTGCCCGGTGTGGGCCGTCTCATGCTGGAGCGCATCCAGCCCACGCAACTGGTGCTCGTGGAGGCGGAAGTGTGGCCCAACCTCACGACCTCCGCCTCACGCCTCGGTATTCCCATTTCACTGGTCAATGCGCGGCTCTCTCCGCGCAGCGAGCGTCGCTACCGCAGGTTCAGCTGGTTCATCGGCCCGATTTTTCGCATGCTGAAGCAGGTCCTCGTACAAGAAGCTGCGGACGTGGCTCGCTGGCAGGGCTTTGGAGTCGATGCGGAGCGCGTCCACCTGACCGGCAGCATCAAATACGATCCTGAAGGCGCGGTCGTGCCCGCCATCAAAATCGAGGAACTGCATGCGGTACGCGCGCTGGCCGGCATTGCCGAGGCGCAGCCCACGCTGCTCGCCGCCAGCACGCATGCAGGCGAGGAGATCGAGCTCGCGCGCGTCTTCCTGCGTCTGCGTGAGCAGGTGAGCAATCTCGCGCTGCTCATTGTGCCGCGTCATGTGGAGCGCCGTGCGGAGATCAGCGCTGATTTGCAGAGCATCGGCATCTCCCCTGCCCTGCGGAGCGCCCCTAACTCACGGGTCGATGCCGGTGCACCGGTCTTCCTGATCGACACCACAGGCGAACTCGCCGCGTGGCAGCATCTCGCCACGCTGGTGGTGGTCGGAAAAAGTTTTCTCGCTGAAGGTGGCCAGAATCCCGCCGAGGCCGCGCTGGCGCAGAAGCCCGTGCTGTTTGGCCCGCACATGGAGAACTTCACACCCCTGGTGAATCTGCTGCTGAAGCACGGAGGCGCCCAGCAGGTAGCGGATTTCACGGAGCTGGAAGCGGCGTGCCGTGTGCTGCTGAAGGATGAAGCGAAGGCCAGGCGAATGGCGCAGGCCGGCCACGATGCGCTGACGATTCACGAAGGCGCGACGCTGCGGAGTGTGGAGAGGCTGCTCCAAGGTGGAGAGGTCTCCTGACTCCCATTTCCGCACACGGAGTGTGCGGACCACTCCGCGCTCAGTAGCACGGGCAATCCTGCCCGTGTTGAGCGCTGCGGATGCGGGCAGGATTGCCCGCACTACTTCAGCCCCAGAGTGACTGCGGGTACTCACCCGCATCAATCAACGCGCGGATGCTGGCCACCACCTCCGCCTTGTCTTCAGGATAGGTGACGCCGAACCATTTTCCTGTGGTCTCCAGCACACGCACATCGGCTTTGCCGGCGGCGATGAGGGCATCCACCTGGGCGGGAACGTAGCATTCGGATTTTTGCTCGGTGCCGCGCTCGGTCAGGAAGGCGGTGAAGGCGGCGCGCAGGTGCGCGAAGATGTCGGGCGTGAAGCCGAAGAAGTTCATCGACACGACTTCATTGCCAGTGAGCGGGACGTAGGCGCCCTCCACCTCGCGGTTTTCCGCACCGGTGTCGCATTTGAAAATCTTGGTCATTTCCAGAACCGTTTTGAGCATGCCGCTGGCATCGCAGGTGCAGACGCCACGGGACACACTGCCGTGATCCGAAAGGGTGTTCTTCAGATAGAAGCCCACCATGGACCAGTGGCTTTTGCCGTCCCGCGGACGCGGCTGGATGAGGTCTGCCGCGATCTTTTTGAAGGCGTCCTGGCCGTAGAAGTCATCGGCATTGATCATGAGGAAGGGCTCGTTCACCACCTTTTCCGCAGCGAGCAGCGCGTGCGCGGTGCCCCAGGGCTTGGTGCGGCCTTCCGGCACGGTGAATCCGGCGGGGAGATCGTGCAGATCCTGAAACGCATAGTCCACCTCGATGCGACCTGCATACTTGGAGCCGATCTGAGTGCGGAAGAGTTCCTCAAAGTCACGGCGGATGACGAAGACCACCTTGCCGAAGCCCGCGCGGATCGCGTCAAAGACGGAGTAATCCAGCACCACCTCACCCGCAGGGCCCATCGCATCGAGTTGTTTGAGGCCGCCGTAACGGCTGCCCATACCGGCAGCGAGGATGAGGAGAGTGGGTTTCACGAGGGAATGGAGGGATGGAGTGAGGGAGAAATGGATGAGGCGTACCTTTTCGTCGGGTGAGGGTCTGGTCAAGGCGAAGTGCTGAGGTCAAGACAGGCCCTGAACCGAACAACAGAGAGCTTGTGCTTTTTCCCGGCATCGGCTTACATCCAGCACACATGCTTCAAGACATCACGAAACTCATTCAGCTTCAGGAACGTGACCAGCGCATTCGTGCCCTGCAGAAAGACCTCAAGGACATCCCCACGATGCAAGCCCGGGCCAAAATGCAGCTCGCGGGAGACCAGGCCGCCGTGGATGCCGCGAATCTGGCAATGAAGGAAGTCGAGGTGAAGATCAAAAACATCCAGCTCGATGTGCAGACGCGCCAGACCTCCATCAAGCGCCTGCAGGACCAGCAGTTCGAGACGCGCAAGAACGACGAATTCGCCGCCCTCGGCCATGAGATCAAACGCTACGAGGCTGATGTGACCAAGCTGGAAGACGGCGAACTGGAGCAGATGGAAGCCCTCGAAGCCGCCAAGGAGAAGCTGAAGGAAGCGCAGGCCAAGCTGGCCGCCACCCAGGTGCGCGTGAACGAGGAACTCAAATCTCTGGAAGAACGTGGCGTGGGTGTGAAAAAGCGCCTCGACGATCTCAACGCCGAGCGTGCCACGCTGGCTGCACCGATCGATCCCGATGCTCTTGATCTTTACACCCGCATCTTCACCAAGAAGGGCGATGCCGCCATCGTGCCGATGGAAAACGCCATGTGCGGCGGCTGCCACATGAAGGTGGTCGTGGGTGTCATCCAGTCGCTGAAGCAGTCGGAAAAGCTCACGCAGTGCGAGAGCTGCGGGCGCATTTTGTATCTGGTGGAGTAGTCACTGCTTCAAGCCACCCAACGCGAAGTGGCACTCACGCTGCGGCCAGCATCATGCCAGCAGCTTGTGCAGGACTTTGCCGTGCACATCGGTGAGTCGGAAGTCGCGGCCTTGGAATTTGAAGGTGAGCTTTTCGTGTTCCAGGCCGAGGAGGTGCAGGATGGTGGCGTGAAGGTCATGCACATGGGCGGGGTCTTCGGCGACGCCGAAGCCGAGCTCGTCGGTCTTGCCGAGAGTCTGGCCGGCTTTCACTCCACCGCCGGCGAACCACATGGTGAAGGCGTCGATGTGGTGATTGCGGCCGGTTTTGTCGCGGTTTTCGCCCATGGGGGTGCGGCCAAATTCGCCGCCCCAGATGACGAGGGTTTCTTCGAGCAGGCCGCGTGATTTGAGGTCGCGAATGAGGGCGGCGCAGGCTTGATCGACGTCTTTGACGACCTTGGGGAAATCGTCTTCGAGGGTTTCGCCTTTGCCGCCGTGATTGTCCCAACTGGTGTGGTAGAGCTGCACGAAGCGAGTGCCACGCTCCACAAGGCGGCGGGCGAGGAGGCAGTTGCGTGCGAAGGACGGCTGGGTGGGATCGACGCCGTAGAGATCGAGCGTGGCCTTGGATTCGCCCTTGAGGTTGATCAGCTCCGGGGCGCTGCTCTGCATGCGCCAGGCCATTTCGTAGGCGTTGATGCGGGTTTGGATTTCGTCGTCACCGGTTTCCACGAGGCGGGAGAGATTCAGCTCGCGTGCGGTGTCGATGACGCGGCGCTGGCTGGCGGCGCTGTAGGCGGCGGGCGTGGAGAGGTTCAGGATCGGCTCGCCGGTGCCACGCAATGGCACGCCCTGGTAGGTGGTGGGAAGGAAGCCGCTGCCCCAGAGCACGGCACCACCACGGGGGCCGCGCGGACCGCTCTGCAGCACGACGAAGCCGGGGAGATCGCTCGATTCACTGCCGATGCCGTAGGTGACCCAGGAACCCATGGAGGGGCGGCCGAACTGGCCGCTGCCGGTGTTCATGAAGAGCTTGGCCGGGGCGTGATTGAAGAGTTCCGTTTTGCAGGTGGTGACGATGCTGATGTCATCGGCCACGCCCTGCATGTAAGGCAGCATGTCGCTCATCCAGGCACCACTCTGGCCGCGCTGCTGGAACTCGCGGCGGGTGCCGAGGAGCTTGAAGCCGTTGCTGGTGCCCATGAAGGCAAAGCGCTTGCCCTCGATGTAGCTCTGCGGGATGGGCTGGCCGTTCAGCTCGACGAGCTTGGGCTTGTAGTCGAAGAGCTCCAGCTGTGAGGGCCCGCCGGCCATGAAAAGGTAGATGACGTTTTTGGCGCGTGGCGTGACGTCGCCTTTTTTCATGACGCCCGGCCCGGGGGCGGCGGCGGCGCTGGCGGCATGCAGTCCTCGCTCCGCCATCAGCGATGCAAGCGCGACGGATCCGATGCCCATGCCGCACTGGCTGAAGAAGTGGCGGCGGGTCTGATCGCGGAGAGCGGTTTCGGAGGGGGGGAGCATCTCAAGGGCTTACGAAGGCAAGGACAGTCATGTTTCACACCGCAAACAGCAAATACGGTGATGTGAGAATGTGGCAAAGCGCGCTGACGGCGGCTTTAGGACGGCCGGACGTTTCTCTGGGAACCTTCGGGCCAGGTGCGCTGGAGGGATGAGGATCCCATTTCAAAGCGGCGCAAAGAAGACAGGATTAACAAAATTACAGGATGCTGCAGGATTTCTCATCAGAGAATCCTGTGAATTCCGTCATCCTGTGAATCCTGTCCTCATCGGTGTTATTCGTTCTGAAGAAACTTCTTTGAAAGCCTGCGCAGACCTCGTTGCCAATGCCCAGTCAAACCTTCACGCCCAGTGCCTCCAGGGTCTTCAGCACGATGGGTTCGCCGGGCTGGAGTTTGTCGCGTTCTTCGAACAGGAGGCGCGTCACTTTTTCATAGCCGGGGAGCTTGCCGGTGCGGCGCTGAGCGAGGAGGCGGACGTAGCGGACGGCGCGGTCGATGAGCTTGTTGTTGCTGGGCTTGACGTAGGTCATGAGGTTGTCGAGGTAGCGACCCAGACGGCCCATGACGAGGGTGGAGTGGATGTTGATGAGGAGCTTGAGCAGCAGATGGGCGTGGAATTCGTGGATGCCGGTGAGGTCGATCTGATGCCTGAGACCATCGAACTCCCAGACCATCTCCCCTGCCCCGCTGTCGATGTGAAACAGCAGATGCGCGGCGTCATGCGTGCGGATGCGTCGTCGGGCCGCGAGCTGCGCGGAGAAATCATAGGAGGCCAGCACCTCGGCACCGGCGACGTGGCGCACGTCCGGCCATTCCAGGGTGCGCGGCTCACGGTGCAGCAGGGCCTGCCAGGCGGCATGCGCGCCGGGCTGCTCAGGCATGAGGAAATGAGACCATGAGGCGAGGGCGGCGGGATCGTCCTGCTTTTCAAAGGGCACGAGGCTGAAGGTGGGTGCGCGCTCCGTGGTGTCTGTGACGACGGTGATGCCAAAGCGTGCGCTGCTGTAAAAAACATAGTCACCCCGTGCATAGACCGCCGCCTCGTGCTCGATGAAGGGCACGAGGAACTGGCCGTCGCAATGCGCGACGTGGCGCAGGAGCTGCAGCACCTCCGCAGGGGCGTGCTCGGGATCGTGCTGGTGCATGAAGGCGAAGCCGATGGCGGCCATGAGCACGGTGCTGGCCTGCAGGCGGGTGCTGCCGGAGACGGCCATGGCACCCACCGAGAGATTGAGCTTATGAATCGCCGGATTTTCGATCACGCGCTTGGAGCGCGCGGCGGCTTTGACGAGCTGCTCGTCCGGATTGCAGTAGAGAAACCAGGGGGGATTGGTGGAGAGCTCCGCAGCGCGTTCTGCCGCGCCGATGACAAAGGGCGTTTCGCCGCCTTCGGTGGTGGCGATGAGCAGATCGCCATTGGCGAAGCCGAGTTCTTCGAGCTGTCGTGCGCCGTATTCGGGGTGGTCTTCGAAGGTCTCGATGGCCTTGATCAGGGCGAGATCCCCGCCGGCCATGAAGGCGACGATGCGCTCCGGATCGGTCACGGGCAGGACCCCCATGCGACAGAAGACTTCGATGCTGAGTGAGAGCCGCCCGGTGGCGCCGCAGCCGCAGAGGAAGACCCGGTGCCCTGAGGCGAGGGTGGCGGCGATGGCACGTGCGAGGTCTGCCAGAGGGGCGGATTTCGCGGCAAACTGGCGCAAGGCGAGCACATCCACCTGGTGCATGAGCTTGACCGCCTCCCCCACATCCGAACGCGCCATCTGGGACAGAGACGTGGTGAAGGGATGCTGTGATTCCGTATCAAGCGCGCCGAGCTGATAGTCGGTGGCGACCTTGAGGAATTCGTCGGCAGCTTTCATGCAATAGTGATTCGACTGGCGAAGCAGGAAGGATGTTCACATGTGACTGTTTCCCATCTTGCACGCAGCGCGGTGCGTTTCACTATGCATGCAATATCGCATGATGGAATTCGCATTGTTCAGGCTGCCCGATGGGCGGGCATGGCTGGGAGAAGGCCCCTTCACCGCGCTGGCCACCGCGCCGGCAGCGGGAGGAGCCTTCTATATCAATGACTTCGACCTGAAGGACCCCAAGCCCTGGAAAGCGCCTGCCCGGCTGCATGAGATCACCGCCGGCAGCCTGGCGGAAAAGATTCACCTCAATGGCTCCCAAAAGCCTCAGATTCAATGGGCTAAACCCGCCACAGAATGGTTCAAGATGGCCTTCCGCCGCATCCGCCGGGACGTCCAGGCCAAGCGGCTGGAAAAGATGGTGCCTGTGCTGACCGAATCCGGCACTTTGACTGCGGGTGACCCGCGACGGCTGCTGGAGTCCATCATGCAAGCCCCGGCGAACATGTGGGGCTATGCGCATGTGAAAGAGAGCGGCGGGTTTCTCGGTGCCACGCCTGAACTGCTGTTCAAGGTGAAAGGGCAGCAGCTGGAAACGATGGCGCTGGCGGGCACGGCCAAGCCCGGCAATCAGGACGCGTTTCTGACGGATGTGAAGGAGATCGAGGAGCATGAGATCGTGGTGCGCTACCTCACGCAGCAGTTGCAGGCCCTGGGGGCCGTGACGCGTGATCCGCGCGTTTTGTGCCAGACCTCCGGTCTTGTGCACTTTCAGTCCAAGCTCAGCGTGCACCTGAACTCTGCCGCCGATCCGGCGCAACTGGTGCCGCTGCTGCACCCCACACCAGCGGTGGGCTGCCTGCCGCGTGATGCTGAGTCGATGGAAAAACTGCGGGAGTACCGGCAGCAGCTGAAGGTGCCGGGATTTTTTGGCGCACCGTTTGGCTTTGCCGAAACCGATGGCACCACGCACATCGTCGTCTCCATCCGTGGCATCTGCTGGGAGGGGAATCAGATCAGCCTGCCCTCCGGCTGCGGCATCGTGGGAGGCAGCGCCTTTGACCATGAATGGCGTGAACTGCGCCTCAAGCGCGAGGCCGTGCTGCGACTGCTGGCTCTTCAATCATGACGCAGACCCAGCTCATTCAACAAACGCTGCACACCATCGCGTACCTGGGCGTGCGGGAGGTGTGTGTGGCAGCCGGAGCTCGCAATGCGCCGCTGGTTTCCGCCCTGCTGGCGTGCAGCGGCGTGAAGATCTGGAATTTCTTTGAAGAACGCAGCGCGGCCTTCTTTGCGCTGGGCCGCATCATGGCCGACCGCCAGCCGGTGGCGGTGGTGACGACTTCAGGGACTGCGGCGGCGGAGCTGCTGCCGGCCGTGATCGAAGCGCATTATCAACATCTGCCGCTGGTGCTGGTGACGGCGGACCGGCCGAAGAGATACCGTGGCAGCGGAGCGCCACAGGCCATTGAACAGGCGGGTTTGTTTGGCGTCTATGCGACCATCGTGGGCGACTGGGATGCCACGGATGAATCCCATGAAGGCCACTGCTCCGACGGGCCGATGCACCTCAACGTGTGCCTGGACGAACCGCTGGAGACGAACGTGGCGGGCGTGGATTTTTCCGCCGCCCAGCAGCTGCCCGCCTCTGAAGAAGGGCCGCCCGGACCTCTGCAGTGTGATCTGGTCCTGGCTGCGGGGATGCACCCGCGTGAAGCTGCCGAGGCTGCCGCTTTGCTGGCCCGGCTCGGCGCGCCGATCATCGCCGAAGCGACCTCCAATCTGCATGGGTTCCCTGAACTGCAGCCGCTGCTGATTCCCGGTGGTGAACGGGCGCTGCAATCCGCACGCCCGGCGCACGTGCTGCGCATCGGCGCGGTGCCTTCGTGGCGCTGGTGGCGGGATCTGGAGGATCTGGCGAAGATCAAGGTCACCAACATCACGCGCACCGGGTTCAGCGGACTGGCGCGGATGGAGAATGTGGAAACGCTGGCGTGGGAGAACATCCGCAGCACGGAGCTGACCCGCGTCGATCCGCCCTGCGGCATCCTGCGCTTTGAGCCTGACTTCGAGAAATTCCCGGAGTCAGAACCGGCCTGGGTGAGCAAAATCGCGAAGGCGATTCCGGCAGGTTCGCGGGTGTTTCTGGGCAACAGCCTGCCGATTCGTGAATTCAACCTGGCGCTGCAGACAACGAAGTCGGGCATCGAGCTTTTTGCCAATCGTGGAGCGAACGGCATCGACGGACTCGTTTCGACCTTTCTCGGCACCAGCGCAGTGCATGGCGGCGAATGCTGGCTGATCCTCGGGGACCTGAGCGCGCTGTATGATCTCGCCGCGCCGTGGGTGATCTCCCAGATGGAGCATCCGCAATTGCGCATCGTGGTGATCAACAACGGGGGCGGCAAGATTTTCTCCCGCGTGGCCAGCATGCGCGCCCTGCCTGAGGCCGCGCGGAACGTGATCGAAAACCGCCACGCGCTGGGCTTTGAGCCTTGGGCGCAGCTCTGGGGCATGGAGTATCTTCAGACGGCTGATGCCCATGATCTCGCCGACCTGCTGCCAGTGCCCATGGTGATCGAAATCCGGCCCGATCCGCTGCAAACGGAAGCGTTCTGGAAGGACTGGCAGAAGCCGGTGATCCGGCCACGGTGAGGCTGCTGTGAAGCAGCGTGACTTAGAACCTACGCGGCGCATGGACGGGTGTGGCGACAGCCCGCCCGTCTGTCAGCGTACCGCAATCACGATGGCGTAAGGACGTCCTCGTAGTCGGGCGGTTTGGTGGAGGAGTTATAGAGCATGGTGCGTGCTCGACGCCAAACACGGCCGACCTACGGGAAAAAAGAGTCCGGCGAATCAGGCCACGATGTAATCGCGGAAGGCGGTGATGATCACCACCACGGAGCAGGCGCCAGCGTCGGGGAAGCCGATGCAGGCCTCGCCGAGGGTCTTGGCACGGCCGAACTTGGCCACCATGGCTTTGCTGGCTTCCTTGCCGGCTTCCGCGGCGGCGGCCACGGCGGTGATGGACTCTGGCAGAGATTGAGCGGAGACTTCGGCGGCCTTGGTGGCGGCAGGCTCCATGGCATCCACGCAGGTTTTGTCGCCGATGGCGGCACCGCCGCGCTGCTTCACGCCATCCACACCGGCCTGGAGGAATGCGGCCAGTGCGGCGGCATCGAAGGATTCTTTGCCATTGAGGGCTTTGCCGCCGTTGCGGAAGAAGGTGCCGAAGATGGCACCGCTGGCGCCGCCCATGCTGCTCATCATCGCCATGCCGACGGTGGCGAAGGCTTTCTCGATGCTTTCGACTTCGCCGGCGTTGAGCTTTTCCGTGGCCGCACGCATGCCGCGCTCCATGCCCATGCCATGATCCCCGTCTCCGAGATCACGGTCGGCCTGGGACAGCATCGGCTCGGCAGCGATGATACGCTCGCAGGCGAGCAGGAGCATGGCTTTGACTTCGTCTTTGGAAAGGGTGGCTTTGGGCATGGGACCGCGATTGTTGGCGCGCTGGCGGGGAAGTCAAATGCGAAGCCTGACCCGGCGGAGCCCCTGAGGAGGGCGGCAGCTCGTTAAAAAGTGCCTTCAAGCAACAGCAGTTCACGCAACAGGACGGAGTCAGGATCATTCATTTCCAAAACCATCACCGTCGTGCGTCCGATGGGTGTCTGTCCATGCAGCCACGCGCCCTGCCATTTGAAATGCTCCGTCCAGACATCCTGACGCGGACGAAACAGCCTGACCACCTCGCCTGTCACTGGATCAATTCCTGCCACATTGGCCCCCTTGTGCATGTTGCAGGAAAAGCACGCCCACGCCAGATTCTCCAGAACAGTGGGACCACGATGCTTCTCCGCGATGATGTGATCTGTGTGAAACGGAAGATCAGAGACATGCTCAGGCAACCGACAGTCCTCGCAACGGCCCGCAGCCTGCGCGATTACCTGCCGTTCCAGCTTGCGGGACGGTCTCGGCATAACTCATGCAGCAGCCTGTTTCAGCGAGAGGCGCGCCCGGGCCTTCATCAGTTCCAAGGTGCGTCCTGCTTTTTGGAAGCTCGTGAGTTCGTTTTGTTCTGCTTCGTCCAGTTCTGCCGCCTTGGCTTTCTCCAAGAGGACAAGCATCCTTTCCCGATCATCCGCAGAGAATGAAAAACTCAGAATGGCAGTGGCTGCCGCCTTGTCCCATCCGCCCGTTCCCGGCTGAATGAGACGGCTTAAAATGCCAGCTTCCGTGGTGGTCACTGAGTTCATGGGAGGGAACGTATGCCTCATTCCGCCCATTTCAACCCCTACCCCGATCTTCAGCACTTGTAATCCCATGGCAACTCAAGCCCCCTCCCAAGTTGCCACGCTTTTGCCGGGCTCTCGGCCCGAGCAGCTTCCTTGATTTGCACACGCTTGCCACACATCGCAGCCGCTTGCTCTGGACTGCCACAGGTTGCGCAGCCTTCGGAGGCCATGTGAACGGCGTGGTTGCCGGTTGCCACACCTAAGCACGGCAACTGGCAACCAGCGGGGAGAGGAGGCGTGAGGGAAGGCCCCCAAGGGTCAGCTTTATGGCTGGGCATTGGCTCACTGTGGAAGAACGCGCCGCGCATGCCAAACAGCGACTCCCTGGGCACGCCGATGGTGGGATGAATGCAGCCATGGAAGGATGTAATATAATCATATTCGTTGAAGGCCTGACACCATGGGCTGTTGAAAACGAGCCTGAAGGAACAGGCCTGTTTTCCAAGCGGAGGATCAGGCACGCTTCATGCCGGGGCGTAGGATGGACGTGGCGTCCAAGAGCGTGAGGCAAGCGTCTTGAGCCTGCGAGCGATGGGTGAGGCAGCATTGAGCGATCCACAGGCGCTGTGGCGTATGAACGTCCTCGCAGTCGGGCGGTTTGGCGGACGTGGCGCTGGAGCATGAGCAGCACTCGACGCCAAACACGACCGACCTACGTTCCTGAAAGCCGCATGCACTCTCAGCGACAGACTTATTTTCAATGGAGCATGCCATGACACCAGCCTTCCCTCGCGTGACAAGAATGCCCCCCCTTAACCGCAGGCCACTCACAGGTATGGTCCCGGGGGCTGCAGCACCCTTGTGGGGCCCGGTCAGTTCCCCGCCCTGCATGGTTTCCACATGGCAACCAGACACCCTCTCATGGTTGCCGTCGTTTTTTTGAAATGGGGCGGATCAAATACCATTCCATGCCATTTCTCACCACAGATTGCAGCGAATTGCCATCCATTGCCCCGTTTTCAGGGGGGGGGCGGAAACATGGTTGCCGGTTGCCGTGCTTAGGGGTGGCAACCGGCAACCGGAGGGAAGAAAGAGGCCGTCCCCTACCCCTTCGCGCGCTGGTCTGCGCGGCGCAGCCGGTCGGCCATGCCTTTCATGACGTGCAGGGCAAACTGCGGCATCTCATCGACCATGTAGAGGAAGTGATGCCGGTTCACGGGGAGGAGCTTGCAGTCGGTGCGGGCAATGGCGTCAGCGGTGCGCTCGGAGTCTTCGATGAGGGAGATTTCGCCAAAGAACCCTTCGGGCAGAACGGTCTCGACGACGACACCGTTGATGACGATGTCCACCTCCCCGCTCTGCACCACAAACATCTCCCCCGAGTCGTCGCCCGCATTAAAAATGGCTGTTCCTTGCAGAACGAACCGCACGTTGGCAGGGCTGGCGAAGATCTCGGGGAGTTTCATGGTGTGGGCGGGTTTACAGTTTGGTGTAGCCCACGCTTTCGCAGGGCAGGTCCCAGAGTTTTTTGAGTTCGGCATCCAGCTTGGTGATGCTGAAGCTGACACCGGCCATTTCCTGGCAGGTGACAATGTTGTCGACGATGGTCTGGTGAATCTTGATGCCGCGTGCGTCGAGGATGGGCTTCGCGCCGCGCAGGAGGATGAGGAGCTCCATCATGTGGGTGGAGCCGAGGCTGTTGACGAAGAACACGATTTCATCTCCGGCGCCCAGAGGAAGGTCATCGGCGAAAAGCAGGTCGAGGATCTTGGCGGCGAGTTCATCGGCGGTGCACATGGGGATGAGACCCACGCCTTTTTCACCATGGATGCCCATGCCGAGGCCGATCACGTCATCGGCCAGTTCGAAGGTGGGCTTGCCGGTGGCAGGAATGCTGCCGGGCTTGGTGGAGACGCCGACGGTGCGGGTGTTGTCGCAGGCCTTTTGGGCGATGCGGGCGAGTTCGTCCAGGGAATCCACCGTCTGGGCGGCGGCGCCGGCAAGCTTGGTGATCGGCACGAGGCCGGCGACGCCACGACGCTTGTGCTTTTCCGA
Organism: Prosthecobacter sp.; assembly: GCF_044222345.1. Lineage (GTDB taxonomy): Bacteria > Verrucomicrobiota > Verrucomicrobiia > Verrucomicrobiales > Verrucomicrobiaceae > Prosthecobacter. The sequence continues at coordinate 65,222 of NZ_JBGANL010000031.1, forward strand.
AGGGGGGGCGGAGCAGACGTCGTCGGCGATGATGACGGTCTTCACAGTGATGCCTTCATCTGCGGCCAGTTCCGCGCCAATGTCGAAATTCATCACGTCCCCGGCGTAGTTGCCGTAGAGGAAGAGCACGCCCTTGCCACGGTTCACGGCCTGCGCGGCTTCCAGCACGATGTCCGGCGGCGGAGCGGCGAAGATCTCACCCACGGCAGCGCCATCGGCCATGCCTTTGCCGACGAGGCCGTGATAGATCGGCTCATGCCCGGCACCGCCGCCCACGAGCAAGGCTGGCGCGTCCGGACGAAGATCATTCATGACGATGGAACGCGTGCCGACGCGGCGGGCCTTGCCATCATAAGCAAGCACGAGACCTTCAAAGAGTTCGTCGGCGCACTTGAGCGGATTGTTGATGATCTTCTTGGCAGGATTGGCGTGGCTCATGGTTTGAATCGTCTGGGTTGGAAAGGAAACGTCAGTTTTACGGCGTACACCGGGGCTCTGTCAAAGCACGATTCACCGTCCTGCGAGAGAGCGGTCCGGCATCTGAAAGGCGTTCTCAATCACATGGACGCGCGGCAGCTCGCCCTCAGTGAGGATGACCTCGGCTATGTCGAAGCGGAACTTGAGGCGGGGATTTCCCAGCAGGCGCAGCCAGTCCATGGCTCCGCGCTGAATGAGGCGCTGTTTGTCAGGCCCCACGGCATCGGCAGGGCGGCCAAAGGCGGTACTGGTGCGGGACTTCACCTCGATGAAGGTGAGCACATCCCGATGCCGGGCGACGATGTCCACCTCCCCACGGTTTCCACCCCGGTAGTTCCGATACAGCACCTTGCGACCATGCGCGGTGAGCCAGCGTGCGGCGATGATTTCACCCATGTCGCCGATTTCCCTGCTGGCCATTTTTCGTCCGGCCAGCCGGCGCTGAAACACAGCCTGCGGCCGGGCGCGCAGCCAGAGCGCCCCTGCCCGCACCCGCACATTCCCTGTGACCCGCCGCCGCAGCCAGCGCCACAGACTGAGAGGCCGGGAGAGGAGGCGCTTCATGCCAGACCGAGTTCGAGCTGGGCCACCGGACCAAAACTGCGCCGGTGATGAGGGCAGGGACCGTACTGCCTCAAAGCCGCCAGATGTGCAGGCGTGGGGTAGCCCTTGTGAATTTCAAACCCGTACTCCGGATGCTGCCGCGCCATGGCGACCATGAGGCGATCCCGCGTGACCTTGGCGATGATGCTGGCCGCCGCGATGGAATAGCTGAGGCTGTCTCCTTTGACCAAGGCGACCTGATGCAGAGGGAAGCGCTTTACGGGCTTGCCGTCAATGAGGGCCGCATCTGGCACCGGCTGCAAGCCGAGCGCGGCACGCCGCATGCCCTCCCAGGTGGCCTGAAGGATGTTGATGCGGTCGATTTCCTCAGGCTCGATGCTCACGCAGTGCCAGCGGATGCGAGAATCACTGGTGATCTCTTCGTACAATCGCTCGCGCTTCACTTCACTGAGCTGCTTGGAATCATTGAGCACGGCGTGCGTGAAGTCGTCCGGCAGAACGACCGCCGCCACACACACGGGACCGGCGAGAGGGCCACGGCCAGCCTCATCAATCCCGGCCACGATGCGGTGCCCCTCAGCGCGCAGCGCGTTCTCGTGGTCGATCGTTGGCATGGTATAAAGAATGGGGAACCACGCAGCTGCTGCTATTTCACCTCTATGGGGAGGGTCACTTTGGCCGGAGCGCCGCTCTCAGGCGCCTGCCAGCGCAGCACTTCGGCGCCTGGCTTGGCGGGATCTTTGGACAGCTTGTAGATGCGGATTTCCAAAGCGGCTTTTCCGCCTTCGGGCTTTGGCACAGGCTTCATGTGCAGGGTGATTTCGTTGTGCCCGTTGACGAGGCCGCCGATGAGAATCTGCTGATCCAGCCCGTCCCGCACGGGATCGTACGTGATGCCATTCATGCTCATGGTCGTTTCATAGCCGAAGCTCTGCAGCTTGCTGCCCGCCTTGTAATCTGGAACACGGCACAGAGGCGGCGGCGAAGGCATGCTGCCGGGGGGCGTGTACTCGGGGGTGTCGAGAAAGTCGGGACGCTTGCCAGCCTTCAGCTCCTTGACCACTTCCGGAGCACTGTCCAGACGGGAGATGCGGTTGCTGTCATACTTCCACACTCCGTTCTCACGGCCGAACTTCAGTTTCAGGAGGTTTTCGCGGATGAGTTCCTTGTCCTGGCCCATGTCGATCCGGCCAAAATAAACGAGGTGCGCGGTATCACCCACCGCCTGCGCCTCCAGAAGACGCAGGCCCGCCAGAACCGGAGGCTGCACATCGGAGGCAAACACCGCGTCAGGAAAGGTCTGGCGCTCACTGACCACCATGTTGCGAATCACCGTCTGACGATAGAGGGTGATGCTGGCCGCCCAGGCCCTGGCATCCTTGCGCTGCATGGCGTCACTCCATTTGTAATACGCCTTCTCCAGCACTGCCTGCAGTCCGGCCTCGTCCTCCTGAGCATAAGCATGAGGGCAAAGTTGAAACAGGCTTAATCCAAGGAGAAGGGAAAGGAAAGGGCGCATGGTGGTTGCGGTGACGACTGCAAACAAGGGCACGTTTTACGCAAAAACAACCGGACTCCATCATTTTATAATTAGCATCCCGGGAAATTTGCTGTGATAGTTTTAATCCAGAGTAAAACCATTTGCCCGATTTGGTCATTCTGGTAAACGTCAACGTCTTTACCCCCCAAACATGGTGTCCCACAGCGAAGGTCAGCCCCGCACCCCCCCGATTGATCGCAATCGGGAGTTGCTGAAGACCGCCCGAGAAGAAATCTACAAGACTGTCGGTGGTGTGAACCTCTCGGCTTATATTTGGGAACCCGAGATGGACAAGGCACCCTCGTACCCCAAATCTGTGGCAGCCTTCTTTTTCAGCAGCGGCTGGGACAACGGCCAGGTGGCACAGTTTGCCCCGCACTGCGTGTATTTCGCCTCTCGTGGCATGACGACGATCTGTTTTGATTATCGCGTCGCCAGCCGTCACGGCACGGGTCCGGTCGAGGCCATGGCAGATGCACGCTCCGCCATTCGCTGGATCCGCATGAACGCGGTCGAACTGGGCATCAACCCCGGCAAGATCGTCGGTGTGGGTGGTTCCGGGGGTGGGCATGCCATTGCCTCTTCAGCCATCCTGAGTGGTTTCGATGATCCTTCAGACGCGCTGGACTGCAGCCCGGCCCCGAATGCCATCGTGCTGTTCAATCCGGTGATGGACACCTACTCCAAGTACGCCTTTGGTCGTGACCGCTGGCCGGACCAGTCCACCTGCAAGGCCGCAGACCTCATCCGCGCCATACGCCCCGGCCTGCCGCCCATGCTCATCATGCATGGCACGGGTGATCGCGTCGTCCCCTTTGACGGTTCCTATCAGTTTGCGCGCAAATCGAGCAAGAAGAAGAACCTCTGCCGTCTGATCGAGTTCGAAGGCCAGGGCCACGGCTTCTTCAATTTCAATCTCTCCTTTGAGATGTATGAAGCGACGCTGATGGCGATGGACGAACTCCTAGTGGAACTCGGCTTCCTCGAACCGGACCCCGAAGCGGGCCTGGGCAAGGTGGAATAGACCGCCTGCGACAGGAATGACAAATTCCGAAAACCAAATGACGAATTTCCGCTCACACGCCGTTTCGTCATTTGAACGCTCGCGCATTCTTTCATCATTTTGAGTTTGCCACTCGTTACCCTTTCCAACCCAACGCATCGAAAAACCATGCTCCGCTCTCTCCTTCTCGCAGCAGTCGTCTCCACCGCCCATGCCGCCGACTGGCCGCAGGACCACAGCGATCTCAAAGCCGATCCCAAAGCGCAGTACGGCACGCTCGAAAATGGCGTGCGCTACGTCATCCTGCCGCATGATGAACCGCCCGGACGCGCGAGCATCCGCCTTTATATGGATGTGGGGTCGCTCATGGAGCAGGACGACCAGCAGGGCATGGCGCACTACCTTGAGCACATGGCCTTCAATGGCTCGCGGCATTTCAAAGGCGGCGAGATGGTGGAGTACTTCCAGCGCCTGGGCATGGGATTCGGTGCGGACACCAACGCGCACACCTCCTTCAAGGAAACGGTGTACATGCTCGAACTGCCGAAGGTGGAGCCGAAGTACATCGCCGAAGGCCTGCAGCTTTTCCGCGATGATCTGGACGGCATGCTGCTGAATGAAGCCGAGATCGACAAGGAACGTGGCATCATCCTCAGCGAGAAGCTCAGCCGGGACTCCATTGAATACCGCACCATGATGGCGGGCTACAAGTTTGCCATGCCGGAGTCCATCCTGCCCGACCGCATGCCCATCGGCACGGAAGAGATGATCAAAACGATGAAGCGCCCGCGCTTCGCGGACTTCTACGAGAAGTATTACACACCGAAGCGCGCCATCATTGTGGCCGTGGGGGATTTCAAAGACACTGACGCCGTCAAAGCGGAGATCGTAAAGCAATTTGCCGACGCCAAACCCAAGCATGGCGAAGCTGAAGACCCCAATCTTGGCAAGGTGACCTCCGGCTACGGCATCATCGCCAAGCTGCACACGGAGATGCAGGCCGAGGCGCTGACCCTCTCTGTGGAGATCCCCCGCCCTGCCAAAAACAAGCCGGACAATGCGGCCACGCGCCGGGAAAAGACGATCCGCGATCTCGCGGACATGATGATCAATCAGCGGCTGTCCAAGCTCTCGAAGGCTGAAGGCGCCCCCTTCATGGGCGCAGAAAGCTACAGCTATGAGTACCTCGAATTCGTCAGCGTGAACGGCATCCAGGCCCAGTGTGATCCCAAGAACTGGAAGGCCACGCTCACGCTGCTGGAAACTGAGCTGCGCCGCGCCATCGAGCACGGATTCACGGAAGCCGAATTTGAAGAAGCCAAGGCCACCATCCTCAAAGGTGCCAAGCTGCGCGCCGACCAGGCCGACAGCCGCAAGTCACGGGATCTCGCCAGCGGTCTGGTGAGCATTCTTGCCAGCAAGAAGGTCTTCACGCATCCGGCGGATGATCTTGCCCGCATCTCCACGGTGCTGGCCAGCCTGAAGGAAGAGGACAGCCATGCAGCGCTGGTGGCCGACTGGAAGGGTGACGACGTGCAGATCTTCCTCGGCGGCAATTTGAAGCTCGAAGGGGATGCCTCCAAGCAGATCATTGAAACCTTCAAGGCCAGCCGCGCCAAACCCGTGGCCGCCCCTGCGAAGGAAGAAACCGCCGCCTTTGCCTACACGGAGTTTGGCCCTGCGGGCAAGGTCGCCAGCCGCTCGGAAGCGAAGGATCTCGAAATCAGCCAGGCGGTGTTTGAAAACAATGTACGCTTCAACTTCAAGCACACCGAATTTGAAAAGGGCACCATCCGCGTGCTGATCAACTTCGGCGGTGGCAAGCTCAGCACCCCTGCTGGCAAGCCGGGCATCATCCCCTTTGCCCAGAGCACCTTCCAACTGGGCGGCCTGGAAAAGCATGGGGTGGATGACATCCGCCGCATCTTCGCCAGCCGCACCGTGGGCAGTGATTTCGCGATTGGCGATGAAGCTTTCCTGCTCAGCGGCCGGACCACGCCGGCGGATCTGGAGGCCCAGCTGCAACTGCTCACCGCCTACCTTGTGGCGCCGGGGTATCGCGAAGAAGCGGCACGTCAGTTTGAAAAAAATATCGACCCCATGTACACCCAGCTGCAGCACACTGCGGAGGGCGTGATGAACAATGACGTCGTCTCCTTCATGCACTCAGGTGATGCACGCTGGGGCTTCCCGAAAATCGAGGAACTGCGCAAGCGCACGCTGGCCGAACTCAAAGCCTGGCTCACACCGGCGCTGACGCAGGATTACCTGGAAGTCACGGTGCTGGGAGACGTGGATGCTGAAACCGCGCTCAACGCCGTGGCCAAGACACTCGGTGCGCTGCCGAAGCGTGCGGAGAAGAAGCCTGCGTATGAAAAGGAACGCATGGTGGCCTTCCCCAAGCCGGAGGCCAGCAAGACCTTCCCCTTTGACACCGAGATCCCGAAGGCCATCGCCACTGTTTACTGGCCCACCACGGACATGCTCAACATCAAGCGCACCCGCCGCCTGACGGTGCTGGGCTCCATCCTGGACGACCGGCTGCGCATCAAGGTGCGTGAAGAGCTGGGAGACACCTACAGCCCCGCCTGCTACCACGTGGCCAACGACACCTTCACCGGCTACGGCTACATGACGACGATGATCGAGTGCAAGCCGGAGCTGGCCGTCTCACTGACCAAGCTGGTGACTGAAATCGCCGACAAGCTTTCAGGCGGGCCGATCACCGACGATGAATTTGACCGCGCCATCAAACCAATGCTGGCCCAACTGGAGCAGATGCGCCGCGACAACCGGTACTGGTCCATGAACGTGCTGCGCTGTGCGCAGGAGCATCCAGAACGCCTCGACTGGGCGCGCAGTTTCGTCAGTGATTTTGCCGGAATCAAGAAGGAGGAGCTGGAAGCCCTCGCGAAGGAATATCTGGGTGCCAAGCGCGCGGTGTCTGCTGACATCATTCCGATCGAGAAGAAGAAGTAATCCATAAGCGGGCGGGGGCTCGCTTCGCAGCCGCCCCCGTTTTCTGGCCCAGTATTGTAGTGCCGGCTGCTGCGAAGCCGCGAAGCCAACCCGGCATTGCAATACCCAGAGATCAGACTAAGCGCGCCTTCAGCGAACTTACTTCCGCGCTCACGTCTCCTGCCTGCAAAAACGCGGACACCACCACCACGCGGCGTGCACCTGCGGCGATGATTTCATCGAGACGCGCGGCATTGACGCCACCGATGCAGAAGATCGGGAGAGTGACGCGACGATGGACTTCGGTGATGTCGTTTAAACCGATGGGCACGTAGTCTGGCTTCGTCCCCGTGGCATACAGCGGGCCAAAGCCGATGTAGTCCGCGCCTTCTGCCTGAGCGGCGACGGCCTGCGCGAGGCTGTGGGTGGATTTGCCGACAAAGCATGCCGGGCCTACGACGGCGCGTGCTTTAGCCACGGCATCGTCATCCTGCCCCACGTGCACGCCTTCACTGCCAATGGCGGCGGCGATTTCGAGATGATCATTGATCACCAGCGGCACGCCATGGGAGCGGGTGATGGGAAGCATCAGGCGGGCGAGGCGTTCGATTTCCATCGAGGTCAGTTTCTTGGCGCGGAGCTGGAGGACATCCACACCGCCGACGCAGAGCTGATTGGTCATGGGTTCGACGTTTTCCGCCGTGACATAACCGAGGTCAACGATGCCGTAGAGCCGTGCGTCTTGAATGCGTTTCATGGGTGCGCTTTGCATGAGTGGTGATGCGGCTTTCTGCAAGGCTGAGTTTCCGGTTGCCCCGGCTTCACTCGGAGCCTATGACAATCCATGGCGGCGGGCACCCTTCGTGGAGCCCCCCGTTTTCTTTATCTGCATGTGCGTGCACAACGCCCATGCAGCCGTTCGCAGATGCAGGGAAGGCCGTGAGAACCGGCCACAGTGGCGCTGCGGTATCGGGTAACGACCCTCCATTCATGTCTGCGGACATGGAGCAAAGCCAATCGGGAGCAATCTTTGGTGAAGGCGGAGGCGAGGAGCGGCGGTCAAACGTCGCACAAACCCGGAGTCCGAACATCTCGCTGCGAACACATCATCCTCTCCACCGCTCTTTTGGGCAGTGCGCGGATGATTTCATCGAACCAATGAAACCCACACACACATGTTCATCCACATATCCCGTGGACGCAGCCTCACGCTCGCGTCCCTGTCCCTGCTCCTCAGTACCCTCTCCTTGCTAAGAGCCGAACCGGTCAAAAAGCCGGACGAAAAAACCAAAGAGAGAGCCTCTGCTCCGTCACCCCTGACCGAGGTCGTCATCACCGCCACCAAGACGGAAACCGAGCGCTGGCGCACCGCCAGCAGTGTGACGGTCATTGACCGCCAGCGAATCGAGGAGCAGCAATACAAGCTCGTCCCAGATGCCCTCCGCCAAGTCCCTGGCCTCACCATCGCGGACCGCGGCACCCCGGGCTCAGTCAATGGCATCTTCCTCCGAGGAACCAACAGCGACCAAACCCTCGTCGTCATCGATGGCCGCCCCGTCCCTGCCAATCTCGCCGGCCTCTACAACATTGAGACCATGACGCTCGACAACGTCGAGCGCATTGAAGTCCTTCGCGGCCCTGCCGCCAGCCTCTATGGAGGCAAGACCCTCGGCGGCGTCATCAACATCATCACCCGCAGTGGTAAAGGCCTCAAAAAGCCAGAGACCAGCCTCTCCTTTGAGGCAGGCAGCTATGGCAGCTTCCGCGAGAGCCTCGGCACCCGTGGTGCGGCAGGCATCTTCGACTGGAGCCTTGAACTCAGCCGTCAAGATACCCAGGGCTACCGCATCAACAGCCAGTTCCAGCTCAGCAACGTCGCCGCCAAGTTTGGTGCCCAGCTAGCTGACACACTCCGCTTTGATGTCGACCTTCGCTACTACAATGCAGACGTCGGTGCCCCCGGTGCCACCACTGGCTTTGGTGCCAATGATCCCGATGCCCACGTCCTCAGCGAATACTGGAGCATCTCCCCTCGCATCGTCTGGGAAACCAATGACCGCTGGACCCAGACTCTCACCTACCAGTTCGGAAACTTCCGCCAGGCCTCCACCAACTTCAACTTTGGCGGCGGCAACAACCGCATCACCTCCCGCAATCACTTCTTCGAATACCAGAGCGTCTTCAAGGCCACGGACAAGTGGACAATCACCGCAGGTGCGTGGCTCCAGGACATCGGCTACTCCCGCTACAACGATGACGCTCCAGGCCTCTTCAATCCCGGCGGCCAAAGCTATGACGTGGATCAAGCCGAGACCAACTGGGCGCTTTATCTCCAGTCTCAGGCCGAAATTCTTACCGGCTGGAACATCAACACAGGCATCCGTCGCGACACTTATTCCGACTTCCAGGACGCCACCACCTGGCGCGTGGGCACCAGCTGGCTCGTGCCTTGGACCCAGACCGTCCTTCATGCCAACTACGGCACCGCCTTCGCACCTGCCAGCCCCCAAAACCGCGAGGCAGCCCTCTTTGGCGATCCCACCTTCATCAGGCCTGAAAAAAGCAAGGGCCTGGAATTCGGCATCGAGCAGCCCTTCGCCAACAAGAAAGGCAGCGTCAGCCTCACCTACTTCCGCAACAGCATCGAGAACCTCATCGTCTTCCTCCCACCCTTCGGCCCACTTCAGCAGATCAACAACGCCCGCACCTCAGGCCTTGAGGCAGCCTTCAGCTATCAGCCCAGCACCCGCTACGGCTTCACCGCCCAGTACACCTACCTTGATGCCAATGACCTGACCGCCGGCGTTCGTCTCGTCCGCCGTCCCCGTCACACGCTCTCCGGCGACGCCTGGGTCAAACCGGTCGAAAAATTCCGTCTCGGCATCGGTGCCATCTATCTCATCGATCGCGAAGACGGCTTCGGTGCCGCCCAGGCCGATGTCGAAGATTACCTGCGTCTCCGCCTCACTGCCAGCTATCAGCTCAATCCCAACGTCGAGCTCTTCGCCCGCGTCGAAAACCTCCTCGGCGAAAAATATT
>NZ_JBGANL010000088.1:0-12684 GCF_044222345.1 Prosthecobacter sp.
GGAGTAATCCTTCGCGGCCTTGAGCATGTGCATCTTCGCCTTCTCATTGTCGCCCGTCGCTTCAAAGTACAGCCCCAGATACAAGTGCGCGTAGCAGCGGTGGTTGCGCAGGCGTTCGCCGTCGCCCTCCTCGGCGGCGTTCAGCACGGCCTCCTCGCTGCCTTTGCCGGCAAAGAGTTCGTGCACCTGCTTCATGGGGATGCGGCTGTCGCCTTCGATGGGGATGAAGACCTTCCTCGCCGCCTCCACGCCCTCCCCTTTGGCGATGCACAGGAAATGCCACGCGGCATTCTCGACGTCGTTGCCGTTCACCGTTTGGTGCACCTCAAACTGCTCGCGCCCCCCTTTGAAATCGCCCGCGTAATAAAGTGAAAGCCCGCGCTGCCAGAGCTGCGGCTTCGACTTCGGTGCCAGCGCGATGAGCTTGTCAAAAGCCGCCACGGACTCCTTCGGTTTGGCCGCAAAGAAAAGGTCCACGCCCTGGCGAAAGAGCTCGTTGGGCGTGTCTTCGGCGCGGAGCAGCGATGGAAGAACAAGGACGGTGATGAGGGCGAGAAGTGACTTCATAGGATGATCAGAACATGACACAAGACGTCATGAACTCATGCAACCATGCAGACGGACGAAAGATGTCATCCGTGCCGCATCAGGCGCGGCGGCGCCTCACCGCACAAAGCGCGAGCCCCATCAGCACCAGCACCGCACGACCGGGCTCCGGCACGACGACGTAAATGCGCCCATCGGTCGCAAATTGACTGACATCCCACTGCAGCCCGCCGGCCAGGCTGGGCAGAAAGCTGACGTCCGTGAAGTTCACGCTGCGGTTTCCGGTGGCGACGACATTCCAGTCCACCAGCTGGAACCAGGTGCCTTCTGTCCAGGTAGTGGAGAGGGTGCCGGTGTTGTTGCTCACCGCCAGCGTTCCGCCCAGCGTGATCTGTTCATTGGAGAAGAATTTCAGCGTGTCGCTGTTGCTCGTGCTGCCAGAGCCGAGGGTCACGCTGAAGAGATTAAAGCTCAGCGTGCCGGTGCTGGTGAGGCCGCCGTAGATGTCCAGGCGCTGGGCGGCCGTCTGCGTGCTTGTGCCTGGAGCGAGGATGCCGCCGACATTGACGACATTCAGCGTACCGGCCACGCCCAAGATGCCGTTGCCAGCCAGCGTGCCGCCGTTGTTCACCGTGAACCCGCCGCTGCCGAGAGTGGCGGTGCTTTGCCCGGTGTTACCCACGCCCACCTGCAGCACGCCACCATTGACCACCGTACCACCGCTGAAAGTATTCACGCCAGTGAGCACCTGCGTGCCAGTGCCGGTCTTCACCAGGGCGAGCTTTGCACCCGTGGCACCGTCTCCGGTGTAGGTGGCCTCGTTCATGGAGGCATTGCCAGAGGGCAGTGCGCCGTAGTCGCGCAGCACGCCCGCGAAGCTGCCGCTGGCACCACCATTGCCCACCGTCAGGATGGCGGTGGTACTGGCGCGGTTGTTCTGCACAAAGTGGTTGGTGGCGCTGGTGCCATTGAGCGCGCCAATGCTCTGGCTGGTGCCAAAGAGGTCCAGCACGCTGATGTTGGCTGGCGTGGTGAAGTTGAACGCGTTGCTGCTCGCGCCCAGAGTGCCATTCAGCGCGCCGTCGGACATGCGGATGACGCCGCGGATGAGGTTCACCGCTCCGGTGAAGTCGTTGGCGGAATTGGCCAGCGTGAGCACGCTGTAGCGGTCGGTGGGAGTGGTGCCGTTGTAGTTGTAGCTGCCGGTGCTGCCCTGGTATTCAAACCCGCCCGCGCCGGTCAGCCTGCCAGTGATCTTGATGTCGCGGCTGACGCCGCTGCTGTTGAGTCGGTTGGCGGCGATGGTGGAGTTGTCCATCAGCGTCACCTGTCCGGCGAGGGTCAGGGTGCGCGGCACCATGCCCCCGGCGGGCTCGCCCTCATACTGCACGACGCCGCCGTTGAGGGTGATCTTTTTGGTGATGGTGCCGGAACTGCTGTAGCGGCGCAGCTCGCCGCGGAAGAGAGTGGCACCGGGTTTGCTGGCGTTGATGATGATGCTGTAGTTGTCGTCGCCGAAGTAGGTGCTGTCCGCATAGACATGCTGCTGCTCGATGTAGATGTCGCGCACGTTCTGGGCGTTGCCCGCGGAGCTGACGGCCCAGCTGAGGCCGTTGGCGTTGACGAAGGTGATGTTGTAGCCGCTGGCATTGATGGCGGTGATGCCCCAGCGCGCGCCGGTGCTCAGGTAGCGGCCGGCAAAGGTGGTATCTCCCGTCATGGTGATGAGGTTGAAGGGGGACGAAGTCATGCTGGCGGACCCGGAGGAGACCACCGCGCCGACGTAGCCGCCTGCGATGGTGCCGGAGGAGTCCGCCACGCCCTTGCCTTCCACCAGCAGGTTGTACTTCGCGGAGCCGCCGTAGTTGCTGGCGTCCGCCCAGTTCACATCCAGCGTGGCACCGCTCTTGACGGTGATCTGCGAGCCGTTGGCTCCAAAAGGATTGGTGGCGTTCGCGGCGGTGGCGCCGTTCTTCAGAATACCAGCCTCTACCACGGTGCCGCCGGTGTAGCTGCTGCCTGCGGCCACGGTGAGGATGCCGGTGCCAAGCTTGGTGAGGCCGCTGCTGCCGCTGAGCGCGGTGTCCAGAGTGACGTTGAAGCCGTTGGTGTCCAGCCGCGCCATGTACCCGTAGTTCAGCGGGGCAAACAGGCTGGCATACCCGCCGGTGATGGCTGCACCATACCTCAGCGTGCCACCTTCAAACACCACCTTGCTGGTGCCAAAGGCGGCGGCGGTGGTCGCGAGCACCGCACCGCCCTGCAGGCGGGTGACGCCGCTGTAGGTGTTGGCACCGCGCAGTTCCAGCACCCCATCTCCGCTCTTGATCAGACCGCCCGTGACGGTGCCGCTCACGTAGCTGCCCGCAGCACCGGTGATGATGCCGTTCACCACGATGGGAGAGGTGGCGTCTGCATACCATTCCTTCTCCGTACCGCTGATGTCCACGGTGAGTCCGCTGCCAAAGGTGAGCGTGGTGCCGCTGGTGTTGGACACCACGCGGTTCGTGCCGCTCAGGGTGAGCACACTGCCGTTCGCGGAATCGATCGTCGTGATGGTGCCGGTGACCGACTGGAAAAGGCTGTTGGCGGATACATTCTCCACCACACTGAGTGAATTCGACGCGCTGTTTTTAATGACCGCGTTGGCCCCGTTTATCCATTCTTGCAGAGACACTCCCGCGATGCCGGTGTCGTCCCAGGCCATGTAACCTGCGGTGGTCTTCCACTGAGCCGTTCCGGTGTAGCTGTCCGCCGGATCAAACTCCAGCGTCTGGGTCGCCGCCTTGGCCACCACGTAGATGCGGCCTTCGGTCGCCAGGCGTGAGAAGTCCCACTGCACGAGGCCGGAGTTCAGCGCTGGCAGCAGCCAGCTGGCGCTGTTGTCCAGCGCCACACTGCGGTTCCCCAAAGTGACATTGCCAAAATCAAACAACTGAAACCAGGTGCCCACCGCCCAGGTGGTGGAATCTCCCGCACCCGCCTTGGCCGTGATGTTCAGCACGCCGGTGCTGCCCAGGCTGAAGGAAGAACCCGTGAGGAAGGTGAGGTAGTCGCTGTTGGCCAGGCTGCCGCTCCCGCTGCTGACACCCCAGAGGTCAAACGACAGCGTTCCCGCTACATTCAGCGTGCCGTCCACGGTGAGGTACTGCAGCCCGGTCTGGGTGGAGGTGCCCACGCTGAGCGTGCCGCCGGAGGCCACGGTGCTGGTCAGCCCGGTAAAGCCGATGAAGCCGTTGCCCTCCAGCCTGCCGCCAGTGTTCACCGTGAAGAAGCCGCTGCCCAGGCGCGCGGTGCTCTGCCCGGTGGCACCGGTGCCGACCTGCAAGGAGCCGCCGGTGATGGTGGTGCCGCCGGTGTAGGTGCTCACATTGGTCAGCACCTGCTGGCCCGCGTCGGCCTTCACCAGGGCGAGTTTGGCGTTCGTCGCACCTTCGTTGGTGATGGCCGTGTTGTCTGCGGGCAGGGCGGCGTAGTCACGTAGCACGCCGGCAAAGCTGCCGCTGGCGCCGCCACTCCCCACGGTGAGGGTGGAGGTGGTGTTCTGCCGGTTGTTCTGAACGAAGTGGAAGGTGGCGCTGGCACCGTTCAACGCGCCGATGCTCTGGCTGGTGCCAAACAAGTCGAGGATGGCGGGCGCCGTGGTGGTGTTGAAGCTGAAGTCATTGCTGCCGCCGCCGAGCTTGCCGCTGGCGGTGCCGTCCGACATGCGGATGAGGCCGCTGTCCAGCTTGATGGTGCCGGTGAAGTTGTTGGTGCTGTTGGTGAGGTACAGCACGCTGTAGCGATTGATGGTGGCGGAGGTGGTGTAGGTGGGGTCCCAGTCCGTGAGCGCGGCGGTGGCGCCGGTGTAGCGCAAACCGCCTGAGCCGGTGATCTGGCCGGTCACCTTGGCATCACGCACGGAATAGGAGGCGGAGATGCGGTTGTCAGCCAATGCCGAGACATTCAGCGTCATCTGGCCGCTCAGTGTGAACGTGGTCACGGTGCCGTAGTCGATCTTTGCCCCGCTGGAGCCTTGATAACCTTCCAGCACCACCAGGCCACCGGCGATGACCGTCTTCTTGGCGATGGTGCGGGTGCCGAGCCAGTTGCCCAGCTCGCCCCAGATCGTGGTCGAGCCCAGCAAGTTGGCGTTGATGTAGAGGGAGAAGTTGTTGTCGCCCAAGTTGTCCGCGTCCGTCCATAGGCGGCCCTGCTCCAGCCGGATGTCCCCCACATACACGTTGTTGGCGGCGGCTCCGCGCCAGCTCATGGCGTTGCCGTTCACGATGGTGAGGGTGTAGTACTGATTGGCGATGACGTTGCCGCCGGAGTCACGCACGCGGGCGTCGATGTTGGCCGGAACGCCGTAGCGCTGGCCGGTGGCGCCCATCCGGCCGGAGATGGTGGTGTCTCCGGTGAGCAGCATGCTGCTGAAGGCGATGGAGGTGTTGTTGTACGTGCCGGAGGAGGTCAGTGCCCCGACATAGCCGCCAAACACCGTGTTGGAGGTGTCCGCCACACCCTTGCCTTCGATGGTGAGCTGATAGGCGGAGGCGTAGTTGGCGGCATTGCTCCAGTTGAGGTCCAGCGTGGCTCCGTTCTTCACGGTGACCATGCTGCCATTCGCACCGAAGGGATTGGCCCCCGTGCCCGCACCGCTGAGCAGGATGCCCGCCTCCACCGTGGTGCCGCCGGTATAGGTGCTGCCCGCCGCCATCGTGAGGATGCCGCTACCCTGCTTCACCAATCCGCCAGTCCCTGTGACCGCACTCCCAAGGATGATGTCGTACCCATTGGTGTCGAGAATGGCCGCGCTGCCAGAAAGCGTGGCAAACTGCGTGGAAAGGCCACCTGTGATGGCCAGGCCATAGCGCAGTGTGCCGCCCTGAAACGTCAGCGTGCTGGTGCCCAGCGCCGTGGCATTTCCCACCTGCAGCACGCCGGCACTGAGGTAGGTGGCACCGGAATAGCTGTTCGCTGCATTGAGCTGCAGCCCGCCCGCGCCTTCCTTGATCAGGCCGCCGGTCAGCGCACCGCTGAGCGTGGCATTGACGATGATATTGGATCCTGCGCCCGCATTCCACCGCTGCGCGTCCCCGGGGGTGCCCGGGCTTTGCTGAATCGTCAGCCCGGAAGCAAAGGTGAGGTCCGCTCCGCTGCTGTTGGCCACCACCGGACTGGCCCCGCCACCGGACAGCGTGAGCGTCAAACCACTGCCGCTGATTGTCGTCTTAGTCCCGGCTCCGGATTGGGAGATGGAGGTGGCATTGATGCCCTCCGTGAGTGTGACCCCGTTGGCGCTGTTGCCATTGGAAAACTCAGCGCTGCTGGTGGAGATCCACACACTGGGCGTGCCGGAATTCGTCCAGGCTTGCTCAGTGGTGTTCCAGTTGGCGGTGCCATCCACGTCGGCATACACCAGCACTGCCGCAGGCGCGGCGGTTTGGGCAAGCAGGAGGCTGAGGAAGGAGAATGCGGGAACGAGGCGACGAAGACGCAAGACAACTGACATGGGGCTTTTTTCGGAACGCGCCGAGGGCGCTTTAAGGGAGGGGGATTTTCGCCATAGTCCTTCATTCACCCCGGTTCAACCTTGTTTGAAACACGCTCACCCATCCATGTGGCGCTCATCACCACACAGCGGTGTGGCGCAGCTTTATTTTCAGCCTTTTCACCACCATGCCAGCGGCAGCGGCACGATCAGCGCCATGTCCGCCAGCACGCGATAAGCGTCTGCCGAAAACCGACGCCGCAGCCCCTGCACCACGGCGTGCAGCACCACCGCACCCAGCGCGGCGCGGGCAGGGCCCAGCAGCGTGTGCTCCAGCATGCCCTGCTCAATGCCCCACAGCACCGCCAGCGTAAAAACCACCGTGCCCAGCACCAGCCGCGTGTGCTTGCGATCATCCTTCAAACCAGCCTCGCGGCAGGTGATGCCGTGCAGATTGCACGCAAAGAGCAGCGTCAGCAGCACGCACTCCAGCACCGGCTCCGCAATGGTCTCCGGCATGGCAAAAAACCGCGTGCTCGTGGTGCAGCCCATGGCAAACAGCAGCGCGGCAGTCATTTCCTTCGGCAGCACATTCCCCATGCGGATGTCCAGCTGCCGCAGAAAGGACAATGCCATCACGCCCAGCACAAAAAGGCTCAGCGCGAACTTCGACCCGCTGGTGATCGGCATGCGTGAGATCAGCATGACGCCCCCCAGCCCGGCACAAGACACAAACACATCCCGCGTCACCCGGCTGCCCTGCGCCGACCATGACGCCAGATACAGCGCCACCAGCAGCGCCAGACTCACCGCCTGCCACAGCACGCCTTCGGGGATCACATACAGCGCCATCCACCCCAGCAGCAGCAGCACCGGCGGCAGCACGCCCAGCAGCAGCACACGGCGGTGCCGGTGGTAAAACACATGGCGCACATCCAGCTCCGCCACATTTTTCACCGCCAGCGTGTCCAGCGTGCGGTCCAGCAGATAGATCGCCCAGCAGGCCAGCCCGAGTCCCACATTCATCAGCGGCGTCAGCCGGATGCCATGCGCATGCGCCAGCGCCGCCTGCCACAGCACCGCCACGATCGGCGCCTCCAGGCTCAGCACATGCGGCCACAGCCACCACGGCGTATGCCGGACGTGTGCAGATTCACTGGCTGGGGGCAGATCAGTCAAGACCTGCTCTTTAATTCCCCACGCCGAAAAGGGAACACATTTGGCGATGAATTTTGCCATCCGGCGTCCTTTCTGTCCTTCGGACAGCACACGACGCATTCCTTGCCCGCTTCATGCGCAAGCCCTGGCTCCCCCCAGCCTCAAACTTTTCACCTGAATCTTGTCTCTCCATCCGAAGCGAGGTTGCGGTGCGGATACCACGCGACACTTTGCACCACCCCCCCTCATGATTGGAGACGACTATTTCGAACTGCGTTCACGCATTGGCACAGACCTGCTGGCTCTGGCCGCAGCCCTGCGTGAATCCGGTGGTGACAGCGAAGCCGCCGCCATCCTGGACAATCTCATCGCCAGCCTCAAGGAACCCTTCGTCTTCGTCGTCGTCGGCGAGGTCAACGTCGGCAAATCCACCTTTCTCAACGCCCTCTTCGGCCAGGACTTCTCCAGCACCGGCGTCGTCCCCACCACCGGCAAGATCCTCTTCTTCCGTCATGGCGAAGAGCACAAGGTTGCCCCCGTCACCCCCACCCTGGATGAAGTCTACGCCCCCGTCGATTTCCTGCGCGACTTCCACATCGTGGACACTCCCGGCACGAACTCCGTCGAAAACGAGCACCAGCTCATCACCGAGCGCTTCGTCCCCATCGCAGATCTCGTCATCTTCGTCTTCTCTGCCATGAACCCCTGGGGCGCCTCCGCCTGGCAGTTCCTGGAAAAGGTCCACCGCGAGTGGATGCGCCACGTCATCTTCGTACTTCAACAGAGCGATCTCCGCAGCCCCGAGGAGATTCAGGTCATCACGGATTACATGGGTCAGCTCACCCGCCAGCGCTTCGGCCGTGATTTCCCCCTCTACGCCGTCTCCGCCAAAAAAGCCTTCCTCGCACGCGATGCCGGCATCGAGCGCGAGCGCCTCCTGCAGGACAGCGGCTTTCACGCCCTGGAGGCCCACATCTCCTCCATCGTCCGGCACAATGCCGCCCGCCTCAACAAACTCGCCAGCACCATGCGCCTGGCTCGGCAGATCCTCAATGACATGCGCGAGCGCCACTCCGTCCGCATGCAGCAGGCCAGGCACAAGACCGTCGTCCTCCAGGAACTCCAGACCGAGCGCGAGCTCCAGGTGGACCGCACCCTGAAAAAAATCCTCCCCGCCCTCGATGCCACCGAGCGCGACTACCACGAGTCCGTCATGCGCGTCGCCGGCCTCGCCAGCGATGCCCTCACCACCCGCAAAGCCTTCCAGCGCAAGGATGCCGAAGACTCAGACGAATCCGCCGCCCGCCCCCAGAGCCTCGACCACCGCCTCTTTCAGGAACTCCAGCACCGCACCGGGGATCGCTGGCGCCAGGTCAGCCTCGTCCTGGAAGAAGACGTGCATCAGTTCGAGCGCTTCCTCTATGCCCAAGGTCGCGGCATCCTGTTCCCGCCGGATGTCGTCCTCCCCTCGCATGATTACGGTGAAGATGAAAGCGAGCTGCGCCGCCGCTTCGGCACACATGTGGACTCCTCCCTCCGCCGCTTCGTCATCGGGCTGAAGCTCGATGAAGACATCGAGCCCGGCCTCGAAAGCGCCCGCGTCACCGCCCGCTGGCTGACCCGCCTCATCATCCCCATCATCCTCGGCACCGCCCTCTGCGGCTGGTTGGACGATCTCACCAGCGCCGCCATCGCCTTCGGTGCCGGCCTCCTCCTCCTCGGCGTCGTTTACCTCCTCACCCAGATCCGCCTCGCCAACGCCCGCAACTCCATCCTCGACAAGCTCGAAGAATCCTCCGCCACGCTCCGCGAAATGCTCTCCAGGCAGGTCACCGAAGACGTCACCGCCTCCTTCACCAAGTTCCTCGACACCCTCAATCCCGCCCAGGCCAGCGCCGCCAACCTCGAGCGCGAGCAGTCCACCCACGTCGAGCGCCTCCGCACCCTTGCCGAATCCTTCAGCGCCATCGATCAGCAGATCCAAGTCCTCATGCCCCCCGGCGGGAAGTAGAGTTGGCAATCGTTTGCCGTAGTTTGCCGTTGTTGGCAGTGGTTTTTCAGAAGTGCCGCAGGAGGGGGCCGAAGGTAGTGCAAACCCAAGTCACCCACCTGGGGTCCGTGAATCAGTAGCCAGTGAACCGGCAATCCCGTAGATTTGGCCGATCCGTCCTATCCGTCAGATCCGTCCCATCCAGCGCTCTCGCTCCCCCCACTGCAAACTTCCCCTTCCCCGTGTCCCCCGCAGAGCTCAAATCCGCCCTCATCGCCCAAGCCCGCGCCCTCGGCTTTGACGACTGCCGCATCGCCCCCGCGCAGCCCGCCGCCCACCGCGCCCTCTTTGAGCAATGGATCGCCGAAGGCAAGCACGGCGACATGGCCTGGCTCGCCCGCAACCCCGAACGCCGCACCGACCCCACCCTCGTCCTCCCCGGCGCCCAATCCGTCATCGTCCTCGCCCTCAACTACTACCAAGGCGGCAGCTCCTACCCCGAGCGCAGCGAGTCCTCCGAAGCTCGCAGAGCGAAGGACGGCCCCCCTTCCGTGTCTTCCGCGCCTTCCGTAGGCCATCAAACACCCTCCGCTCTCTCCCAAACCTCCGCCCAACCACTGCAAACTCAGTACCGCATCGCCCGCTACGCCTGGAACAACGACTACCATGACCTCATCGAAAACAAGCTCCGCGCCTTGAGTGACTTCCTCACCGCCCACGGCGGTACCCAGCGCCCCTACGTCGATACCGGCCCCGTCCTCGAGCGCGACTTCGCCAGCGAAGCCGGCCTCGGCTGGGGCGGCAAAAGCACCATGCAGATCCACCGCCACCTCGGCACCTGGTTCTTCCTCGCCGACATCCTCACCACGCTGGCGCTCCCCCCAGACGCACCCGGTCCCGACCGCTGCGGCACCTGCACCCGCTGCATCGTCGCCTGCCCCACCCAGGCCATCACCGCCCCTCGTCGCCTTGATGCCCGCCGCTGCATCTCCTACCTCACCATCGAGTCCAAAGGCCCCATCCCCCTCGAGTTCCGCCGCGGCATCGGCGATCGCATCTACGGCTGCGATTCCTGCCTCGACGCCTGCCCCTGGAACCGCCACGCCCAGGCCTCCCATGAGGCCACCTTCCAGGCCCGCACCACCATCTTCCAGCACACCCTCCGCGACTTCTTAAGCCTCACAGACGACACCTTCCGCGCCCTCTTCGCCAAATCCCCCATCAAGCGCATCAAACGTCCCGCCTTCCTCCGCAACGTCTGCGTCGCCCTCGGCAACACCGGCGGCACCGAGGACCTCCCCGCGCTGGAGCAGGCAGCAAGGGACGAGAACGCGCTGATCGCCGAGCATGCCGCGTGGGCCATTCAGGAGATCCAGGCCCGCCACCTCTGATCTCCGGGTATTGTAGTACCGGCTTTCTTGTCCTTCGTAGCCGTGGCGAAGAAGGAAGCCGGCTCCGGGCGGACGTCCCTGTGCACACTATGGGTCATTCAGGAAATCCAGCCTCCGAGCGAAGCGAGTCCTCCGTAGCTCGAAGAGCGAAGGATGGACGGCCAACCACTGCAAACAACAGCAAACCATCGCCAACGACCGCAAACTCCCCTCGGCCCTCTTTCGCCGTTCACCTTGACAACGCCTCTCCACCCACTACCCTCCCGCCGCTTTCGAGCATGGCGAGGTAGCAAAGTGGTAATGCACTGGTCTGCAAAACCGGTATGCGCGGGTTCAATTCCCGCCCTCGCCTCCACTTCATTCACTCCTTCTAGCCCGGGCAGTCGCATCGTGAACCTCAACTCGATTCCCTCTGGTGAGCAATGCCTACACAGTGCTTTGGAACAGTGACCGGGTCCGGATCGCCAAAAAGCACGGCCTCATCGGCAGGAGCATTGACTTTCTCTTTGGCGGCCCTCACACCACGCAGCCCAGTTTCATCAAAGCCGGCGTGAAGGCGGGAGAAACCGTGTATCCCGTTTCAGTTCGAGACGGTGCCCTTCACATTCTCTCGCAGGTACGGATCAGGGCCATCATGACAGTGGATGACTTCATCGCCGCTCATCCTGATCTCTATCCTCCCGAGACTCATGCGCCACGGGCTTTCGAGACCCTCGCCAAGGGGGTCGAGTTACACCCCTGGCTGCGCGCCTTAAACTGGACCGGGTCAGATCATGTCCTGCTGGCAGAGAGATCCACTCCGTTCAGCCTCGACACCGTCCTTCCGCCCGAGCTGCTGACGCGGCTGACCTTCCGTTTCAACAAGGCCGACTGGCCCGTCAGTGGCGTGGCCGAAGGCCGCCTCACCACCACCGTCGGCCTTCAGGGCATCCATCGGTTGTCATTCTCTTCTGCATGGGACTTTGCCAGTCTCTTCCCGGCATGATTTCAGACACAGCTCAGCCCTATGAGCTTGGTTTGAGTCCCACTCACCGTGCTGCGGCCAGAATCATCTGGAACATTCTCCAGCTAGGGTGACGCTCTAATCAGCACCTGGTCTCCGCGCGGCCCATCACTGGGCCATGGTGCGCAGGGCTGAGATTTTCGACGATTCTGGAGAAGCAAACCCATCGCTTCACTGATGTCTGCCGGGTGCCAGCAGCCTGTCCTTCGTAGCACAAAGTGCGAAGAACGGGCGTCTGCAAAAGGCACCGCCGCACGCCTGCGCCCAGCACCACGAAATCCACGATGACACTCCTTAACCGCGTGCCATACATGCCCGGCATCTTTGTCCGTCTGCAAAAGCAGGGCTAGGTCCCGCGTTTCACCTCGAATGAAAAGCCTTCTGGCATGCTCAATGATCTTCACGTTTTGGCTGGCGTCGCTCGCCCGGGCCGACACCGAAGTGTCCGCCGCCGCCGCTGAAATTGACGCGCTGCTGGCGAAGGACTGGGCGGCTCACAACTTGACGCCCAACGCCCCGGCGGATGACAACGTCTTCGTGCGCCGCATCTATCTGGATGTGGTGGGCCGCATTCCCACCACGCGTGAGGCTGAGGAGTTTCTGGCTTCCAGAGAAGAGGGAAGGCGGGCGGCACTCATCGACAAGCTCCTCGCTTCCGAGGGCTATGTGCAGAACTACTTCCATCACTGGGCCGATGTGCTGCGCGTGCAATCCAAGGGCCAGCGAACAGGCCCCGCCTATGTTCATTTCGTCAAGGATGCCCTGCGCCGCAACAAGCCGTACGACATGTTCGTGCGGGAGATGGTCGCAGGAGAGGGCAAGGCCTGGTCCGATGGTGCGATCGGCTACTACGCACGGGATCGTGGTATGCCCTTGGACAACATGGCCAGCACGGTGCGCGTCTTCCTGGGCACCCGCATCGAGTGCGCCCAGTGCCACAATCACCCCTTTGACAAGTGGACGCAGAAGCAGTTCTACGAGATGGCGGCCTTCACCTTTGGCGTGCAAATCAGAGACGTCGGCGGCGGTATCGCCGGCGGCATCAGCGACCTTGTGCGTGATCAAGACATGGCCATTCGCACCACGTTCAAACAGCCTGCATGGCCCAAAAACCCGGCCA
>NZ_JBGANL010000032.1:0-70189 GCF_044222345.1 Prosthecobacter sp.
GGGCGCGTTGTTTCGAGTTCTCTCCACCGATTCTTTCATGGATTGGAGGGCATATTTGAAATCGCTATCAGCTTTCTGATAACGTTGGTCCAAGGCTTCTTGTGCTTTGAGGAGAGACGTGTTTTTGTCAGCCTCAGCCTTGATCTTGCTAACAACTCGCTCCTTTTCGCTCCAAGCCTTCTTTCTAAGAGGCAGCATTTCCTTCATGCTTGCCAGCTGGGACTCACTCTGTTTCAGCATTAATTTGGCCTCGCTTACGGTGTCTTCGTAGTGAATAAAATAACTGAACGAAATAATGATGCCGATAAGAAAAAGGGCGACCCAGACTTTTGTTTCTTCAAACATGATGATCAAAGACTAAATTTAGTACAGGTATTTGGCTTTGTAGTTGTCCAAACGAGGACGAATGACACTTAGGGCAGCCTCGGCTTCGGCGCATTTTTTGCCGAGATCAGCCAGCATTGACTCAAATTCCGCATTTTTTTTCACCGCCTGTTCAAGGTGGTTCTCCAGGGGCATTCCGTTCGCAACCGGGATAGTCCGAAGTGATTCGAATTTGTCATCAATGGCGCGCATTTCTTGAGTGATGCTTTGAATCTCCGCCTCGACCTTAGCGCGTTCACTGTTCAACGTGCCAACTTTATCGCAGGAGCTTGCGAAAACAATGGCTGCAAGACCGGTTAGAATTAGGGGGCGGTACATTAGGTAATGTTGGGGGGCTGCTGGGGTCGAGCGAATTCTCTGATCAAAAATACATTTAGAGACAATGTTTGCATGCGGAAAGTGGCGCATAGAAACATTCTCGTGGAATGGCAAGGATGCTCTACAAGCCCTGGTTCTTGCCTGAGGGGGCTGATTTGGAGGGCATCGGCGGACTCAGTTCATTCATCAGATGCTGCAGCCCACCATGAATGGACTTCGGTCCGAGGTCATACTTTTGCACGAGTTCCGTCGGCAGGTCATCGGTTTTCGCCTGCAGATTGGCCACCCCGTCTTCGTGCAGAAAAGAAACCGAATCGTCGTTGATCTTGAAAATCTTGGCATTGTGCAGGGCTGAACGTCCTGAAAGCCTGAGTTCGGGGATCACGGTGCCGATGGCGGATTTGCGGGTGTTCTCCACGGCTGCCGCCATGGAATCGGCCATGTATTTGATCTCGCCGGTCAGTTTGCGTTCTTTGGTGTCTAAAAGGTCGCGCTGCCGGAGGACTTCGGTCATGCGTGCCTCCAGCTGATCCAGCTTGTCTTTGGCGGTTTTGATTTCAGTCCATTCCTGCCGGCGCAGATCCACCGTCTCCCGGGCTGTGTCGGCCTGGGATTTCAATTCAGCAAGCTCCGCCTTAAGTTTGTCGAATTTGGCAAGATAGTCGCAGCCGCCGATGATGCAGGCGAGGAAAAGCAGGGCCTTGAGAAAGGAACTGAAACGAAATTCGAACACGGTGTTGCGGGGTATTATTTGGGTTGCGCGGCTTTGAAGGCCTCAGCGGCTGGCTTGAGCTTGGCGAACCCGGCTTCAATGGCCGACAGCTTGCGCTGTCGGGGAGCGTTGACGAATTCCAGCGAACGCAGTTGATCCTCTTTGATCTGGATTTGTTCGAGGAGGCGTGTCAGGCCCTCCCGGCCCCCGAGTTCTGCGATGTCTTTTTCGTACTGGCGGGTGGCGGCCTCATCCTGTTTGAATTTGGCGTCGAGTGCGGTGAATTCACGCTGGAGCTCGGCACGGCGTTCACAAGACAGGCTCGTCAAGCACAGCGCCAGACAACAAGACAAAAAAGGCAGTTTCATGTGAGTGTGCGGTGGGGCTGATCCCCGCCGGCGGAGACCTGCTGGATTTAATCTTGAATGGTCTGCTGCGCAACTTCCTTGCCATTCGGCAAACCCATCCTAGCATCGACGTGTGATAGCGATTGCAACAGCGAGCCAGAAGGGCGGCGTGGGTAAAACCACGTTGTGCATCAATCTCGCCTACTCACTGGCGCGGCGTGGCTGGCGTGTGCTGCTGATTGACACGGATCCGCAGGGCGGCGTGGGGCTGTCGCTGGCGAAAAGTACGAAGGCGCGTGAGGGATTTCATGAGTTTCTCGTTCGTGGCGGGGATTTGAGCAGACTGGTGGTGCCAACGCGGCTCCCAGAACTGGAGATTGTACCTGCCGGGCAGTATGACACTTGCGCGCGACAGGGCTGGTCTGAGCATGAGGTGCCGGCACGGCTGGCTGATCTGCTGCGGGGCGCCGAGCTGCGGGGCGTCGACGTCGTTCTTATGGACACGGCGGCGGGGATGAGCAGCACGACGGAGTCGGTGGTGAAGGCCTGTGATTTTGTGGTGCTGCCCCAGCAGGCGGAGCCGCTGGCGATCCGCAGCGTGCCTCATCTGCTGGAGACACTGGCGCGCTTCCGTGCGGAAGGTGCCGGGGTACGTGTGGCGGGCATTTTGCTGACGATGGTGATGCGCGAAAATGAAATGAGCCTGAAGGTGGCGCGTGAGCTGCGCGACATGCTGCCGGCCAACCTGATGTTTCAGCAGAGCATTCCGCGCCTGCCTTCATTTCTCGAAGCGAGCGCCCTGGGGGTGCCGGTGGCGCTGACCAAGCGCAACCCGCCGCCCGAAGCGCTGATTTTTGACCAGATCGCCGCCGAACTGGAGCAGCGGACAGGATTGACCCACGAACGTGAAAGGGAGCATGGCCATGCAAGTCTCATGGATTGATGCCGAGCGGATCAAGGCGCTGGTGGAGCAGATCGCACCTCAGGAGGCATGCGTGGAGGAAACACCCGGCTTCATTGAGATGGACACCACTCCTGCAACCTCGTCGGGCATTGCAGACGCGGCCTGGGGATTTGCCGCGGACTGGTTGGCGCCCCCCGTGAAACCTGCGCCCGCTGTGATTGTGGCTGAAACATTTGCGGCCGAACCAGAGCCTGTGGCAGAGGCGGAAGATGAGACGGCTGATGACGGGCATGTTCAATCAATTCCGAATCCTGCTGCCACGCTGCCGCTGAGCCGAATCCGTGACAAGCTGCGTGCGATTCGCCAGCGTGCGACTGACGCGGGCATTCTCACGCGGATGAGCGAAATTTCCCCGGTGGAGGCGCCATCCCATGAAAGCATAACGGTCTTTGCCCCTCTTCATCAAGCAAGTGATGATGCGGCGGAGGCGGAAGTCTGCCAAGAAGAGGCCTCAGTTGAAATGCCGGAAAAATCCACCGCTGTTTCTTCACTGACAGCCGCTTTTGACATTCCTCAGGGCTCGCGCGAGGTGCGTCTGGCTGCCTTTGCCAACTGGGCGCGGCAGACGCTGTACACCGGGGGAGAGCAGCTTCTGGTGATGAGTGATGATGGCGAGGTGCTGTGGGGAGGTGAGGCCAAAGCCGGGCTGGCCCTTTCCACCATGATGGCTTGCGGAGCGGCGATCCGTGCGAACGCGATGTCCGCCTGTGAAACGCCTCCGGTGATTCACCAGCCGCTGGCATCTGGGAATGTGCTCACGGTGATCCCGTGTGAAACGGCCGTCGGCATGGTCCATGCTGCGCTGGCTGCACCTGCTGGACTGAGTCATGAACAAGCGCACTTCATCCGTGGTGCCCTGTGTGCCGTGATGAACTGAGAGGGCCGCCCTTCAGGGGGGGGCTACTTCTTGAACAGAACCAGTTCGTTAATGCCCCAGTAACTGCTGGCAGCCCCGAGTTGAGTGATGCGTACAAAACGTGCTTTCTGCGGTGTTTTGAAAACGATCTCGGTCACAACGTTTCCGTCTCCCTGGGCATCGGTGGGATTCCACTGTGTGCCATTGGAGGACACTTCGATTTTGTACTTGCGCGGGTAGTCCTGATTGCTGGCCTGGCTGTCGAGGGCCAGTCCGGCAATGTTTTCCTCGGTGGGAAGTTCCACGGTGAACCATTCGCCACCTTTCATGGGGGCTCCGGTGGCCCAGCGGGAGGCCGTGTTGTTGTCCACGGCCTTGGCGCAGTCTTCCTTCTTGAGGCTGGCGCTCAGCTTCCAGGCACTGCGGGGTTCGATCATTGGAAGCTTCGTCCGCAGCCGGGTGTTGAGCGGCGGCGGCGGAGTGAGGAAGTACCAATCACGCACACGGCCGTCGATGAGCTGGCTCTGGTCGGGCTTCAAGATGATGGAATAAACGAAGAGTTCTGCCAGATATCCGCTGAATTGATCCTGGGGGCTGACGCTTCCACCGCTGCTGTCCTGACCACGTCCGATCAGCAGCCAGTTGAGGGGTTTGGAGGGCGCGGTGGACTTGCCGCCAGAAGAGGTGAAGGCCTTGCCATCGGCATCTCGTGCACGGAGTTCCACGAGGCCGGTGCTGGCATTCCAGCTCACAAAAGCGAGGCAGGCCAGCGTGCCGTTCACATCCTTCGAGGTCAGCACAGGGCTGCCACCTGCATTTTTAACTTCTGTCACGAGGTTCTTTTTCTCATCCACCAGCAGGGACACCGTAGTGCCATCATCATTGCCGAGGGTGAAAACCCGCGTGGGGAGCTTGGTCGCATCGGCCTGAAACGCGATGACGACTGTGAGCCCCTTATCGTTGGGGACGCCAGCATCCTTGCTGCCGAAGGGCATGTTCTGCGTTTCAGAGCCTGTATCATCAAGCTCCAGGATGCAGGGCTTGCCATTGTGAGAATGGAAATCGAGTACGACCCGTCCCGGCTTGGGCGTGCCGCCCTTGGCGGCTTCCGGCCAGTTGACGCGCTTGGGCGCATAGTCCGGGCTCTTCTGATAGCTACGCAAAATGTTGTCGCCACCCCTCTCAGAAAGGTCATGCCACTCGATGACAGGCTCGTTTGGGTTGGCCAAGGCGGGTTGGCCGTCGGCGCCTTTACGGTTGGTCAGGCTGGCGGTGTTGCCCACATAAAAGAGTGCGATGCCTCGGTCCACAGGAGGAAATGGGCGGTCCTGCGGGAGCTGATAGCTGACCTTGGGCGGATTGGACGAGATGCCAATAGCTGACAGCGCTGAGTTGCTGGAGGATGAAGCGCCGGGCTTTTTACCGAAGAAAAAGCAGCCGCCGATGCCCAGCACGATGATGCCTCCACCGATGATGGCGATTTGCTTGATCAGTTTCGCGTTTGTCTGAATGAACGAAGCTGAGGGGGCGGAAGAACGGGCTGCAGATGGCGGACGCTGCATCGCTGTCGTGTGCCCGGTTCCGGGCCTGCGCGGCGCAGGGGCCAGTGGTGTCGTGAGTGCGGCGAGCTCAACGACAGGCTGCGCCTCAGGAATAACTTCCACGGCTACAGGCTCGGCATAGACGGGCTGAGCTTCGGGGGGGGGATAATAACCCGTCAGCGGCACCGTGCCTGTTCCCGGAGGCATGCCGGGCGGCATATACACGGGCGGCGGCGCATACATGCCCATCCAGGGACCATAGGTCACCATTGTGGGCATTTTTTCCCAGGCGCGAAACTCCTCGATGGCCTGCTGGGCGTTGGCTGGGCGATCATCAGGCTTCTGCGCCATGAGGCGTGCGCACCAGGCCCCCAGCCACTGCGGTACATGCGGGGCAATTTCATGCAGCGGCACCAGCACATGGTCGATGTGCTTGTCGATGACCTCGGCCATGGAAGCGCCGTCGAATGCCTTTCTACCGGAGAGCGCCTCATAGAAAACACAGCCCAGGGAATAGAGATCGGTGCGTTCATCCACGGGCTCACGCGTGAGCTGCTCGGGGGCCATGTAGTAGATGGACCCCATCACCGTGCCTTCCTGGTCCTCCGTCTGCTTGCGTGCGCGCAAGCCGGCTCTTGCCAGACCGAAGTCGATGATCTTCGCCTGCATGCGGCCGCCGGGAAGACGCTCCACCTTGATGTTCTCAGGCTTGATGTCCCGATGCAGGATGTGGTGCTGGTGCGCTGCGAGCAGGCCCTCGAGTGTTTGCGAGGCCAGCTCTTTAAAATCATCGTAAGGAAGCGGACCGCGTGCGACGACATCCGCCAGATCCTCGCCCTGGAGCAGCTCCATCACGATGAACAACCCTTCGTCATCGCTCGCCACATCGAAGATCGTGACGATGTTCGGATTGCGCAGGGAGGCGAGTGCATCGGCCTCACGTCGCAGTTCGGAAGCAACGTTTTTGTCCACGTCTGCTTCATTGGCGGTCAGCAGTCGTTTGACGGCAACCCAGCGCTTCAACTGGCTGTCATAAGCACGGAAGACGGCACCAACGCCGCCCATGCCGAGCTTTTCATATATTTTATATCGTTCCGCCATCCGGGGTTAAGCGCTTGGAAATAAGACGAACAGGAGCAAAGCCCATATGCCTCCCCTTTGGCAAGCGGGATATTCCACGAAAATGCTTATGGGCACATTCTGCTCCGCCTTTGACAAAAGAGGGGGGGCGCGGCACACTGACATCCCCCGTCAGTTCTGGCGGGATAGAATCAACCCCGCTCAGCATCTTGAAAAAAGTTCTTTTTGTCTGCACTGGCAACACTTGCCGCAGCCCCATGGCGGAGGCGCTTTTCCGTGATATGGTCAGGGAGCGTGCCGACTACGAGGTCTCCAGCGCTGGTGTCGCGGCGGCTCCCGGCATGCCTGCCAGCAAACATTCGGCTGCTTTGCTCAAAGCGCGCGGTATCGATCTGGACAATTTTAAGAGCCGCATGCTCGACCGGCAGATCTTGGAGCAGGCCACGCACGTGTTTGCCATGTCCTCGCACCACATGGCGGCGATCGCGGATGAATTTCCCGCGCACTCCGACAAGGTCTATCTTGTTTCCGAATTTGTCGCGGAAGACGCCCTTCGTGGCAGAGATCTTTCGGATCCCTTTGGACAGGGCCGTTCAGCGTATGAACAGACGCTGCGCGACCTGGAAATAATTCTGCCCAGCCTGCTCGCCTACATTGATCAGACCTGGAAGGAAAATGATGGATGACAGCAGCCATCGCCCACCCATCTTCGACTCTCACCCCCCCAACGCAAAAAATGACCAGTACCTCCAACGGCACCCTCCCTCATAAACTCGCCATCGCCGCCGATCATGGCGGAGTGGAATTGAAAAATGCCGTCGTCGCTCATCTGAAATCCGCTGGTTATGGCGTGGAGGATTTGGGTGTGAATTCGCATGATTCAGTCGATTACCCGGACTACGCGGAGGTGGTTGCTGGCAAGGTGCTCTCCGGCGAGGCGGATGCGGGCATTTTGGTGTGCACCACGGGCATCGGCATGTGCATCGCCGCGAACCGTCATGCGGGCATTCAGGCTTCACTGGTCGCCGATGCGCAGACCGCTGCCATCACTCGTGAACACAACAACTCCAACGTGCTCTGCCTCTCCGGCAAAAACACCTCTGAGACCACCGCAAATGAGATCGTGGATGCGTGGCTGAAGACCCCCTTTGCCGGTGGCCGCCATGGCCGCCGTGTGGACAAGATGAACGCGCAGCCGCACCCGCTCGATATTTTGGAGGCGAATGATCCCGCCGTTGCCGACATCATCCGTGGCGAGCAGCATCGCCAGCAGGACCATATCGAGCTCATCGCCAGTGAGAACTTCACCAGCAAGGCGGTTATGGCTGCTCAGGGCAGCTGCCTCACGAACAAGTATGCCGAAGGCTATCCCGGCAAGCGCTGGTACGGCGGCTGTGAGGAAGTCGACAAGGTCGAGCAGCTTGCGATTGACCGCGCGTGCGAGTTGTTTGGCGCCAAATTTGCCAATGTGCAGCCGCACTCCGGCTCGCAGGCCAATGCTGCGGTTTATTTCAGCGTCCTGCAGCCCGGTGACAAGGTGCTCGGCATGAATCTCGCCCACGGTGGTCACCTCACCCACGGTAATCCGGCCAATTTCTCCGGCCGTTTCTACAATTTCTGCCAGTACGGGGTGAACCAGGAGAACGAACTC
Organism: Prosthecobacter sp.; assembly: GCF_044222345.1. Classification (GTDB taxonomy): domain Bacteria; phylum Verrucomicrobiota; class Verrucomicrobiia; order Verrucomicrobiales; family Verrucomicrobiaceae; genus Prosthecobacter. The sequence goes on from NZ_JBGANL010000032.1 coordinate 7,854, forward strand.
ATTGACTACGACGAGCTCGCCGAAGTGGCGAAGCGTGAGCAGCCGAAGATGATCACCGCAGGTGCCAGCGCTTACCCGCGTATCATCGACTTCAAGAAGATGAGCGAGATCGCTAAGAGCGTGGGCGCTTACCTCTTTGTGGACATGGCCCACATCGCCGGTCTCGTGGCCGGCGGGTCGCATCCCTCCCCGATGGAGTATGCCGACTTCGTCACCACCACCACGCACAAGAGCCTGCGCGGTCCGCGTGGCGGCATGATCCTCACCAATCGTGAGGATCTCTTCAAGAAGATCCAGAGCCAGGTCTTCCCGGGTGTGCAGGGCGGCCCCCTCATGCACGTCATCGCAGCCAAGGCCGTCTGCTTCGGCGAATGCCTCAAGCCCGGCTTCAAGGATTACACGGCACAGATCGTCAAAAACGCCCAGGCCCTTGCTGCTGCTCTCGCTGCGCTCGGCTATCGCATCGTCAGCGGTGGCACGGACAATCATCTCATGCTCGTGGATCTCCGCCCGAAAGGCCTCAATGGCAAGGTGGCCAGCGAGACCCTCGACAAGGCTGCAATCACCGTGAACAAAAACGGTATTCCCTTCGACACCGAGAAGATCACCCTTGGCGGTGGCATTCGTGTCGGCACCCCTGCCGTCACCACGCGCGGCATGAAGGAGGCCGAGATGAAGCAGATCGCCGCCTGGATCGACCGTGCGCTGACAAACCGTGAGGACGAAGCCGCCCTGGCTCAAATCCGCAAGGAAGTCAGCGAGATGAACCAGCGTTTCCCTCTGCCTTGATCATTGGGCCCCCGGGCCAGAAGGCTTCCAGTCACCGTCTTTCGCTTCACGAACGTCCAGGGTTGCAATGCCCGGATTCGTGAAGCGGATGCGGCGCTGTTTGTAGAGGGAGCCGAGTGCCTGCTTGAACGCCTTCTTGCTGGCTTCGAAGTGGCTGCGAATGGCTTCGGGATGGCTGTCGTCGTCAAAGTCGAGTTTTCCGCCGTTGTTCTTGAGCGCTTCAAGAATGCGGTCCGTCAGTGATGCGACGCGCTGGTAGCCGGAGGCATCCAGGCTGAGGTCAATCTTGCCGCTGGGGTGAACGGCGCTGACGAAGCCGTTGATCTTTTGTCCGACTTGAAGCGGGGCGCCGATGTTGGTGTGGTAGAGCAGTCCGATGTGCGTCCCCGCGACAATCGCATTGTAGCCCAGCGGCGTGCGGGCGGTGATCAGCAGTGGCACGGGCTGTCCTGGTTTGAACGGCGGGCGTTCGCGGCTCAGATGCCGGTTCAGGCGTGTGGTGGCGATGATGCGGTCCGTTTTCTCATCCAGCATGATGTAGGCCACGACTTTGTCGCCGACGTAAACCTGATCCGCCTGCTCACGAAACGGCAGGAGCAGATCCTTGAGCAGGCCCCAGTTCAAAAACGCACCGATGTTGCGGTTCACGCTCACGACTTCCAGCGTGGCAAATTCGCCCACCATGGCAAACGGCACCTCCGTGGTGGCCACGAGGCGGTCCTCAGAATCACGGTAGATGAAAACGTCCAGAGTTTCGCCAAGGCTGGTGCCCTTGGGGATGTAACGGTTGGGGAGGAGAATTTCGCCGTGATCGCCGCCATCGAGATAAATGCCGTGCGGTGTGCTGTGAAGAACGGTGAGGGAATTGCGTTTGCCAATCTGAGCCATGATGCGCAGACTAGACGCGGCTGTGGACCAATCCAACGCCTACTTCACCTTCACCTGCGCCTTTGATGAAATACCTCGCCTTCCTTCTGCCCCTTGTCCTGCATTGCACGCTCCGCGCGGAGGAGCCGCTCGTGATTCACTTGTGGGAAAAAGGCGCGCCTGGATTTGAGAAACTGCGGGATGAGCCGGAGGTGATCAAGGGCACGTCCGTCACGCATGTGAACAACCCCTCCATCACCGTCTTTCCTGCGCCGAAGGACAAGGCAAACGGCGCGGCGGTGCTCATCGTGCCCGGCGGCGGGCATCGGCAGCTCGGTTTTGGCGGCGAAGGGGTGGAGCCCGCGAAACTGCTGAACAACCTGGGCGTGACCTGCTTTGTACTGAAGCACCGCCTGCCGCGCGAAGAGGGCTCTCCCTACTCGCTGGACATCCACCCGCGTCAAGACGGCCAGCGCGCCATGCGAGTCATCCGCAGTCGTGCCGCCGAGTGGAGCCTCGACCCCAAGCGCATCGGCATCCTCGGCTTTTCCGCCGGTGGCGAAGTCGTGGCCATGGTGGTGTACAGCCCCACGGCGGGCGACCCCGCCGCCGCCGACCCCATCGACCACGCCAGCAGCCGCGCTGATTTCCAGATCTCCATTTATCCCGGCCCCCTCGGCGTGCCTGCTGGCCCGATTCCTGCCGACTCTCCGCCTGCCTTTTTCCTCGTGGCGAATGATGATACCAGCCACGTGAAGCCCATCCTGGACCAACTGGCGAAATACGAAGACGCCAAGCTCCCCGTGGAAGTGCACCTCTACGCCAAAGGTGCACACGGCTTTGGCATGGGCACCCGCTCCAAGCTGGCCTCCATTAAAACCTGGACCCAGCGCATGAGCGACTGGCTGGCAGACAGCGGGTTTTTGGGGAAGGCGGGAGGCGTAAAGTAGGGGGCTACTTCACCTTCACCACCACCAGCTTCTCAGCATCCCGCGCAAAGAGCAGTCCATTGGAGAACGCATCATGGCTGCGGTGTCCCGCCCTGGTGATCTGGCTGCGTTGCAGGAGATTGAATTTCTTCGGGTTGGCGGTGAAGATCCACAGCTCGCCGGCCTCGCTGTGCAGCAGAATTTTGTCTCCCACCAGAATCAGGGTGCCGCCCTGGAGGCGATCCGGCGCTTCCCATGCGATCGTGCCATCGGCCACGGAGATGCAGCGCAGCGTCATGCCAGTTTCCTGCCTTCCGTGCAGACCATAAACGTAACCGGCGTGGTAAACTGGCGTCGTGTAGTGGCAGTCGAGCGTGTCGGCTTTTTTCCACACGTTGGTCAGTTTGCGGTCAGCCTTGTTCCACTGCCAGAGGCCGGCGCCCACATCATACGCGGCGGTGAAAAGCAGTCTGCCATCCCCGCAGGGCACAGGGACCGCCGCATTGACGGAGGCGTCGATCTGGGCGCGGAAGTAGTCATCCGCCAGCACCTTGCCGTCGCTGGTTTGCGCCAGAAGGACGCCGCGGCGGGTGAAAAAGGCGCTCACTCCCTGATCTTCAGGAATCAGCAAGGGGGATGAATAACTCGCTTCATCTTCTGTGGCCTGCCAGACGAGTTTTCCCGTGGCAAGATCCAGCGCGATGATGCCCGCACCGCCCTTCGCGTTCTTGCCCCCCACATTGAGCAGCACCTTGCCATCTGTAACAAGGGGGGAGCAGGCGCGGCCAAAGTACCCTTGCGGGGATTCGAGCTCGGCCACGTTGTCATAACTCCAGACGAGCGCGCCTGTCTTGAAATCGAGTGTCTGGACCATGCCTTCCGGGCCATGAGTGATGACCTTGCCCGCTGCGATGCACGGCACGGCACGGGGGCCGTTGTCGAAGCCAAAGCTGTCGCGGTAGGTCGTAGGGCAGGCGTGTTTCCAGAGGGATTTGCCGTCGGCGGCTGCAAGCGCCTCGGTGATGATTTCGCCACCCTGACGGTGGGTCATGATCACGCAGTTGTCGAAAACCACTGCTCCGGCATGGCCGCTTCCCAGCATACGCTTCCACACGATCTCGGGTTCCGTGCTGCCGATGATCGCGGTTTCGTCAGTGGCGGTGCAGTTGCGCTGAGGGCCGAGAAACTGCGGCCAGTCACCGGCGTGAAGACTGGTGAATGCGCAGAAGAGTACAAGAAACGGGCGCATGATAAGAGGGGGTTAACTGACAAGGGAGAGATTGGGATCCACATCCGCCTCCAGTGGCGAGGTATGGCCAATATTGAAACGTTGCGCAGCAGCGAATGCAATCATGCCGGCATTGTCCGTGCAAAGATCCGGCGGGGCGAGCAGCAATTGCAGGCCTGCTTTGGCGCAACGTGCGGCAAGCGCCGAGCGCAGGCCACGATTGCAACTGACCCCGCCGCTCACCGTGACGAGTGTCTCTCCGCATTGCTTGGCCGCGAGCACCAGTTTTTCGACCAGCACCTCAATAATAGCCGCCTGCACACTGGCGCTGAGATCGGCCAGCACCTGTTCGCTCTTCAGGTCGACTCGGGGCAGTTCATACAGCACGGCGGTCTTCAAGCCGCTGAAACTGAACTCCAGGCTGCGGCCATCCAGAAAGCTCCGTGGAAAGGCGAAGGCGGTGGGATCGCCACGAGTGGCCAGCTTGTCGATCTCAGGTCCGCCGGGGTAGGGGAGGCCGATCATCTTCGCCACCTTGTCGAAGGCTTCGCCTGCGGCGTCGTCACGCGTGCGTCCCAGCAGCTCGTAGCGGCCCACGCCACGCACGCGCACCAGCATCGTGTGACCGCCGCTGACGATGAGCGCCACACTGGCACGCACCGGGCCGTTGCCATTCATAAAGGGGGAGAGCAGGTGGCCCTCCATGTGGTTCACGGCCAGGAAGGGCTTGTTTTCAGAGATGGCGAGCGCCTTGGCCATCGAAGTACCAATGAGCAACGAACTCACCAATCCCGGACCGCTGGTGGCTGCAAAAGCTGACATGTCGCCGAGCGTTTTTCCGGCGTCAGCCAGGACCTGCTGAACCAGAGGACGCACGTGGAGGATGTGATTGCGCGAGGCCACCTCCGGCACGACTCCGCCATACTGGCGGTGAATTTCGATCTGCGAGGCGATCCTGCCGGCGATCAGCTCACCTTCCAGGGTACAGATGGCCGCAGCAGTCTCATCGCAGGAGGATTCTAGGGCGAGCAGGCAGTCTGACATGGCAGTCCATCAATGAAGTATAAAAGGGGAGTCCAGCATCCAGAATTTGGCACTGGAAGGGTGAAAAAAAAGCCGCCGTCCCCCGGTTGGGTGGGGAACGGCGGCGCAATGTGACAGTTTTCTGTCAGATTCGAGCTTGTGACCGTCTTTGCAGTCGGCCTTCGCTTTAGCGTCGCACTTCGCACATGCCGTCTTAGCTGGAACAGGATGCATGAAGCATCACGGAAACAGCGAAAGAAGAGTGGCAAGACGGATCATTAAATGATCACACGTAAGTTTCACAAACCAGCCGCACTAGGCGGCTGACTGCTTACTTGCCGCTGTGCATTGGTGGTGGCGGCGGCGGAGGAGCAGGCTGCTGGCAAGCGGAGAGCACGGCGGAAGCCGCAATAAGGGTAAGGATAGCGATTTTCATGTGTGTGGGTGTTAACCTATTTGTTAAGCTTCCCATCCACCAGACTCCTGGCAGCGGGATTTTTCGAGATTAACGACAACTTCTGTTTTTGCAAACATCCAAATGCAATCTATGCGAAAACGCGCAATAGAGGCATAAGAAAGAAGAAACTTGGGACTACCAGAATGCAAGGCCCTGTCATGATGGGAATTACCCATAAGGCCCGTTCTCTCCCAAACCGTAGGCCATGCCCAAGATTTCACCGTCGTCTTCTGAGAAAAAGATGCGCAGCGGCCGGCAGCAGATTTCACAGTCGTAGTCCACATCGCACGGCACCTCATTATAGGATGGGGCGGGAACCTCAAACTCCTGAAAGCAGCTTGGGCAGGTGACGGGTGTGGTGTGCATCAGTGACAAGGAAACGCGCCATTCAGTGTGAGTGTACGCAGCTTTCTCACGGTTCGGGATCGCGCGTGCGCTTATTTCAATCCGGCTAAATACGCGATGACGTCTGCCGCTTCCTGTTCAGTCATGCTTTGCAGCAGACCTTCGGGCATCAGCGACGCCGGTTGCGGCTGCTGGCTTTGGATTTGTTCCCGCTTAATGGTCTGCGACTGCCCGGTGGGAAGCTTCAGAGTGACTGCATCTTCATCGGAATGGGTAACGAAACCGCTTTGCAAACTGCCATCCTTCAATGTGACGATCCAGGTCTCATAACCTTTGGCGATGGTTTGTGAGGGCTTGTGCAGGCTTTCGAGGATTTGTTCCCGCGTCAGGCGCGCCCCCGCTTTGCTCAGCTCCGGGCCGAAATCGCGGCCGATGCCGTTGACGATGTGGCAGGCCAGGCAGATGGCCAGTTTGCCGCTCATGCTGACGAGCTCACCTCCGCGCTTCGCATCGCCCGGGACGGCGAGGAGCTTTTTCGTGTCGAAATTCACGCCGAGAGTCTTCACCCGCTGCTCAGGCGGCAGGAAGCGCTCAAACAACGAGGTGATGTTCGGATCGCCACTGGCCATCGCGGCTTTGATGGCGGCTTCACGAGCCTGAGGGACCAGCAAATCGTTATTGATCACCATCATCAAATGAGACGGAGTCGGGAACGAGCGCATGGGATCCGCGCCTCCGACTTGTTTGTCTGCCTCAAGCAGAGAAACAATGGCTTCAAAGTTCAAGCGGCTTTTCCGGTCATACTCAACGGTGTGGCTTAGTGCAGGCGTATTTTGGGTGGGGAGATCACTGATCCAGTCCCACAGCAGCCGAACACCTGCCGGATCAGGATCACGCGCGCCAATCATCGGCATGTGGCCGCTGCCGGTGCGGGCCACACGATGAAATAGAATGCTTCGTTGAGGAGCCAAAGGATGGACGACGGCCGGGTCTTTGATGCCCAGATCGCCGCGGGTCGGCTTTTCATACAGCATCATTGTTTCAGCCGTGGGAAGGTCGAAATTCACCATCAGGGGCACGCTGCCGCCGCCGTGACGGCGATGGCAGTGGGCGCAGTTGGCGTGGAGCCAGGAGCGGGCGCGGGTTTCCAGGCCGGCCTTGGTGTCGTGACTGGAGATGAGGTGGTTCTTCAGGCGGTCGAGGAAGGGGCCGGCGAAAAGGGCAGGGGATTCGGAGGGCTTTTTGCCACCAATGCTGACAAGCTGGTCCGGCTGAAATCCCAGGGCGAAGCCGCTCCAGTTGTTATGACACCGCGCGCATTCAGCGCGGCCATGGATGCGCCATGGCTGCTTTTGCACGGTGAACTCCGCTCCATCAGCCGTGACGAGTTCGGCATCAGTGCCTTGGTCATTCCAGCGATAGGAGTAGCCGTTCCAGGTCTCGCCGTCGAAATGGAGGACCTGGGTTTCGATGCGCTGCTGGGTGGCAGGCCAGGTAATGGTGCGGGCGAGGACGGATTCTGCGGGCCATGCGATGATGCCTTTGTTTGCGGTGATCGCCTTGCCCTCTGGCAGGGCGATGAAGCGTGTCGCAGTGGCGCCGTCCTGCCACATGGGTTCGGCGATCTCAAACGGCAGCACCCCTGCGGCGGGTGTTTGCGCGGCAGTGGCTGAGAAGAGGCCTGTGGCGCTGAGCTTGTGTGGAAACTGGCTCGGTTTGCCGATGGCAGGGTTCGGTGCCAGGCGGTAGATGCGCGTGCCGCTTTCCCAGTTCATCCAGTACACCTCGCCGTCCTCACTTTGGCCGAAGCTCACGATCTTGTGCGGTGTGTCGGCTATTTCTTCTCGGCGGGTGACTTGTTTGCCGTCGTGCCACAGCGCCCAGATTTTGCCGGTTTCGTAGTCGCCATAGATGTAAGCGCCACGCAGTTCGGGAAAGCGTGAACCGTGGTACACATAGCCGCCGGTGATGCTCGCGGCCTCCGTGTGCGGATGTGCGGCCACAGGTGGGATGATGGGCTCGGGGCGCTGGGTTTCGGGCTTGATCGGCTGGCTTGCCTCATACGCGCTCCAGCCATGATTGCCGCCGCGCTGCACCAGATGAATCATTTCCCACAGCTCCCAGCCGACATCGCCGCACCACAGGCGACCCTGGGCATCGAAGCTGATCTTCCACGGATTACGAAATCCGAAGGCCCAGATTTCTGGCCTCGCCCCGGGGGCTTTTACAAAGGGATTGTCGGGTGGGATGGCGTACGCTTTGCCGTTTTCCGCGTGATCCACGTCGATGCGCAGAATGGAGGAAAGGAGGTCGCTGATGTCCTGCCCGGTGTTCAGCGGATCGGGCGGGGAGGGGACTTCAGAGTCGCCGGTGGAAATGTAGAGCATGCCGTCGGGTCCGAATTGCAGCGAGGCACCGTTGTGGCCTCCACTGCGCCAGGTCAGCAGCACGGTTTCCGATTTAGGGTCAAGCACCGGCGGCTCCTGCTGCGTGAGTTTGAAGCGCGAGAGCTTTGTGCCATCGGCCACTTTGTCGCCGTAGGCATAGCAGAGGAAGACATGGCCGTTCTCCTTCCACTGCGGATGAAACGCGATGCCGTAGGCATATTGCAGCAGCGGATGCTCCGGCTTGAGATCGATGAGCAGATCTTTGGTGCTGGCGGCTGGTGAATCTTTGAAGCTCCAGATTTTGCCGCCTTTTTCAGCGGCGACAAAGCGCCGCGCACCGGGCACGGCGATCATCTCCAAGGCTTGATGAAGTTCGATGGAGGCAAAGGTTTGCTCCGCGATGCAGGGCTTCGGCAACTCCGGTGAACCGTGAATTCGCGAAGTGGTCCATTGCGCATGAGTCGCGGTGGTGAAGGCGAGGCAGAGGAGTAACACTCGGTGCATGCCCGCATCATGGGATGAACAGGCGGCTCTCGCCAAGCATGAAATGATCCCACCCTGTTTCGGCCAGGCACTTGCGGCTTGTGCTGGCACGTATGTCTTTGGTAGTCTCCCAGCATGCATGCCCCGCTGCGCTTCCTGCTGCCCCTGCTCATCTCCGTTCATCTGAACGCCGCTGAAACCCCGGGAGGACCTGTGGAGTTGGCGGCGCCCTCTTCGCTCCGCACGGGTACCCTGCTGAGGGAAAAGCGCGAGGTCCGTGTGCCGGAGGGCAAAGGCCGCATGCAGAAATCCAATTCGGCCAGTGACTTTTTTTGCCGCTTCGTTCAGAGCGTCAATCTCGTCCGGCGTGTGCTGGGGCCCGACACCGAGGAGGTGCAGGTGCGCGAGATGGTCTGCGAACTGGTCAATTACAACGGCCCCGCCCCGCAGCCTGCCGAACAAGCCGGGCCCTTGGTGGGCAAAAACCTCCGTTTGCGCAAATCGGATGGGAAATGGAAATGCGCCTTGGTCGGAGGCAGGCCCACCGCAGAGCAGCAGAAATTCCTCAATGATCTGGCGTTCACCAGGCTGCTGCTGGAGATTCCGGAGGCGTGTCTTATCAACCAGACGCACAAAGCCGGCGAGTCGTGGAAAGTCAGCATCAATGAATCCAGTGGCAAGAATTTCGGGGCGGTGATCGCCAAGGAAATCGAATGCACGCTGACCGCCGTGGATGAGCGTCCCGACGGGCCGCAGGCCACCGTGCATATCGTGGGCACTTTTACCATGGAGCGGCCGATGAATTACCTCAGCCGCATCGAGGTCGCTTTCGACATCACCCTCGTCCGCCGCCTCTCCGACATGCTGGATGTGAGCACCAAGATCTCCGGCAGCCTCAAGAATACCGCCCAAGTGAACGACGCGGATGGCAAGGCGGCGCAGCTTATCCTTGAACTCCCTTACACCCTGGTCCGCACCCAGGCGATCGAGCGCAAAGAGCGGTGACTCGAAAAAATCGTCATTCACAGTCGACTTTCACGAATCTTTCTCCTTCTTCCCCGCCTCAACTCAACCACACACCCGACATGCCACGCCCAGTCACTCTCTTCACCGGCCAGTGGGCCGATCTTTCCTGCGATACCATGATCCAGAAGGCAAAGGCCTTTGGTTATGACGGTGTCGAACTTGCCTGCTGGGGAGACCACTTCGAAGTGGACAAGGCCGACCAGGCCTACTGCGACGCCAAGCGCGCCAAACTGAAGGCCGCAGGCATGCAGTGCCACGCCATCTCCACCCACCTCGTCGGCCAGGCCGTGTGCGACAACATCGACCCACGCCACGCGCAGATTCTTCCCGGCCACATCTATGGCGACGGCAATCCTGAGGGGGTCCGCCAGCGTGCCGCCGAAGAACTCATCAAGACCGCACACGCCGCCAAGCGGTTCGGCGTGAGTGTCGTCAATGGCTTCACCGGCAGCAGCATCTGGCACCTCGTCTATTCCTTCCCGCCAAACCTCCCCGGCCAGATCGACGCCGGCTACAAGGACTTCGCCAAGCGCTTCACCCCGATCTTCGACGAGTATCAGAAGCTGGGCATCCGCTACGCGCTCGAAGTGCATCCCACGGAGATCGCCTTTGACATCGCCAGCGCCGAGCGTGCGCTGCAGGCCGTCGATTACCATCCCGCCTTCGGCTTCAACTTCGACCCCAGCCACTTCGGCTATCAGGGTGTCGATTACATCAAGTTCATCTACAAGTTCAGCGACCGCATTTTCCACGTGCACATGAAGGACGTCGCCTGGGGCATTGGTGACGGCACCGCCGGCGTCTTCGGCGGCCACGTCGATTTCCACAAGCCAAGCCGCTACTGGGACTTCAAGTCCGTGGGCCGTGGCAACATCAACTTCGAACGCATCATCCGCGCCCTCAACGACATCGACTACGGCGGCCCGCTGAGCGTCGAGTGGGAAGACGGCGCGATGGACCGCGAGTTCGGCGCCGCCGAATCCGCCGCCTTCGTGAAGAAGATCGACTTCCCGCCTTCGAAGATCATCTTCGACGCGCAGTTCGCTGAGAACAGCAAGTGAGGCGCTGAGCAAGATCCATCCAAAAGCATCCTTCACGGCCCGGGAGAATCTCCCGGGCCGTTTCACTTTTACTCCACCGCTTTCCGCAGTTCCATCACCGTGTTGACAATATTCTCCTCAGTCTTGTCGCTCCATCGCGTGGGGTGGCTGCCGTAGATCATGGCACCGCCGCCTTCGTAACCGCCTTCCTGCCAGATGCGCAGGCTGGGGATGTAGGCCATCACGTCGTTGGTGTAGCCGCTGACCCAGACGATGGGATCCTTGAGGTCCTGTTTGAGACGGATTGAATAATCCACGACGACTTCACCGCCGAGCGTGACCCAGGTGAGATCGCTGCCAAGACGCAGCACCTGCACGGGATAGGGATACGTGGCGGGCAGCTGACCTTCATCGGCGATGCGCTGCAAAAGGCGCGTGCCATGAGTGACCAGATATTTGTTCGAGGACTTTTGTTCTTCGAGCAGTTGCTCGCGGGTGGGCAGCTTGTCATAGGCCAGCGGGATCTCGCGATATGCGGAGCGGATGTTGCCCTTAAGGCGCTGCATGTGGGTTTCCAGTGCGGCCTGCACGGAAGTGGCGAGTGATTTGCCGTGTGTCTGCGCCAGTTCCATGGTTCGGCGCGGGTAGGGGTTTTGATCGCCACTGCAACCATTCGCAAACATCGCCACCGCATCGGGATGCGCTTTCTCGATCTCCTGCTGCGCGTAGCCCGCGTAGTCGCCGCTGAATTTTTGATGGCCCAGCACGGTGCAGTGGCAGGAGTAGCCAAAGATGATCGCGATGTCCTTGCCTTCGGCGTTGCTGGCTTTGAGCACGGGCACCGTTTGATCCACCGGGCCTTTCGGATTCGGGAAATTGCTCCAGCCGCCTTTGCCATCCGGCGTGCGGCGGTTCATCGAGACGCCGCAGCGCGCCGTGCTGTAATCCAGATGCGCCGGCACCGATTTCTGAAGCGCCTCGCCGACCAGCCGCACCAGCGTGTCTTCCAACTGCGCCGTGTATTCCGCCGCTTCTTTCTCACGCAGCGCCAGATCATCCGCGCCATGGATCTTGCTCGTGCGCAGTTCCGGCCCGCTGTGCGTGTGGGAGGCGTTGATGGCGAGGTTTGCCGGTTCGATGCCATGTTCTTTTTTCACCCGCTCCGCGACGGCGAGGCGCAGGTTCCTCGGCACGCCGATCAAATCCATCGTGATGAGAACGAAGCGTGCGCCCGCTTGATCCGTGAGCGCAAATGCCTTGGCGAACAAATCCAGCTCAACGCCTTCGGAAGGCTTGCTGCGTGACGCATAACCCGCCATCCACATGGCTTTCTCCGGCGTGATTTTTGCCGAGGCCGCACCCGCTTTCCACGCGGGCGATTCGGCTACGGGCGCGGCGGCAATGACGAAGACGGCAAGGAGAATGGGCAGCCAGAGTTTCATGCCCATTACCAAAGCCGCCAGGAGGACAATTCTTTATCGCTGCGCGCAAATATCCTGTTTCCCGCGAATGCCGGATGCGCCCAGGTTTTGCCGATGATCTGCCAGCGGGCAAGCTCCTCGCACTTTTCGGGCTTCAGCGTGACATAGACCAGCTCACCGCTGGCATTGAGCAATGCGGCGAGGTTGGTTGATTCCTGCATCCACACGAGGCTCATCTGCGGATTGCTGTCCTTCGGCGTCAGCGTGTTGTCATCGCTCCAGAGAATTCTGCCGGTCTTGAGCTCGAAGGCCTGGAGGCCGCGGGTCTTGTCGAGCATGTAAACGACGCCGTCTTTGTACAAGGGAGCCGACATGAGGCCGCAGATCTCAGTTTGATTTTCCCACAGCAGTCTGACGCTCTTTCCGAGTTGAAGCGCCTTCGCGCCGTGCCAGTAGCCCGAGACGAGAAAAATGCCGTCACGATAGAGCGGCTGAGCAATGCTGACGCCATACGTAATCTTGTATGGAAACAGCCAGTTCACCCGGCCGCTGTCTGGATCAAGACTCTGCACATGCTCCGGCCCCCACGCGATGAGCTGGCGTGTGCCGGCATGCGAAATGATTTCCGGTGTGCAATATCCCGCAGGATCAGGCCCGCCACGCCAGACTTCTTTCCCTGATGTTTTGTCCAAGGCGATGACTGAGCCGGCTTTCGCTCCGACGTGCAGGAGCACTCGATTCCCATCAATCACGGGCGACGCTGCAAAACCCCACTTCGGAATCTTCGCCCCGAAGTTTTTGACCGTATCCACCTGCCATAAAACCTGGCCCGTCACAGCATCAAGACACAATGCCACGCCCGTCGCACCCAAGGCGTACACCTTGCCATCGGTAACGTTCACCGATGAACGCGGCCCGGTCCCATATTCCATGCTGCCATAGCTGGCCTCCCAGCTTTGTTGCCAGATGTTTCTGCCGCTCTCAGCATCGAAGCATAGAAGGCGCTCGACTTCTTTGGGTGTCTTGAGCCGGTCCATCACATACACCCTTCCGTTGCTCGTTGTGACACCGCCGAACCCGGCGCTGATCTCTTGTTTCCAGAGCCTCACGGGCTCTTTCCTGGCAAGGTCCGCCGGGATGTCCTGCGGATTCCAGCCTCCATCCGCATTCGGCCCACGCCAGCGCGGCCAGTCTTCAACGGCGAATGCAAGGGGTGAGAACAGAAAAGCCACCAAAAAATACTTCATGCAGCTTCAATACGAAGCCGCCTTGGAAATTTCGCAGCACGATGTCAAGCCATGGCTCCGACAAAAGTTTTTCACATGTGATCTTGAATGGTTGCTGCCCGTGATCGTCTCGCTAACTCCACTGATCCCAACCGGATTTTTTCCTTCACTTTTCCCTTTTCCAACCATGTCTGCTGCTAACGAACTCAACATCAATGTCACCCACGTGGAACGTGTCGCCAAGGAGCTGGGCCTGCGGGCCATCCAGGTCGGCGCGACGGCCAAACTCTTTGCCGATGGCGCCACCGTGCCGTTCATCGCCCGTTATCGAAAGGAGGCCACCGGGTCTCTGGATGAAGTGCAGATTCAAAACATCCAGGAGCGCATGACGCAGCTCGTGGCGCTGGATGACCGCCGCACCGCTATTGTGAAATCCCTCGAAGAGCGCAAGCTGATGACAGATGTCCTGCGCGCGAAGATTGAGAAGGCGGAGACGATGAATGCGTTGGAGGACATCTTTGCACCCTTCCGTCCGAAGCGCCGCACACGCGCCACGATCGCGAAGGAAAAGGGGCTGGAGCCGCTGGCGGATTTCATCGAGGCCAATCTCATGACGCATGGCGTGGATCTGAATGGCGAAGTGGTGAAGTATGTGAACCCGGACCACGAAAACGAAGAGCTGCGCGTCAAGGATGCTGCGGATGCTCTCAGTGGTGCGCGTGACATCATCGCGGAGCGCATCAGCGACAACGCGGAGGCGCGTGCGGCGCTGCGCAAATTTTTCGCGGAGCAGTCCACGGTCATTTCCAAGGTCATGTTCGGGAAAGAAAAAGACGAAGAGGCGCAGAAGTTCCGCGATTACTTTGACTGGAGCGAGCCGCTGAAAGCCATCCCATCTCACCGCATGCTCGCCATTCGTCGTGGCGAAAAAGAAGGCTACCTGCTCATGCGCATCCAGCCCGCGGAAGACACCGCGATCAAGATGATCGAGAACCTCTTTGTCAAAGGCGGCAATGCCTGCTCTGACCAGATGAAGCTGGCCTGTGCGGACAGCTACAAGCGCCTGCTCAGCTCCAGCATGGAAACCGAAGCGCGTCTGGAATCGAAGAAGAAGGCGGACACGGAAGCTGTGCGTGTGTTTGCTGACAACCTGCGCGAATTGCTGCTGGCGGCGCCGCTGGGACAGAAGCGTGTGCTCGGCATCGACCCGGGCTTCCGCACGGGTTGCAAGGTCGTCGTGCTGGATGCTCAGGGACAGCTTCTTTACAACGATGTGATCTACCTGCTCGGCGAAGGCAGTGGTCTGCTGCATGCGAAGAATTTGGTGCTCAATCTGGTGGATCGTTACAAGATTCAGGCCATCGCCATCGGCAATGGCACCGCCAGCCGTGAGACGGAGATGTTTGTGAAAAAGATCGGCGTGCCGGGCTCGATCCCCGTGATCATGGTCAATGAGAGCGGTGCTTCCATTTACAGTGCCAGCGAAGTCGCGCGTGAGGAGTTCCCGAACCACGACGTCACGGTGCGTGGTTCCGTTTCCATCGCGCGTCGTCTCATGGACCCGCTGGCAGAGCTGGTGAAGCTTGATCCGAAATCCATCGGTGTGGGCCAGTATCAGCACGACGTGGATCAGAACCAGCTCAAGACCAGCCTCGATCACGTCGTCATCAGCGCGGTGAACGGCGTCGGCGTGGAGCTGAACACGGCCAGCAAGCAGCTCCTGAGCTACGTGTCCGGTTTGAACAGCGCGCATGCCGCCAACATCGTGGCCTTCCGCAATGAGAACGGCCCCTTCAAGAGCCGCAAGGATCTCATGAAGGTGCCACGGCTTGGTGACAAGGCCTTTGAGCAGGCCGCAGGCTTCCTGCGCATTCGCGATGCCGTGCATCCGCTGGATGCCAGCGCGGTGCATCCTGAGCGCTACCCCCTCGTCGAAAAAATGGCGGCGGACATCGGCTGCACGGTGCAGGAACTCATGCAGCGCGCGGACTTGCGCCAGAAGATCGACCTCAAGAAGTATGTGAGCGAAGACGTGGGCCTGCCAACGCTGCAGGACATCATGAACGAGCTCGCCAAGCCTGGCCGCGATCCGCGCAAGCAGTTCGAAGTCTTCAGTTTCGCCGAGGGCGTGAATGACATGAAGGATCTCACCGTGGGCATGAAGCTGCCGGGCATTGTGACGAACGTGACGGCCTTTGGCGCCTTTGTGGACATCGGCGTGCATCAGGACGGCCTCGTGCATGTGAGCCAGCTCAGCGACACCTTTGTGCGTGATGCGGCGGAAGTCGTCAAGGTCGCGCAGCGTGTGCAGGTCACGGTCACGGAAGTGGACATCCCGCGCAAGCGCATCGCCCTGAGCATGAAATCCAAGCCTGACTTTGAGAAGAAGCAGGGCAGTGCAGGCCCGCGCCCGGCGGGCGGTGGAGGCCAGGGCGGCGGTCAGCGCAGCTTTTCCAGCGGTGGTGGTGGCCAGCGCAGCTCCGGCGGCGGCATGGGCAATCCCTTTGGCGGCGGTGGTGGTGGTGACTGGTTCACGGCAGCGGCAGCAAAGGGGAAGAAGTAACTTCGGCCGACAGCCTTCTTGCCAGCCTGTGATCTGCCCATACGATTCAAAATAATGAAATCAGCCCATCTTCTCGCCCTGGCTCTGCCACTGCTCCTCACGCAATGCGTGGACCCTTATCAAGGTCCGAACGGCATGGATCCCTATGCGAATCCGTACCGCCAGGACATGCGGGATCAGGGTTCGCAGATGAACAGCATGGCGTTTGAGCGTGGTCAGCAGGATGGGCAGGCAGACGCGCAGCAGGGCCAGAGCCAGAACTACCAGCGCTACCCATCACGGTATGACCGCAATACCGAGATGGCCTATCGGGATGCGTACAATCAAAGCTATGGTCTGACGATGAACAGCCGCCGTGAAGCCGGCGGCTATCCGAACCAGGGCATGTCGCCGCCACAGCAGCAGGGGGCGGTTCAGCCGCCGCCGCGTGATCCGACTTATAACCAAGGCTACGACTACGGTCTGCGTGACCGCACAGGCGGACGAGTGGCTGATCCGTCAGCGCAGGTAGGGCGCTATGATCCGCGCTATCGCTCCAGCTTTGAGCGCGGCTACTACGACGGCTACAATTCAAGCTCCTCCAGCAGCGTTCCGGGCGCAGGTGGGAACTTGTGGTTCCGCTAAGCGATGGATCGACACAAAAAAACACCGTCATGGCAGGCCATGACGGTGGTCTTGTTTTGAAATGGAAGTGCGGCGAAGCGCTTATTCCTGGGCAGCAGCTTCAGGAGCAGCGGTCTCTGCAACTTCAACGGCAGGAGCCACTGCTTCGGCGGCGACTTCAGCGGCCTTGGGCTTGGTGGTGGCCTTCTTGACGGCAGCTTTCTTGGCTGGAGCCTTCTTGGCGGTTTTGGCTTCGGATTTGACGGCGCGTGCTTTGCGGGAGACGCCGGCCTTGGCCAGAGCTTTCTTGCGGGCAAGATAGAGCTTACGGCGGCGGCGTTTGATGACTTTGTTCAGTTGTTGACCCATGATGGATGATCGGTTGTCGTTTGCGGTTTTGAGGGCGGCAAGAGTTCCACTGATCAAGGTCGAATCAAGATCAAATGCAGTCCGCCCCCGGTTTCCCGGGGTTCGAGCGCGGTGAAACCCTCTTTTGGAGCGGTTTTCAGGGTTTTTTGTCCTCGGCTTTGGGCTCCTCGCTGAGCTTGGGGGCCTCAGCCTTGGGTTCCAGACGTGCTTCCACGCTGTTTGCAGCCTGCTGGGTGGGCGGCACTTTGAACAATTTGCCGGTGTAGGGGCACTTCACGGTCTGTCCGGCACTCATTCCAGAAACATCCACCAGCTGCGTTTTGCCAGCAAAGGGGCTGTTCACCATGTTCATACGGCCGGGGACCGCAGTGCCGTAGGGCAGGCTTTCAGTGGTAGCTTCCGTACTGTCCGTGGTTTTCGGTGCCGAGTTGACGGGTGGCGGATTGTCAGCGATGCGCGGAGGAGCCGGGTGGACGGGTTCTTCCACTGGAATTTTCACATCCGGGCTGCGCAGCCGCGTGCGAGGCACATACCTGGAACTGCCCAATCCCGTGGAGAGCGTGCTGAAATAGTGGTTGGGCGTGTGCCCGGTGCCGTAGCGAGGGCGCTGAGTGTAGGCGGCATAGCGCTGGGCGTACAAGCCGCTGGTGCGGAATGGCGGTGATGATCTCGCAGAGGTCAGGTAGGGAATCAGTCCGTTCGTCTGAATGCTGCGCCAGGCCTCGCTGGGTGGCATGGCGCACTGGACCAGAAGAACCATGGGTGTCAGCATGGCGAACATGCGCGCAACACTGGCGGTGGGACAACGCGAAGCTTTCATGGGGGTGGGGAGGATGATCGTAATGCAGCGACGTGACTTCACACGACGCCTGGCAATGCTGACAGGAGTATGGTCAGAGGGCAAGAAAACAGCGTCGTTAAATCCCACGATCACGACGCCGTCATTCAAATTTCCACACCAGCTAAACTGGGTGCTCTTTTAAGCCGCTTGAGCGATGCCAATCTCCTGATCATTGAGATAGCAGGAGGGGTCAGGTGCCCACAAGTCTCCGGTCATTTGCAGGGCGCGCACGCGGAAGCCGCCACCACACACATCCAGGAAACTGCATTGCGCGCATTTGCCTGTGAGGTGCTGTTTGCGATCCCGCAGGGCATTCAGCGTGGCGTTGTCGCGATTGCTCCAGATGTCGCTGAACTTGCGGTCCTTCACATTCCCCAGCGTGAGTTCATGCCAGAACTGGTCCGGGTGCACATTGCCTTGCGTGTCGATGTTGCTGATGCCGGTGCCGCTGCTGTTCGCGCCGCCGCCGTTCCAGGTGAGCAGTTCCATCGCACGCGCGGCACGCTCGGGGTTCTCCCGTTTCAGGCGCATGTAGAGGTAGGGGCCGTCCACGGGTTGATCCACCGTCAAAACCTCACGGGGCTTGCCGCTGGCAGCCCACTTGGCGGTGCGGTCGAGGATCTTGTCGATGGCTCCGCGCGTCTCCTCATGCGGCACTTCCATGAGATCAGCACCACGTCCGCTGTAGACGAGGTGGTAGAAGCAGACGCGCTCGATATCCTCCTTCTCGATGAAGTCGAGGATGGAGTCGATGTCGGCGATGTTGTGGCGGGAGAGGGTGAGGCGCAGGCCCACTTTCTGGCCGACGGCCTTGCAGTTTCGAAACGCCGCCACCGCTTTGTCAAAGCAGCCCACCTTGCCGCGGAAGTGGTCATGCGTGGCGCCCATGCCATCCAGCGAGATGCCCACGTAGGAGAAGCCGATGTCCTTGAGACGCTGCGCCCACTCGGGGGTGATCAGCGTGCCATTGGTGGAGAGCGTGAGGCGCAGGCCCTTGCTGGTGGCGTATTCGGCCAGTTCAAAGAAATGCGGGTGGATCGTGGGCTCGCCGCCGGAAAGCAGCAGCGCGGGCACTTTGTATTCAGCGAGATCATCGATGACGCCTTTGCACTGCTCCCACGTTAGTTCGCCGGGGTAGAACTTGGAGTCGGAGTCCTGGTAGCAATGCACGCACTTCAGATTGCAGCGGCGGGTGATGTTCCAGACGACGATGGGGCGGCGCTCGGCGGCGGAGGTGGGCGAGCCATGACCGCGCCCGTAGCGCAGGTGGTCCATGGGCTGGGCGACATCACAGTAGAGGCGGGTGAGATTGATCATGACGCTCCTAAAAACGCACAGGCCCTCCCGCGATGCCCCGCCGATCTTGCGCAATGCGTGACCAAGGTTGCCTCAGACCTCCTCGGTGGTCTGGAAGTGGGATAGGGAGTGCCCAAGCGTGGCGGCAGCAAAGTAGCTTTGTTGCTGTGCAACAAAGACACACTCCGCCACACCCAAAGCCTGCGGTAGTGCCATGCTCAGGGGGCCAGCGCAGTACACCCCTGTTCCGCAGGAACAGGGCTACTTGAGGCGCATGCACAAAAAAGCCCCATGCTACCAGCGGCGGCATGGGGCTGAGGATTTTGCTTTGGCTTAGGCCTTCATTCCGGAGGTGCCCGGAGGGACGGACTAGAGCTTGGCCAGGCTGTCGTCCAGCGCGGCGATCACCGTGCTGATGCTGGCCTCGGATTCGTCGCCCATGTTGGACACGCGGAAGGTCTTGCCCTTCAGCTTGCCGTACCCGCCGTCGATGATCATGCTGTGGTTCTTCTTCAGCAGGCCGATGAAGGCCGCCACGTCGATGTTCTTGTTGTTGGCCACGCAGGTCAGGGACTTGGAGCGGAAGCCCTCAGGGGCGAAGAACTCAAAGCCGTTGCGGCGCACCCACTCGTGCACCATGCCGTTGAGCTTGGCGTGGCGGGCGTAGCGGTTGTCCACGCCTTCGGCGAAGATCTTCTGCAACTGGTGGCGCAGGCCGTAGATGAGGCTGATGCACGGCGTGCTCGGCGTCATGCTCTTTTCGCCGTTGGCCTTGAACTCGAGGAAGTCAAAGTAGTAGCCGCGGTCATTGATCGTGGCGGCGCGGGCCATGGCGGCCTCGGACGCGGTGAAGAGCGCCAGGCCCGGGGGCAGCGCAAAGGCCTTCTGGCTGCCGGTCAGCAGCACATCAATGCCGAGTTCGTCGAAATTCACTGGCACGGTGGTGAAGCCGGACACGGAATCGGTGATGAACATCACGTCCGGGTACTTCTTCTTCAGCGCCGCGATTTCCGCGATGGGGCTGAGCACGCCGGTGGAGGTCTCGTTGTGGATGAAGGTCACGGCGTCGAACTCGCCGGTGGCCAGGCGCTTGTCGATCTCATCGGCACGCACGGGCTGGCCCCATTCCACCTGGTAGGCCTCGGCTTCCTTGCCGCAGCGCTTGGACACGTCCAGCCACTTGTCGGAAAAGGCGCCGTTGCAGCAGTTGAGGACTTTTTTCTTCACCAGATTGCGGATGGAGCCCTCCATCACCCCCCAGGCGGAGGACGTGCTCAGAAACACCTGCTGTTTCGTGCCGAAGAGCGTCTGCAGCATTGGCTGGATTTCGGCATACAGATCCTGGAATCCCTTGCCGCGGTGCCCGATCATCGGCTGCGCCATGGCGGCGTAGGTGTCAGGGCTGACTTCAACGGGTCCGGGGATGTAAAGTTTGACGTGGGTGCTCATTGCGTTGGGTGAAGGGGGGGGAGGCGGAGTGTAGAAGGGGTGGACGCCTGCGCAAGGGCGAGAAACTGGCGTTTGCATCCAGGCATGCACTTGGCTGCCTGTTCCGGGTTTCCGGGCCCTGCCGATTTGTAATCGGAGGGCTTTTTTTAGCCCTCGTTCCGCCGATCACCTGCTTTGCCGTGATCATGGTAGGTGAATCCGAATACCTGCTGTTTAGCTATCGGGAGAGAGACGCCCATCCCAAAGCCACTGCCAGCCCAGTGAGGATGAGATAAAACATGCCGGCGACCAAGAACAACTCAAAGAAGACTCCATAGGCACGCCGAAGAAAATCAAAGAAACCCGCTGCAGACGGCATGGCACCTTCAAATGCGTCAAAAACTATCGATGACAAGAGCAGCATGCCGCTGGTGAGCAGACGCATAAGGCCTGCCACGAGCACCCAAGCAGAAGCCACAAGAAACACTGTCTGCCCGAAACGATCGAGAGGCAGGCTAGAAAGCAGGAACCGAAGTCCTGCGATGGCGACCACCAAACCGCTCATTGCTCCAGCGACAAAAGTGATGCGCTTTCCAGCCTCTTCAGTGGTCATGAATCCGAGAACGCGGAATCTGTATCGAGGTGATTCAAGAAATATCATTGTGGCTCCAGTTGTTGAGCAAAATGTCTAAGCTGTGGAGACGGTGAGTGTATGACTACGTTACACTTTAGACAGATGCGAGCCATCGGCGCTAGCGCCTTGTTCGTCCCCTTTGGGTCCGTGATTGTGTTCATGCTTCAGGCTTATCGTATGCGCCCACTCGGACACTAGGACTCTGCTCCTGATACCAATGAGTGATGGCTACCAACTTCGCAACTGGCATGGCGACTTCGAAAGTTCCTGCATCCTTGGAGTGCAAGGTGATGAACGGAATCTCAAAGGTCTTTCCGCTCAGCTGCTGCCTGAGCAATGTCGGGTGTATCCAATAGACCAGTCTTGGTTCTGTCGCTAAACGAGTGCCCAAAGACACCTTTTTGCCAAGCATAATGCAACAATATAGGCCAAAACTGGCGACTATGCCATAGACGACAGCCCAAGGTATCGATTGGTGCACAGCGGCAAAGTATGCACATGCTAATCCTCCTGCCACGGCGACGACCCACATTGTAACCCTCCCACGTCGTGGCTTCGAGATCAGCATCTCGGCCACCTGTGTGGATGTGAGACTGCTAGGGCCGGGTCGTTCGGGGACAGACCAGATTAAAACAGGCACAGCTTGAAAGTCTGACATGGCGGCGGACTCGGGTCTTGGCCGAATTATTTGATGAGATACAAGTCTGTCCAGTATTTCAACAGCATTATGGGCTGCAGATTTGTCGGTTATCAACGGCGATTCGGTTTCATGGTTGTGGTTTTTGATGCTCCTTCCAAAGAATCGGTAGCTGGCTCGTCAAATATCACGCCCATGAGCGTCATGTTTTCATGTCGAAGACGACCGTCGCCACATCTCTTTCCTTCCTTAGAAACGGGCCACCTAACTGTCACGCCCACCCCAGCCACCCCTTGAGCGTCGCGAAGTCACGCACATGCGCCTCGCGGAAGCTCTTCAGTACGGCAGCATCCTTGGGGTTCCCCTCCAGATATTCCAGGTGCAGTGAGATGGGGCCGGAGTAGCCGGTTTTCATGAGCATCTGGCCGTATTTGGGGTCCACCTGGCCTTCACCGAGGGGGCAGGTGACGAGCTTGCGTCCGTCCCATTTGAAGTCCTTGAAGTAGGCGGCGCCGATGTGGTCTCTGACCAGGTTGAACTCCAGCGGCCAGGATTTGCCGCCCTCGCAGGTGGCGTGCAGGATGTCGAAGGCGAAGCTGAAGTCCTGCGCGGGGTATTCGCGCATGATCGAGAAAATGTCCCAGACGGGAGCGCCAAAGTAGTCCTGCCCGCTGTGGTTCTGGAACATGGGCTGGATGCCGATCTCTTTGCACAGCGCCACGAGGTCCTTGATCTTCGGGCGCACAGCCTGCAGCTGGTCCCAGATGGGCTGCTTGAGGTCGTACTTGTAGTAGTTCATGCGGAAGCGCTTCACGCCCAGCTTCGCCGCGGTGCGCAGCACTTCTTCCGTGCGCTGCTCCTTGCTCACCTCGTTGATGCCGGAGGTCATGATGGTCATTTCCAGGCCCTGCTTTTTCAGTGCCTCAATGTACTTCGGCAGCTCATCCACCACCTTCTCCGGCTCGATGTGCCCCTTGGGCCGGATGGGGGATTCCACGCCATTGTAGCCCGCCTCTGCGCCCAGGCTGGCGATGTCGTCAAAGCTGAGCCCCTGCAGGTGCTTGGTGAAGAAGCACACGGTGTTCTTCGTTTTCGGCGTTTCCGCCATCAACGGAGTTGTAAAAGCCAAAGCAGAGAGGTTGCGCAGGAAAGTACGGCGTGTGTTCATGAGTGAGCTTGAACAACGACATCGCACGTCCGACTCCTTCACTCAACATGCATTCCCTTTCCGGCCACAACATCATCCTCATGGGCGGCACCACCGGACTGGGGCTGTCTGCGGCAAAAAAGCTCGTGGCTGCCGGAGCGCGCGTCGTCGTCACCAGCCGCTCCCAGGTCAATGTGGACGCCGCCGTGGAGGCTCTCGGGTCAAACGCGCGTGGCTTCGCCGCAGACGCCGCCACACCGGAGGCAGCGGAGCGCGCGGTGGAGCTGGCCGTGGGCGAATTTGGCCGGGTGGATGCCCTCTACCACGTGGCCGGCGGCAGCGGCCGCAGCCGGGGAGACGGCCCGCTGCATGAACTGACCGATGAAGGCCTGGACTACACGCTCGCCCTCAACCTGAACTCCGTCATCTACTCGAACCGCGCTGCCGTGAAGCAGTTCCTCAAGCAGGGCGGCGGCGGGGTCATCCTCAACATGGCCAGTGTGCTCGGTTACTCGCCCTCCGCGCAGTTCTTTGCCTCCCATGCCTACGCAGCGGCGAAAGCGGGCATCATCGGCATCAGCAAATCCATCGCCGCCTACTACGCGCCCCAAAACATCCGCATCAACGTCATCGCCCCCGCGCTGGTGGAGACGCCCATGTCCCAGCGCGCCGTGAGCAATGAGAACATCATGAACTTCGTCAAAACCAAGCAACCCCTCGACGGCGGCCGCATCGGCCACCCCGAAGACTGCGATGCCGCAGCGTTGATGCTCCTCTCGCCCGACTCGAAATTCATCACCGGTCAGGTCCTCGCCGTGGACGGCGGGTGGACGGTAAGTGAGGGACAGCTTGGATAGCCGAAAAAGGGGAAAGAGTTCGAAAAAACCAAGCCCCAATCAGATCATTAAGTTTTCATATTTTTCTCCTTCTTTCCCCTCTTTCGGCTAATCCCCACCCATGAGTTTCTCCATCGGCATCGATCTCGGCGGCACGAACATCAAGGCCGCCCTTGTGGAAACGGCCAGCGCCCGCACCCTCGCCACGCTTTCGAAACCCACCCGTGATGGCGAGTTCGACGGTGACACGCCGCGCTTTGCCCTGACCGTTCGCGAGATCGTGCAGGAGTTTGAGGCACAGGCCGGCGAAAGACTCCGTGTGGGCCTTTCCGCGCCCGGTTTGGCGAATCCCGATGGCCACTGCATCGACTGGATGCCCGGACGAATGCACGGCCTCGAAAAATTCCCCTGGTCCGCCTTTCTTGAGCGCGACTGTCGTGTGCTCAATGACGCCCATGCCGCCCTGCTCGGCGAGGTCTGGGCCGGAGCCGCGAAGGACACGCAGGACGCCTTCATGTTCACGCTGGGTACAGGAGTAGGTGGCGCGATTTGGAGTGGCGGTCGCCTCCTGAAAGGCAAGATCAGCCGCGCCGGGCACCTTGGTCACATCACCGTCGATGCCAATGCCGCCTGCGATGATTTCAACACTCCCGGCAGCCTCGAGGACGCCATCGGCAATCAAACCATCGCCCAGCGCGGCGAGAGCCGCTACGCCACCACGCACGCATTGCTCGATGCCTACGGCGCGGGCGATGCGCATGCCGCAGGCGTGTGGCTCAAATCGGTCAGGCACCTCGCCGCCGCCATCGCCTCGCTCATCAACGTGCTCGACCCCGAGGTCGTCATCGTCGGCGGCGGCATCGCCACTGGGGCAGGGGAGCGTTTGTTTGGCCCGCTGCAGCAGGCGCTGGACGGCTTCGAATGGCGTCCCGGCGGAAATGCGGCCCGCATCGTCCCCGCCACCCTCGGCGACAGCGCCGGGTGCCTCGGCTCTGTTTTCAATCTTCTTCAAAACTCATGACTCCCGCCCTCCAATACCTCGACGCCAGCCAAGGCCTTCTCAATCGTGTCCGCGATCAGCTCCCGCTCATTCAGCAGGCGGCAGACATGTTCGCGCAGACCATTCTCGCCGGGCAGATGGTGCACGTCTTCGGCTCCGGCCACAGCCGCATTTTGGTGGAGGAGATGTGGCCGCGCTACGGCTCCTTCCCCGGCTTCAATCCCATCGTCGAGCTCTCGCTGACCTTTCACAATCTCGTCGTGGGGGCCAATGGCCAGCGTCAGGCCATGTTCCTGGAAAACGTCAGTGGTTTTGCCAATCGCATCCTGCGGAATTTTGATCTCAAGCCCGGCGACAGCGCGCTCGTCATCTCCAGCAGCGGCTGCAACGTGGTGCCGGTGGAAATGGCCGAGGAGTTTCAACGGCGCGGCGTCAAAGTCGTCGGCATCATCAGCACCGTGCACAGCCAGGCCAGCACCAGCCGCCATCGCGACGGCAAGAAGCTCCAGGACTTCTCCGACATCGTCCTCGACACCGGCGCGCCGGTTGGCGATGCCATGATCAAGATCGAAAATCTCGACACCCCCGTCGCCCCTGGCAGCACCGTGGGAGGCTGCCTTTTGGTCAACGCCATCAAAGCCGAAGTCGCCGACCGCCTCACCAAAGCCGGTCAGCCTCCCAAAGTGCTCACCGCTGGCGCCGTCGTCGGCGCAGCCAAAGCCACCGAGCTTTTTGAAGCCGCGTATGACGAGCACGCACGGCGCATCGCGAAATATTACGCAGGGCTGGGGGCGTGAGTCTGCAGTGCTCGCATCTATTCCGGAGACCAGGAAAATGAGATGTCAGCGGAATCGACTTCGAGCACCTTGTTAAGGTGCATGATGCATCCAAGGCCGTGCTCTTTTTCCCAAGTACAGTCAAAATGGAAGCCCACATATGCGGAACCATTTTTGGCTTCTGCATGAATGTAAACGTGAATGAGATCAATGAGCCGCACGAGATCTGTGGCTTGGCTGAGCTCGGGCATGAGCTGGGCGGCCTCGGTTCCAAGAAAGTCTAGATAGCGGGGCCTCATGCGCTTGTAATACTTCTCTAAACTAAAGATCAGTGCGGCCACGACGTCTGGTGTGCATTCCAGCAGGTGCTGGTAGGCTGCTTCCTGCTCTTCCGTCGGTGCCACTGGCTGCCCATGTTCCTTTGGATTAATGCTGAGCTCAATCGTATGCCATGGACCCAACGTCATCTTGCCCAACCATTCATCGTCCTGCCAGGTTAATTCGGGAAACACGCTTTGTTG
Source organism: Prosthecobacter sp. (assembly GCF_044222345.1). Lineage (GTDB taxonomy): Bacteria > Verrucomicrobiota > Verrucomicrobiia > Verrucomicrobiales > Verrucomicrobiaceae > Prosthecobacter. The sequence goes on from NZ_JBGANL010000032.1 coordinate 33,726, forward strand.
AAGATGGGAGTTCTTGGGGGGCATTTCTACGGCGTAGTCTCACATGATATAAGCCTCTTCTAAAAATGTCGAATCATTGCACCTTCCCGCCGCATCGGTTGTGCTTTGCGGCTTGGACTTGGCGCTGATCTGCGGCAGGGAATAAGCTCGTCCCATCATGCAGTCCCAACCTCTCCGCACCTCCGTCATCGGCAGCTATCCGTTCCCCGGGTGGCTCGAGTTTTCCGCGCGGCACCTCGACGAATTCGGCAGTGCGGATATCGCAGAAATGCAGGATGACGCCGCGCAGGTGGCTATCCAGGACCAGATCGCCGCCGGGCTGGATGTCATCACGGACGGCGAGCAGACGCGCTTTGACTTCAATCTCTCCTTCTACGGTTTCATCGAGGGCATTGCGCTGGAGCCCGCCAGCCCGCGTCGCTTCGGGCCGCCGGCGCATGATCAGCGTGGCAAGCATGAGATCGTGGGCGAACTGCGTGCGCCACGTGGGCTGGGTGCGGTGGAGGAGTTTCAGCGACTGCAGCGGCTGGCCGCGCATACGGGCAAGCGTCTCAAGGTCTCTGTCCCCGGCCCCTACACGCTCAGCGGGCGTCTGCTGCCGAACGCACGCTATCAGGATCGCTACGCCATCACCGAAGCTCTCCTTCCCATCGTCAACAAGGAGATCGCCGATCTGGTGGCCGCCGGCGCGGAGGAAATCTGCGTCGATGAGCCCAGCATGAGCTGCTACGGCTATCGCGAGGACACGAAGCGCTTCGTGGACATCTTCAACCGCACCGTGAGCAGCGGCTACGGCAAGGCGCGCATCTGCACGCACCTCTGCTTTGGCAATTTCAAAGGCCATCCCGTAGGCTGGCGCAAATACGCACCGCTGTTTCCTGCCTTCCTCGATCTGCACTGCGACGAGGTTCACGTGGAGATGGCGAACCGCGAATACGCCGAGCTGGAAGTCATCAAGCCGATGGCCGAGCGCTACGACGTGGCCGTGGGCATCATCGATGTGAAGAGCTACCACATCGAAACGCCGGAGCAGATCGCCGATGCCGTGCGCGCCTGCCTGAAGCATGCGCCAGCAGACAAGCTGGTTTTTGCGCCGGACTGTGGCCTGTCTCAGACGGCCCGCTGGGCCGCCAAGAAGAAGCTGGCCAGCATGGTGGCGGGCGTGGGGATGGTGAAACGGGAGCTGGGGCTCTGAGCCAAAGTAGTCATGAGCTTTAGCTCGTGGTTCGGTCGCATGGGGCGATTCATCACCCGTCCAGAACGAACTAAAGTTCGGGAGTACTTTACCCGATCTTCACCACACCCACCGTCGTGTTGTCCTGACGGTCATTGTTGATGCGGCGAATGGCAAAGATGATCGCATCAGCAATCTTGTCCGCCGTGGTATGCTTGCCAAAGCTGAGCAGTTCTTCCAGCGCCTTGTGGGTGAGCGTGAAGATGCCGTCGCTGGCAGCGATGATGATGTCACCTTTGTTCAAGGCCCAGGGCTCGGCAGGTGTGTCGATCATCGCCAGCGGCATGCCGAGCAGTGCGGCCTGCAGCGTGTGGCGGTCGGGGTGATTCTCAGCTTCCTCGCGGGTGATCTCGCCACGGTCCGCACGGGCGTCAATGAGCGGGGAAAGGCTGTGGTCGGCATTGAGCCGGTGCAGCACGCCATCGCGGAAGAGGAAGAGCGGCGAGTCGCCCACGCTGATCCACTCCAGCGTCTTCGGCGTGATGAGCACGCCCACCATCGTGGTGCCCATGGGCGGTGCCACGCTCGGCATGCGGCTGGTGATGATGCCGAGGGTTTCATTCGCGGTCTCCACGGCATGCTTGAGCTTCCATGAGGGCGGTCCGTCCTGCTCATGGTAGGCACGCACAAAGGCGTTCACCCCGATGTAGCTGGCCACGCTGCCACCGGCATGCGCGCCGAGTCCATCGCCAATGACGAGAAGCAGGCGCTCCAGGCTGGGCTCCTCGGGTTCGGCGGCGTCGGCAAAGGCATAGTAGTCTTCCTGGTTGTCACGACGGCCCCGGTACTGCCTCGCGGCAAAATCCTGCTCCTGGATGAAGGCAGGTGGCCGAGATTCAAACAAGGGGACTCGATCGGTCAGGACGGTGGTGGTGGCGCTCACTCGGCGGAAAACTGGTAAATCGTGGTGCTGCTGAAGTTTTCACCCGGGCGCAGGGTTGCGCTGGGGAAGGAAGGATGGTTTGGGCTGTCGGGATAATGCTGCGTTTCCAGGCAGAAGCCATGACGCTTTGCATAAATATGCCCCCCCTTGCCCGGCACGCCATTGAGGTGATTGCCGGTGTAAAGCTGCACGCCGGGCTCCGTGGTGCGCACGGTCATCACCCGGCCGCTGGCGGGATCCTTCACCGTGGCGGCCAGCTTCAGGCCGCTGCCAGACAGGACGTAGTTGTGATCATAGCCGATGCCCTGCACGAGCGGTTTGAAGTCCGCGCCGATGCGTTCGCCGATCTCATGCGGGGAGGTGAAGTCCAGCGGCGTGCCCTTGATGCTGGCGATCTCTCCCGTGGGGATGAGATCGTCATCCGTGGCGGTGATTTGCGCTGTGGGAATCGTCAGCTCGTGGCTGAGGATGTCGCCGCTGCCTTCACCGGCGAGGTTGAAGTAGGCGTGGTTCGTCAGGTTCAGCACGGTGGGCTTGTCCGTGGTGGCGTGGTAGTCGATCTTCAGGCTGTTGTCCTCGGTCAGCGTGTAGGTCACGGTGCATTGCAGCGTGCCGGGGTAGCCTTCCTCGCCATCCGGGCTGGTGTAGCTGAGCGCCACGCCGCTGGGGGTCGGTTTCGCGGACCAGAGCTTTTTGTCGAAGCCCTCCTTGCCGCCATGAAGCTGGTGCTTGCCTGAGTTGGCGGTCACCGGGTACTCCACGCCATCCAGCTTGAACTTCGCATGTCCAATGCGGTTCGCGTAGCGGCCCGCGATGCAGCCAAAGAAGGGGTTTTTGCCCAGATAGCCGTCCAGCGTGTCAAAGCCGAGCACGACATCGGCAAACCTGCCGTTTTTGTCCGCCACTTTCACCGCGACGATGTAGGCGCCCCAGTTGGTGAGACTGACCTCCATGCCCTTCGCATTCCGCAGCGTGAAAAGTTTCACTTCCTCACCCGCCGGGGTTTTTCCCCAGATGGAGGATTCAACACTGGCAGCAGGTGACGAACCGGAGATCGACATGAAAAGCAGGAGGAGGGTTGGCAGCGCGAGGAGGCGCATGGCGGCGGGTTGGGGAAGTTGGATCGCGAGTGTGACGGTACTGCTCGATTTTCGCAAGAAGGGATTCCACGACCCGGGATGAAGTTTCTGGCCTGCACCGCATGATCGTGTGTAACCTCCGCCGCCACATTCCCCATGCAGCCGGTATCATGGATTCCTCTTCGCCCTCACCCGATCCCTTCCACGGGCTGAACCCTGCCGACCTCATGGCCGCTGCAGCCATGCCGACGGACGGCGGTGCCGACACGCTGCCGCTCACTCCGCGTGATCTGCCCTCGCTGGCGGAAATCGCTGCCGCGTTTCCCGATCTCGAAATCCTCGATCTCATCGGCCATGGCGGCATGAGCGCGGTCTTCCGTGCGCGCCAGCCGAGACTCGACCGCATGGTGGCGCTCAAAGTGCTGCCCAAATCCCTCGCGGCCACGCCGGGCTTTGCGGAGCGCTTCACGCGTGAGGGGCGCGTGCTCGCACGGCTGAGCCATCCCAACATCGTCACCGTGCATGACTTTGGCGAGAGCGGCGGCTTCTGCTTCCTCATCATGGAATACGTGGATGGCGTGAACCTGCGCCAGGCCATGCGTGCCGGACGCTTCACACCGGAGCAGGCGCTGGGCATCATTCCCGTGATGTGCGAGGCCCTGCAGTATGCCCACAGCCAGGGCGTGCTGCACCGCGACATCAAGCCGGAGAACATCCTGCTGGATGCGAAGGGCCGGGTGAAGATCGCCGACTTCGGCATCGCCAAAATCCTCAACGAGGACGGCGATGGTGGAATGATGCTCACGCAAAGCGGGGCCAGGCTCGGCACCGCGCCCTACATGGCGCCGGAGCAGATCGAGAAACCCGGCAGTGTGGACCACCGTGCGGACATCTACAGCCTCGGCGTGGTGTTTTATGAGATGCTCACCGGAGAGCTGCCGCTGGGCCGCTTTGCTGCACCTTCCGAAAAATCCGCCGTGAATGGCAGCATGGACGAGGTCGTCTTCCGCGCGCTGGCCAAGGAGCGCGAGCGCCGCCAGCAGAGCGCAGGAGAGTTTAAAACGCAGGTGGAGAGCGCCACAATGGCCCCAGCCAGTCATCCCGGGAGGCAGTCTTCAGAGACTCAGATGCGTGCATTGAAGCTGGGAGGCGCTGTGGCCGGCTCCGTTTTCGTGGGTGCCAACGTCATCTTCCTGCGCCATTTTTTTCAGGCACCGCAGCCTGACTGGCCGCGCACGGTTCTACCTTGGGTACTGCTGAATGCCGGAGGTCTTTCGCTGATCCTGAACCTGCTCCTCTGGCTGCGGCTCGTGCCGGTCAACCGCATCTACGGTGTGCAATCGCCCGCCACTCTCTCCAGCCCGAAGCGCTGGTATGAAGTGAACGCCTTTTTCGGCAAGCAGGCGTTCTGGTGGTCGTTCGTCGTCTTCGGTGCCGGCATCGCGGGCTTTTACCAGCTCCCGCGCCATCAGGATGCGTATGCGTGGGCCACCCTCACGCTCACGCTCGTCGGCATTGCGGCCTCGGTGGTGTCCACGCTGGTGTGGATCCGCCGCCACCCGGTAGGCGGACCGGAGATTAGGCCGCACCGGCTGGTGAGGAATCTTGAGCTCGTGTTTCCAGCGCTGGTGCTGGCGTTCTTCATCAAGGCCTTCATCTGCGCCTCCTATTCCATCCCCCATGGACATGAGCCCGGCGTGGCCAAAGGCAGCCACTGGATGGCCTCCCGCCTCAACACCGGCTTTGCCCCCGGAGACCTCGTCGCCTATGCACACGAAAGCGGCCAGACCTGGCTGGCACGCGTCGTCGCTGTCGACCTCAAAGGCCTGCGCCTCAAACGCGGCAGCAGCGCGGAGGAGTTCTTCATGGCCTGGGACAAGATCATCGGGAAGATGCTGTTTCCCTATTATTCGCCGGGTAAGCTTAAAGGGGCCGGTCTTACTCCAGCCGCTCCGCGGGCGAGTCCGGTCATTGAAGGAACTGCTTCTGCGCTGCAGCACAAACCCGTGCTGATGTTCACGCGTCTCAAACAAAACCGCAAGGAGTGGCAATGGCCAGTCTATACCCCGCAGGGCAATCCTGCGCCCGCAGAAGAGTCCGAACCGCTGATCGCCAGATCGACAGACGGAGGTGCAGAAAACCAAAACGATGAGACTTGCTGGCTGCAGCTTTGGTTTGGGCATCCAGACTTTGATCATTACAGTGTGCTGAAGGTGGACATCACAGACGTGAATGGCCAGCCCTTGCCAGATCGGGATGCAGATATTGCCGGACCTTTCTGGTCGTCCGACAAGCCGACGCCCGTTTTAAAAAGCTTGGTCATCAGCCCGGGCCGTCGCGGCAAGCTGCCCGAGAAGGTGCGCATCGTGCTGCATTACAGCATGGGGCCGTGGAAATACGTCTCCAAGGTTCCTACCGACTTCAACGGCTCCATGTCTCTTGGAGATGGCTGTTTGCTGGCTGCATTGGGTGAAGACCATGATCAGCGTGCATTTCTCGCGTGGTCCAAATTTGAAGATGAGACCAGCTATGATGGGGTGGCTTTGCTGAAGAACAGAACCTCCTTGGGCTCTGTCGGCAAGTCCAGCAGCGGAACCCGCAATAGCGTGACTGAAAGAATCTATTTCCCGACACCTCTGCGTGAGGTGGAGTGCTTTCGAATTCGCAGCCGGAAAGTTCAAATGGTCACATTCGACTCGGTGGTGATCCCGCCCCTCCCATGACCTCCTCCTTCCACGACACACGCTGGACGCTCGTCTCCCGCTCACGCGGAGAGGATACGCAGGCGCGTGCCGCGATGAGCGAGCTGTGCGCGGCCTACTACGCCCCCGTGGTGGCCTTTCTGCGGCGCGACGGGCGTGCGGAGGATGTGGCGCGGGATCTGGCGCATGACTTCTTTGCCAAGCTGCTCACGGGCGGCACCATCGACGGGGCCGATCCTCTGCGCGGGAAATTTCGCAGTTACCTGCTCACGGTCTTGAAACGCTTTGCTGCCAATCAACGCGAGCATGATCGTGCAGCCAAGCGCGGCGGTGGCCAGATCCATGCGGTGATCGACGGTGACTCTGACATGACCGGTGCGGGCCTGCAAATCGCCGACACCAGCATCGAAGCGCCGGATGCGGCCTTTGACCGCCAGTGGGCCCTGACCTTGCTCGCGCGTGCGCTGGCACGGTTGGAGTCCGAGATGAGGGACGAAGGCAAGTCAGAGCACTTCGATGGGCTGAAACCGTGGCTGACTGCGGAAGCTGATGCGACACCGCAAAGCGAAGTGGCTGCGAAACTCGGCATGAGCATCGAAGCCGTGAAAGTGGCCGTGCACCGCCTGCGGAAGCGTTTTCGCGAAGCCGTGAAGGCAGAGATCGCGCAGACACTCGGCCACGCGGGGGATGTGAACGAGGAGATGGACGCGCTGATGCGGGCGCTGAGGAAATAAAAAATCCTCCGCCCTTGCGGGGCAGAGGATCTTTTGTGACTCGAAGATAGGATTGCCTTACGCCGCTGGCGTCTCCGCAGCCGCCTCCGGCTTCTTCTCCTTCCAGGTGCTCTGGATGTAGATTTCGCGCAGGGTCTTGAAGTCGATGTTCGTCGGGCTGTCGGTCATCAAATCGCTGCCCCTGTTGTTCTTCGGGAAGGCGATGACTTCGCGGATGCTTTCTTCTCCGCTCACCAGCATGGCGATGCGGTCCAGACCCAGGGCGAGGCCGCCGTGAGGAGGAGCACCGAAACGGAAGGCGTCGAGGAGGTGGCCAAACTTATGCGCCTGTTCTTCTTCGTTCACGCCGAGGACGCTGAACATCTTGGCCTGCAGATCCTTCTCGTGAATTCGGATGGAGCCGCCGCCGAGTTCGTAGCCGTTGAGGACCACGTCGTAGGCTTCGGCGCGCACCTTGCCGTATTCACCGGCGTCCATGAGCGGGATGTCTTCCGTCTTCGGACGGGTGAAGGGGTGATGCACGGCCACCCAGCTCTGCGTTTCCGCGTCCTGGGCCAGCAGCGGGAAATCGACAACCCAGAGGAAGTTCAGCGCGGTGCTGTCCTTGGTGAGCTGCGTCATGTTGGCGATCTCCACGCGCACGCGGCCGAGGATGTCGCAGGCTTCCTGCCAGGTGCCGGCGTAGAAGAAGACGATGTCGTTTTCCACGACACCGAGCTTGGCGATGAGGGCCTTCTGCTCGTCTTCGCTGAAGAACTTCCACAGCGGGCTCTTGTATTCGAGCACGCCGTTCGCGTCACGCTCCACCTTGATGAAGGCGAGCTGTTTCACTTTCATGCCGGCCTGGGTGGCGATCTCGTTGAGGCGGATCATCTGCCCGGTGGTGATGCCGGCGAAGCCCTTGGCGTTGATGGCACGCACGACGCCGCCATTTTCAATGGTGCTGCGGAAGATTTTGAAGCCGCTGTTCGCAAACACATCGGCCATGTCCACGATCTCGTTGCCGTAGCGCGTGTCCGGCTTGTCGGAGCCGTAGCGGTCCATGGCTTCCTGATACGTCATCCGTGGGAAGGGCGTGGGGATGTCGCGGTCGGTGCCGGCCTTGAACATCTTGACCAGCAGGTCTTCGACGAGGTTCAGGATGTCGTCGCGCTCGATGAAGCTGGCCTCGATGTCGATCTGGGTGAACTCCGGCTGGCGGTCGGCGCGCAGGTCTTCATCGCGGAAGCAGCGGGCGATCTGGAAGTAGCGCTCCAGGCCGGCCACCATCATGAGCTGCTTGTACTGCTGCGGAGCCTGCGGCAGCGCGTAGAAGCGGCCGGGGTTCAGGCGGGCAGGCACCAGGAAGTCACGCGCACCTTCCGGTGTCGGGTTGCTGAGAATCGGCGTTTCGACTTCGATGAAGCCGGCGGCGTCGAGGCAGTTGCGTGCGGCGTTGGTGATCTTGTGGCGCGTGCGGATGTTCTTGCTCATGCGCTCGCGGCGCAGGTCCAGGTAGCGGTACTTCATCCGCATGTCTTCGTTGGAAAGCTCACGGTCCAGCTGGAAGGGCAGCACGTCGGCCTTGTTGAGTACTTTGCACTCGGTGGCCACGATTTCGATTTCGCCGGTGCCGAGCTTGGAGTTTTCCGTGCCGGCAAGACGAGCAGCCACCTTGCCGGTGATCTGCAGCACGTCTTCGTCACGCAGGTGATGGCTCTGGGCGGCGAGCTCAGCGTTCTCTTCCGGGCGGAAGACCACCTGGGTCAGGCCCTCGCGGTCACGCAGGTCGATGAAGATCACACCGCCATGGTCGCGGGCCGAATTCACCCAGCCACAGAGTGTGACGGTCTGGCCGATGTGCTCTGAGCGGACGGCGTTGCAGTGAAAGGTACGGTAGGCGTTGGGGATCATGGCTGAAAAAAGGGCGCGTAGAGTCGGCGGATTCGGCCTGCGTGCAAGGGGTAAGGCAGGGCCAAAACGGGGGTTTTGGGGCAAGGTCGGAGCTGGGCGGTGCGTTCCCTTCGGCCTATGTTTTGGAAATCACTGCTTCTTCTGGGCGTTTTCACCGCTGCGCTGCACGCCGCTGACCGGCCCAATGTCGTGTTCTTCCTTGTGGATGATCTCGGCCAGCGTGATCTGGGCTGCTACGGCAGCACCTTTTACGAGACACCCCACATCGACGGCCTCGCCAAAGACGGCGCGCGTTTCACGGACGCCTACGCCGCCTGCCCGGTCTGCTCGCCCTCACGTGCCGCCGTGCAGACGGGGCGCTGGCCCCAGCGCACGGGCATCACCGACTACATCGGCGCGCCGCTGAAGCCGGAAGGGTGGAAGCGCAACACCCAGCTGCTGCCAGCTCCGTATTCGGACCGTCTGGCCCATGAGGAGGTGACGCTGGGAGAGCTCATGAAAAGCGCCGGCTACGCCACCTTTTTCGCGGGCAAGTGGCACCTCGGCCCCGAAGGCTTCTGGCCGGAGAGCCAGGGCTACGATGTGAACATGGGCGGCGTTGATCGCGGCGGCCCTTATGGACGCGGCAAGTACTTCGTTCCCTATGACAATCCGCGCCTGCCCGACGGCCCGCCCGGCGAGCATCTGCCGGATCGCCTCGCCACGGAGGCCTGCAAGTTCATCGAAGCGCACAAAGCGGAGCCCTTTTTCACCTTTTTCTCCTTCTACTCCGTGCATACGCCTTTGCAGTCGCGCCCGGATTTGCAGGCGAAGTATGAGGCCAAGCGCCAGAAGCTCGGGCTGCAGCCGAAGTTTGGCCGCGAGGAGCCGCGGGATGTGCGGCTGGTGCAGGAGCATGCGGTGTATGCTGGCATGGTGGAGGCCATGGACGCCGCCGTGGGCAAGGTGCTGGCCAAGCTGGACGAGCTGGGGCTGGCAAAGAATACGATCGTTATTTTCACCTCGGACAACGGCGGCCTGAGCACCAGCGAGGGCTCCCCTACGTCCAATCTCCCCCTGCGCGGAGGCAAAGGCTGGCTCTATGAGGGCGGCATTCGCGAACCCCTCATCGTTCGCTGGCCGGCAGTGGTGAAGCCGGGCGCGGAGGTGGGCACTCCGGTGAGCAGCCCCGACTACTTCGCCACGCTGGCGGACGTGACCGGCAGCAAGCCTGCCGCCAAGATCGACGGCGTGAGCCTGCGCCCCCTGCTGGAGGGGAAGGGGAGCCTGCCTGACCGCGCGCTCTTCTGGCACTACCCCCACTACGGCAATCAAGGCGGTGCCCCCGGAGCCGCCATGCGCCAGGGCGACTGGAAGCTCATTCAGTGGTTCGAGCAGGACCCGCCGGAGCTTTTCAATCTGAAGGATGACCTCAGCGAGACCAAGAATCTGGCTGCTCAAGAGCCCGAGCGGGTGAAGGCCATGCTCGCCGAACTGCAGGCCTGGCAGAAAGATGTGGGCACCCTCATGCCCACGAAAAATGCCGGGTACGACCCCGCCAAGCCTAACGGACGCGGGGTGCAGGGTAATGGCGGCCGGAAAGCGGCGGCTAAAAAGGCCAAATAGGGGCGAATACAGATCGCGGATAGATTTTGCCATCCAAAGGCTCGGCGGGCGCCGATCCATGGGGGCGCTGCTCTGATGTGCTCCTTGGAGTCGCCACCTTTGGGGGCTCAAATTCGGTGGGAATAAAAGCAGGCTCGATCCGTCACACAGTAAGCAGGCTGATGTATCTCAGTGTCAGAAAGTTAGACAAAATTCGATACAATATTAGACAAAATAGAAACAAATCTTTGACGAAAGTGCGTTTGTCGCAATTATACCAACCTGTCAGGTAACCCCAACCACCATGAACATGACTGAAATTTCCCCTGAGGTTGATCCCAATGTCGTCGAAGACATCCGCCTGCTGAAGCGCATCTCGGAACGCGATTCCGCCAGCTTCCAGACCTTCTACAAGAAGTACAGCGGCCTCATCTTTGCCTCGATCTCCAATGTCTTGAACGACCACCACGACACCGAGGACGTCATGCAGGAAGTCCTCGTGCAGGTCTGGAACAAGGCTCACCTCTACGAACCCCGCAAAGGCAAGCCGCTCACCTGGCTGACGACTTTGGCTCGCAATCGCGCCATCGACCGCATCCGCTCCAAGCAGCGCCGCTCACGCCTGAACGATGATTTCGAATCCGAAAACAAGAAGGACCAGTACGAGTTTGAGCCTTCCGGTCACGAAAACCTCGAGTTCAAGGAACGCGACACCATCCTCCACAGCGCCGTGTCCCGCCTCACGCAGGATCAGCGCGAAGCCATCGAGCTGACCTACTTCACCGGCCTCACCCAGGCTGAAGTGGCCGAGCGCCTGCACGAGCCACTTGGCACGATTAAAGCTCGCATTCGTCGCGGCGTGAACCGCCTCGAGACGCTGGTGAAGCCCCGTCTCGCCTAACTTTCCAACCCCCAAAACCTGGAAAACCCAAGGAGAGGGGCGGACTTCGGTCCGCCTCTCTTTTTGTTGGGCTGTCTAAGACTTGGGACAAACGACAAGCGATTATTCCCGCGCCCGCGAGTCGATGCAGATGGTCACCGGCCCGTCGTTGACCAGCGCCACCTTCATGTCGGCACCGAAGATGCCACGTGCCACGGGCTTGCTCATCTCGGCTTCCAGCAGGGAGAGGAACTGCTCGTAGAGCGGAATGGCAGTCTCGGGACGTGCGGCGCGGATGAAGCTGGGACGGTTGCCCTTTTTGGTGCTGGCGTGCAGCGTGAACTGGCTGACCACCAGCAGCTCGCCGCCGATGTCCTTTACGCTGAGGTTCATCTTGCCCTCTGCATCGCCAAAGATGCGCATCTGCGTGAGCTTTTGCACCAGCCATGTTGCATCTTCCAGCGTGTCTTCGTGTTCGATGCCGGCCAGGATCATCAAGCCCATGCCGATCTGGCCGGTGATCGTGTCATCGACGGTGACGGAGGCGGAGGAGACGCGTTGGAGGACGAGGCGCATGACCTACTTCCTCTCCACCCAGCGATACGCCGCCAGCGAATTCTTCCAGAAGTACTTCTCGCAGGCCTCGCTCCCTTTGCTGCGGAAGAATTCATCCACGATTTTGAAGACGACGGCATACGGCGCGCCTTTGTCGGAGACGGGCCAGTCGCTGCCGTAGATGAGGCGGTCGGGGCCGAAGGTTTCCCAGAGGTGGTCGAGGATGGGGAGGTAATAGGCGGTGTCGCTCGGAGCCTTGCCGTAGTCGCACTTCACCTGCTCCACGAGGGCGGAGACTTTCATGAAGACATTCGGCTGCTTCGCCACGACGCGGATGTTTTCCTTCCACTCGGGGCGCAGGGACTGGGGATCGCCGGAGGCGCCCAGGTGGTTGATAAGGACGCGCAGATCAGGCACATCAGCGGCGAGTTTGGCAGCGTGGGGCAGATAGGCGGGCGCGCCGTTCAAATCGAGCTCCAGGCCATGCTTGGCCAGCAGCTTGGCACCGGCGAGCACGGCGTCCTGTTTCGCAGCATCCTGCAGAAACGCGCTGCTCCAGCGCAGCCCGCGAAAAATGGGATTCGCTGCGAAGCGCTCCAGATGGCCTGCAAACTCCGCGCCAGGATCGAGATGACCCACGAATCCCACGATGCTCTTCTCCTTGGCCGCGAGATCGAGAATCCACTGGTTGTCCTCCACCAGCGGGCTGGCTTCGACAACGACGGTTTCTTTGACGCCATGTGGCGCTGCCACAGCGAGCCAGTCAGCAGGCAGCACGGTGCGGTAGAGCGGGGAGCCCTTGCCCGGCCACGGCACACCGCCGGGGCGTGCGGGGTCGTAGAAATGCGTGTGCGTGTCGATGATGCGCGTCGCAGGCGGTGCTGCCTGCACGGATTCATGCAGCAATGCGGAAGTGGCGGCGGCGGTGGTCTGGAGAAAGCGGCGGCGGTTCATGAGAGACAAACGTCAGACGATGTCGATGTACTCCTGCAAAATATCCAGCGTGCGAAACAGCGCGCCCTTGGTGCGCGCATGCACGCGCAGCAGCACATCGCCGGTTTGCACCTGCGTGCCGGTCTTGGCGATTTGATCGCAGCCCATGGCGTAGTCGATGGGATCGGTGGCTTTGGAGCGTCCGGCGCCGAGTTCGAGGACGGCCTGGCCGATGCCTCCGGCGTCCATGCGCGTGAGAGTTCCGCTGGCTTTGGCCTTGAGTTCGCCAATGAAGGGGGCGCGATGCACGGTGGTCATCCGCTCCAGGGCGTCCACGTTGCCACCCTGGGCCTGCACCATCTTCTGAAACTTCCGCCAGGCATCGCCGCTGTGCAGCAGGGCGGCGAGATCTGAGCGTGATGAAATGGAAACGGCGGAGGCGAGATCGAGCACGATGTCCTCCAGATCCTGCGGGCCTTCGCCTTTGAGGCAGCGCACGCATTCGGCGACTTCCAGCGCATTGCCGGCGGATTCGCCCGTGGGTTCGTTCATCTCGCTGAGGCGCACGCTGGAGCGCACGCCCATGGCCTCGCCGACGGTGACGAGGCTTTGGGCGAGGCGATGCGCCTCCTCCTGCGTTTTCATGAAAGCACCGCTGCCCCACTTCACATCCAGCACCAGACGGTTGAGGCCTTCGGCGAGTTTCTTGCTCATGATGCTCGCGGTGATGAGCGGGATGCTCGGCACCGTGCCGGTCACATCCCGCAGGGCGTAGAGCTTTTTGTCCGCCGGGCAGATGCCGGCGGTCTGGCCGACCATCGCGCAGCCGATGCGGTCGATGACGTTGTGAATCTCCACCTCATTGAGCTGAGTGCGGAAGCCGGGAATGCTTTCCAGCTTGTCCAAGGTGCCGCCCGTGATGCCGAGGCCGCGCCCGGAGATCATGGGCACCCATACGTTGTCGCAGGCGAGCAGGGGCGCGAGGATGAGGGAGGTTTTGTCGCCAATGCCGCCGGTGCTGTGCTTGTCCACACGCATGGGGTCGTGGTCGTTCCACAGCAGCATGCTGCCGCTGTGCAGCATGGCGTCGGTGAGGGCGGCGGTTTCCTCCGTCGTCATGTCGCGGAAGAAGATGGCCATGGCCAGCGCGCTCATCTGGTATTCCGGCATGTCTCCGCGAGTGAAGGCGCTGATGACAAAGTGGATCTCCTCGGCGGTGAGGGTGCCGCCGTCGCGCTTGTGCTCGATGAGGGTTGGGATGTGCATTGGCAGCATGCTAGGATCTGCCATGCGTGTTTGGCAATACTGAACCTGCGGACATCGTATGCTCATTCCGTCCAACCATGCGTGTCATTTGCGTTCTCCTCCTTTCCAGCTCCGCTCTGTGTGCGGCGGCGATTGATTTCTCGCGCGACATCCAGCCGATCCTTTCGGACAAATGCTACTTCTGCCACGGGCCGGATGCGAAGGAGCGCAAAGGCGACCTGCGGCTGGACGTGGAGAAGGAGGCCAAGGCGGTGAAGGACGGTGTGGCGGCCATTCTTCCGGGCAAGAGCCATGAGAGCTCCCTGATCGAGCGCATCTTCAGCACCGACCCGGATGAAGTGATGCCCACGCCGAAGAGCAACCGCACGCTGACGGATGCACAGAAACAACTGCTCAAACAGTGGATCGATGAAGGGGCGAAGTGGGGCACGCACTGGGCCTTCAAACGCATTGAACGACCCAAGCTGCCGGACGTGGGCGCGAAGCATCCCATCGATGCCTTCGTGCACGCGAAACTGGCAGAGAAGGGGATGAAGCCTGCGCCACGGGCCGATGCGGTGGCCTTGCTGCGTCGTGTGTCGCTGGATCTCACCGGGCTGCCGCCGACAGCGGACGAACTGAAAGAGCCGTATGACAAAGCCGTGGCGCGCCTGCTGAATTCGCCGCGCTTTGGCGAGCGCTGGGCCTGGGACTGGCTGGATGCGGCGCGCTACGCGGACACCAACGGCTACCAGGGCGATCCTGAGCGCACCATGTGGCCGTGGCGTGACTGGGTGGTGAAAGCGATCAACGAAAACATGCCTTATGACCGCTTCACGATCTGGCAGCTTGGCGGTGACTTGCTGCCCAATGCGACGCAGGAGCAAAAGCTGGCCACAGGGTTCAACCGCAATCACATGATCAACGGCGAGGGCGGACGCATCGCGGAAGAGACGCGGGTGGAGAATGTGATGGACCGTGTGGAGACCACCAGCACCGTGTGGCTGGGGCTGACGATGGGCTGCTCGAAGTGTCACGATCACAAATTCGATCCGCTGACGATGCGTGATTACTACGGGCTCTACGATGTCTTCAACCAGACGAGCGAAGACGGCCTTGGCCGCAGCGGGCAGGCGGCTCCGGCGATGGACCTGTCCACACCTGCCGAACTCGAACGGGTGAAGACGACCACGGAAAAAGTGAAGCAAGTCGCAGCGGAGGTGGAGGCGTTTGAGCTGACCAAATGGCCGCGCCCCGCAGGGAAACCGCTGACGGAATCCGATGCCATCAAGCTGCCGGGAAACCTGCCAAGCTACATCGCCAAGACGGAGCCGAAGAACCGCGGCGTGGACCCGCTGCTGGAGGCGGTGAATTACTTCAAAGACAAGGACGCCGAATACACCAAGCGGCTGCAAAAGCTCCTCGCCGCCGTGCGTGCCCGCGTGGCAGCCACCAGCGCCGTGACCAAGGTGATGGTCATGGACACCACGCCCAAGGTGCGTGAGACCTTTGTGCTGGAGAAAGGCGCGTATGACAAGCCCAGCGCCACGAAGGTGAGCTTCAACGTGCCGGCGAGTCTGCCCGCAATGAAGCCGGACGCACCGCGCAACCGCCTCGGCCTCGCCGAATGGATCGTGAGCCGTGACAACCCGCTCACGGCGCGCGTGACGGTGAACCGTTTCTGGCAGGCCTTCTTTGGCGTGGGCCTCGTGAAGACGGCGGAGGATTTCGGCTTGCAGGGCGAGGAGCCACCACAGCGCGAGCTGCTCGACTGGCTGGCCTCCGAGTTCATCGACAGCGGCTGGGATGTGAAGGCGCTGATGAGACTGATCGTGACGAGCGAGACGTACCAGCAGTCATCGAAAATCAAAGACCCGCAGGTTGACCCTGAGAACCGCTACCTCGCGCGTGGTCCGCGCTTTCGCATGCCTTCGTGGATGCTGCGGGACCAGGCCTTGTTTGTCTCCGGCCTGCTGCAGGACAAGCTGGGTGGCCCATCGGTAAAGCCCTACCAGCCCGAGGGCATCTGGGAGGAGGCGACCTTTGGCAAAAAGAGCTACGTGCAGGATCACGGCGATGCGCTCTACCGCCGCACGCTGTATGTTTTCTGGCGGCGCATCGTGGGCCCCACGATGCTGTTCGACAATTCTGCGCGGCAGACCTGCATGCTGTTCGACAATTCTGCGCGGCAGACCTGCGTGATCAAAGCCACCCGCACCAACACACCGCTGCAGGCTCTCGTGACGCTGAACGACGTGACCTACGTGGAAGCGGCCCGCGTACTGGCGCAGCGCGTGCTGCTGGCAAATCGTGGCAATGAAGACGCGGCGCTCGCACAGGCGTTTCGACTCGTCACCTGCCGTGAGCCCGCCAAAGCGGAAGCGGCGCTGCTGAAAGTGCAGCTGGGCAAGTTGAAGGCGCAGCAATCGGATCGTGCTGCGGCGCTGAAGCTGCTGGCGGTGGGGGAATCCAAGCGGGATGAATCCATCGATGCCGCCGAGCACGCCGCGTGGACGAGCCTGTGCCTCATGCTGCTGAATCTGGATGAGGCGGTGACGAAGGAATGAAGCGTGGGCTGGAGCCGGGCTTTGTGTAAAGGGTGAAGAAGCTGTGACGCTTCTCCACCCGGAGCTTGATCAAACCAACCCGCTGTTAGCGGCGGCCTGAAGACCTGTTCCAGCCTTCATGATGTTCCGAGCGCCCCCCGGACGAATGGCCCCCTGATGAATGACTTCCCGAGGAGTGGCCGCCCGAAGGGTGGTTGTTCGAGGGGAAGCTGCTCGACGGATAACCGCTCGACGGGCGGTAGCCCGAAGGGGGATTGATCGAGGGGTGGCTGTTAGACGGGCGAAAGCTGGAAGGGTAGCTGTTCGAAGGACGGTAGCCAGATGGTGGCATGGAGGGCTGCGAGTGGTTCTGATGCTGGCCACCGTAATAATACTGTCCGTTGTGGTAGTAGCGGTTCGAGTACGGCCTGCCCTGATAGTAGTAGCTGCCGGTTTGATACTGGCCGCCTGAATAGTAGCGTCCCTGGTGGTAGTAGGCGCTGCCGGAGTAATTCCGTGGAAGGGTCGAGTAGGTGCGAAAGCCGCCGCCATAGCCGCCGTTGGAATAAATGCCGCCGGGCATCATCGGGTCCACGCAGGAAGAGAGGTTCAAGGCGGCCATGGCCGGGATGAGGAGGAGAAAAGGGCTGAATTTCATGAGGTTTGGGTAACGGACGGGTTGGGTGGAGCGGACGATCGGCCGCAGATGGACTGGAGCGAACTTAAATTCGCCCGGTAAGGAGTAGTACGATGAGGATGATGACAAGGAGACTTGCGCCGCCACCGGCATAATGATTGCCGGAACGGAAGCCGTAGCCACCTCCGCCGAGCAGTAAAATAATGAGGAGGATCAGAAGAATGTTCATGGCTTGATTAATCGTAGTTGGTGAGGACTTGGCGCTTCCGATTTCGACAATGACCGCCACGGACCGTCGGTATGCCAGGGTGGAAACCCTGCCTGTGGCAGCGGAAAACCGAGCGTCTCACGATCATAGGATCGTCACCTGGACGCTGCTTTCGATGATGCCGGCGGCGATGGCGTGGCGGGTAAGGCCGGCAGTGTCGTGAATGTTAAGCTTGTTCATAAGGCTCTGGCGGTGTTTTTCGACGGTTTTGATGCTGATGTGCAGCTCTTCCGCCGTCTCTTTGTTGGCCCGGCCCTCTGCAATGAGCTGCAGCACCTCAGATTCTCTCGATGTGAGCTGTTCGGTGTCTTTCGCGGTGCGAAGTTCACCACGCTCTTGCGCTTTCTGCCGGTGGTGATTGCGGCGTTTGGCGATGATGGGGCTGAAGAAAGTGCTGCCACGATGGATCTCACGGATCGCCCTGGGAAGAATGTGTGCGGCGGTTTGTTTGATCAGGTAGCCTGAAGCACCGATGGCCATGACCAGTGCGACGTAGGCATCGTCACTGTGCGCGGAAAGGATGAGCACTTTGATGCCAGGTTGTGCCTGCAAAATCTGCCGGGTGGCCTCCATGCCATTGAGCGAGGGCATGGCGATGTCCATGACGACGAGATCCGGACAGAGCTTGCGGGCCAGTTCCACTGCTTGCCGGCCATTTTCAGCTTCGCCGATGACTTCGATGTCTGTTTCGAGCTTCAGCAAAGCGCGCAGCCCTTCACGGACTATCATGTGATCTTCGGCCAGCAGTACAGTGATGGGTTTCATAAGTGTTTCGTTCTTGGGGTGCGAGGTTTGGCGTGGCGCTTTCTGGGGGCGACACGGTGCTGCGGAATTTCAACGCGGACGGTGGTCTCCTGCCCTGGAGAGGAAGTGATGGAAAAGGTGCCGCCGATCATCTCTGCTCGTTCGCGCATGCCGAGGAGGCCAAGGCGTTTGCGGCCTTTGGCGAGTGCGGCTCCTTCCACCTCGAAGCCCTGGCCATTGTCGATGATCTCCACACTGACAGCCGTCTCGCCTTGTCGGATGGCCACTCGGGCGTGGCTGGCATGGGCATGACGGGAGACATTCGTGAGCGCCTCCTGAGCGATGCGATACAAGACGGTGCGCACGTCGCTGCTGAGTTTCTCGACCCCGGCGAAGATGGTGAGGCTCACATGGATCCCCGTCTGCTCCATGAAATCCTTCAGGTAGGATTGCAGTGCGGGTATCAGGCCCAGATCATCCAGCACGGTGGGGCGCAGATCGCGGGCGAAGCGGTGGACAATGTCCACTGACTTCTCCACAAGGCGCTGCGTGGCGGTGATCTTGTTTTGCAGGTCCTTGGTGTTGGTCCCGCTCTGGATTTTCAGGGTCGCCAGCCGGACATTGATGCCAGTCAGCGTCTGCGAGATGACGTCGTGGAGCTCGCGGCTGATCTTCTGCCGTTCTTTCTCCTGCGCGGAGAGCAGGCGGCGTGAGAGATCGCGCAGTTCCTCCTGCATGCGGCGCGATTTTTGCAGAAGCTGGCTGGTGGTCTTCTCGCTGGTGCGCAGGGATTCTTCGACCGACTTGCGCTGGCTGATTTCCTTTTTCATCCCTTGGTTGGCGGTGGCGAGTTCGGAGGTGCGCTGGCGCAGGGATTCGATCATGCCTTTCATTCGCACATTGGCTTCGAGGGCACCGCGATGTGTTTCCTCGATGGGCGTGACGGCTTCCTTGAAAAAGAGGCCCGCCTGGCGGACCATGCCATCGCTGGTGCGGGTGGAGTAGTGCGGCAGCACCAGGGTGATCAGCGCATCCTCGTGCAGCCGTGCCAGAGCGAGAGTCTCCAGCTTCAGCACCACGGCCTGCGTGCCCAGGCGTCGTGCTGCGTCCAGACTCTCCGGCTTTCCTTGTTTGAGATGCTTGCGTAGAGCGGTCAAATAGCGCCGTGCAAAGACGGGCTGGTTAGTTTGCATAGGGCAGGTTCAGTTTGCGGGCGAAGCGGTTGATACTTCTGATCGACTTTTTCACCAGCCGCTGCGTGGTGATCAGTCCTTGGTTGAAACCCGCATGGCCGCTGGCGGCCTCTTGCTCCAAGGCCAGCAGTCTAACCTGGATGCCCAGCAGTGTCTGGATTATTTCATCATGGAGCTGGAGGCTCAACTGCAGCTGCTCCAGTTCGGTTGAGGTCAAAATTTTGCGGGTGATGTCACGCAGTTGTTGCTCCAGGAGCCGTGACTCATCGAGCTGCAAGCGGTCTGCCGCCGGAAGGGTGAGTCCGGCGGGTGTGTGCCATCCCGGCAGACTGGGTGTCTTCAACTCTCTCATTTTGGGGGCAGTCCGGCAGGTGTCATGCATCATCAATAATGGCAGGTGCTTGCCTGACATCTGAGTCTCCGGAGCAGGAGGCTTCCGCGCCATGGGGTGAAACCCTACCCTGAAACTGCTGGCAGGAAGAGAAGGCCGTTTGCAGTGCTCATGCGTAAAGATTGTACGCTGACGCTGTATTTCTTTGGGCAGGACCCTCTGATGATGCCGACAAAAATTCGCACTCTGAAAAACTACGCGCCATGTCCAAACTCCACCTTCAAAGCTGTTTCCTCCTTCTCACCTTCGTCGCCCTGGGGCTGGCCGCTGGCTGTGTGGGGCCCCCGCCGCCGCCCGTTCCTCAGGAACAGTCGTTTTGGAACGGTGACATGATGACCGGCAGTCCTTCCATCCGGATCAGCCTTTCACAGCAGCGCGCCTTTTTTTACAAAGACGGCCAGCTTGCGGGAGTGTCGGAAATTTCATCCGGGCGTGAAGGGCGCGATACAGTGACGGGCAATTTTAAAATCATCGAAAAGGACATCGATCATGTGTCCTCCCTGTTTGGCGATTACGTGGATGCCGATGGAAACGTGATCCAAAAGGATGTGGACACCAGCAAGGACCCCAAGCCCAAGGGGGCGATCTATGACGGGGCCAAGATGCCGTATTTCATGCGCATCGTCGGCGGCACCGGCATGCATGAAGGCTACCTGCCGGGCTATCCGGCCTCCCACGGCTGCATCCGCATGCCCGGCTTCATGGCTGCCGCCTTCTACCGTTCGGCGGAGGTTGGCACCCCTGTGAGCATCGAACCCTGAACGAAGACTGGAGAATGATGAGTGGGGTTACACCCCATGGTTTGCCTGAATGCAGCGCTGTAGCATTCACCACAGAAAGAAACTTCGGTGCCGCCGCAAAATGCGTGACGGGCTCACGAAGGTGCCTTCAAACCATCAATGAAATCAAACTCCATTCTTATCACCGCAGCGCTCATGGCGTCCTGCCTTTGCCTGCAAACCCAGGGAGCCGAAAACCCCGATGCCCTCAAATATCGGCGCCCCGAAAAGTTTGCGGAACTCGATGGAGCCGAAGTCTTGAACATGCAGAATGAAAAGCTGGGCAGGGTCAAATTTGTCACGGCTGATCTGGAAAATGGCCGCCTGGTCGAAGTGGTCGTCACATCGGGCGGCGGCTTTTTGGGCTTCGGTGCCAGGCTCACCGCCGTGCCACCCCGCGCATTGACGTTTGATGAAAAAGGGCAGTTGCTTCGACTCAACGTGAGCCGGGCGAAGTTTGCCGCCGCGCCGAGATTTGACCGCTCGCACATGGCTGAGGCCACAGCCCGCGAGCGGGTGGCTGAGGTGTGCCGTTACTATGGTCTGCAACCCTGGTTTTTCCTCCCGGGCCAGACAGTCGTCAAGAATGCCGAAATTTTGCCGCTGGGACACATCTAGAAACTCAAAGACATGCTGGGCATGCCGATCTCGAGTGCGCAGCGCGGCTATCTGGGGCAGGTGGGAAGCCTGATGACGGATCTGCCAAAGGGACGTCTCGTTCACGTCATTGCCGAGGGCAACAGCATGGGGGGCAATGCCAATGTCGTCATCCAAGCCCGGGCGCTTAAGTTCAATGCAGCACACTCCGCCCTGGTGGTGGATGACAACTACAAGCAACTCGCCGACGAACCGCATTTCAAATGGCTCAGCAGCGGCGCCTTCATGGAGGAATCCTATGTGAACCGTGAAGTGCAGGCCGACAAAGGCGTCCACTCGAAGCAAAACGCACAGGCAGGCAAGGTGAGCCATGTGCATGCCATGGAGCAGGGGGTGGATTTCCGCGACCGGCAGAAGACCGCCATGATCAATCAGGCCATCCAGGCAGATCCCCGCCTTTCCTCCAATGCGAAACAGATCGAGGTCGTCACACTGCATTCCCAGACGACGCTGCGTGGCCGCGTCAATTCTGCCGAAGGCAGGCGCCGGATCGGTGAGATAGCCGCCAGGCTGGGACGCCCGGAAGATGTGAGCAACCAGCTCGTCATCCAGACTCTGCGCTGAGGCCTGCACCTGCGGAAATAGGATGCCCTGTCGTTTGAATCCCCCCTGGGGTGAATGCCCCGGCAGGAGTGGTGGAATTCAAATGGCAGAGCGGGGGCGCGGCGCGCTGAACTGCGATGCCCCCCCCTGAAAATGAAGCCATTTCGCAGTTTCTAACGATTTTCCAGTAACACCCAAACAACACCATGAAAAAATATCCCACACTGATATCCCGGACATTCAGAGCAAGCGCCCTGGCGGCTGCCCTGCTGATGGCGCTGGCACCGATCTGCCAGGCAAAAGACAAAGGTCACGGCGGCAATCCGAAAGGTCACGGCCATGATGCCGGGCACCCGAACGAGGGGCACAAGCAGGAGCCAAAGTACAGTCACAAAGACGACCACGGTGATCACAACAAGGTGGTGTATATGGCGCATCCACCATCGCGTTTTGTCCTTTCTCCAGGCAATGGGTATGCGGGACGTGGCTACTATTATGGCCCCCCAAACTCGCCCTATTACTATCAGCGCCCAGACGTGAAGTACTTCGCCAAGCGTGAACACTTTCCGAAAGGGTATGCACTCCAGCCGAACAACCAGAGCATGTCTGATGAATTCGCCGTGCAGCAGGCTCTGGCGCGTCTGGGGTATTACCAGGGGCCGATTGATGGCAGGCTCGGACCGCAATCGCTGCGCGCCATTGCTCAATACCAGCAGGCACGTGGCATGAGCGTCACCAATTCAATCGTGCCCGCCCTGCTGCAGGCACTCGGCCTGCGATAAAACGTTCTGCCTCCATGCGCATGCCGGACTGCTTCCCAGCAACCGGCATGCCACGCGGTAGGGTTACACCCCATGGTTTAAGCATGCGGTGAGGGCTAGCATGAAAGTCATGAACACACTGCAACTCCAAGGCGACTGGAACATTCTCAAAGGCAACCTCAAACAGAAGTGGGCCGCACTGACGGACGACGATCTCCAGTTGATCGATGGCAAGCAGGACGAACTGCTGGGACGCATTCAAAAGCGCACTGGAGAGACACGTGAAGCGGTGGAAGCCGCCATCAAGGAATACCGCGCCGCGCTGGCCGCCTGAGGCAGCCCCTGGTTCCATGCCGCACTGACACCATCAACGAACGCTCAACACACACATCTATGAAGACACCCATGAAACGAATCGCACACCTCCTGCTGGCCTCCGTCATTTTCTCCATGGTGGGCACCAGCTGCCGCACCTTCCGAGGCTTCGGCCAGGATGTCGAACACGTCGGCAGCCATATCGAGAACGCAGCGCGATAGTCGGCTGATTCATCGCATCCAGGGCGCTGTTGCAGGACCAGACAAGGTTCGCAGCAGCGCCTCTTTGATTTCAACGGGAGGCGATCAAAACAAGACGGGAGTCCCTGTCGCAGCGGAATGGAAGCAGGGGCTGGCAGGGTGGCAGCGCGGACCACACCGCAGACCTGTGTGGGGGGAATGGGTGGCTGGCATGCCACACCGCAGCGCCTCTGCGAGTAGGGTTACACCCCATCGCAGTTGGCTGGCGCATGGCCCATAGTGAGACTCATGAAGCCAGCCACTCAGCAGTCAGGAACTTAATCACCTGCAGCCTGCCTGCCTGGGCGGTCTGACTTCTCTCCTGCCCAAACACACATCATCTCATGCTCTCTCTCATCGCTGTCATTCTCATTGTCCTCTGGCTGCTCGGTCTCGTGACCAGCACCACCATGGGCGGATTCATCCACATCCTGCTGGTGATCGCCATCATCGTCGTCCTGCTGCGTCTCATCCAGGGGCGTCGTGTCCTCTGAAGCCCGGATCGGCGTCCTCACTTCATTTCACACCCCTTCCCATTCATCTATGAAACCTACCATCGTCATTGCCATCCTGCTCCTCGTTCTCGGCGTCTTTGTCTTCGCCTATCATGGCTTCACCTACACCACCACTGAGAAGGCCATTGATCTCGGCCCCATTCAGGTGACTGCGGAAAAGGTTCATACCTTTCCATTGCCCCCGTTTGTCGGCGGTATCGCGCTGGTGGGCGGCATCATGCTTCTGATCTCTGAGCGGAAGCATTGATTGCGCCGCTTGGTCACAGCCAAACTCAACCCCCAAACCGTATTCTTAGTATGAACATCACTAAATCACCCAGCACGCTGCTTCTGGCCATCTATCTGATCATCATCGGCTGCAGCGGTGCCTTCGGTATCAGCCTCGGTGCGCTCAGCATCATTGTACCCTGCCTTGCCATTGCCGCAGGTGTGCTGCTGCTGCTGGGGAAGTAGGCCGGGGGCGCGGAATTTATTTCCTCCTAACCTTCGTATCTTCGACAAAAAAGGCCGTACTCCGCCGAAACGCCAGACTCTTACTTGGCGACCCATGCTGAAAACC
The DNA here is from genome assembly GCF_044222345.1 of Prosthecobacter sp. Taxonomy (GTDB): domain Bacteria; phylum Verrucomicrobiota; class Verrucomicrobiia; order Verrucomicrobiales; family Verrucomicrobiaceae; genus Prosthecobacter. The sequence goes on from NZ_JBGANL010000032.1 coordinate 57,596, forward strand.
GGCGACGAGTGGCAGGCGCTATTTCTTCGGCAGATCGGGGAGGCGGGTGGCGATGATTTCCTGGCCCTGGGCATTCGTGCCTTTGATTTCTTTGCCGCCTTTGAGGAGGTGGATGGTGTCAATAAAGACCCCGTCTTTCCAAGTCAGGACGTAAGTGGGGGGCTTGGCCGTGGAGGTGCATTTCCAGGTGGCTGTACCTACGCTGGGACAGGATGCTGTGCCATCGGGGAGGATGGTAACGATGTCGTTGTTTACCCAGCGCCAGCGGCCGGCAATTGGATCTGCCTTCTTTGCGGGGGAGTCTGCCGCGCTGGCAGTGCCGACGGCGATGAGGAGTGCGAGGACGAGGAACCCGGCGGTGCGCAGGCTGCAAAGGCGGTGGTCGAGTGTGTGAAGTAGATGAGTCATCGGATGATGCAGGGCTAGGTGGTTAACAAGGAGTGCCTAAGCGCGGTCGAGTGGGATGTATAGTGGACGGGTCTCTTGCGTCAATCCTTTTAGGGTCGGCTACAGCCGGCTAGCGAATCCGAGACTGTCCTCAGAAGCTGATGTACTCCAGCGGCACATCCGTTCGGGCCTTGAGTTTGAACTCCCGGTCCACCATGCAGGGGGCTTCGGGAAGGGCCAGGATCTCTTTGGTGAACTTTGCGCTGGTGTCAGGGCTGGCCTCCACGTGCAGGACGTTGCCTGCGGCATCACGAATGATGAGCACGTAGCCGTAGCTTTTCACTCCGGCATCCGGCGAGTCGCCGCCGACAAAGTAGGTGAGGCGCACGGGCTGCGTGGTGTGCACCATCTTGGACTGGGGGCGGATGGAGACGTCAAACTCCTCCTTTTGCAGCACGATGAGGTCGCCGTTGCGGTCGGAGGTGTTTTTGGCCAGGATGAGGGCCAGGCCGCGGGCACCCTGCAGGTCGCGGTTCACCTCCTGACTGCTGATGTTGAAGTTGTAGGTGTGCTCAAAGGTGCGCTGGTAGAGGTCTCCGCCGCTGCGGTTGCTCTTGGCGGGCAGAGTCTGGCAGACCAGGCGGAATTTTTGCGCTGGCGCTGCGGTGCCTGCTGCTGTGGGCGCAGGGGCGGCGGCCAGGTCCGGGTGCTGCGCCGCCCAGGTGGCGATGTAGGCGCTGTCCTCCTTGCAGAGGGTCTTGCGGTTGATGGTGAGGGTCTGCTGATCGCTGCTGCGCTTCAGGGTCACATTGTCACCCGAAACGGCGGTGATCTCCGCCTCCATCAGCGTGCCCGCGAGACTGACGAACACGCGGGTGTCCGCCAGCGCCAGAGGGGCGATGAAGATGGCTAGAGCTAGCAGGCGGACGGAACGCATGGGCAGGAATACGGCTGACACTTCCCTAATCTGCCGGATGCAGGTCGCTTTCAAGCCTCGCGCAGCAGAATCGCATCCACATTGATGCCGTCGTAGAGGGCATCGCTGAGAATGACGAGGGGATCGCCGTGCTTGATGAGCTTTTCGCGGCGCAGCAGATCCAGCGCATTGCGGATGCCGTCCTCGGGATCGCCCTCGGTGAACTGCAGCACGAAGGGGTTCACGCCACGGGCGGTGACCAGCGTGCGGCTGACGTGCAGATTGGGCGTGAAGGCAAAGATGGGGGCGAACTCCGGGCGCTGATGGGCGAGGAGATGCGCCATGACGCCACGGATGGTGAAGACGAGCAGCTTGCTGCCGGGGATGCTGTTGGCCAGCAGGATGGCGGCCTTCACGGTCTTGTGCTTGTTGGTCTTGAGCGGGGCATCGACGGCGAAGCGGCCGGAAGGGTATTTTTGCTCGATGCGGCTGATGACGGTGTCCAGCACCTCCACGCATTTCTCGGGGTAGCGGCCCACGCTGGTTTCACCGCTGAGCATCACGCAGTCCACCTGCTCGATGACGGCATTGAAGATGTCGGTGACTTCTGCACGCGTCGGCACGGGGTTTTCGATCATGCTCTCCAGCATCTGCGTGGCCACGATGACCTTGCGGCCATGGTAGGAGCAGCGCTCCACGATCTGGCGCTGGATGAGCGGCAGGTCCTCGATGGGGCACTCGCTGCCGAGGTCGCCACGGGCGATCATGATGCCGCCGGAGGCCTCCACGAGGGCGTCGATGTTGTCGATGGCCTGCTGGTTTTCAATCTTGGCGATGACGCGTGCCTTGCTCTGCTTCTGCTCAAGCAGGAGCTGCAGGTGCTGCAGGTGGCCGGGCTCACGGGCAAAGCTGAGGGCGAAGAAATCGACGCCCAGCTCCACGCCGAGATCGAGGTCTGCGTAGTCCTTCTGCGTGAGCGGCGGCAGGCGCACGGGCACGCCGGGAAGATTGATGTGGCGGCGGGATTTCATCTCGCCCTTGGTCATGACGGTGCCGATGACGCGGAGGGTGGAGATCTCGGTGGCCTTGATCTGGATCATGCCGCCATCGACCATGATGGTGTCGCCGATTTTGAGGTCCTTGCCCAGATCCGGGTAGTTGACGCTGACGGAGTACGGCGTGGTGGAGGGCACATCGGCCTTGCAGCGAAACTCCACGGTGTCGCCCACCTGAAGCTGCCAGGGCTGCTCCACATCGCCGGTGCGGATGCTGGGGCCGGTGAGGTCCATGAGCACGGCGATCTCGCGCTTGGAGGCGGCGGCGGCCTCGCGGACACGAGCATAAACGGTGCGCACCCAGTCATGGGAGGCGTGGCTCATGTTCAGGCGGATGACGTCGGCACCTTTGGCGATGAGATTGGCAAGGACTTCAGGACTCTCCGTGGCAGGTCCGAGAGTGCAGAGGATTTTGGTTTTGCGCATGGATGGCATAATGAAAGCAGGGGACGGGCCAGCGTTGGCCCTGTCTCAATGCCGCGCAAGAGTTATTGAGGCGCGTGGAACGTGGTGACGCGGAGATAATTCGAAAATCAAAAATGAAGGCTTCATCATGGATTCGCTGCGCTGCGTCTGTCTCGCTTCGCTCGGCTCGTCAATCGCGTATGCCTGCGGTGCTCTGAAGCCGGAGGATTGACGATTGTCGAGCATTCGATTTTTGATTGGAGAGGTGGCGGGCTCGCGCCGGCGCAGGCATGGGTGTTGCGCCGCGTCGAAAGCCATGGAGACCTGTGGAGGGTGGTGATGCTCCTGAAGCGCACGCGGTGTGGCTATGCGGCCTGAAGGGCCGCGGGACTCAGCCCAGGGCGAAGCTGCGAAGCGGCAAGCCCTGGGTCGGCGTCAGCCTCCAGCGTTTTCCAAGGTTGCGCCCTGAAGGGGCGCGGGAGAGGCGGCTTCAATCCCACACATACCTCTCATCAAATGGAATTTCGTAACGCTGCAAAAACCGCCTGTACTCATCCTGGAAACTCACCACGCGATGATGCTCCTGCTGCGTGCGAATGTATTCCTGCACCTCCTTCACATTTGACTGACTCACGGAAAAGGCCCCGTAACCGTTCTGCCAATAGAAGCTTTGTAGCTCAGGGCTTTGCTTTTGCATCCATCCGGTGGAGCCTGTCTTCACCTGCCCCACGATCGTGCTGATTGGTTCCGTGCGCGACAGCACAAACAGGAGGTGGGCGTGATCCGGTTCGGTATTGATCTCCACGGCCGTGCAACCGAGGTCGCGCAAAACGCCGCCCATGTAGGCATGCAATTCAGGGTAAAGGTGGCGGGGGATCACACGCTCGCGGTTCTTTGTGGAGAAGATGAGGTGGACGTAAATCTTCGAGAGGGATTGCGGCATGACGGACGGTGAGAAGGTTTTCCCGCGCCCCTTCAGGGCGCGCCCTGAATCAACGGTATGTTTGCGGGCGCGCAACCCAGGGCTTGTCGCTTCGCGCCAGCGCCCTGGGCTGACTCCAGCGGCCCTTCAGGCCGCAAGGCGTGTATGGGTGCCAAAGAGCGCGTTGTAATTCGCGGCAATGATCTCTTCCAGCTCTTCCAACTTCATGCCGCGTACTTGCGCCAGCAGTTCGTAGCTCACGCGGAGGTTGGCGGGATGGTTCAGCGGCTTGCCATCGGCGGATTGCAGCGGGTGGGGGTTTAGCTCATCCGGCGGCCACATGTCCGGGGCGTCGGTTTCGGCGAGGAGGCGGTGCAGGGGGACCTTGGCGAAGGTTTCCAACTGCGCGGCTTTGCGCGGGTGGCCGAAGTAGGGGCTGAGGGAGAAGTAGGCGCCGAGCTTGACGAAGCTCGGGATCATCTCGGCGGGGCCGCCGTAGGAGTGGAGGAGGAAGCCGCGGCGGGGCAGCGGGGTGCTGCGCAGGGTTTCTTCCAGCAGGCCGAAGGCGCGCAGGCAGTGCAGGGTGGCGGGGCGGTCCAGCTCCACGGCCAGGGCGAGCTGTGTGCGCAGGCATTCGAGCTGGGCTTCGATGTCCGGGTTCTCGATCCAGCGATCCAGACCGGCCTCGCCGACGACGGCGCGGGGATGGGATACCAGAAAATGCCGCAAGGTGGTGGCCCAGTTGGTGGTGCGTTCTTTCACATACCATGGGTGCAGGCCGAAGGCGGGGCGGATCCACGCGTGCCTGCGGGCAAGCTCCGCCACGGCGGGCCAGTCTTCCTCGCTGGAGCCGGTGACGATCATCTCCGCCAGCCCGGTCTGCGGCGTGCTGGCGAGGATGTCCTCACGCCATGGGTCGAGGCGCTCGTCCTGGAGGTGGTTGTGGGCGTCGTAGAGCATGGGGCAAAGTAGTCCTGTTCCTGCGATAAGGGAAGGTTTGCTGCATGGCGACGGATCGCAAGCCCTCCGCGCTTCCGAGCCCCGCTGTTTCGAAGTCGCAGGCACGTTCGAATCTGCCGCAGAGGGGCGGAGAGGCAGAGGGAGCAGAGAATGAATTTCTATCTCTGCCACCTCTGCTCCTTGGCCTCGCTGCGGCAAAACGAACGTCTCCCGGCGGGCTGCCGGCGGAAATTGGGTTGTTTTCGCAGTCACAAAAAAGCCCGCGCATGCTTCGCAGCACACGCGGGCGAATGATTTGCTGCCGGCTTAGTTGTTGCCGATCATGAGGAGCATGGTGTCGCCTTTGCGCCAGACGCGGAGGAGGACGGTTTTGTCGCTGCCTTTGGCCAGGGTGCGGGCTTCGGCGGCGTTGGTCACGGGCTTGCGGTTCACGTGGGAGATGACGTCGCTTTCCTCCACGCCCATGGCGGCGGCGCGGCTGTCGGCGTCTACCTTGGTGACGATGACGCCGTTCACGTTGTCAGGGATGTCGTGGCGCTCACGCAGGGCGGGGGTGAGGGTCTGGACGGTGACGCCGGTGACGAGCTCGCTGATGTTGTCCTTGGCCTGGCCGCCAGGGGCACCGGGGCGTGGGATGCCGCGCTGTCCGCTGCTCAGTTCAGACAGGGCCTCTTCGGGCAGGGCTTCCAGCGTGGCGTTCAGGGTGATGCGTTTGCCGCCGCGCATGACGTCGATAGGGATCTGGCTGCCGGGCTTGGTGCCGCTGACGATGAGGCGGAGGCGGCTGCTGCTGTCCACGCGCTGATTGTTGATGGCGACGATGATGTCCTCCAGCTGGATGCCGGCCTTTTCGGCGGGCGAGCCTGCACCGACCATCATGACGACTGCGCCGCCCTGCTCTTTGAAGCCGAGGCGCTCGGCGAGTGCGGCGTCGAGATCGGTGATCTGCACGCCGAGGAAGCCGCGCTGCACGGCGCCGTCGTCCAGCAGGTCTTCCACGATGTGGAGGGCCATGTTGATGGGGATGGCAAAGCCGATGCCGGCATTCATGCCGGTGCGGGAGAGGATGGCGGTGCTGATGCCGACGACGCGGCCCATGCCGTCCACCAGCGGGCCACCGGAGTTGCCGGGATTGATGGAGGCATCGGTCTGGATGAAGTCTTCGTAGCCCTGGACGCGGCCACCGAGGCCGTTGCCCCTGCCGACGATGCCTTCATTGCTGCGGCCCAAAGCGCTGACGATGCCCTGGGTGACGGAGCGGCTGAGCTCCATGGGTGCGCCTGCGGCGAGGACGATGTCTCCCACGCGGAGCTTGGAGCTGTCTCCCAGCGTGGCGGGAGTGAGGCCGGTGGCGTCGATCTTGATGAGGGCGACGTCGGTGAGCGGATCGGTGCCGATCACGGTGGCGCGGTAGGTTTTGGAGGTGCCATTCACATCCACATCCACGTCGATCTTTTTGGCATCTGCCACGACGTGGTTGTTGGTCATGATGTAGCCGTCCGGGGTGATGATCATGCCGGAGCCGACGCCCTGGGACTGGTGGGCGTCATCGTCGGGGGCGGGCTGCTGCGGGCGCTGGGGCTGCTGCGGCTGGCCACGGCGGCGCGGAGCAGGTGCGGGCTCGTCGTCTTCATTCATGCCGCCGCCGAAGGGATCCGAGCCGCCGGGGGCGCCGAAGAAGCGGTAGAAGAAGGGGCGGAGCTGCGGCGGGATCTGGTCCACTTCCGGAGCCTTGATGGGCGTGGAGGAGTGGATGGTGACGACGCTGGGCAGGATCTTTTCCACCACGGTGGCATAGCTCATCTGCAGCTGGCCGTTGTTCGGCAGCGGGTTGGCGTCACGCAGGATCTTCGCGGAAAAATCCGCCGTCAGAGGTTCCTTCAAATCCGCCGGGGGCATCAGCGTGGGCGGTGCCACAGGCTTCGTCGGTGCGGCCGGGGGCAGTGCTCCGGGCTGCTGGGCGTGGAGGCCGGGCAGTCCTGACACCAGCATGCCGGCGCAGGTGAACGCAATGCAGAGACGAGGTTGGGTCTTCATGGAGTGGTCTTTGGGGGTGGGATTTTTCAGCGGTTCTTTGAGGAGCGCGTGATTCTCAGACGTAGTGACGGGAGGGAATGTTGAACATATTTGGGCGAAAGAAAGGGACTCTTTCACATCGCCCGCCGCAGAGACCAGATCCGTCCCGGTGGCGTTTGGGGCTGTCTGGTACTACGGCGCTCGCACCCGGAAGAGCGGCGATAATCGTGCGGCGGCGGGCGGAAGCGGGGATTTTCAACGCAAACAGCGGCACAGCTCCGGACGTAGGCCGGGTGTGTTTGGCGTCGAGAACATGGCGGCATCCCATCGCTCATTTCTTCCAATCCGCGCAGCGCTTCCGGCAGGAGAGGGATCATCCTGATCCCTCAAACGCTGGCGAAGGCAGCAGCGCGAGCGGACAAGCTAGCCGCACTTTGCCAGCGCGGAACGGAGGGCGTGTGCGGAGCGTGAGGGACCAGGATGGTCCCACTCCTGCCAAACCGCCCGACTACGAGGGCGTTCGCAGGCCGTGGTGTTTGCCGCGCGCTCGCAGACGGGCGGGCTTCGCCACGACCGTCCTACGTTCATGCGCGCTGCTCTGGCCGTAGGTCGGGTCGTGTTTGGCGCGCTGGGGTTTGCTCTTCTCCCACAGCACCCTCCGCCAAACCGCCCGACTGCGAGGACGTTCGCAGGCCGTGGTGTTTGCCATACGCTGAGGGACGGGTCCATTCTTCGCACTGCGTGCTTCGAAGGATAGACAGGGCTGTCGCCACGCCCATCCTCCGAGTGCTTACTTGCGTGCTTCCGCGAGGGCCTTGTCCATCACTTCCTTGAGGGTGACTTCGGCGCCGCCGCGGCGTTTGCTTTCGTCAGCGGCTTCCATGAAGGCGTAGATTTCCAGCGTCTCTTCAGAGCTCACTGGAGCCACGCCGGTGCGGAAGAAGTGCACGACGGAGTAGAGCAGGGGGTCGTAGCCGTCGTAGGTGCCGATGTCGGCCTCGCCCTTGTCACCGATGGCCTTGCCGCCGTAGCCTTTGGATTCGGTGAAGGTGCCGGTGCGGCCGCCTTCCCAGGTGCCGGTGACGGTGATGCGGCTGACGGTCTGCTTGGTCTCCTTCTTGGTGACTTTGTCCACGGTGGTGACTTCCTCCATGACGGTGCCGCGCTTCACGCTTTTGCAGCCGGTGCCCATGACGGTGAAGAGGGACTCCACGCCGTGGATGCCGTACCAGAAGAGGTCCGGGTGGTGGGGCTCCAGGCTGGCGGGGCTCTTGGTGCTGGCCTGCTTCACCTTGCCGATGCTGCCACCGCGCACGGCCTGCGTGCCTTTGCCAAAGCGCAGCGAGGAGGAGGAGAACACGGGAATGCTGGCCTTCTTGGAGGCATCGAGAATCTTGATGGCATCCACGAGGGTGCCCGCGATGGGTTTGTCGATGAAGACGGGCTTGTGCGCCTCGATGCAGGGCAGCACCTGCTCCAGATGCACGCGGCCGTCGTTGGACTCGAGGAAGACCACGTCCACTTTGTCGAGCAATTCATGGATGCTGGGGACGATCTCCACGCCCATGGCTTTCACTTTTTCCGTGTACTCCGGCACGCGCTCCGTGCTGGAGGGGATGTCCTTGGAGCCCTGCGCATACGCGGCCACGAGGCGCACGCCCATGACCTCCGGCTTCTGCGGGTTGGCGTTCAGCGTCTTGGTGAAGGCGAGGACGTGTGAGGTGTCCAGCCCGATGATGCCGGCGCGGATGTTCTGGGCGCTGGCATGGAGAGAAAGCAGCGCGGAAGCGCCGACGACGAAGAGCAGGGAGCGAATCATGGCCGAGGACTACGCCGCGCGGGCGGCGGCCTTTCGCCGGGGTTGCGGGGGTAAAACGGGCCGCGTAGGGGAAAGCGGCAGCGGGCAGCACAAAAGGACTGAAACAGGTGCGAAAAGGAGAGGGCCGCAGAGGTTGGCCGCAAAGAGGCACAAAAAAGCGCAAAAAGGAGAGGGCTCTGTGGTCGTTGAGGGCGCTCGGCATTTTCGGGTTGGTAGGGACCCGCTGCGTCGGGTCCGACGATGAGGGGTTGTCGCTCCGCGGGCGATCCAAAAGGTGCGCCGTCCATAAGGCGTTCGAAAGCATAAGGCGGAGGCGTTTTGAAAGGGGGACGCGCTGTGTCAGCAGCCCGCGCTGGGACGAAGGATTCTACGGACGCGGCGCAGCGCGTCCCTACCTTCTCCTGCGGCGCTACCTCTGAAAAAACATCGTCAACTTCTTCACCTCGTCCCCACGCAATACACCGCCTTGTTGCTGCGCAGAATCAGCAAGTCGCCGCTCACGGCGGGGGTGCCGTTGAAGTGGGTGGTGTCGCTGGCGAATTCGTTGGTGCTGAGCAGTTCGTAGGTGGGCTTGGCGGCGAGGACGAAGGCGCCGTTGCGGCGGGAGACGCAGACGAGCTTGTCGCCGATGAGGACGGGGGAGGCGTAGAAGGGCTTGCCGCCGCCGCGGGAGCCCATGATGGCGCGCTCGCGGTAAACGTCCTTGCCGGTCTTGGCGTCGATGCAGATCGCGAAGCCCTGGTCGTTGATGACGTAGAGGTGGCCGTCTTTGAGGATGGGCGTGGGGACGTAGCTGCTGGAGCTGCTGTCCCACAGGATGGCCTTGGGACCGAGATCGCCCTTGCCGCCGATCTTGATGGCGGTGCTGCGCGTGGCAGGGAAGCCGCCGAAGACATAGACCGTATCGCCAGCACCACCACCGGGGACGAGGCAGGGGGAGACGTTGCCGGTGAGTCCGTGCGTGGCATACCAGCGCAGCTTGCCGGTGTCAGGATTCATGCCCCACAGCTCCTGCGGCACGGCGAGCACGAGATCGTCCACGCCCTCGCGCTTGAGGATGTTGGGTGTGCCGTAGGCCATGCCGAAATCGCCCTCGGCCTTCCACACGATTTTGCCGGTGGTTTTGTCGAGGCCGAAGATCGTCTGGCTCTCGTCGTTGGCGTTCACGATGAGCAGGTTTCCATGCACGATCGGGCTCGCTGCGGAACCCCAGCGCCGCTGGCCGGAGCCGGTGCCGCAGGAGGTCTGCCAGAGCTGCTTCCCTTCCAGGTCAAAGGCCAGCGCGCCGCTTTTGCCGAAGAAGACGTACACGCGCTCGCCATCCGTGACGGGCGTGTGGGTGGCGTAGCCGTGCTCGGTGATGAAGCCGGTGAAAGGATCCTCCGCCGCAGCACTGGGCACCTTGGCATCCCAGAGGACTTTGCCATCGGCGCGGCTGAGGCAGAGCAGATGCCGCACGAGGCGGGCCATGTTGTCCGCGCCCGGTTTGTCGCCGTAGCCGGTCCAGCAGGTGATGAAGACCTTGTCGCCCAGCACGATGGGGCTGGAGGCACCCGGTCCTGGCATGTCCGTTTTCCAGAGCAGGTTTTCCGTGTCGCTCCACTTCAGCGGGATCTTGGATTCCGTGACGATGGCCGCGCCCGTGGGCCCGAGGAAGCGCGGCCAGTCATTGCCGGCGGCGGTGAGCAGGGAAGGGGTGGCAAGAGCGAGCGTGAAGGCGGAAGCGAAGGCGCGGGAGAGCAATTTCATGCGGGCAGGGATAACCCCGGGGAAGGGGGAAAGTTACGCGGCGGGTGTTTTGTCCGTTCCCGCGACAAGAGAGGCCTGCTGGACAATCAAGCCGCGAAGAGGTAGTATGGAGCCATGACCGCCACCGTTGAGCGCATTCGCAAAGAAGCCAGCCAGCTCCCCTTTGATGAACGGGAGGCTCTGGTTCGTGTGCTTGAATTTGATCTCGATTCGGCACCCACTTCACAAGATGATCCTGCAGAGGTCGAGGCTGAATGGGATGCCGTCATCAAGAGCCGTCTCGAGGATATTGAGGCGGGCACAGTCAGGCTGGTTCCACTTGATGAAGTCGAGGCTGAGATGGATGTATTTGTGGCATCGCTTGGCAAAGCATGAGGCCCGTCGTCTTCCATGAGGACGCCCGTGAGGAATACCGCGAAGCGATCCGTTATTACTTCGAGGTCGATCCCGACCTGCAGGCCGGTTTTCGTTCAGATGTCCTGCAGCAGTTGAAGATGATTTCACACAATCCCGAACTGTTTAGCGTCCGGCGCTACGGCGTGAGACGGGCCAATCTGGAACGATTTAGCCTCTACTACATCGCCTACACCGTTTGGAAGGGACAGGTCGTCATCATGGCGATAGGGCATGCTCGAAAACGCCCGTATTACTGGCGACGGCGTCCCAAGCATTACCGCGACACTCATTGACGAGCGCCCCACCCCATTTGCGGCGCAACTGGGCAACTTCCTCACACCTCCACCGGCACCGGCTGCGGCGCTTGGAAAGCGGACATCGAAAACCGCTTCATCAGGCTGCCCGAAGCCACGTACCCGAAGCCGAAGAAGAACAGCAGCAGGAACGGGATGCTGCCCCACTGGCCGCGCTGGGCGGCGAGGGCGATCATCCAGCCGAAGTAGCCGGTGAGCAGGACTTCGATCCACAGGGCGATGGATTTCCCCGCCTTGTAGATGGAGCGCTGCTTGCTGGCCTGCGCCTTGTTTTCGATGCCGTATTTCGGCGTGCGCACGAATTCGGAGGACTGATTGAGCAGCGCCTCCAGCACGGCCTTGCCGTTGTTGATGCTCATGCCGATGCCGAGGGCGAGCAGCATGGGCACATAGGGCAGGGTTTTGAGCCAGCCCCAGCGGCCCTGGGCGCCCTGCGCGGTCATGTAGAAAATGATGACGCTCAGGGATGCGAAGAAGAACACGGGCACGTCCACAAAGACGGCCTTGTGCCAGCTGCTGCCCATCACGAAATTCGCGGGATACATCAGCACCAGCGTGCAAAGCGTGAGCAGGTAGGCGAAGTTTGACGTGAGGTGGGAGGTGGCCTCGATCTTCAGGCGCAGGGGGATGTCGCTGCGCCACACGTCCATGAGGATCTTTTTGCACACCTGGATGCTGCCCTTCGTCCAGCGGTGCTGCTGGCTCTTGAAGCCGTCCATGTCAGGCGGGAGCTCGGCGGGGACCACGACGTCCTTGAGGTAGATGAATTTCCAGCCTTTGAGCTGCGCGCGGTAGCTGAGGTCCAGATCTTCCGTGAGGGTGTCATGCTGCCAGCCGCCGCCGGTTTCGATGGCCTTGCGCCGCCAGATGCCGGCGGTGCCGTTGAAGTTCAGGAATTCGCCGTGGCGGCTGCGGGCCGTCTGCTCCAGCACGAGGTGGCCGTCCAGAAACAGCGCCTGCAGCTTGGTGAGGAGCGAGAAATTCTTGTTCAGGTGCCCCCAGCGCGCCTGCACCATGCCGACTTTCTCGTCGGTGAAGTGGTGGATCACCTGCTTGAGGTAGTCGGGTGCCGGCTGGAAGTCGGCGTCGAAAATGCAGATGAACTCGCCCTTGGCGGAGGCCATGCCTTCGTCCAGAGCGCCGGCCTTGAAGCCGTGGCGGTTGCTGCGGTGGCGGTACTCGATGTCGTAGCCCTGGGCCTTCAGATCGGCGGAAAGCTTCTCGGCGTGGGGGGCGGTTTCGTCCGTGGAATCGTCCAGCACCTGGATCTGCAGGCGGTCGCGCGGGTAGTCCAGGGCGCTGACGGTGCGCAGGAGGTTTTCCACCACGTGGAGCTCGTTGAAAATGGGGAGCTGCACGGTGATCACGGGCAGCTCGGCGAACTCATGGGGAGGCACCGGCACGTCCATGCGGTGCTTCCAATAATGGTATAACACCTTGATTCTGTGCGCGCCAAAGGCGGACAGGGCGGTGAAGACGAGGATGTAGCTGGTAAACCAGAAGAAATTATCCCAAACAATCATATCGGAAGGGGAAGCAGGGCACGGGGGCGCATCAATCTCCACCAGTTCGAAACAATCAAGCAGCATTTCGGGTGCCAGTAGGGGTTGGATTTTTAAGCGTGATGTGGAGCCGGGCGCTGTTTTGGGGCGGGG
>NZ_JBGANL010000089.1:0-12446 GCF_044222345.1 Prosthecobacter sp.
GGGGCAATGACAAGGACAGCAGCTACCGTGGCGGCAAGCTGAAGACGCATTTCAACTACAATGCCGTGTGCGCTGCGTGGATGCTGGAGCACGAGGGCAAGACGACAACCACGTATGTGGAGAAGTCCCAGCAGGCAGGGCAGCAGGGGCATGTGGAGGACATCACCACGGGCAATGGCAAGGTCTTTGCCTTGACGGCGGACGGCGGGGTGGATGCGTGGATCGACCACAACACGAACACCGGCTTTGTGAACACGCAGATCTACCGTGACCTGGTGGACAAGGGAGGATTTACCACCCCCGTGGGCAGCTATCCCTCGGGCGTGAGCCATTACGGATGCCATGACATGGCAGGAAATGCTTATGAGTGGACGCGCAGCATCATCGTGGCTACGAACGGGGCCGAGCGCGGCCAGGAGGTGAATGACGTACGCGGTGGCAGCTGGTACTCCACCGGCCGCAGCGGCCAGAGCCTCTGCACCGGCGAAGGCCGCAAGGCGGGAAGCGGCTACCACAGCGTGGGGTTTCGCATAGCGATGGAGCTTAAGTGAGGCTCGCGAAGCATCGGGCCCGGTGCTGACTTCTAGTGAGAAAAGAAAACGCCCGGCAGTGTGAACTGCCGGGCGTTGTTGTTTAGCTTGAGGGTATCAGGCCTGCTGCCCGATTAGATGGACTTGTAATCCCAGCCCTGGCGGTAGGCCGCACGGGTGATGAGCTTGTTCGCATTCGCGTTGTCGGACTCCTGCTTGGCGGCGTCCCAGTTGATGACTTTGTTTGGATTGGCGATGGCCAGGTTGCCGAAGAGACAGAGCTTGGTCAGCGGCACGGAGTAGTCGAAATTGCTGCCGCAGATCTTGTCCTGTTCAATGGCGCGGATCAGTTCCAGCTGCGGTTCGCCTTCGGCCAGCGAGCCTTCCAGCTTCAGCTCGGGCTTCTTGCCACCGAGGAAATCAGCCATCTTGGTGCTCGGGATCAGGCGTGGGCTGCCGCAATAGTCGTCGGTGTTGAGGATCACGCCAGCATCGCCACGGAGGAGGAAGCCGCCTTTGATCTTGTCCCAGTCGCGGTCGGCTTCCAGTTCAGCCGGACGCTCAGGCTTCAGGCTGCCTTCATACCAGTGCAGTTTGATCTCGCCGTATTTCTCCGTCTTGAAGTAGAAGACCACGTGGGAGGACTTCGGCCAGCTCACGTCCGTGAGTTCGCTGCACTCGGCTTCCATCTTGTAGGGTTCGCCCAGGCCGCAGGCCCAGAAGGGACCATCGAGAAGGTGGCAGCCCATGTCGCCCATGGCGCCTGCGCCGTATTCGCGGTGGCCGCGCCAGGCGAAGGGGTGCAGGCCATCGGTGAAGGGGACGGAAGGGCAGGCGGCCAGCCAGTGTTCCCAGTTGAAGAGGTCTTCGGCGGTGTCGACCATGATGTCTTTGCCGTCGGGGCCTTTCTTCTTCTCTTTGATCTTCGGCACGCTGCCGTTGGTGTACTTGGCTTTGGCTTCATTGCCCTGAGGCCAGATGGGGCGGTTGGTCCAGACGTGGATTTCTTTGACGTTGCCCACGATGCCTTCGCTCACCCACTGCTTGAGGAAGCGGATGCCCTTGCCGGTGTGGCCCTGGTTGCCCATGTTGGTCTTCACGCCCTTCTTCTTGGCGGCTTCATGCAGCTGGTTCGCTTCCCAGATGCGGTTCACCAGCGGCTTCTGCACGCACACGTGCTTGCCGCGCTTGATGGCTTCCATCGCTGCAGGGTAGTGCGCGTGGTCCGGAGTGGACACGGTGACCATGTCGATCTTGTCTCCCATGCTCTCAAACATCTCACGGAAGCTCTCGAACATCTTCGCGTCCGGATACTTCTGCTGGGCCTGCTTCAGGCGCTCACGGTCCACGTCACAGATGGCCACGATGTTGGCGCCCTTGGCGGAGATTCCCACGTCAGAGGCACCCTTGCCACCTGCGCCACCGATGCCGGCGACATTGATTTTCTTAACGACACCTTCCTGGCCAATCAGCAGATTGGGGAGAAAGATGCTGCCGGCAGTTGCGGCTGTGTTGCGGAGGAAAGTACGGCGGTTGGGGAAGAGCGAGGGCTTCATGGGGATGGATTGGGCCGCAAAGATAGCGGATTGGCGCAGAAATACGCAATGGGAATGTCACCTCCCCCAAAAAACGTGCCTCATGGAGGAGAAAAGAGCGCGGGGCAGTGTTTCTGCTTGGCGAAAGATGACGAACTCCCTTACAAGGCTTCATGGACTTCGCCAAAATTGCTTCTGACCTCTCCGGTTTTGTCTGGGGGCTGCCCCTCATCATTCTGCTGTTTGGCACGCATCTTTTTCTGACCCTGCGCACCGGCTTCATCCAGCGCTTCCTGCCGCAGGCCATCAAGATCTCCTTCTCGCGTGAGAAAGAAGGGGAGGGGGACGTCTCCCAGTTCGGCGCGCTGATGACCGCCCTCGCCGCCACCATCGGCACCGGCAATATCGTCGGCGTGGCCGGAGCCATCACCATGGGAGGCCCCGGTGCCGTGCTGTGGATGTGGCTGACGGGCGTGTTCGGCATCGCCACGAAATACTCCGAGGCCGTGCTGGCCGTGAAATATCGCATCACCATGCCTGACGGCAGCATGGCCGGTGGGCCGATGTATGCACTGGAGCGTGGTCTCAAGCAGAAATGGCTCGGCGTTTTGTTTGCCTTCTTCACCTGCATCGCCGCCTTTGGCATTGGCAACATGACTCAGGCCAACAGCATCGTTGAGCTTCTGCGTGAGCACATCAAACCCGACTCCGATGTCGTGCTGCGCTGGGTGGCCGGCAGCGTGATGGCGGTGCTGACTGCCGCCGTGGTGCTGGGCGGCGTGAAGAGCATCGCCAAAGTCTGCGAGCTTCTAGTTCCCATCATGGCCCTCGGCTATGTCTTTGGCTGTTTGCTGGTGCTGATCAAAAACTATGCCGTCCTGCCGCAGGCTTTTGCAGACATCTGGAATGGGGCCTGGAGCGGTCAGGCCGCTGTCGGCGGTTTTGTCGGTGCCACATTGAAGCAGGTGGCGCAGGCGGGGATCGCCCGCGGGTTGTTCTCCAATGAATCGGGCCTTGGCTCCGCCCCCATCGTGGCGGCGGCGGCTCAGACCCGCAATCCCGTCCGCCAGGCCCTCGTCAGCAGCACCGCCACCTTCTGGGACACCGTCGTGGTCTGCCTCATGACCGGTCTGGTCATTGTCAGCAGCGGTCACTGGAAGGATGGACTGCCCAAGGGGGCTCTCACCAGTGCTGCGTTTGGTGATCTGCACGCCGTCGGCCCGATCTTCCTGCTCTTCGGCCTGATGACCTTTGTCTTCTCCACCATTCTTGGCTGGGGCTACTACGGGGAGAAGGCTGCCGAGTACCTCTTCGGCACACGCGCCGTGAAGCCCTACCGCATTCTCTGGGTGCTGGCCGTCCTGTTTGGCTCCGTGCAGCCTGCCCAGGCCGTCTGGGACTTCTCAGATGCTGCCAACGGCCTCATGGCCATCCCAAATCTCATCTGTCTCATCTGCCTCAGCGGGGTGATCGTGGCCGAAACCAAAGCCCACAAAAACGAGCTGACAGGCAAAAACTGAAAAAGTCTGCCCTCGCACTTGCAAGAACGTCGGCTGCCTCTATTCTCTCCGCCCGCCACTCACTGCCTCATGGTGTAATGGTAACACAGCAGATTCTGAATCTGTTATTCAAGGTTCGAATCCTTGTGAGGCAACCACATTGAAAATCAATGGTTTAACTTCTGGGATTCGCCAAACTAAGAATCCAGCTAAGAATACGACGCCGACGTTCTCTCGCGCAATGGTGAAAAATTTCGCCCTTCAAAACCCATTCTAGGGCAGGGGACTCGGCACGGCTCGTCACCCCCTCCCCCCCGTCTTTTTTGCTCCACATCTTCATGAGCTTCCACCTTGTTTTGCAGGTGGGATAGCGCCTGCGGATGCGCTCCTTGCACTCTCGTATGGTGCTCTCAACGTTCCTACTTTTTTGATACTACACAGCCCCGGAACTGCTCCACAGCCGCGCCGTATCGTGCCGGGTTCAGTCCTTCCTGCCATGAACGCCGATGATTCCGTTCCTCTCCGCCGCGCCCGGAATTTCGCACCCCAGCCCTCCCGGTCATGAACGCCGATGATTCCTTTTTACCCTGCTGTACCCACACTCAGCCACGGCTTGTTTCAACACCCCGAATATTCATTTTCGTTCCAACGTTTTCGGTGATTAGGGCTGAAATGGATGTCTCAAACATCCAATGCATGGGTGAACTATCCTTTGCGTACAGAGCAAACTGAATGCTTATTTTTCTCTCCTCCAAAGGGTTGATCGGAGCTCGCATTGACAAATTCCGTGCCAACGCCAGTTCTAGCCCTGGATGAATTGGCCTTTTGGCATAATATTCCTTCGAATTTCTGGAGCCTTCGATCCACTCTTCGACATTCAGACTTAAGTCGCAAGGGCCTGCATATTTTACGTACACGTCCGATGCTGTTGAGTTGCCTTTGTTTTCTAGGTGAACGCTTCCTTGAAGGTGAAGCGTCTCGTTGTAGTCGTTTTTTCCCAACCACAGTTCCATTCTTGGCTCAAGCAGAGGAAAACTAAGAGGGTAAAAAAGCCGTCTTAAAACCGCTGTTTGGCAATTAACATTGCTGTCTTGGCTGCGAATATAATACTCACGAACAGCTTTCTTCGAGCGATGAGGAGCAAATTTGCTCGGTGGTATGAGGCAAACTACGAGCCCTTCCAGAGACTCAGGGTTCTGCGGTATGGCCTCAACGGCAATGCCTTGAATCGGAGGATCGACAACATCGAGGGCTGTTGAAAGCAAACGCTCACGAAGGCGGTTCACGTCCTTAACGAGGGAGAGCCCTTTCGGGAATCTTTTTGGTGCATCAATGCCCCATATCAAAAGTCCTCCTCCAGAATTGGCGAATGCGCCCAAATATTCGCTCCAAATTTCAAGGATGTGCTCCTCATTGCTCTTTTGCGCCGCACCTAGAATCTGCGCACTATAGTGCGAAGTTATCTGCTTTGCCCCCTTAAAGTCCATCCACTCGTGTTCTTCGGCCTTCGACTCAGGTTGAGACAGTTGTTCCAAGAAGGCAAAGCTACCTGCCTTGTAGGCTAGGATCTGATGAAAGAATTCTTTGGCGCTGAATGAAACCTCCATGTTTTAAGATCGCGATATGATGGGCCAACGCAAGAGTGGGGAGCGGATGTGGTAACGTGCGCGATTTCATGCCGCTTTCATCGCTGCCGCCACACGTTGCACCGTAGAGCCGCCTTTGCCGCTGATCTTTGCCGCATTGCGGATGCTCTGGCCGCTCTTGAGGAGCTTCTGAATGTCTTTGTGCTTGGCGAGGTAATCAGCCGTTTCCAGCGCGGTTCCTTTCGGTCTGCCGATGGCGCGGCCCGACTTCGTTCCGTGCTTCTTGGCGTGCGCTAGGCCGCTTAGAATGCGTTCCTTCAACGTGTCCTTTTCCGCCCTCGCCATCTCCGCAAGGAGGGCAAGCATGATGACTGCCGCTGGATTCCGCTTCCCGCTCGGCATCAGGGTTTCGATGTTGTGCGCGTGCCAGTAGAGCGACACGCCGCATTCCTCCAGGTGATGTCATGCCGGAACTCCCGTTTTCCCTTGGCTTGAAGCCCACCATGACGCTATTGTGACGCCACTTTTTTGAAAACGTCAGGAACACCGTGCTTGACGGAGAGACAATTACGTCTTGCATTGAGATGCCCAATTATTCACATGCGCACTATATGAATAGACTAGTCTTTGCGTTTTTGATTGCTCTCAATCTGTGCTCATACGTGTTGGCTGGCGACAGTAGGTTCGACATAGATTTAGCTCTTTCGAAAGTGGAGGCAGCGGAAAAATATCCTGAATTGAGAGACCAAAACAGTCCGTTTTTCAAATTCGTCGCGAGCACAACAAACTGGCTGCAAGCGAACAAGCCTTGGATTGAATCAAATAGTCCATCGCCTTTTGAAGATCCAAATTGGCCTTTGCAGGTCGCTGATTCGTGCTACGAGCGCATGACAAAGGCGATTGCTGATCAAGAGAAAATTAATGTAGATAAAAATGTTAAAACGCTCCAACAGATGCACCAGTTATTACAGCTTGATAAGCTGGGCATGATTCACTTGAGTGAAGAAAATAGGAATGCTATTCAAGCCTTCATCGTTTTGAAAGGTGGGACGATAAACTAGTGAGTAAAAAAACAACCATTTTTTAGGGCTTGTATTGGGACGCCGCCGTTTGGCTTGAATAAACTCAAACCTAAGCCCCTTTCAATGCTGCCGCCACACGTTGCACAGTAGATCCGCCTTTGCCGCTGATCTTTTCAGCAATTCGGATGCTCTGGCCGCTCTTGAGGAGCTTCTGAATGTCTTTGTGCTTGGTGAGGAAATCAGCCGCTTCCAGCGCGGTTCCTTTCGGCCTGCCGATAGCGCGGCCTGACTTCGTTCCGTGCTTCTTGGCATGCGCTAAGCCGCTGAGAATGCGTTCTTTCAATGTGTCCTTTTCCGCCCTCGCCATCTCCGCAAGGAGGGCAAGCATGATGGCTGCCGCTGGATTCCGCTTTCCGCTCGGCATCAGGGTTTCGATGTTGTGCGCGTGCCAGTAGAGCGAGACGCCGCATTCCTCCAGCTTCTCCACGAACGTATGTGCCACGCTGGAACGCCTCGCCACGCGGCTGATTTCATGCACCAGCACTTTCTTGATTGTGCCAGCTTGCGCGAGTTCCAGCGCCCGCATGAGTCCGGGCCGCTCCTCCAGCTTGGCACTGCCCGAAATCGTTTCTTCGCAGACTTCGACAACGTGCCAGCTTCGCTCCTTTGCCAGCTTCTCCAGCTCTTGAACTTGGCGGGCCGTCTCCTGCTTGTTGGTGGAGACGCGAACGATGATGCAAACGGGAAGGGGAGCTGCTTTCGGTTTCATGGCCGCATTCTATCAAGCGTATTCAAAAAAGCAATAGGATATGTGAATACACTTTTTCTGCTCTCTTGTTTTTCCAATCTCCTGCGTGCCGCATTCAAGATTTTGAACAACCCTTTTTTGAATACACTCTTTCTCTTTGATTGCGGAAGAGGCTTCGTTGTGAGTGATTCGCCAGATGGACCCCCGCTATCAAGTTTTCATCAGTTCGACTTTCCGCGATCTTAAAGACGAACGCCAAGCCGTCCTAGCCGCAGTACTCGAACTGGGGCATTTTCCAGCGGGTATGGAGGCGTTTCCCGCCGCAAGTGTGACCCCGTGGGATTTGATCAAAAAAATCATCTCTGAATCGGACTACTACGTTTTGATCATTGGGGCGCGCTATGGCAGCACCGATGAAAAAGGCGTTAGCTATACTGAACGCGAGTATGATCTCGCCTGCGAGTTGGAAATTCCCACGTTGATTTTCCTGCACGGTGCCCCCGCTTTAATTCCTGCCGGTAAAGTTGAAATGGACAGAGATGCACAAGATCGACTCGCTGCCTTCCGCACAAAAGTCGAGCGCCACCACTGCAAAACTTGGAAATCACCCGAAGAATTGAAGGCTAATGTGGCTCTTGGCCTCATTCATGAAATTCGCGTTAATCCTCGATTGGGTTGGATACGTGGTGATCAAAGAGATTCCCCGGAATTATTGCGTCGGCTCAATGGAGTTTTGGAACAAAACGCACAACTTACCACAGAGTTAACGCGACTGCAAAATGCGGTGGCAGGTCAGCCTCACGGTGAGTCTTTATTTGCTCATGGTGACGAGATCATGCCTCTTGGATATGGCTATTCTGCTGGAAATACAGGGGGGGTAAATACAGGGGAGATAAATGTAGGGGGGGTAAATACAGGGGTGTTCGAGGTCACATGGAAGCAGCTGTTTAAGCTCCTTGCCCCGCATCTAATGGAACCCGAAGAAGCAGAGAAATTGAAGTTTCAACTTATCTTGAATCTTCGGCCACTGATTGGAAAACCCATTGGCGGGATAGCCGATGAAGCCTGGAAAAAAATAGTTTTGCAGTTTGTGGCTCTTGGATACTGGGAGGCTGTCCAGGTTAACAAGAAAATGGTGGGATACTCAGTGAGAGAACCGGGTGTTTCTGCGCCAGTTTCAGTGCACTGTTACAAGTTGACCGCTCTCGGTGTTGTTCGGTTTGCGGAAGGTGCGGCAGTGCTCAGGCGCGTTCCAGTTTAACGCCTATGATTCCTTCCGGCCCCTTTCTCCTAGTGGAACCGGAAACCGGAAAGCGCCGCACTTTATTCCTCCTCCTCCAGCACTTCAAGCCCCGCCGCGATGCTGATATAGCCGTTCGCAGGGTTCACCTTCAGCACGCCCGCAAAGCGCCCCTTCTGCGTATCCAGTGCCGCGTAGATGGCTGAATGCCCCGTTCCGGTGAGAGTTTGCAAAGCCTTTGCCGCTGCCGCCTTGCTCAACCACACTCGCCCATGGTCGAAGATTTCCTCCAGGTGATGTTCCTCGATCTTCGCGTTCTTCCCGCCTCCTGTACTCCCGTTGTTAAACTCATCCCAGTTGAAATTTTCCAGTGGCCCCACGAAATTAACGCCCTCGCGTTTCCAAGCCGTCGCTTTGCCTAGTTCGCCGTTGTTGTTTTTACAGCAGCAAAAAACGAACTCCTTACGCTCTGTGTCATCACTCGCCGCTTGAAGGACGAAAGCCGCACGCGGGATACTGCCCAGTACCAGCGAGCCAGAGAGCAGATTCAGCAGGCCGCGCCCGTTAACCTTCTCCCCCATGCGCGGCTTGCGAGTGTGCGCCACGATCATCAGCGCGGGCCGCTTATCCCCTGTCGCCATGCAGGAAAGGATGGCATCAAAGGCCGCTCGGAAATCCTTCTCCATGCTGTCACGCGCCGCACGGTTCCACGGATCAAGCACGATCACATCCGGCCCGAATGCCTCGATCTCTGCCCGAAACTCCGTGCAAAAATCCTCACTCTCAAACGCGAACATATCCACGTCTCCCGACACCTTCACCCATTCATCCAGATCACAGCCCTTGAGATGGTCGCGATATTCCGACGATAACCGCACCAGACCGTTTTCAGCTTGCAGGATCATCGTCTTGAAGCGGCGATGCACAGGCAGGCCAAACCATGGCGTCCCCGTGGCACCAGCGATAGCCAGCGCAGATGTTGCGAAAGACTTCCCAACGCCCGACGCACCGCCGAGAACAAAGATGCCGCCTTTGTAAACGTGAAGATCACCGATCAACGGCACATCTTCCGGCACCTGATACGCCGCTAGCTCGCTTGGCTTGAAGAAGTGAAGAAACTTCTTTTTCACCGGCCCCTCCTTCGTGCTCGCCGCCGCGCTTCGTTTTCGGTCTTCATCTGCCAGCGGATCAAACACTCCCGAATCATTTCCTTTGCTCATGGCATCATCCTCCCTTGAAATTTTGTCAGCCTCTCCCGGCACTCTTGCGCGATGTTCAGCACGTCGCACAGATCCTTTCCGGTCTCGCCATCACGCCGCACGATGCCGCGCAAGTCGAAGGCATCTACACGCGCCGCGCCTGCCTCTCGCAGTGCAAGCGCCCATTCACGCGCCGCACGCTGTCCCGCTTCATCCGCATGAGGAAACAGCCGCACCAGCTTCCCCTTGAAGAAGGGAAGCGCCGCCGTATCCAACCGCGTGTTTGCCGCGCCTAGCAGTGCCACCACGTCCACGTCTGCCGCACCTTCGCGCCGTATGATGTCAAGTGCCGCCAGTGCATCCGGCCCGCCTTCAACCATCGCCAGCTTGGAGCATTGCGCCGCTTCCTCCAGGTTCACCGGCCAGCTTTTCTGGCCGCCCCACGCATGGCATTTTCGTGCTGGCATGGTGCCATAAGCCTCCCACGGCAGGCCGTCCAGCCGCCGCCCTTCCGCGATGCGTCCGCCCGGATCACACACCAGCCACGCCAAACGCCCCCAAACGTTCGCAAAGGCCAGCAGGCCGCGCCGTTGCGCCTCCGCCAGTGTCTCCACCTTGAAACCGCGCAAGGCCGCCAGCGCTTCCAGTTCACCGGCTCGCGCCGGTCGCAGCTTTGGCGGTGGCTTTGCCAGCGCCTCGGTGGGCTGTTTCTTCATCGTAGCACTGGCCGCAAGCGGCACCGGCAGCACCGGCCCGCCGCACTTCTCCCTCGCCCATTGAATCGCTTCCTTCAAAGGCACATCTAGCGCCTTTTGAAGGAAGTCGATAACGGTTCCAGAATCCCCGTTGGCGTGATCACGAAAACGCCGCCCCTCTTGAAACACGGAAAAGCTCGGATGCTTGTCAGGCCGGAAGGGTGAAACGCAAGACTTCCCCGGCTGCCAGTTCAAGCCCAGCAGCCGCGCCGCGTCCATGATGGACAGCCGCGCCTTGATTTCCTCAATCGAGAGTTCATCACGCGCCGCGTTCATCTTCTCCAGCCTCCTTTGCACTGTTCAAAACTCCCTCGATTTCGGCTATGGCATCGCTGGCAGCCTCGCGGCTCTCTGCGAGTGCCACCGCGCAGAAGGCCGTGTCTGCTAGCGTGCCAGCTTCAAGGTTCCTTGCATTGCTTGTGACATGATCCTTGAGGCTTTCGACGTGCCAGCATTTCTGGACGGGAGAATAGGCCGCGACGTGGATTCCATCCGCATTCATACCGCCACCTCCTTCCCAGCCTGTTCAGTCTGCAATCCCCGAAGATGCGCCCGCAAGGTGGGCAGATGAACCAGCACACTCCCGCGAATTGTTCCCGGCCTCCTCACGCGCACCAGCAAGCCTGGCACGGCATGGGAAAGATCAATCAGGCCCGAACGGGAAAGCCAGCTCACCGGGCATTTTTCGCCCGCCCTTGGCAATCGGCCCCATTCCGCAGACTCCAAGGGAGCCGGTTCAAATTTGTGCTCGCTTCCTTTTGGGCAATTCCCCGCAAGCGTAGGGCGGCCCGTTTCAATGTTGTGTTTCGTGTTCATATCCGCAAACGCCACTGTTGGCGGATGGATAAAGAGCACGCTGAGAACGCGGAGCTACCAGCATGAGCCGTTGGCATGCCGCAATCAGTCAAACCGCTGTCACCAATTCATTTTGGATTGCTGACATGCGCACTCCACCATGGCGGCGCTACCTCTCCCGTGATGTCTTGAAACCAAGCTGTTGCTTCGTCTCTGTCTCTAACGGCTCTCCCCAGCTCCTTTCGCAGCCCTTCAATTTCTTGCTTCAGCTCTATCTCTTTCAAAGTCGAAGAAATTGGGGCGGCAAGGCTGGCCGTCATTCGCCAGTAAATGAGAACTGACAGCGCCTTGTCTCGCCGCTGCTTTTGGTTTCCAGCTTCCTCGATGCACTCCGGCCATCTCGTCGGACGGATACTTTTGCATAGGCGGGTCATTGCGTCGCCGATGTCACGATCATTAGTCTCATTCCAGTTCACCTTCAAAACAATGACCTCACTTCCGTTCTTATCCACATTTCGCGCTTTCAGGTCATCGTTGCCGCGCCTCTCAATCTTCGATTTCCCAACAGTCCACGCTTCATCTCTCGGCTTGATAAAGGATTCATCCACCGTGGCATCTAGGCCATCTCGATACTCGTACGATGAGCGTTCTTTGATCCTAGCATCATAGACGCCGATGCTTCGCGTCGTTGTTGCTTCTTGAAGTTTAGCCACGCGCAGCAATTGACGGCCTGCCCATCGTGACTCTACGGAACAAAGTAGCCTGCCGCCGTCTTCAATACCGTAAGTGTCAGGATTGATCTCGATATGTGTGAGTGTCGCATTTGCAGCACCCACAGCAACCCGCAAGCGCCGATCCTGCGGCATCATTGAAAAGGGATGATCCTCGCCAAGATGATCGCAAAGCCAGCCAAGAACTGAAACCCAGCCTCCGCCGAGTTGTTTTTTCAGAGATGACGAAAGGGGCGCTGCCTCGCCTGGCTTCATGATGTCTCCTTCCTCCATCGTGTTGAGCATTCGCGCCCACAGGAGGAGATTTCGCGACTGCCGCGCATACTCGTAATACACCGGCAGCCACAGCGCCGCGTGTTCCAGCCTCGCCCGTGCCTCATCTCCGTCACACTCGACAGAATTGAGGTCGTTCACGCTGAAGTCTGCAAGTTTCCAGCCCTCGTTTTCCATGCGTTTTCCTCGCTGCTCAATAATGCCGTCCGCCCACTCCTCGCAGTCCTCAATCCAGATGCGCCGCTGGCGGATGCCCTCGCCGATTTTCCATGTGTTGCAGGCATCATAGATGCGTTCCTTCTCCGCTTCCTTTGTATCATGTTCCGTTTTGCTCAGGCAAGACTGACCGGCGCTCCGGCGGTTCGCGTCTTCGATCAATTCTTGATGAATCGCCGCCGCCTTTTCTCTAGCCCACTTGATTTCTGCCTCAGACCTTGTGCAGGCTTCGCGTGCCTCCGCTTCACGTTCCGCCCATGCAGTTCCACTATGCTCGGCACTCCACCAGTAACATGCGAAGCGTCCTTCTGGGGGAG
>NZ_JBGANL010000033.1:0-70051 GCF_044222345.1 Prosthecobacter sp.
CTCAGATGAAATACAAAGTTGAAGCGCACGCCGTCCTGGTGGTGCCAATTTCTGAAAATGCCAGCGAGCAGTATACCCGCAGCTATCGCGTTCCGCCTGATTTCTTGAGCTCAGGTGGTGGTGGAGACCCCGGTGCTGCCGCACCGGCAGCAGCAGCTGATCCTTTTGCTGCTGGTGGTGGTGCAGCGGCTGGTGCTGGTGGTGGTTTGATCGCCAGAAAAACAGCCCGGCAGATTCTTGAAGCATCAGGGATCCTTTTCCCCGAAGGCGCTTCGGCAAGCTACAATCCTGGCAACTCTCAATTGGTGGTCAGAAACACACAGCCGAATCTCGACCTGGTGGAAGCCTATGTGGAATCCATTACGAAGCTGGCCCCCAAAATGGTGGTCATCACTTCCAAGTTCGTCGAAGTCACCCAGAAAAACACCGAAGAACTCGGCTTTGACTGGCTCCTCGGCGGAGTGGGTAAAGGAAATATTTTTCTCGGTGGTGGCAGCGCCGGCAATGGCAATGCATACAATGCCGCGAATTACCCATTTCAATCAAACTTGGTTAACCCCGGTTATGTTGTAGACGGCGTTCAAGTGTTTCCTAACATTCCTGCGGCTGGTGCTTTTTCAGGTGCAATACCTCTTGGTGCTGTTGATCCATCCACCATTAATCCTCTTACAGGTTTGGGTTCACCTTCGTTCCCCTATGGCGGCGGACCCATTACCGCTGGGAATCGCAGCGGTGGCTACGCCATCAACAACAGCAGCATTGACAATCTGCTTACCACTGGTTCCACCACTGCCACCACCAGCGTGGCTCCAGGGATCTTTTCCACGGCAGGCATCTTTTCAGATCCTCAGTTCCAGAATGTGATTCGTGGCCTTAGTCAGAAAAAAGGCGTTGATCTGATGAGCGCCCCAAGCGTGACAACCAAGAGCGGCACTCGTGCCACGATGGAAGTGACGCGCGAATTCATCTACCCAACGGAGTTTGATCCTCCCCGTCTTCCTCAGGGTGGTGGCGGTCTGAACGTTGGTGGTGGTGGTGGTGGTGGCCAGCAGATTGCCACGCCGACGACGCCGACGGCCTTCGAAATGCGCCAGACGGGTGTTCGTCTTGAGGCTGAGCCTACCGTGGGTGCTGATGGCAATACGATTGAATTGACCCTCGCGCCTGAAGTGGTGGAGTTTGATGGATTCATCAACTACGGTTCCCCCATTCTTTCGCCTTCGAGTCAGTCCGTTCTGCCTATTCAGTCACTTCTGGGAGCGGCGACTGGTTACGTTCCGCTCACTCAGCCTGAGCGTATGATCACTGCTAACATCATCAACCAGCCAGTGTTCTCGGTGCGCAAAGTGACCACCGGGGTCTCCATCTGGGACGGGCAGACGGTTGCTCTGGGCGGCCTGATCCGCGAAGACGTGCAGGACGTGCAGGACAAAGTACCGATCCTTGGCGATCTGCCCTTCGTGGGCCGCTTGTTCAAGAGTGAGTCCGAGCAGCACTACAAGCGCAACCTGATGATCTTTGTGACGGCCCATTTGATCGACCCTTCGGGTCAGCGGATCAAGCCTGCCAATCCTGCACAGGCGGCAGCAGGTGCTGATGCTGCAGCTGGTCCTGGCTCGGTTGGAACGCTTCTGCCAGCAGTGGCTCCTTAACTGTCCCAAACTCATCTTAATCAACCATGGCAGGCAGGATTGCGCGAGCATCCTGCCTGCTGTGTTTTTAGCGACAGGGGATTGCAGATGGGCGGCCCCCACGCCAAATACTTCGATGAAATCTTGGTTGATCACCGGTGGAGCAGGATGTGGCAAAAGTTCGCTGGCAGCGTTGCTGATGCAGCAGCTTCCCATGCCGCACCGTTTCTTTTCTGCCGATCTGATGGTGGGAGAGGTGATGAAGCGTGAATCAACCATCCAGGGGCTGGTGAGTGCCTTTGGAGCGAGGGCTCTGGGCAATGCAGGTGAGATCAACCGGCAGTGGCTGCGCGATGTGGTTTTGCCTGATGCCGGTCTGCGCAAAAAGCTGGAGGGCCTGCTGCACCCCCCCGTTTTGGCCGCTTTGGAGGAGGCCCGCAGGGAGGCCGAAAAGGCAGGGGTGAATCTTTTCCTTGCGGAAGTCCCCCTCCACTATGAGATTGGAAGTACAGTTTCAGCAGACTTCGTCATCGTGGTGGCTTCCAGCCGGTCGGTGCAAGTCAGGCGGATGATGGAAACCCGGGGACTCGACGAACAGACCGTTCACAAGTTCCTGGAGGCCCAATGGCCCATCGAAGCCAAGGTAGAAAGAGCAGATGCCGTCATTTGGAATGATGGTTCTCTGGCCTCTCTTGAAGCCCAGGTGCTGACGCTGGCAAGTCCACTCTTGCAAGCATGAACGATCCATCTACCGAATCCCCCGCAACGGTTGCGGCAGCCCCCGCCTCCACAGTGTCGGAACCCACCCCCGTTGCCACTCTCCCTTTGGTGAATCCCGAGCCGCAGCAGGAATCTGCATCTCCTGCACAACCTCCCGCTGTTTCAGGTGAGACGCCTGCCGAGCCCCAGAAGGCGGATGGCGCACAGCCGCCGTTTCCAGAGGAGATTTCCATCAACGAACTGCAGAACGCCTCGCTGGCAGATCTGCTGGAGCTTGCGGAAAAGGTGGGATTCCGCCTGAATGCGAGCCGCACGAAGCATCAGCTCATTTACGATCTTTGTTCGTGGATGGGGGAGCACAAAACCCGCCTCAAGGTGGAAGGTGTGCTGGAGATTGGCACGGACAACTACGGTCTCATTCGTTATCCGAAGTACAGTTTCATGCCTTTGCCAGAGGACGTCTTCGTTCCTTTGTTTCTGGTCAGGAAATTCAATCTGCGCCCGAGCCAGAGAATTGCAGGGATTGCCAAGGCCCCCAAGGACAGGGACAAGTATCTGGCGATCGACCGGATCACCGAAGTCGAGGGGATCACCATCGACAAATGGGAGACACCGACAGATTTCGACAAGCTGACGGCGACCTTTCCCAACAAGCGCATCATTCTGGAAACGGCCAAGCCTTGCGCGGTCAGCTCCCGCATTCTCGACATCGTGGCACCGCTGGGCAAAGGCCAGCGTGGTCTTATCTGTGCGCCGCCGCGTTCGGGCAAGACGGTGATCCTGAAGGACATTGCCAAATCCATTTCGCAAAATCACAAGGAGATCACTCTGATCGTGCTGCTGCTGGATGAGCGCCCCGAGGAAGTGACTGACTTTGAAGAAACCGTGAGCGGCTGCGAGATTTACAGCTCCACGTTTGATGAGAGTCCGAAGCGGCACAGCCAGGTGGCGGAGATCGTGCGTGAGCGCGCCTGCCGTCTGGTGGAGATGAAGAAGGACGTGGTCATCCTGCTGGACAGCATCACGCGTCTGGCCCGTGGCTACAATTCATCGCAAGGCAGCAAGGGTGGGGCCTACATGGCCGGTGGTGTGGGCACCAAGGCGCTGCAAAAGCCCAAGAAATTCTTCGGGTCTGCCCGTAATGTGGAGGAGGGAGGAAGCCTGACGATCATTGCCACGGCGCTGATCGAAACCGAGAGCCGCATGGATGAGGTGATCTTTGAAGAGTTCAAGGGCACCGGCAACATGGAGGCCACATTGGACCGAGAAATCTCCGAGCGCCGGATCTATCCCGCGCTGCACCTGCTCAAATCGGGCACACGACGTGACGACCTGCTCTACCATCCGGACGAATTCCGGCGCATCACGCAGGTGCGCAAACAGCTTGCCGCTGTTCCCGCCGTGGAGGCACTTGAGATGCTTATCCGCAATATCAACCGCACGAGCAACAATGCGGAAATCCTCCTCATGGGCCTGAAATGAACGAGGAAGGATCACCCCCGAAGGACTACGAGTTCATCGACACACCCGAGCATCTCAATGAATGGGTGGGCAAGATGCGAGCCTGGCTGGCTGAAAGCCCGGACAAGCGCTGCTGCCTGGACACGGAGGCGGACAGTCTGCACCATTACCATGAGAAGCTCTGCCTTCTGCAGGTGAACTGTGCCGGGCGCTATGCGCTGGTGGATCCGCTGGCGATTTCAGACGTCACGCCGCTGCTGGAGCTGCTGGATGCGCATGAGCTGTGGTTCCACGGGGCTGACTACGATCTGACGATGCTGCGGAGGACCTATGGCTGGAATCCGAAGGTGATTCGTGACACGCAGATCGCGGCGCGTCTGCTGGGTGCGCGCCAGTTTGGGCTCGCGGCACTGGTGAAAAACGCCTTTGATCTGGATCTGTGCAAGGCGTCCCAAAAGGCTGACTGGAGCCGCAGGCCGCTGCCGCCGAACATGCTTTCGTATGCGGTGGATGATGTGCGCTATCTGCTGCCCATCGCGGATAAATTCGTCGCTGATCTGAAAGCGAAGGGGCGTGAAGACTGGTTTCATCAGAGCTGCCTGTCCTTGCAGGAGGATGTGGCCGCACGTGACAATGTGGCGCGTGAGGACCCGTGGCGTGTGCAGGGCTGCGGCCGGCTGCACCCCAGAGGACTGGCCCTGCTGAAAGGCATGTGGGAATGGCGTGAAGGGATCGCGAAAGAGCGTGACACGCCCTGCTTCAAAATCATGTCCAACAAGCAGATGGTGGCCTATGCCGAGCAGTTTGAAGCCGGCCAGCCGCTGAATCCGCCGAATGGCTGGCGTCCGCGCTGGAAGAAGGAGTTTTTTGACATCGTGGCGGCGATCATGGCGTCCACTGCCGCAGACTGGCCGCAGCGCGCCAAAAAGACCAAAGGGCGACTCAGTGATGCCCAGCGTGATCAGATCGACAAGCTCTGTGCGCATCGCGAAAAGGTGGCGCAGGAGCTTGAGATCGAGCCTTCGCTGCTGGGGTCACGTGCGACCATCGAGGACCTCGTCGTGGACGGGAATCCATCGAGTCATCTGATGAACTGGCAGCATGATCTAATGGCGAGTGGTCTGGAGCAGGTGCTGCAGACGGCGGCGGCTGAGTAAGCTGCCAGGGCAACGCTATTTTTGCTTCAACCAGTCAGGCAGAACGATGTCCGCGCTTTTGACGGGAGCGGTGTCGCCTTTCCAGACGAAGCCGGCATCTTCGAAACTCGTGCGCTGCCCGCGCAGAAAGGCCAGAAGGCGGCGGCCGATCTGCTGGTTTGGGGAATCATGCCGCACGGCGAAGGGCTGCACGGCCTTGGACTTGTCTGCTGGCAGCGGCACGGCATCGAAGTGGGCCTTGTCGTTGTTGATGTTGATGCCATAGACGACGGCGGCGTCGAGAGAGCCGGTGCGCATCTGATTGACGAGGAAATCTGCGGTGGGCACCTGGGATGAGGCGTTTTTGCTCACGCTGTCCCAGAGGTTCATGGACTTCAGCATGGAGTGTGTGAGAAAGCCGATGGTGGACTGCTCAGCATTGCAGATGCCGACACGGAGGCCGGGGCGGGCGAGATCCGCGAGGGTGTGGATGCCCTTCGGATTGCCTTTGGGGACGGCGATGACGATTTCCGCCTCAGTGAGGAGGATGGCTTCAGGGAACTGCTCGGCCACGGGAGGGACGAAACAGACATCGCAGGCGTAGTAGACGTCTGGGAACTTGGGATTGCTGCTGTCCTGCATGGTCTTCATGGAGGCGCAGAGGATGCCGCAGCCATTGAAGACGGTGGTTAGTGTGATGCCTTCACGGGTGGCGAACTGCTGCAGGAGCTTTTCGATGGCGGGACGATTCACGCCGCCGCTGTAGATGATCAGATCAGGGCGTGCGGCCCACTTGTCTCCGGGCACGGGATTGAAGCCCTGCTTTTTGAAAATGGGGCCGCCTTTTTCCGGGGCGGTGAGGTAGCGGGCGAAGCGCAGCGCCTCTGCAGGCTGCTGGCTGGATGAGAGGATGGTCGCGGTGGCATGTTCTTCGTGCTTTGCGAGTTCTGGCAGAGGGGCGGTCTCAAGGCCTTTGAACTGTGGTATGACGGAGTCCCAAACGATGGCGGCATCGACAGCACCGAGGGAGAGATCGGCGGCGATTTCGGTGACGGTGGGTTTCATCACGGCGGCTTTCGCGGCGAGGGCATCCCATTCGGGGCCGAGAAGCTTTTTCACCACGCGGCCAATGCTGGCGGCTTCGGGATTGGCGAGAGCAAGTTTGATGCCGGGGTTCTTGAGAGCGGCGAGGCTGTCGATGTGCTTGGGATTGCCTTTGGCGACGGCCAGCACGGGTTTTTGGATGACCAGAGGGAATTCCTCGCGTGTGACCCCCAGCTTTTTCGCGTCTGCCAAGGCGCCATCGTCGGCAGCGATGAAGAGATCGCCCTGCTTGGTGATCTTGAGCTGGCTGAGCAGCGTGCCGGTGCCGCCGTATTGGAGGCGGACTTCAGTGCCGGTCTCCTTTTGGTAAGCGGCGGCGATTTCCTCCACCGGCTTCTTGATGCCGGCGGCGCAAAAGACGGTGAGTGGCGGAGAGCTGGTCCTGGCGGGTTTGAGTGCCATCCAAGCGGCCACGGCGGCGGCTCCGAGGCAGAGGACGATGATCAGTTTTTTCAGCATGATTCTTGAACGTGCCAGAAAGGCGGTATCGCTCAAATACTACGCGATCAATTTCTCGATCACCTGGCCGCCGAACTGGCTGAGCTGCTTGAAGCGTCCGGCGTGGTAGAAGGTGAGCTTGTTGTCGTTCAGGCCGAGCAGGCGCAGGAGTGTGACGTGGAGATCGCGGACGTGATGCACGTCTTCGACGGCCTCCATGCCGCGATCATCGGTGCTGCCGATGGTGTGCCCGGCCTTGCAGCCGCCGCCGGCGAGCCAGACGGTCATCGCCTTCGGATTGTGATCGCGGCCGTAGGCGGTGCCGCCGCGCACGCCGTTGTCTGGAGTGCGGCCGAATTCACCGCACCAGACGATGAGGGTGTCTTCCAGCAGGCCGCGCTGTTTGAGGTCTTTGATGAGGGCGGCGATGGGCTGGTCCACCTGATGGATGAGATTGCCGTGGGCGCGCTCGATGTAGTCGTGGCTGTCCCAGGTGCCGGCGTAGAGCTGGACAAAGCGGACGCCTTTTTCCACGAGCTTGCGGGCGAGGAGGCACTTGCGGCCGAAGGCGTCGGTGGCATCGCTGCCGATGCCGTACATGGCTTTGGTCTTTTCGTCTTCGCTGCTGAGGTCGAGTGTTTCCGGGACCTGCGTCTGCATGCGGAAGGCGAGCTCGTAGTTGTGCATGCGGGCGCGCAGTTCCTCGTGCCAAGGATGGGCTTCGGCATGACGGGTGTTGAGCTGCGCGAGGAGGTCGAGATTTGCACGCTGGTGGTCGGATGCGATGCCCTGCGGCGGTTGCAGATCGAGAATGGGGGAGCCTTTGGGGCGCAGCGGGGTCCCTTGGAATTGTGCGGGGAGGTAGCCATTGCTCCAGTTGGCGCTGCCGCCTTGAGGGTAGCTGATTTCGGGGAGCACGACAAAGCCGGGCAGGTCTTGATTCATGGAGCCGAGGCCGTAGGTGACCCAGGCACCGATGGCGGGATCGCCCCCGAAGCGATTGCCGCAGTTCATTTGATACATGGCGGTGGGGTGATTCACGGAATCCACCTGGCAGCCGCGGAAGAAGCAGAGCTCATCTGCGACGCCGGCGAGGTGCTGCCAGGGCTCGCTCATCCATGCGCCGCTCTGGCCGTGCTGGGCGAACTTGAAGGGGGACTTTACGTAGTAGCGTTTGCCGCTTTCCATGGCGGACTTCTGCTTTCCTTCGCGGGTGAACTCCTTGAGGTGGAGTTTGTCGAGGACGGGCTTGGGATCAAAGGTGTCGATGTGGGAGGGGCCGCCTTCCATCATGAGGAAGATGCAGTTTTTGGCTTTCGCGGGAATTTGCTGGGGCTTGGGGGCAAGGGGGCTGGTTTGCTCAGCGGCGAGAAGGGAAGTGAGGGCTACGCCGCCGAGGGAGGTGCCGAGGCCGTAGATGAACTCACGACGTGTGGGCGCATGCAGTGCACGGGCTCCGGCGCAGGGGAAGAAGGGCGTGTTCATGGCTCAGTAGAGATAGACGAATTCGTTTGAGTTCAGCAGGACGAGGCAGACGTCTGCCAGCGCACGGGTGCGGGCATCGACATCGGCGGGCTGGAGGTCGGGGATGAAATCGGCGTAGCCGGGGAGTTTTTCGTGGAAGCTGAATTTTTCGCCTGTGTTTTCCTCCACGGCGTCACGCTTCACGCTGAGTGGGGGCTGCGGGTGTTTGAAAGCGATGGCCGACTGCCTGGATGCCATGGTATGCCAGTGCGTGGTGCAGGCGTTTTTTTCGGCGGAGGAAGGCTGGCGGCCGTAGGTGAGCTGGAATACGCGGGTGATGACATCGGCTGGTTTTTCCTGCATGACTCGGTTTGCCAGAGCCAGGGCGCGATCGTAGGTGGCCTGGCCGTTGAAGAGGCTGAAGACCTGGGGCGTGACGGTGGAGACCTCGCGGGCTTCGCAGGAGAAGTCGGGGCCGGGTTCATTGAAGACCTCCATGAAGGGATCGCGCACGCCGCGAATTTTGAGTGCATAGAGGCTGCGACGGTGGCGCTGTGCAGGGAGTGCATTGGGCACCCAAGCGGCGGCGAAGGTGCCCATGACCTGACGCGGCTGCATGGCGACTTCCATGTTGATCTCGGGGCGGTTTGGGATGCCGCCGAGGGTGGGATTGAGCTCGCCGGTGATGCTGAGCATGGCATCGCGCATTTCTTCGGCCATGAGGCGGCGGGGCTTGAAGACGGCGTAAGATTTTTCGGCTTCTTCGTGGCTTAGTTTGGCACCTTCGGCTTTGAACTCGGAGCTGCGACTATAGGCAGCGCTGGTCATGATGATGCGGTGCATCTCTTTGATGGACCAGTTCTTCTCCACCAGAGTGGCGGCGAGCCAGTCGAGCAGTTCGGGATGGGTGGGCTTTTTGCCGGTGCTGCCGAAGTTGTTGGGATTGCCGGCGATGGCCAGGCCAAAGTGCCAGAGCCAGAGGCGGTTGACGATGGCGCGGGTGGTGAGCGGGTTGTCCTTGCTGGCGATCCAATTGGCGAGCGCGGTGCGGCGGCCGGTGATGGCATCGGGGAACTCGACGCTGCCGAGCACGGACAGGACGCCGGGTTTTACGGGTTGAGTGGGGGAGAATGGATCGCCGCCGCCGAGGATGGCGGTTTGCTCCAGCTCGCCGGTGGTCATGGGGGACTGCGGCATGCGGATGGGCTGATTGACGCTGGTGACTTGTGGAGTGAGGCCATCATAGACGCTGAAGGCGAAGGGCTCGTAGCGCTCCAGCTCCCACTTGAGGCGTTCGAGGCCTTTGCGGGCGACGCGTTCGTTGCCGTAGTCTTCTGGAGCGAAGCCGACGAGCTTCGGCGGGTATTGATCTTCGGGTATGTTTTGCTTTTGCAGGATGGCGCGCGCGGTTTCGAAGACGCCGGTGAAGCTACGGTTCTTCTTCATCTTGCCGCCGTTGGCGATGAAGTCGCGGGCAGAGGTCACGGCTTTGCTCCAGGCGCTGCGATCAAGATTTTTTTCGTCATACCACTTTGCAGCATTGGCGAGCATCTTGTCGTCAAGACGGGCGAGCATGGTCATGTGCTCGATGCGGCGTGGTTCGAGGTATTTCTTTTCTTCGAAGCCGGAGGTGTTTTCAGAGGGCAGGAATGGCGCGGGACGTTCGGCGAGCTGGGTGGTGCTGAAGCAGGCCTGCATGGAGTAGTAGTCATGCGTGGGCACGGGATCGAATTTGTGATCGTGGCAGCGGGCGCATTGGAGGGAGTGGGCGAGGAAGGTTTCGCCGACGCTGTTGGTGACGTCATCGAGGAAGCGCTGGCGGGCGATCTTTGCGACCTCCATGCCGGTGAGCTCCCAAGGGCCCATGCGGAGGAAGCCGGTGGCGATGAGGAGCTCGGGGTTTGGGGGGGCAGGAGTTGACGCTGTGACGGCAGAATTGCGGGCAGGAGTGCCCGCATCACCTGGCTGCATCTCATCACCGGCGATTTGTTCCTTGATGAACTGGTCGTAGGGTTTGTTGGAGTTAAAGCTGCGGACGACGTAGTCGCGGTAGCGCCAGGCGTTGCCGCGCTCGTAGTCGTTGGCAAAGCCGCTGCTGTCCGCGTAGCGGGTGACATCGAGCCAGTGGCGGGCCATGCGCTCGCCGTAGTGAGGGGAGTCGAGGAGGCGGTTGATGAGATGCTGGACGCTGGATGCTTGATCCTGGATGAACTCTTTTTCGAAGGCGGTGGTTTCTTCGGGGGTGGGGGGGAGGCCGGTGAGGTCGAAGGTGGCGCGGCGGATGAAGGTGCGGGCATCTGCGGCGGGAGCAGGGGCTTTGATTGCGAGGAGGGCGTCGATGGGATGCTGGTCTGCGGGGACGGCGGGCTTTTTTACGGGCTGATAGGCCCAGAGGCCTTCGGGCTTGTAGCGGCGGCTGGCCCATTCGGGGGAGAGGGCTCCGGTGGTTTTGATGATGACGCCGTCTTCGGAACTCCATTTTTCGGCATTGGCTTTGGCGATGGCGCTGCGTCTTGCTTCGTCTGGCCATGGGGCTCCGCCAGTGATCCAGGCTTTGAGATGGGCGAGCTGGTCGGGGTGGAGCTTGTCGGCCTCCTTCGGTGGCATGGGTTCCCAGTCGGCTGAGTGCTGACGGGTGGAGGCGAGGTAGAGGGGGCTGTCATCGGGCTTGCCCGGCATGATGGATTTCTTTTCGCTGTCGCCACCCTTCATGGCGCTGTCCTGCGTGCGCATGTCGTAGCCGCCCTTGATCTTCTTTTCGTCATTGCCGTGGCAGGCGAGGCACTTCTCCTGAAACAGCGGCCAGACGCGGCGCACGAAGAGCTCCTCTGCATCCTCGGCATGGAGGGAGGATGCGGCGAGGAGCAGGCAGATGAGAAATGTTTGGCTCGTAGTCATTCGGGTTTGCCGTGGTCGTAGAGGTTACGGACTTCAGAAGCATTTAATGCGGCGCTGTAGATGGCGAATTCATCGATGGCGCCGTTGAGATTGCGGATGGGGAACTGGTGGCCCAGGGTAGGGAGGCCCCAGTTGCCGATCTCGCAGGGACCGAAAACGATGTCGCGGCCGGGCTGGTGGAGTTTGGAGATTTCGCGGCCGACTTCCTGGCCGTCGAAGTACTGGATGACCTCTCCGCTGGTGTTGTCATACGTGACGGCGAGGTGGTGCCAGCGGCCGAGGCTGTCGGCGGTGAAGACAGGGCGGCTGTAGTACATTTGGTTGTACTTTGCGCTCTTTGCTGCTTCCGCCGGGCGATACATGATGGAGAACATGAGGCTGCCGTCTTCATAGATCTGCCAGTGGGGTTCGCCGTTGTCGTAACCGTCGGTGAGGAGGAGGGAGTTGTACTTTTTGTCCACGGAGTCGACCTTGACCCAGCAGGCGAGGGTGAGGGCGTGGTAGGTGCCGTCGAGGTTGAGACGCACGCGGTCGCCGGGGCGCTTGAACTCGAGCGCCTCCTTTTTCTGCCAGCGGCCCTGAGTCCAACTGGCACCGACAGCACCACCGGCGCGGCTGGGGCGGCGGGGCTCGGTGAAGTTATTTACGAGGCGGTCCCAGCGGTCATCTTCCCAGTGCTTGAAGGTGTAGTAGGCGATGAGGCGCGGGTCTTTGCGCGTGGCGAGAGACGACTGCTGCCACTGATCAAAGCGCTGGGTGTCGCGCTTTTGGACGAGGCTGTGAAGCTCGCTGATGGAGAGGAAATCCTGTGGTGAGACAGCGGTGGTTTTGAGCGAGGACAAGGACATGCCTTGTTTTAAACTCGCGGATGTTTGGGCATCGGTGTGGGCGATGACTTCGCCCTCGAAGACGTGCACGGCGCTGGTGTTGTCCTTCACATTGAGAGCGAACTCGGTGCCAAGGTCTTCCAGCTTCATGCCGGGGGCATGCATGAGGAAGCCTTTGGCGGCAGGTGGGACATGGACACGAACTCGACCGCTGAGACAGCGGGCCTCCCAGGCGGAGAGAATTTCGATCTCGGCACCGCCTTCGATCAAGGCGGTGGCACCGCTGAAGAACTCGATCTGTGCGAGGCCCTGGGCGAGCTGGATGCGTCCGGGCTTGAGGGTATCGCCGCTGCGGAGTGCCGTGGCAAACTGTGCATCCATGGTCTGGCTGAGCATGGCGACGCCGTTTGAGGTGGCTTCTGTTTCCACTTGGTGGCGGGGCCAGAAGAGGAAGGCGCAGGCGATGGCTGCGGCGGCTGCGGTGAGGGATGGCCACCAGCGGTGAGGCGGAGATTTTTTAGGTGCGGCGGTTTGCAGGCGGCCGGTATTGATTGCGGGCTGCAGCAGCAGGCGGGCGTGTTGATCGACGAGTTCTAGGTAGCGCTGGCGTGCCTGCCAGTCGGAGCGCAGCAGGGCTTCGAGCTGAGTTTGCTCCTCGGGTGTGATCTCGCCATCAATGGCGGCGTGGATGAGGGATTCGAGATTCATGCGAGGCCCTCGGATTGAAGCTGACGTGTGACGCATTCGTGCAGGCGCTGGCGCAGGAGCTCCAGATTGCGGAAGAGGGTGCGGCGGCTGAGGGAAAAGCGGCCCATCATTTCCTCGGCGCTCTGGCGCAGGGCGTAGCGGCTGGTGACGAGTTCCTGATCCTGCGCGGTGAGTTTTTGCAGGCAGGCATCGAGCAGGCGCAGGCGCTCATCGAGGCGGGTTTCGATGTGGTTGCGCTCGCTGGCGAGTAGGTCCATGACGTCCTCGCTGAAAAGAAGCGGAGAGCGCGCGGATTTCTCGCGGTGCTTCTGCACCTGGAGGTAGGCGAAGCGGTAGGCCCAGGGGAGGAAGGGGCGGGTGGGGTCGTACTCGGCGAACTTGCGATAGAGGGCGAGACTCGTTTCCTGCAGGATGTCGCGGGCATCCGCCTCACGTGGGACGAGGGAGTAGATGTAGCGAAACAGCGGCTCCTGGTGCTGGGTGAGCAGGAGGACGAGGGTCTCGGTGCTGGAAGGAGAGGCTGGCATGGACGCTAGGTATTCCCGGTGTGAAGGGGATGAGTGCCAAAATTTTACCAGAATGTTCAACCACGGAATACACAGAATACACGGAACCGATCGGGGGCTTCTGATTTCTGTGTGTTCCGTAGGCATGCGATCAGATCTGGGAGCGGGTGTTGTTGCGGTGCTGCGGGTTTGTTGCCAGTGTGTCAGAGTTCGCACGTCCACTTTGCATGAATCTCAAATCTCTCGCCCAGCATCTTGGCATTTCGGCCAGCACGGTCTCACGTGTGATGGCGGGGCGGGGCGATGAGTTTCGGATCGCGAAGGAGACGCAGAAGCACATTCTGGATGAAGCCGCCGCCATGGGCGTGCGCCCGGATGAGCTGGCGCGCAGCCTGAGGCTGCAGAGCA
Organism: Prosthecobacter sp.; assembly: GCF_044222345.1. Lineage (GTDB taxonomy): Bacteria > Verrucomicrobiota > Verrucomicrobiia > Verrucomicrobiales > Verrucomicrobiaceae > Prosthecobacter. The sequence goes on from NZ_JBGANL010000033.1 coordinate 13,302, forward strand.
CGCGCACATTTGGGCTGGTGATCCCGGACATTTCGAATCCGTTCTTTGCCGCGCTGGCCCGAGCGGTGGAGCGCCGAGCACGGGCGCTGGGCTACACGGTGCTGCTGGCCGATTCGCAGGAATCCGACGAGGTGGAGGCGGAGTGCATCCGGACGTTGATGGACCGCCGCATTGACGGGCTCATTCTCGCGCCGGTGGGCGGGGACAGCGCGCATCTGCAGCCGCTCATTGCCTCCAAGCTGCCGCTGACGCAGGTGGACCGTGTATTTACGGCGCTGAGAACGGCGGCTGTGGTGGCGGACAACTTTGCCGGAGCGTGTGAGGCGGTGAAGCGGCTGGTGAAGCTGGGGCACAGGCGCATCGCGTGTCTGCAGGGGCGTGAAGACAGCTCGGTCATCGTGGAGCGGGTGCGGGGGTATCGCGCAGGATTGAGCGAGGCAGGGCTGCGCTTTGAGGAGAAGTTTCTTGTGGGTGGTGAGCATTCGCAGGCCATCGCGCGGGAGCATACGCTGAAGCTGCTGGACTTGCGGCCGCGCCCCACGGCGATTCTGGCGCTGAGCAATCAGCTTGCGCTGGGCGCGCTGGAGGCGGTGCGAGAACGAGGGCTGGTGATCCCGGATGATCTTTCACTCATTGCGTTTGATGAGCAGCCGTGGGCATCGCTGCTTTCGCCGCCGCTCACGACGCTGGCGCAGCCGGTGGAGGAGATGGGGACTGTGGCGGTGGACAGGCTGTGCGCGCAGATCAAGCCGGGAGGCAAGGCTTCGCGGAAGGCGCTGACGACGCTGCCGGTGCGGCTGATTGAGCGTGCATCCATCGGGCCAAAGAAGAAAGATTGACCGAAAGGCTTCCTGTTGCACAATCGTTTGCGCAAAATCACCTTTTCCAGCCATGAAATGCCTCATTCCACTTCTGTTTGCCTCCCTGGCATTGCTTTCCTGCAAGCCTGCGGGCGGGCCCGCGACCTCCAATTCCGGCAAGCCGAAGGTGGCGCTGGTGATGAAGTCGCTGGCGAATGAATTTTTCCAAACGATGGCTGAAGGCGCGAAGAATCACCAGGCGACGCATGCGGGGGACTACGAACTGATCGTGAACGGCATCAAGAATGAGACGGACCTGGCCGAGCAGGTGGGGCTGGTGGATCAGATGGTGTCGCAAGGCGTGCAGGCGATTGTGATTGCTCCGGCGGACTCGAAGGCGCTGGTGACGGTGCTGAAGCGGGCGAAGGCGGCGGGTGTGCTCATCATTAACATCGACAACAAGCTGGACGCTGATGCGCTGAAGCAGGCGGGGCTGAGCGTGCCGTTTGTGGGGCCAGACAACCGGGCTGGAGCCAAGGCGGTGGCGGAGGTGCTGGCGAAGAAGCTCAAGGCGGGAGATGAGGTGGCGATCATCGAGGGCGTGACGACGGCCTTCAACGGGCAGCAGCGCAAGGCGGGCTTTGAAGATGCGATGAACGCGGCGGGGATGAAGATTGTGACTTCCCAGAGCGGTCAGTGGGAGATGGAGAAGGCGAATGGGGTGGCGGCGGGCATCCTGGCGGCGAATCCAAATGTGAAGGCACTGCTGTGCGCGAATGACAACATGGCCCTGGGCGCTGCGGCAGCGGTGCAAGCTGCGGGCAAGGCGGGGCAGGTGCAGGTCATCGGATTCGACAACATCGCTGCGCTCAAGCCGCTGCTGGCGGATGGGCGCGTGCTGGCGACGTGTGACCAGCATGGGGACAAGCTCGCGGTGTTTGGCATTGAGGCGGTGTTGAAGGTGCTGAAAGACAAGACGGAGCCGGCGGATCAGCAGACGCCGGTGGATGTGATCACGAAGTGACTGCTTTTTTCGTCATGCGCCGCTGGACCGACTTCTTCATCCTCATTGCCGTGCTTGCGGCAATGATTGTGCTCTTTGGGCTGATGAGGGAGAGCTTTTTCAGCATGGGGACGCTGGGGACGGTGGCGAACCGGATTCCGGCGCTGGCGCTGGTGGCGACGGGGATGACGCTGGTGATGGTGACGGGTGGGATTGATCTTTCGGTGGGATCGCTGCTGGGATTTTGCGGTGCGGTGACGGGAGTGCTGATGGCGGATCTGCACTGGGGGCTGGCGCTGGCGGTGATCGCGAGTGTCGCTGTCGGAGCGGTGATCGGCAGTACGACGGGAGCGGTGAGTGTGAAGCTGCGGCTGCCTTCGTTTATCGTTTCGCTGGGGATGCTGGAGATCGCGCGAGGGCTGGCGTTCCTGACTACGAACTCGCAGACGAAATACATCGGTGCGGACATTGAGGCGCTGGGTGCACCGTTTGGCGGGCTGGTGATTTCGCCTGCGTTTGTGATCAGCCTGCTGGTGGTGGCGGCGGGGCAGGTGATGCTCTCGCAGATGGCCATCGGGCGGCACTTGATTGCCATTGGGGCGAATCGTGAGGCGGCGCTGGTTTCCGGGCTTTCGGTGGATCGTCCGCGTATTTTTGCGCATGCACTGCTGGGGGCGCTGACCGGGCTGGCGGCGGTGTTTAACTGCTCACGTCTGGGTTCGGCGGACCCGAATGCGGGCACGGGTTTTGAGCTGGGGGCGATCGCGGCAGTCGTGGTGGGTGGCACGAGTTTGATGGGCGGGCGGGGATCGGTGGTGAAGAGCTTCATGGGGGTGCTCATCATCGCCACGCTGGAGGCGGGGCTGATTCAGGTGGGAGCCACGGAGCCGGTGAAGCGTGTGGTTACCGGGCTCGTCATTGTCGCTGCCGTGCTGGCGGATACCTGGAGGAGAAAATAGACTGCATGAAATCGATCGTTTTTTTACTGCTGCTTGGTGCATCGGCTTTGGCTGAAAAGCCGCGCATCATCTTTGACACCGACATCACCGGAGATGTGGATGATGTGCTGGCGCTGACGATGTGCCACACGCTGGCGGATCGTGGTGCGTGTGAGTTTCTCGGGGTGACGATCTCGAAGGACAATCCGCTCACGGCGAGTTTTGTGGATGCGCAGAACACGTTTTATGGGAGGCCTGATCTGCCGATTGGTGTGACGCGTGATGCGACGGCGCAGAAGCGTGCAAGCAGTTATCTGAAGCTGGCGGATTCACCGGACTATCCGCATGATTTGAAGAAGAATGAGGATGCGCGGGAGGCGGTGGATCTGCTGCGTGAGCTGCTGGCGAAGCAGCCGGGCGGGAGTGTTTCGATCATCAGTGTGGGCATTGCCTCGAACATGGCGAACTTGCTGAAGTCGAAGGGCGATAAGCATTCGCCGCTTGATGGGCCGGCGCTGATCCGGAAGAAGGTGAAGATGCTGTCCATCATGGCGGGAGCGTTTGCCTTCTGCAACCGGACGAACTACCACCTGGAGGCGAATGTGATCAACGGGATCGGCTTCATGCAGACGGTGGCGAAGGAGTGGCCGGAGGAGGTGCCGGTGTACTGGAGCGGGTATGAGATCGGCGAGGCGCTGCCGTTTCCGCGTGCCAGCATCGCGCAGGATTTTGGTTATATGCCGCATCACATCGTGAGGGAGGCTTATCTGCTGCACAGTGGTCCGGCGCATGATCGGCCGTGCTGGGATGAGAGCAGCGTGCTGCAGGCGGTGTTTCCTGAGCGTGGCTTCTTCGGCCTTTCCGATCCAGGGCGTGTGAGCGTGGGCGCGGATGGTTTTACGAAATTCACTCCGCCGGGCAAAGATGCCAAGGGCGGCAAGCGTGACCGTTTTCTCACGATGACGTCTGTGCAGCAGGCGCGTGCGCTGGAGACCATTGTTCAAACCACTGTTCAACCACCCAAGAAATGAAAAAACTCGTTACTCTCCTCTTCTGTGCGCTCTGCGGCCTGTCCCAGGCGGCGCCGGTCAAACTCATCTTCGACACCGACATGGGCAATGATGTCGATGACCTGATGGCGCTGGCAATGATTCACAACCTGCAAAAACGCGGTGCGTGTGAGCTGCTGGCGGTGACGATTACGAAGGATCATCCGCAGGCGGCGGCCTTTGTGGATGCGGTGAACACGCTGTATGGGTATCCCGACACACCGATTGGCGTGGTGCGAGATGGCGCTGCGAAGGAGGCGGGAAAGTTCAATCTGCTGGCGGACGAAAAGAACGCCGACGGCAGCCTGCGGTATCCGCATGATCTGAAAAGCGGGGCGGATGCGCCGGAGGCGGTTGGCTTGATCAAGGACATCCTGGCGAAGCAGCCGGATGGCAGCGTGGTCATTGCGCAGGTTGGCTTCTTTACCAATTTGTCGCGGCTGCTGGATTCGCCGGGCGGGAGGGAATTGATCAAGAAGAAGGTGAAGGTGCTCAGCATCATGGCGGGCGCGTTTCAGACGGTGCAGTGGGACACGCGGCATCTGGAGTACAATGTGAAGCTGGATGTGCCTGCGGCGCAAAAGCTGGCCAAGGAATGGCCCACGCCGGTGGTGTGGAGCGGGTATGAGATCGGCGTGGCTGCGGCGTTCCCGCATGTCGTCATCGAGCAGGATCTAGATTACATTCCGAATCATCCGCTGAAGGAGGCATATTATTTGTACAATCCGCCGCCGCATGATCGCCCGACTTGGGACCCGACGGCGGTACTGTATGCGGTGCTGCCAGAGCGCGGCTATTTTGATCTCTCGCCGCCGGGGAACGTGGTGGTGGAAAATGATTCGGCCACGCTCTTCCGCAAGACCAAGGATGGCAAAGGCAGGCACCGCTTTCTGGTGATGAGCCCGGAGCAGACGGCGCGTGTGCGCGAGGCGATCGTGCAGCTCAGTGTGGAACCACCGCCCGCCAAGAAGTGATGTCAGTGCAGAGTCCTAGAATCGTTGTCGTCGGCTCGCTGAATGTGGATCACACGCTGCGTGTGCCGCACATTCCTGAGCCGGGAGAAACGCTCGCGGCGAGTGGTATGCTGACCTGCTTTGGTGGGAAGGGGGCGAACCAGGCCGTGGCTGCGGCGCGTGCGGGCGGTACGGTGAGCATGATCGGCTGCGTGGGGGAAGATGACTTTGGTGCGCGTTACATTGAGGCGCTGGTGAGCGAGGGCATTGACACGACGGGTGTGTTGCGTTCGGCCACTCCCACGGGCTCGGCTTTCATCGCGGTGGATGATCAGGGGGAGAATTCGATCATTGTGAATGCGGGAGCGAATCATGCGATCACGCCGAAGGACATTGAGAAGCATGCGGGGTTGATTCGCGGGGCGGATGCGCTGCTGCTGCAGTTGGAGTGTCCGCTGGCGGTGGTGCAGCGGGCTGCGGAAATTGCGCGGGATGCGGGTGTGCGGGTGGTTTTGAATCCATCGCCTTTGAGTGCGGAGTATCTGGTGGCACGGTTTGCGGTGGATGTGTTGATTGTGAATGAGGGCGAGGCGGCGCAGATCACGCCGGAGCGGAATTTGACGGAGGCGATGTGCCGTCATTTGATCATCACGCGTGGCGCGGAGAGCACGCTGAGCATCACCGAGGATGGTGTGGAGGAGATCACGCCGCCGAAGGTGACGCCGGTGGATACGGTGGGCGCGGGAGATACGTTTGCAGGGGCGTTTGCCGTGGCGAGTGGCGAGGGCCGGGGAGATGCGATCCGGTTTGCGAATGCGGCGGGGGCGCTGGCGACGCTGAAGGCGGGAGCTCAGCCGGCGATTCCGATGCGGGGGGAGATTGAGGGGTTTGTGAGGGCATGAAGTGGTGATGCGGGCGCTCTTGCCTGCTGCGGATGTCACGAGACGTTCGAGTTGCGGGCAGGAGTGCCCGCATCACTTCGGAGTATTACGCCAGCATCTGCTTGATGACGTGGCCTTCGACGTTGGTGAGGCGGCGCTGGACGCCGTTGTGCTCGAAGGTGAGGCGTTCGTGGTCGAGGCCGAGGAGGTGGAGGATGGTGGCGTTGAAGTCGTAGAGGGGGTGGATGTCCTTCACGGCTTTCTGGCCGAGGTCGTCCGTTTCGCCACAGCTCACGCCGGGCTTCACGCCTGCGCCGGTCATCCAGCAGGTGAAGCCGTCTGGGTTGTGGTCGCGGCCTTTGGCGCCTTTTTGGAAGAAGGGCATGCGGCCGAATTCGGTGCACCAGACGACGAGGGTGTCTTCGAGGAGGCCGCGTGCTTTGAGGTCGCGGATGAGAGCGGCGGCGGGCTGATCGAGGATGGGCGCGTGAACGTCGTACTGCTCCTTGAGGGCATTGTGGCCGTCCCAGTTGAGCTTGCCGCCGCTGGCGTAGGCACCATTGAAGAGCTGCACAAAGCGCACGCCTTTTTCGATAAGGCGGCGGGCGAGGATGCAATTCTTGGCAAAGGCGGCCTTCTCGGCGTTTTGGGTGTCGTCGGCACCGTAGAGTTTGAGGATGTGCGCGGGCTCGGTGCTGAGATCGCTGATCTCCGGAACGCTGAGCTGCATGCGCGCGGCTAGCTCGTAGCTGGCAATGCGTGCGGCGAGTTTGCCATCGCCGGGGTGGGCTTCGAGATGGCGGGCATTCATGCGCTGGAGGAGGGTGCGCGCGGCTTGATCTGTGGCGGGAGAGACACCCGGTGCGGCGAGATGGCGCACGGGGGCTTTAGAACTCATGGTGGTGCCTTGGAATGCGGCTGGCAGGAATCCTGGGCCCCAGTTGTTGGCTCCGTTTTGCGGTACGCCGCGTGGATCGGGAATGGCGACGTAGGAGGGAAGATCCTGATTTTCGCTGCCGAGTGCGTACGTGGTCCAGGCGCCGAGGGAGGGGAAGCCGTCGAGATTGAAACCGGTGGAGAGGAAGTTCTCAGCAGGGCCGTGGGTATTGGACTTGCTGGTGAGCGAATGAACGAAGGCGAAGTCATCGGTGAGCTCCGCGAGATGCGGGATCATGTCGCTCACCCATTTGCCGGTCTGGCCGCGCTGGCGGAAGGTGTATTGCGGGCGTGCGAGATTGCCTGCGGGGCCTTGGAAGGTGACGGCGGGGCCGCCGGGCAGCGGCTTATCGTCCCACTTGATCAGCTCGGGTTTGTAGTCCCAGGTTTCGAGCTGGCTGACCGCTCCCGCGCAGAAGATGACGACGACGTTCTTTGCCTTCGCAGGGAAATGCGGCTGGCGTGGGGCGTAGGGACGGGCGGGGTCGATGATGGGCCTGTCTGCGGCGAGGAGGCCATCGAGACCCAGAAGATTGGTGAGCGCGATGGAGCCGAGGGCGGTGCTGCTGCTGGAGAGAAAGCGGCGGCGGTCGAGCAACGTGTGGCCTGCGGGGGAGAGGTGTTCGGGAAGAAGGCTCATGGCACAAAGAGGAATTCGTTGCTGTTGAACAGGGCGCGGCAGAGGGCGGGGAGACCGTGGGTTTGAACGAGAGCGGTGGTGTCGGTGAGTTCTGCAGCGGTGGGCGGGCGGCTGAGGGCGAGCTGGTAGGCGAGGGTGATTTGTTTGGCGGGGTCGGTGCCGGCTTCCTGCTGCACACGAGTGGTGAAGGCTTTGGATTGTTCGAGGGTGAAGCGGCTGTTGAAGAGATTGAGGGCCTGGATGGGGGTGGTGCTTTCGCTGCGGCGGGCGGTGCTCTGGCCGGCATCGGGGCAGTCGAAGGCACCGAAGACGGTTTCGGGCTCGCGGCGCACTTTGTGGGCGTAGATCATGCGGCGCTGGTTTTCTGGCGTGAAGGTCTCGATGGGATCGAAGCCGCTGAGGCCGCCGCGCTGATCGAAGAGATTGAAGCCGCGGCCATACATCTGCCGATTCAAACGACCGCTGACGGCGAGCATGGAGTCGCGGATGGATTCGGCTTCGAGGCGGCGGGAAGGGTAGCGCCAGAGGTAGCGGACGTCTGAGTCGATGGTCTCATTCTCTTTGATGCTTTGTGACGACTGCCCGTAGGTCTGCGACAAGAGAATGAGGCGGTGCATGTGCTTTACGCTCCAGCCGCTGCGGATGAATTCGGCGGCGAGGTAGTCGAGGAGTTCGGGGTGGGTGGGCTTCAAGCCCATGCGGCCGAAGTCGCTCGGGGTCTGCACGAAGCCGGTGCCGAAGTGGCCCTGCCAGATGCGGTTGACCATGACGCGGGCGGTGAGCGGGTTTTGTGGACTGGCGATCCAATCGGCGAGGGTGCGGCGGCGGTCTTGTTCGGCAGATTCTTTGGGGAGTGTCACATTGCCGAGGGCGCTGAGCACGGCGGGGGTGACGGCTTCCTTGGGCTGCTCGGGATCGCCGCGATTGAGGAGGTGGATGTCGTCTGGTGTGCGGAAGGTGCCGGCGAAGGCTTTCTGCGAGTTGGCCGCCTGGGCGATCTTTTTCTCGGTGGCAGCCTTTTCCTCGACGAGCGGGCGGGCGCGTTTGTTTTCTTCGGGGGTGAGTCCCTTGAGCGTGGGCTTGGCGATCTTGTTGTTTTTGGGGTCAAACTTCTGGCGGTCGCTGGCATCGGCGACGGTGTGCCATTGGCCTGCGGCATCGCTGATTTCGATTTGGTAATCGGTGGCGAGGCGGTCGGTGAATTTGCCGTCGCGGTCACGGCTCCAGACGACGCGCTCGACGGTTTGCTCCTGCGGGAACTCGAGCTCGACCCAGCCCTGGCCGAGCTTGTTGGAGAGCCAGCTGCGTGAGTTGCCGTAGCGGCCATCGTTGAGGAAGCGCAGTTCGTGGCGCTCGGCCACGCCGATGTCGCCGGAGGATTTGCGCTTGGTGCCGGAGGTGGCAAGCGCGACGTTTTCGCCGCGCGTGTTGAAGACTTCGAGTTCATCGATGCAAGGCTCGAGGTTGGTGGTGGCCTTGATGGTGAAGCGCACGCGCTGCGTTTTTACCGGTGGAAAGCGGTCCGAGTTTTCGCGGGCGTTGATCATGGGGCGCTCGGCACCGGATTTCGCCAAGGGCACGAAGCGGGCGAGTTCTTTGTCGATCTCTGCGAGGCGTGCTTTGAGATTTTTCTCCTCCTCGCGTGCGGCCTCGGCGGCGGGCGTATGGAGGTCGCGGTCGGCGTATTCGACACCGGCAACGAAGGCCTGCATGGCGTAGTAGTCCTTGGAGGTAATGGGGTCGAACTTGTGATCGTGGCAGCGTGCGCAGCCGACGCTGAGGCCGAGGAAGGTCTGGCCGATGTTCATGACCATCTCATCAATGGAGTCCTGGCGCGCGAGGCGCTTGGAGGCATCGTCCTTGCCGATCTGGCCGGGGAGCAAAACGGAGGCGGTGACGAGGAATCCGGTGGCGGCGTCCTGGCCCATGGCATCGCCGACGATCTGCTCCTTGATGAAGCGATCGTAGGGTGTGTCGTTGTTGAAGGCGCGGATGACGTAGTCGCGGTAGGGCCAGGCGTTGGGGCGCTCGGTGTTGACTTCAAAGCCGTGGGTGTCGGCATAGCGCACGACGTCGAGCCAGTGCTGGGCCCAGCGTTCGCCGTAGCGCTCGCTTTGGAGCAGGCGGTCCACCAGATGCTGGAGGCTGGATGCTCGATCCTGGATGAACTCCTTTTCGAAAGCTGCCACCTCTGCAGGTGTGGGTGGGAGGCCGGTGAGGTCGAAGGTGATGCGGCGGATGAGCGAGATGGGATCCGCGGGTGGGGAACGGCGGAGGTTTTTTTCGGCGAGCTTGGCGTCGATGAAGGTGTCGATGGCGCTGGAAGTTGGGGGCAGGATGCCCCCACTCCTGGCCAGAGGTTTGAAGGACCAGTGATCGCGGCGGTCTTCGAGTTTGGCGAGGTCGATGCCATCGGGCCAATTCGCGCCTTCGTTGATCCAGGTGGTGAGGGTTGCGATGTCGCTGGCGGGGAGCTTGCCTTTGGGCGGCATGAGCTCGTCGTTGTCATCGGTTGTGATGAAGTGGATGAGCGGGCTGTCCTTGGCTTTGCCGGAGATGATGTCGGGAGAGTGTTTGTCGCCGCCTTTGAAGGCTTCGGCTTTGATGTCGAGGCGGAGGCCGGACTTTTGCTTTTTCTCGCCGTGGCAGCTGTAGCAGTGCTGCTGCAGGATGGGGCGCACTTCGCGCACGAAATCAACGGCAGCAGCAAGGCTGGAGGAGGCGAGGAGAATGAGAGCGGCCAGCTTCATGAAGTGGGATCAATGGTAAGGATTGCCTGCGGCATGGAGGGCGCGGAGTTCATCGTCCGACATGGCGCGGCCGAGCAGGAGGAGTTCATCGACACGGCCGCTGAGCTTGCGGTCCTGCTGGTTCCAGTTGCCGATCTGCGCGGGGCCGAGGCGTGCGGGGTGCGCGGTCTGCAGGTGGGTTTCACTGTCGAACTGACCGTTGAGATAAAAGCGCACGGTGCCGCGTGTGGAATCATAGACGGTGGCCAGATGCACCCAGCGGCCCTGCTCGGGCAGCACGGGGGTGCGGGAGTCGGGGTGGCCCTGGCGCTCGGTGGCACCGGGGGCGAGGGTGTTGCCGATGAGGGCGAGGCGCATGGTGGTGTCGCGATTGATGATCCAGTGCACCTGGCCGGGGTTGTTGCCGCTCCAGCCATCCGTATGTAGCAGGGACTGGTAGGGTGCGCCGAGGCGGTCAATGCGCACCCAGGCGGCGAGCGTGAGCTGCGGCCAGTCGCGGCCACCGCCGACGTCGAGTTTCAAGTGATCGCCCACATTCACAAACTCCGGCGCGTGGGAGCCGGGCCAGCGGCCCTGCACGCGGCGGTAGACGCCGGGGAGTTCTTCGGCGGATTCGAAATCGAGCAGCGCAATGAGCGCGGGGTCCTGCTTCAAAGCAGCGACTGCTGCGGCGGAGCGCGCACGCTGACCGGCGGCGAGCCCGGCGGTGAGGCCGGGGAGTTCATCCGGCTGGATGAAGGCGGAGGAGCGCAGCTCGCGTGCGGTGCTGGCGCCTTGAGCAAAGGAGACGGCATCGCCACCGCGCAGGCTTTGATTGGCCTGCGCGCCGGAGGCCTTGGTGATGACCTCGCCCTGAAAGACGTGGACTTCAGCTGAGCCGCTGGAGGGCACATCCACACCGAAGCGCGTGCCGAGATCCACGGCATCTCCGGTGGGGGTGATGACGGTGAAGCCCTTGGCTGAAGGTGGGACATCGGCAGCAAGACGGCCGCGCTTCATGTGCAGACGCTGCGCGGATTCAAAGCGAAACTCAGCCGGGGCCTCGATGACGATGCGTGCGCCGCGTGCGGTGGTGAGGGAGATGCTGCCCGCGCTGATGTGGTAGGATTCGCCGCGCAGGCTTGCGCCGTCGGAGAGCTCCACCACACCGGCGGCTTTGCCCACGGTGGCATAGGCGCGGTGGGTGTCCTGCCAAAACCAGACACCGAGCAGCAAGGAGATGCAGGCGGCTGCGGCGAGCCAGCGTGGGGAAGTGGTGAGCCAGCGGGTGGGCTTCACGGGTTTTTCGATCACTTGCGGTGGTGCCCAGTCTGCGGCCAGGGCTGCGAGGGCGGAGTCCACGTTGAGCAGTTCGGCAAACTCACGCCGTGCTTCGGCATCGGCCAGCAGCAGGGCATTGAGCTGCTGCAGCTGTGGCGGCGTGATGGTGCCGTCGAGATAAACGGTGGTGAGAATTTCCAGCTCTGCTTTCATGAGGCCACCTCCTGAGTCATGGCGCGGCGGATGCAGTCGAGCAGAAGCTTGCGCATGCGGTGCAGCCACTGGTAAAAGCCGGGAACGGTGCGGCCGCTGCCCTGTGCGACGGTTTGGATGCTGGAGTCAGGCTGGTAGGCCTGCATGAGGAGGCCGCGCTGCTCTTCGGGCACCTTTTGCATGCAGTGCTCCAAGGCCTCGCGCTGGCGCTCCAGTTGCGGCTCTAGGACGGTGGTTTCCTCGGCGATCTTGGTGATGACTTCTTCATCCAGCACGAGGCGGTCGCGGCCACGATCTCGCAGCCAGGCGAGGACCTCGTAGCGTGCCACGCCGAAGGCCCAGGCTTTGAAATCTGCGCCCTCGCGCAATGAGTCGAATTTCTCCCAGAGCACCACGCTGATCTCCTGCATCACGTCATCGGCATCCGCGCGTGCGGGCACCAGCCGCCGCACATGGGCGCGGATGGCGGGCTCATGCGCGGTGAAGCTGCGCAGGAAGCGGTGGTGGCGTTCGTTTTCGGAGGGAGGCATGCGGGGACACCCTGTTATCTCCAGCTGGAGGCGGCTTTTTACGCGGAATGCACATTTTTGTGCATGAGCGTGGAATGGTTGCCACTTGAGAATGAGGCATCCGTCCCGCCGAGTGGCTCAGCAAAGGGCAGGCAGAAATGAGTGCCGAGAACGTGAAGGCTGGCTTTTTTGCAAATCGCCCCCGATGTCCGGCTTTGATTAGTCATGAAGCATATAAATTTTAAAATAATTAATAATTATGACTGATTTGATAGCTTGATGTTAATAATTTTTTACTTCCCGAAAGATCAGGAGGGGCTTATTATCAAATAAGTAAACCTGCCGACCTAACCGGCCATCTCCTGCGCATGCCGCCCACTGTCCTCCAAGAAAGCCCTACCGTTCGGAAGAACGACTTTGCGCCATTGATCCAGTGCGATGACCTCCTGCGCGAGCTCATAGCTCAAGGTGGGCCGATGCCGAATGACTATGGTCACATGAACCGGGCACTGAGGCATCTTGGGGATGCAGTGCGGGCCGGAGTGATCGCGCGGGATGACGTGGTTGCTTACGCTCAAGACGTTACCAACCGCCACCTGGAAGGGACCATGCAGGCGCGGGCGCTGGGCAAGAAGTACGGCTACAGCGGTGATTTTGAGATCATTGAGGCTATTTACACGATGCAGCTCGCCCAGGAGCCGCACCTGCGGCGCTGGGATCTTTATTTTCATTCGCAGGCGGCACCCAATGCGGTGCGCAATCGCAAGGCCTACTTTCACCAGTTGCTGAACTCCCACTCCGCCGGGCGCACCAAGGCCCCTCTGAACGTGCTGAACGTGGCCAGCGGTCCGGCGCGTGATGTGCGCGAGTGGGTGCTGGACAATCCTGACTGCGAGGTGTTTTTCGACTGCGTGGATGCCGAAATCCACGCCATCGAGCGGGCGAAGAAGCTGTGCGAGCCGTTTGCGAAGCGGGTGGAATTTTACCACCGCAATGTGCTGCGCTTTCTGCCCGCCAAGGGCTACGAGCTCGTGTGGTCAGCCGGGCTGTTCGACTACCTCACGGACCGGACGTTTGTCTTTCTGCTCAAGGCGCTGATGGCCGTGACCAAGCGGGGCGGGGAAGTGGTGGTGGGGAATTTCTCCGACCATAATCCGAGCCGCGACTACATGGAACTGCTGGGCGACTGGGTGCTGCAGCACCGTACGCGGGATCACCTGCGCGCCCTGGCGCTGGAGGCCGGAGCGCCGGCGGATTCCATTGAGGTGATGTGGGAGCCTGAGGGCGTGAATCTGTTTTTGCACATCCGGCGGTAGGACTGGACAAAATCCAGTCGGGATCAGACAAACCAGAAGAAGACCACGGCGATGCTGGTCGGCAGCAGGGCGCCGAGGAAGAGGCGCAGGGGGCTGATGCCTTCGTTGCTGAAGGCCTTGGAGCTTTGCAGGATGCCGATGCCGGCGGGATTGGGCGCATTGGCGATGACGGTGAGGCCGCCACCGGTGACCGCACCGGCGACGAGGGCGTACTGGAGCCTGGGGGAGATGCCTTCGACCAAGGAGCCGAGATAGGTCAATGCGGCATTGTCGGTGAGGGCGGTCAGGCCGGTGGCGCCGAAGTACATGCTGGAGCCATCCAGTCCGGCGATGAGCGGCTGCAGCCACCAGGACTGCAGGGAGCCGAGGGTGACGAGGCCGGCGAGGAAGTAGCCGACGAGAAGGCCCTCGCGCAGGCGCAGATCGTCCTGATACTCGGGCGTGGCGCTGACCATGCCGAGGAAGAGCATGAACACGCCGAAGAAGACATCCGGGTGATGTGCGAACAAGACGACGAGAGCGAGAAAGACGACATGCAGCAGCGTGAGCCATGCGGGCAGGGGCCGCGCGGGCTGCTCCACCACTTCCACACGGCCCAGTTCGGCCCGGTAGAAAAAGGTCACAAGAGCGGTGGCGACGATGCAACTGGCGATGGCGCGCCAGCCGAAGTGGGAGAGCATGAACCAGGTGTCCCACTGCCACTTGGAGGCGACCATGAGCACAGGCGGCGCGGCAAAGTGGGTGAGTGTGCCGCCAATGGAGATGTTTACAAAGAGCAGCCCGAGCGTGGCGTAGGCGAGGCTCGGGCCGATGCCGCAGTCAAAGTAACGACGCTTGAGGAGGATGGCAATCAGGGTCATCGCCGCAGGTTCGGTGATGAACGAGCCCAGCAGGGTGCCGAAGGACAGGGCGGCAAAATAGTAGGCCACGCTGGTCTGCAATGGCAGCAGGCGTGCGAGGCCTGAGATGCAGGCCTCCGCGAGCTGCACGACAGGGCGGGTGGCTGCCACGACCATGACGACGAAGACAAACTTGGGCTCGGTGAAATTCAACCCGTCGATGTATTCCACCGCATCATGGAGCGAGTGCTTCAGCGCGGCGATGCCCGCGAACAGCGCCGCTCCCCAAAGGCCAAAGACGACTTCGGTTTCGGCCAGGAAATGCAGGATGTTCTCCTTGATGGAGCCTTCAGGATAGCGATGGGCCCAGTGGGCGAAGCGCTTGACCGCAAAGGTGTGCAGCACTGCGAGTGCGAAGAGCGAGGTCGCGAGAAGTTCGATGGGTGAGGCAATCATGCTTTGGAAGGGCCAGGCATTGGCGGATACGGACGTGGGTCCTGTGGATTACGAATGACGTAGCAGGGGGAGGAGGATTTGTCGTCTGCTTCTGCGCTAGGAACGGGCCCTGCCATGCGGTTGAGCGTGGGGATTAGTCAGGGCGGCTTGAGTGGGGTCAGGCTGCGGAGCTGCGAAGCGAGACCCCTGTGTCTTGGACTGGGTGCCAGGCGGCGGAGGACCAGCAGAGGTACTGGGTGCTGCGGAACTGCTTTTTGTAGTCATACACGCTGGGCTCGCGGGTGGCGTAGCCGGAGTAGAGATGGCGGAGACCGGCGGCGCGGCAGTGCTGGATCTCCAGCAGGAGGGTGTAGATGCCGAGGCTGCGCCGCGAGTCGGCGGGCTCAAAGAAGCCGTAGACGCTGGAGGCGGCTTGCTGGCCGACATCGAGATAGCTGGCAGCGATGAGCCGGGGGCCGTCAAACACACGGACCATGCGGCACTCGCAGGGGCCACGGGTGGGATCGGGGCCGAGGAAGGTTTCCAGGGTATCGGGGATGTTGTGGGTGAAGCGCTGCTTGTGGCGCTGGAAGAGGGCGCGCAGGTCGTCGTCGATAGCGGCGGGGGCGATCTCAGTGCGCAGGCCGGCGTTCTTGTTCAGCACGCGGCGCTGGCTTTTGGTGAAGGTGCAGGATGCGAGATCAATGCGCAGTGGGGTGATGGTTTGCAGTCCGCCGTCCTGGGCGCGCTGGGTGCTGTAGCGGAAGAAATGCCTGCCAAAATGCCGCCAGCCCGTGGCCCAGGCATGATCCATGATTTCCGCAGGCACGGAATCGCAGATGAATGCATCGTCGAGGGCAGGCGTCATAGGGTAGGTCTTATTAATCCAGTCCCGCAGATTGACAATCCCGCGCCCGCCCGCACACTCCGAATCCGGCAGCCCCACACGCCTATGAACCTCCTGCAACGCATCGAACGCGTCTTTTTCTGGCTCTCCGCAGCCTCCTCCGACAACCTCGATGCCTGCCCCGCGTGGGAGCGGCGCAAGTACGTGGCCTTTGGCGCCACGGTGCTGGTGCCCTCCACGTTTGCCATCATCGCCTGCGCGTATGCGCTGAGCACGCTGACGGACAACTGGTACATCATCGCGCCGGTGTCTCTGGTGTGGTCGTTCATCATCCTGACGGTGGACCGTGCGCTGCTGGCGACGTATCGGGCCTACCAGTCTTTTTTCCGCAAGGTTTCGCAGTTTTCGCTGCGCATGGTGGTGGCGGCGCTGATGGGCATCACGATTTCACATCCGCTGACGCTGCTGCTGTTCAAGGACACGATTTCCTCGGTCATCGAGAAACACAGGCAGAGCGAGATCGAAGCGGCGCGTGAAGTTTCCAAGCAGCAGAAGATCGCCGTGGAGGCGCGGCTGGTGTCGTTGGAGGCGGAGATCGCGACGCAGCGTGAGAACTGGAACGCGACTTTCCAGGCTAAGTTTCTCGATGAGAGCGGCAAGCCGGTCGAGAAGCCGCTGACGGAGGATGAGAAGGCGGCCAAGGCGGAGCGTGAGGCGAAGATCGCTGAGGCGGTGGCTCCGGGCAAGGAGCGCCTGACGAAGCTGGACACGGAGATGGCCACGCTGAGCAAGGAGTACCAAAAGATCGCCGAGGAGCTGAACCACTGGCAGACGGAATTTGAGCGCGAGGTGAACGGCCAGCGCAGCGGCATCATCGGCCTGGGGCCGCGTGCAAAGAGCATTCAGGAGGACCAGCTCACCTGGCGGCGTGCGGAGAGCGCCCGCCTCAGCGGCGTGCTGGACACCATGACGAAGACCCGCGTGGCGGTGGTGGCTGAGATCAAAGCGGCTGAGGATGGTGTGAACACCGCGCTGGATGCCCAGGCGGCTGAGAAAGCCGCGCTGGACAAGGCGGAGCGGGACCGTGTGGCCGCGCTGAAGCAGAAGGTGCAGACGGAGCAGGCGGACCAGTTTGTGGGCCAGCAGAACGCCATCCGCGAGACGCTCAAAACACAGATCGACGCTCTGCTGCTGCAGCAGAAGAATCTGCACACCGAGGTCACCCAGCTCATCAAGGACGAGGACACACGCATCTCCGGCATCCGCGCGGAGCCGCGCCGTGACATCCTCACGCAGACGCTGGCGCTGCATGAGCTGTTTGAGCAGGGGGCGCAGGGCGGCACGTTTGCCCTCGTCGCCTACCTGGTGCTGACGCTGCTCTTCATGCTGGTGGACACGATTCCGCTGATCATGAAATTCTTCTCCAAGCCCGGCCCGTATGACACCCTGCTGGACCGCGAGGAAATGGGTTTTGAAGGCGAGCGCAAGGCCTTCATGGAAGGCTTCAGTCTGCAGATGAAAGAGCTGGCGGGGAGCAAGATGCTGAATCTGACGCGTAACAAGATGATGGAGCGTTCGCTGATCACCAGCGTGGATGGTGCGCGCTCGGCGAAAGAATTCCTGGTGTACCTCATGGACCTGGAGCGCGACTTTGAAGAGCGCAGCCGCATTGCGCGGGAGCTGGCCGCCAAGAGCGGCGTCAGCCACACGGCTGAAGCGATCGAGGAGATGTCCCGCAATTTCTACGCGGACCTGCGCGAGCGCATGGAGACCTTCTTCCGTGACGATGCCAGGCGCGGGACGCCGGCGACAGGTCGGGCGTGAGGGGGGGGCGATGGGCACTCCTGCCAGTCGGCGAGAGCTTACGCAAATTTCGCCGTTCCCGAATTCCATGGACGCTGCTCCGCGCGGGGTGTGGCAAGAACGCCAATCTACGGGTAAGGAGTGCCCATCGTACTTACCCAGTAAGAGCGGGCTGACTCGGCCCGTATGTTGCTATGTGAAAACCATGCCTTCCATGATGCCTTTCAGCCGTCGCGAGATGCTGCGCAACTCCTGCGCGGGATTTGGCTATCTGGCGCTGCAGGGCGTGCTGGGGCTGGAATCTGCCAAGGCGGCGGTGATTGATCCGCTGGCGCCGAAGCAGCCGCACTTTCCTGCCAAGGCGAAGCGGGTGATTTTTCTGCTGATGAAGGGCGGGCCCTCGCAGGTGGACACATTTGATCCGAAGCCGATGCTGGATCGTGACCACGGCAAGCCGCCGCCCTTTGCGCTGCCGCGCGTGAAATTTGCCGAGACGGGCAACCTGCTGAAGTCGCCCTGGAAGTTCAAGCAGTACGGCCAGAGCGGCCTGCCGGTGAGCGATCTCTTTCCGCATGTGGCCAAGCATGTGGATGACCTGTGCATCATCCGCTCCATGCACGGCACGAACCCGGCGCACGGCGGGGCTTTGCTGAAACTCCACACGGGCAGCGACACCTTTGTGCGCCCGAGCCTTGGCTCATGGGTCAGCTATGGCCTGGGCACGGAGAACTCGGACCTGCCGTCCTTTGTCACCATCTGTCCGACGCTGGCCCATGGCGGTGTGAGCAACTGGAGCTCCGCTTTCCTGCCGGCCTACTGCCAGGGCACGCCGCTGGGCAATGCCAGCATCCCTGCGGAGCAGGCGGTGGTGAAGCATATCCATAACAAGATGCTCACGCCAGAAATGCAGCGCTCTCAGCTGGATCTGGTGTCGCAGATGAACCAGTCGCATCTGGCCATGGCCGGGGCAAATGCGGCACTGGAGGCGCGAATCAATTCTTTTGAGCTGGCCTACCGCATGCAATCCACGCTGCCGGAGCTGCAGGACATCTCGGGCGAGACGGAGGCCACGCGCAAGATGTACGGCCTGGATGATCCGGTGACGGCGAATTTTGGCCGCCAGTGTCTCATGGCGCGGCGTTTTGCCGAAAGCGGCGTGCGCTTTGTGCAGGTGACGCACAGCGACAGCTTTGTGCAGTGGGATCAGCACAGCGATCTTCTCAAAGGCCACACCAAGAACGCGGCGGAAGTCGACAAACCCATCGCCGGATTGCTGGCAGATCTCAAATCACGCGGCCTACTGGAAGACACGCTGGTTGTCTGGGGCGGCGAATTTGGCCGCACGCCGGTGGCGCAGGGCAGCGATGGCCGTGACCACAACCCGCACGGCTTTACCGTGTGGCTGGCCGGTGGTGGCTGCAAACCTGGCACGGCCTACGGCGCGACGGATGACTACGGCTACTACGCGGCTGTGGATAAAGTGCACATTCACGACCTGCATGCCACGATCCTGCACCTGCTGGGGCTGGATCATTTGAAACTGACCTACCGCTACGCCGGGCGTGATTTCCGGCTCACGGACATTGCGGGCGAGGTGGTGAAGGGCGTGATGGCGTGAAAGTAGTCCGGTTGCGACGCAACCGGAGTATCCAGACCAGTTGCGGCGCAACTGGGCAACTTTACTGAATGAAGAAGAACTGGCGGGTGTTCAGCACGGTCCAGAGGACATCACCGCGGTCGGTGGTGTCAGCGTTGTCGGCGATGGGCTTGAGCAGTTCCTTTTCCGCAGGGGTGGCCCTGCGGCTGAGGAGGCTGAGATAGACGGTGTCGATGACGGCTTCGGAGCCTTCTTTCCTGGCTTTGTCCATCGCGCGGGCGATGACGGTGTAGCGGTTCATGAGGTTGCTGAAGATCTTGCCGTTCAGCAGCATGAGCGCCTGGCTCACGCTGGCATCGTCGTTGGCGTTTTCGACGAGCTCGCGGTCGCTCTGGCCGAACTCGCGCAGGAAGTGGCCGTTGGGGGCGGGGCTGCGCAGATCGGCGGCGCGCAGCATGGAGGTGTCGCGGAAGTTTTCCCAGGCGATGAGGGAGGTCTTTTCATTTTTTTCGTCGGCGGCAAAGCGTCCGGCGTCTGCCTCGAAGCGGGCTTTGGCCTGCTGATTGAGCTTGGCGCGGCGCTGCCTGGCCAGAATGTCCAGGGCCTCATCCATGCTGAGGTCTTCGCCTTCCTTTTTGAGCTTGATGACTGCGGCCACTTCCTTGGCAAAGTCTTCATCCTTGGAGAATTCATCCAGCTTGCCTTCGCGGGCGAGTTCGGCAAAGCGCTTGAAACCGACGTCATAGACCACGGCGTCCACGGCTTCGTCGATGCGCTTGCGCTGGCTCTGGATGGCCTTGCGGGCGGCGCGGATGGCGGCTTCGTCCTTGGCCTTGGCGGCGGCATCCATGGTTTCCTGGGCGGTGCGTACCTCGGCGGCCAGCTCCTTCTGCTTTTGAGCGACTGCGATGGTGCAGGCCTGGAGCTGCTGCGGAGTGAGGCTGTTCAGCGCACGATCCAGCCACTCGATGCGGCGCAGGGCGATCTCGGCATCCACTTTGGTGGCGATGCTGGGAGTGTCGGCGGCGGGTTTATAAAGGGCGACCATGCTGTCCCAAATCTGCTCGGCGCTCATGCGGCGGAGGAGGGGGCCGGGGAAGTTGTAGATCTCTCCGAGTTCGACGTCCTTGGTGTAGGCCTCGCGCTGGTAGGCCTGCGAATTGAGGATGGCGCGCAGGACGGCCTTCATGTCGTAATTGGAGGCCTTCATCGTTTCTTCGAGAAAGGTCATGAGCTGCGGATTGCTCGGCACGGTGCTGTCGGTGATCTCATCAACGGGTTCGATGATGCCCTGGCCCATGAGCTTTTTCCACAGGCGGTTGGCGATGACGGTGGTGAAGCGCGGGTTATCCTTGCTCGTCATCCATGAGGCGTAGGAAGCGACGGGTTTCACTCCTTCCTTCACGATCTTGCCATCCTTGCTGAAGGCGGCGGGGATGACGGGCTCGATCTTCTGCTTGGGCTTGGCGTCGGGGTATTGATAATCGTGGGGCAGCAGGAGGGGCTTTTTGTCCGTCTGATCCAGCACGGTGTTGTAGCGCAGTGGGCGAAGGATTTCAGTCATGGCGCGGCCGACGTCCTTGCGCTCGATGCCTTGAGGCAGGTTGAATTTGGTAACGGCGCCGCCGTAACGGTTGGCCTTGTTCTTGGCCGCGCCGCCGCCATAGATCGCCTGGGCGAGCAGCGGATTGGTGACGCCGTTGCTGGCGGTCATGCCGTAGGTGTGGGACGCCATCTGGTAGTAGTCCATCTGCGTCCATTTATCGAACGGATGGTTGTGGCACTGGGCGCAGACCATGCTGGTGCCGAGGAAGATCTGGGTGGTCACCGCCATGTTATCCAGCGGCATGTTGTAGTCGCGGATGTAGAAACCGATGGCTCCGTTTTCGTAGCTCTTGCCGTCTGCGGTGACGACTTCGCGCACCATTTCATCGTAGGGTTTGTTGTCGCGCAGGCTGTCCTTGAGCCATTTGGAGTAGCCATAGAAGGCGGGCAGGCTTTGGCCGCCGCCGACCATCTGGCTTTTCATGCGCAGGATGTCGGCCCAGTAGTTGTAGAAATTTTGCACGTAGCCGTCACCGGCGAGGAGCTTGTCGATCAACTTCTCGCGCTTGTCAGAGTCGCTGCTTTTGAGGAACTCGCTGGTCTCCTGCAGGGTGGGGATGCGGCCGGCGACGTCGAGGTACACACGGCGGACGAAGACTTCATCACTGGCGGGCTTGTTGGGCTGGATTTTCTCCTTGGCGAGCTTGGCGTTGACGAGTTCGTCAATCTTGGCGGCAGTGGCCTTCAGATCGGGGGCTGCACGGGCCACCAGGGCCGACGTGGCGAGCGATGCAATAACGGCACAGAGAGGATTCAGCTTCATGAACATACGGAGGGGGGATGGCGCGATAACGCCCTGCTGGCAGGGGTCTTTCACATTCTGCGACAATCTCGCGTGCATTTGTCGGAGATTGGCGGATTTTAGCTTTGACAATCCATGGTCCTTTCCGACAGAATCACGCATTAATCTATGAAATTGCTCCTGCCCCTAGTTCTACTCTCCACACTCGCTTCCTGCACCGCTACGAGGAACTTGGTGAACAACCCGCGTCCTTCGTCTGTGCTGCCTTGCCGTGATGCGGGCATCGTGAACAGGGGTCTCGGCTATGTGAGCCAGGGAGTCGGCCAGGCGGAAACCAGCACGATGGACATCGTCGATGACGGCAGCAATTTCGTCGGCAAGGTGAGTGACCGCCAGGCCCGTGACTACACCAACATCGGCTTGGATGCTGCGTATCGCACGGACGACATCGCTTTCCGTGAGACCAACCGCTACGCCGACTACGGCATGGACACCGTGGATGAGGGGGCCAGCTTCGGTGCCCGCGCCATCCGCCGCTGGCCCGGGGTCGTTACCGGCGTGATGCAGCGTGGCATGGTTTCCACCAAGAAAGTCTACCAGAGCGCGCTCTACAGCTATGGTGAAACCGTCAGCCGCGGTCTCTTTGGCGCTGTGGACATCATCACTCCCCCTGAGCCCAAATCCTACATGGTGGGCAGCCTGAACGATCTCAATGGCGGCTACCGCCTCCCCGGTTCCGGCCACCATTGCCGCCTGCCCCAGCTCCCTGTGGAGCCAGAGCAGGAGCAGACCTATGGCAAGAACCCGAAGAATCCGGTCACGGCTTCCAAGTAATTTCATCTGACTTCACCACGGGAGCGACTGCAAGGTCGCTCCCGTTTTTTGTTTTTCAGCCTCATGCCGCTGCAAACGTTGTTTTTTGATGCGGCGGGCACGCTGATCCTGCCTGCAGAGCCGGTGGGGCTGACCTATGCGCAGCATGCCCTGCGGCATGGCATCGTGGCAGAGCCGGAGTCCATCATGCAGGCCTTCCGCATGGCCTGGAAGGAGACCGCGCCACCGCTGCATGCAGTGGGCCGGCCACCCGCAGATCATGACCGTGGCTGGTGGCGCGCCCTGGTGGGCGATCTGTTGGGCCGGGAGCAGGGTGGACCGCTGGCGGAAACCGTGCTGGATGGCCTTTTTAGCGAGCTTTACCTGCACTACGCGCAGCCGCAGGCTTGGTGCGTGTTTGACGACGTGGTGTCGGCGCTGGAGGACCTCGCGCGGGATCACCGGCTGCTGGTGCTGTCGAATTTCGACCGCCGGCTGCGCAGCATCCTGGCCGGGCATGGGCTGCTGCGTTATTTTGCGCAGGTGATCATCTCCAGTGAGGTCGGAGCGGCCAAGCCGCACCCGCGCATGTTTGAGGCTGCGCTGGCCGCCGCAGGCTGCCTGCCGCAGGAGGCGCTGCACATCGGCGATGATCTCAAATGCGATCTGGGCGGGGCGCAAAGCAGCGGAATTCATGCGTTTCACGTGAAGCGACCTGAGGGCGGACTCGATGTTCTGGTGCAGAAAGTCCGCTCTGAGGCATATTCCGGCTTGCACTGAGCTGTCTTATGAATACATACCCGCCCCCGATTCGGGAATGCGCAGGTAGCTCAGCGGTAGAGCAGTTGGCTTTTAACCAATTGGTCGAGGGTTCGATCCCCTCCCTGCGTACCACTTTCAAACAAAGTGGTTTGTGAAGCGGTGTGGCAAATGCAGCCTCCTGTGGGAACTTGATGAGAACTGATTCACCCCGAAGGAGTCAACGATTTTGATCGTGCCTCATGCCCAGCCTGACACTTCGAGCAGACGACGCCTCACGCCCGCTTGCTGATGGCGGGACAGCCCGCCCGTCTGTGAGAGTGCCGTAAGCGCTGTGGCCTGCGAGCGTTCTCGCAGTCGGGCGGTTTGGCGAAGGGGGCGGTGAGGCGTGGTAGGCCCATGGACGCCAAACACGCCCAACCTACGGCCAGAGCGCCGCGCTATTCGCGAACCTGTCTGCATTGCATCCCCCTACTTCACCGGCTCCGCGCTCCAAATTTTGAGCTCGTCGAAGAAACCGTCCTTGCCCATGCAGCCAAACTCCACCTTCGACTTCGTCGGGTGGGCGATGCCGGGGGACTGCAGGAAGGCCACGGGCTTGCCGTCGATGGAGGCGCGCATGGTGTCGCCCACGGTTTCGAGGGTGAAGCTGTGCCAGGTCTGGGGATCGAGGCTGATGGGGAAGGAGACGTTTTTGCGGCCTTTCGGCGTCGGCGGCTCGCCGGTGGCGCCTTCCGGGCGGGCCACGGCCAGGCCCTTCTGGTCCACGAGGATGATTTTGTCCGCCGCGATCCGTGCCATGCACAGGTGCCCGTAGTGCGAGCCGTTGAACTTGCGGTCGTCAAACTCCGCCGTCACCGACTGCGCCCCGCCCAGCCGGAAGCGGAACTCGATCACGCTGTCCTTCGTCGGGATGTCATTGCCGATCACTGCCTGGTGCCCTTTCACGGGCGGCTTGCCATCCTTTGCCGGTGCATCAAAGCGCATTTGAGTACCCTTCAGCGCCCCGTTCTCCACCGAAAACGTCGGCACCACGATGGCCCAGCCTTTGTCCTTGCCCAGTTCGGAGCGCTCAAAGTCGTCGGAGAAAAGCAGCTCCTTCTTCTTTGCCGTTGGCTCTGCAGGAATGGCAGGCAGCTTCGGCGCATCAGCGGCGAAGGTGGAGGCGGTGATGAGCAGGAGGGGCGCGAGAAAGCGGAGGTTCATGGTGGATGAAACGCAGCTTCCTCGATCGTTTGTCAGAATGTTGCCCCCTGATCCCGTTCCTTTACTGCAAAAGGATGGTGGCAAACTGCACCCAGGCATCTGTCTTTGCGATGAGCGATGACCCCACGCAAATGACCGCGTGAGCTCCCAAGGCACTGGCAAACCAGCGGTCCATGCGGCCTTCCAGCAGGCATTTGATGCCAAAAAATACCGCCCCCAGCAGCAGGGTGGTGAGGAATGCGCTGAACCATGCTTCCATCCACGTGCCCGCGTACCAGTCGTTGAGTGCGGGCATGCGGCCCAACGCTGCGGAAACAATGGCGATGGACGCCATGAACATCATCGGACGATGCACTTCGGGGCGTCGGCGGTAGCTGATGCCGACCAGCACGAATGCGCCAAACGCGACGATGCTGCTCAGAGGCACGGTCAGAAACTCCTTGGGCGTGAGGCCAAACACCTTCAGGTCGGGGGGATTCACCCGTGCGGCATTCACGGCGAGGAGACAGCCGGTGACGACGATGGCGGCGGCCAGTGCTGTGCCGAAGAGGCCGAGGGTCATATGCACGCGCTTGCGACCGGAGGCAACGAGCAGCGGCTGCACCACGGACAGCAGCATCCAGGCGGTCATCAGCACGGCATGCACGATGAGGATCGTGCGGATGGGCGGCGTCAACGGACGCCCGGGGAAGGCCTCCATGTTCATGTAAAACAGACGGAAGCCGATGACGGTCAGCAGCAGCAGGGCGAGGGAAGCCGCTGAGTAAAAGAACCGGCTATGACGGGGCTTGGTGGAGGATGAGGTATTCATAGAAAGGGGTGGGGCTGATGGGAAAGGGGATGAATTGGAGAGTTAACAACAGCAGCTTGCAGGCTGCTCTGCGAGAGCCTCAAGCTCTGCGATCGCACAGACGCTTTCCGCTTCCTCCGCGATGGCTGTGCCCAGGCGGCGGGAGCCTTCGGTGAAGGCGGGCTCGGTGATCAGGCGGCTCAAGGCGGTGCGGATTTCCTCGAGGGTGCTGCTGGCGGTCATGCGCAGTCCTGCGCCGTGCACGACGACGCGCACGGCATTTTCATCCTGATCGCGACCGTGCGGAATGACCAGCATCGGGCGGTGATGGCTCAGGGCGCGCATCACTGTGCCATGGCCGCCGTGGGTGACGACCACGGCCGCCTGCTGCATGACGGCATTGTGCGGCGCACTCGCTACGACCACGGTGTTTTCTGCCGGACGCACGGACTCGGACGCCACCTGCCCGAGCGTCACCAGCACGCGCACCGGAAGCTCCGCCGCGGCATCGATCACTTTTTGCAGCACGCCTTCGTGGGCCTGATAGGTCGAGCTGAAACATACGGCGATGACGGGACGGGGATCGTTCTCCGGCCATGGCGAGCGCCATGGCTTTGCCCAGGCGGGCTCATCGAGCTGCGGGCCGATGTAGCGAATCTGTTCTGGCAGTTCTTTGACGGGAAAATCAAACGACCGGCTCGAAGCCAGGAGAAAGCGCGTCGCGACTTCCAGCTGCTCCAGCACGGTTTCGATCGGCATGAGTCCGAGCGCGACACGGGTGTCATTCAGCACCCCCAGGTGGGCATCCAGCATCGCCAGCGTGCCCTGGCGAATCTGGGCGTGCATGGCTTCTTCTTCGGCCGTGCGTGCTGGCGGCAGTCCGGGGCCAAAGGTCGGCATTCCTTCCAGTGGATACAGGCACAGATTGGCGGAGAGGATGGCCACCGGCTGAGCCCGGCTCTCGCACCCAGCGAGGATGCCCGGCAGCATGTCGCTGGTCACCACCAGATCCGCCGGTTCGCGATCCAGCTCAGCGGCAAGGTCGCGGGCGTAGTCGAGCGACGGGCCAAACAGGATCTTGTCCAGCGCGAGGCCGATGCCCTCCTGCGGACTGGCTGCCTCCCAGTCGCGCAGCGGGCAGCTCGCCGGTGTCTTGTCAGCCCGGTTCGGTGCGGCCTGCCACGCGTGAAAGGCGATCCCTGCCGCCGCAGCGTCTTCGCGGCTGGCCTCGTCGCTCATCAAGCGGACGCGGTGCCCACGTTCGCGCAATTTGCGGGCGAGGGTGATGACGGGCGGCACATTGCCACCGCCTTCCCAGGTGGTGAACAGGATGTTTTTGGGTTCGGTGCTCATGCGATGGATCATGGTGCAGGGGTGGATGGATGGGTGTTACCGCGGCTCGAGGGCGGCGAGGATCATCTGCCGGACGATCTGTTTGTAGGCAGGGATGGGACGCCCCATGTCGAGGCGTATCAGCTTCCAGACATAGATGTCCGCAGCCACGACGAGAGCATCCAGCGTGGCCTGGCGGCGTGCGGGCGTCAGCGTTTTCAGCCGTTCCGCAAAAGTCTCCTTCAGCCAGTCGCGGCGGCCCTGCCGCCCCACATCCAGCGTGGGCTTGAGGACCGGATGCATCTGCTCCTGATCCAGCAGCCGCAGGACCAGTGCACCCACATCTTCATAGTCCCGCGTCAGGGCATCGATGGCGCTGTCCAAATCGCCGGGAATCACCAGGCGACGCACGGCGACCGACTCGCCCATGTGTTTGTGCGCCACTTCCAGCAGTCCCATCTTGCTGCCAAACTTGCGCACCACGGTCTGCACGGTCACCCCAGCATCGGCCGCGATGTCATCGAGCTTGATCTTGTCGAACCACTCCGTTTCGGCGCGCTTGAGGAAGGCCTCAATAATTCGCCGGGTGCTGGCCTCCGCCGCTTCGGCACGGGCTGTCTGCTGGTAGTCACGCGGAGGTTTGGCGCTGGTTTCCTTTTTCATGTTAATTGTGTTAACATGAATTAAAACGGCGTCAAATATTTATTTTAGTGCGACTAACATGAAATGGGTGCGTGTGTGCTCCGGCTCCAATCAGGCTGTGGGGCATGCTTCGCCATGTCCGTGACTTCGGAGCCTGTGAAGGCCTGCCGCCAGTTTGTCAGCGCATGGCCGAAAAAGACGGGCCGGACGTTGCCGGACTCCGCCGCACGCGACCTGCGCACGTGATGAACCGGGGTGACAGGTTCACGGGGTTTAAAACGGATTTTGAACCCTGCCTCCAACGAAGAGACGCAACGTGCTCGATAGCTTCTCAGCTTATTGAGCCTTGCGGGTCGTCTTCTTCGCAGCCTTGCCATCACTCAAAGTGAGTCGCTGCCGGGCGCGGACGACGGCTTGGTGGAGCTTTCGTTCAAGCTGTTTCTTCGGCAGCAGTTGGGTCCAGTAAGTCGCCACGTGGATGCCGCTGCTGGCGAGTTCGAGCAGCTCGACGTGCTCATCGTTCTTGCCCGCGCAGAGGATCATTCCCAGCGGCGCTTCTTCGCCCGGCTCGCGGGCGTGGCGTTTCAGCCAGCCGAGATACAGCTCCATCTGCCCTTTGTCCGCCGCCTCGAAGTCGCCGAGTTTCAACTCAATCGCCACCAGCCGCTTGAGTTTCCGGTGGTAGAACAAAAGATCGAGATAGTAGTCCTTGGAATCAATCTGCATCCGCTTCTGCCGCTCCAGGAAGGCAAAGCCGATGCCGAGTTCGAGGATGAAGCTCTCCACCTCGCGCAAGATCGCCGCCTCCACATCCTTCTCGGCATAGGTGTCCTTCAGCCCGAGGAAGTCGAGGATGTAGGGATCGCGAAAGACGAGGTCGGGCGTGAGCTTGTCCTCGCTGCGCAGGGCGGCGAGTTCCTGCTTGATGAGCTTGTCCGGCTTCTTCGAGATCGCCGTGCGCTCGTAGAGCATGCTCTTGATCTTCTGCTCCAGCGTCCGCGTGCTCCAGTTTTCCATGCGGCACATCTCGGCATAGAAGTCGCGCTTCAGTTCGTCGTCGAGGTAGATGATCTGACGGAAATGCGTCCAGCCCAATTTTGTCCGCAGCGCGGTCAAAATGTTCGGATCGGGGAAGGCCTCTGCAAACTTCACCATCCGCGCTAGGTTCCGCTCACCAAACCCACGGCCAAACTCGGCTTCCAATTTTGCAGACAGTGACTGCAAAATCTCGTCCCCATAGCCTGCGCGTTTCTCTTGGAGAATGTCCCGGCGAATGCGAGTGCCGATCTCCCAATACAGGAGCGTCAGACCTGCGTTGACGGTCCGGGCAACGGCTTCGCTGGCCGTGAGGATGAGATCGCGCACCTCCGCAAGCAGCGGCGCGGCAGATTTGGGGGCGAGCGTGCGAGGCTTGGGCTTGGCGGGCATGGCTCCGTCAGAGTAGCGCGGTCAGACGGCTTCGGGAAAGGCGAATTGTCTCCGCAGTGCGGAAAGAGTCCTCGCGCCGCTCTCTATCGAAAACGTCGGCCCCCCAATGGCCCAGCCCTTGTCCTTGCCCAGCTCTGCGCGCTCGAAGTCATCGGAAAAGAGCAGTTCCTTCTTCTTCGCTGTAGGCTCCGCGGGAATGGCAGGCAGCTTCGGCGCATCAGCGGCAAAGGAAGAGATGGTGAGAAGACTGGCCAGGGTGTGGAAGCGGAGGTTCATGGGGGAGAGGGAACGCGCGGCCCACGGCGGTTTGTCAGCGCATTGTCGAAAAGGCTAGGACGCCACCTTGGCCGGCCACCGGGATCAGAGGCCCGCCTGCGGGCTGTATCAGCATCGGGTGGAAACGGGCCCGTGTCCCTGCAGCGACCGCCAAATGACGGGTCCAAACTTGGCTGACCATCGGGTGGGACTGATCCTGCGACTTGGTGACCTCGATGCCAGGCGATTTGTACCGTGGATGCCGCCTTGATTGACTAAAGTCCTGCTCCAAGCATCGGCGCTGCTGATCGAAGAGTGGATCGCCCTTGGCGATGAGGGCCGCATGGCACGTGGCGGCGGGGAGGGGAATTCCTTCAGGCATCTTTTTTTGGGTGCCCATTGAAAGTGCAAGGTGTTGTCTATCATTAAATTGAATCCATAGGAGAAAGGCAGGGGTGGTATGATCGGAAGAATTGTTTGGACGTTGGGGTAGTGAAGTTGGTAATATAAAATGACTAATAATATTGAGACGTGAGAAAATAAAAAGTAACTAGATTAGAAAAGTTTGTTCATCCTATGAAAACAACTACGGAAAGCATTTATCAGACGAGTCTTATCCAAGGTTTATCCAATTCTTCACAACGCCAACGTCACTCCTTGGCTGGCTGGGCGCGGATATTCCTGATACTGGTGGTTGCTGCCTGGGGGTTCCAGCCGATGGCCGCCAAGGCTGAGCCTTGGTGTGGCTCTACGTCGGATCTTGAGAACGTCATTGCCTACCAGGAGTATGCTTGGTGGGAGCTGAAGGATGCGATGGATTTGATGACTGATGCGGCCGAGATACTTGCTGCGGCAGATGCTTTAAACGTTCTGGACTTGGCGACTCAGGCCCTGAAGGCGCATCTGGCTGAAAACACCGGACCGTGTCCGGAGCCTTGCATCGTTTGTGGCAACGCCCCCTGCACTTGTGTGACAGTGTGCCCCATCTGCTACAGTGACCCCTGCATTTGCGTGGTGGTATGCCCCGTCTGCTACAGCAACCCTTGCGTCTGCATGTCCTTGTGTCCAGTCTGTTACAGCAATCCCTGTGTCTGCGCGTCGGTATGCCCTGTCTGCTACAACAACCCCTGCTCCTGTGTTTCTCTTTGTCCAGTCTGCTTCTGCGACCCCTGCATCTGCACCTACTGAATGCCTGCCTGCGCCGTGCGTTCTTTGAGCCCTCTGTTCACCGTCACTCACCGGCATGAAACTTGCCCTCCCCCTTGTCTTCGCGGTCCTGCTGCTCGGCTTCTTCCTGCATCAGTCGCCGCAGGCTGAAGCACCTGCGGCCAAGCCCGCACCCGTCAGCAGCAGCCCCCCAGGGGCCAAACGCCCGTCTCTCATGGCGTCTCGGACGGCGCAGCAGGCGGAGGAGCAGCGGCAGCGCCGGGAAGGAATGGATGAGGTGATGGCCAAAAATGCCCGGGCCATGACCCCGCGCCTGAAAGAACTGCTGATGAACCGCCTGATGGAAGTGAGGACTCCACGCTACAAGCAGTTGTTTGACTCTCTGCAGGTGGACACCGCCACCCAGGCAGATCTGCTGAAGGCCATCCGTGATCGGGAGGAAAGGCTCTTTGACCTGCACCGCAAGCAGCGCGCCGCCGGCATGCAAGGCATCAAGGAGTTCGGCGCGGACTACCAGATTGAACGCATGCTGACGGACAAGCTTTTCGGGCTGCTGGTGGGCGATGAAAAGGCTGCTGAGATCATCAAATT
Source organism: Prosthecobacter sp. (assembly GCF_044222345.1). GTDB lineage: Bacteria > Verrucomicrobiota > Verrucomicrobiia > Verrucomicrobiales > Verrucomicrobiaceae > Prosthecobacter. Next base: position 43,401 of record NZ_JBGANL010000033.1, read on the forward strand.
GGAGGCGGAAATGCTCGGAACCGCCCAGAAAGTCGCAAGCTCTTTGGCCGAGTAAGGAAGGGGGTTCAGAACAAAGCGGTCAAGAGCCTCCGCGCCCTCCTCACCTGAGGAGGTAGAGCGCTTATCCGGCCTATTTGGCACTACTACGCAGTGGTATAAACCTCCGCACCGCTCTCCACGAACTCCTTGCTCTTCTCGGCCATCCCCTTGGCGAGCGCTTCCTCTTCGGAGATCGCCTGCTCCGCCGCGTATTTGCGGACGTCTTCGGTGATCTTCATGCTGCAGAAGTGGGGGCCGCACATGGAGCAGAAGTGGGCGGACTTGGCGCCGTCTTGGGGGAGGGTTTCGTCGTGGAAGGAGCGGGCGGTGACGGGGTCGAGGCTGAGATTGAACTGGTCTTCCCAGCGGAACTCGAAGCGGGCTTTGCTGAGGGCGTTGTCGCGGTACTGCGCGCCGGGGTGGCCTTTGGCGAGGTCGGCGGCGTGGGCGGCGAGTTTATAGGTGATGACGCCGGCTTTGACGTCTTCCTTGTTGGGCAGGCCGAGGTGTTCCTTGGGGGTGACGTAGCAGAGCATGGCGCAGCCGTACCAGCCGATCATGGCGGCACCGATGCCACTGGTGATGTGGTCGTAGCCGGGGGCGATGTCGGTGGTGAGGGGCCCGAGGGTGTAGAAGGGGGCCTCGTGGCACCATTCGAGCTGCTTGGCCATGTTTTCCTCGATCATGTGCATGGGCACGTGGCCGGGGCCTTCGTTCATGACCTGTACGCCCTTGGCCCAGGCGCGCTTGGTCAGCTCGCCCTGCACTTCGAGTTCGCCAAATTGCGCCTTGTCATTGGCGTCCGCGATGGAGCCGGGGCGGAGGCCGTCGCCGATGGAGAAGGAGACGTCGTAGGCGGCCATGATGTCGCAGATGTCGTCCCAGTGGGTGTAAAGGAAGTTTTCCTTGTGATGGGCCAGGCACCACTTGGCCATGATGCTGCCGCCGCGGGAGACGATGCCGGTCATGCGGGAGGCCGTCATAGGCACAAAGCGCAGCAGCACGCCGGCGTGGATGGTGAAGTAATCGACGCCCTGCTCCGCCTGCTCGATGAGCGTGTCGCGGAAGAGCTCCCAGGTGAGGTCCTCGGCCTTGCCGTTCACCTTTTCCAGGGCCTGATAAATCGGCACGGTGCCGATGGGCACGGGGCTGTTGCGCAGGATCCACTCGCGCGTGGCGTGGATGTTCTTGCCGGTGGAAAGGTCCATCACGGTGTCGCCGCCCCACTTGGTGGCCCAGCGCATTTTTTCGACTTCTTCCTCGATGGAGGAAGCGACGGCGCTGTTGCCGATGTTGGCATTGATCTTCACCAGGAAATTGCGGCCGATGATCATCGGCTCCAGCTCGGGGTGATTGATGTTCGCGGGAATGATGGCGCGGCCTGCGGCCACCTCGCTGCGCACAAATTCAGCGGTGATCTCATTCGGGATGCGCTGGGGGAAGCGCTTGAAGATGCCTGGAGTGTACTCGTTCTGCACCTGTGAGGAGCCCACGTGCTGCTTGTCCAGATCATTGCGCACAATGTCCGTGGTGAAGTCGGCGATCTTCGCGCGCTTCATGTTCTCGCGGATGGCGATGAACTCCATCTCCGGCGTGATGATGCCCGCACGTGCATAGGCAAGCTGCGTCACCACCTTGCCCGGCAGGGCCTTCAAGGGCTGGCGCTGGGCATTGATGGGAGCCTTCAGGGGGCTAAGGATGCCTTCGCGCTTGGCGGCGGCGTATTCGGCGTGGTTGGCGGTGAGGTAGCCGTTGTCGCGGGGCTCGATGGCGCGGCCGTCGTAGGCTTCCACGTCATTGCGGGCGAGGATCCAGTTTTTGCGCAGGGCAGGGAGGCCCTCTTCCACCGTGCCTTTGTAAGCCGGGTCGCCCCAGGGACCGGAGGTGTCATAGACGCGCACGGGGGCGTTTTCCTCCATGCGGCCATTGAAGCTCTTGGTGGGGGAGAGGGTGATCTCGCGCATGGGCACCTGCACGTCCGGGTGGATTTCGCCTTGGACATAGACGCGGGTGGAGGCGGGGAGTTGCTCGGAAGAATGGGGCTCGAAGGAGTCTTGGGCGGCGATCATAAAAAGGGATACTCGATGCTGGATTCTAGATGCTGGATGGTGCGCTGTGGCGCGCCTGAACCGAGAAACCTCCGAGCGAACTCCCTTCGGCGGCATGACCCGCATCAGGTTCGGAGGGTTCGGATCGAGGAAGATCCGTCTCAGTCCCTGCGGCGGGACGCCCCTGTCGTGATGTGGGTGGATAGTCGGGGCGACGGGGCGAAGGTCAAGGGGAAGTGGGTGGGGAGTTGATGGGGGGGAGGTTGGCCGCAAAGAGGCGCAAAAAAGGCGGGAAAAATAGGGGGCTGGGAACGCGGGGACAGAATTGGCCTGCTGGACTTAGGCGATGGCCGAGGGGGATAAAGGCATGGCTAGGAAAAGGCCAGAAACTCGTTGTTTACTATGGTAATTATTGTAAACTTAGATGTTTTATCAGTCGATGTTGCGCATTCCCCCCCCATTTTCCGGCCTTTTCGCGGGTGCCGCCCTGCTGCTTTCCGCAGCCACGGCGGTGCGGGCGGACATCGTCTCGGACTGGAATGCGCTGGCGCTGACGTCCATGACGAGCACGGCGGACCCGCTGGTGGCGCATGATCTGGCCATCCTGGCGGCGTCCATGTACAACGCGGATCAGAGCATCCAAGGCACCTACAACACCTACGGCTACGGCTCTTACCCAGCCCCCACCATTGGCAGCGCCCCCGCAGGCGCGGATTCCCAGGCGGCGATGATCGCGGCGGCCAACACCGTGATGCAGTACCTCTATTCAGGATCGAGCACGGAAGCCACCTCCCTATACGACAGCCAGCTCAGCGGCATTGCCGACAGCCAGGCGAAGACCGACGGCATCGCCTGGGGCATCACCATTGCCAACAATTTTCTCAGCGCCCGTTCGGCGGATGGCTCTGCGGATGCCGCCACCACCACGTACTCCCCCGTAGGCACCATCGGTTACTGGCAGCAAACCTCCTCAGCCGGTGCTTTGCTGCCGGGCTGGGGCAGTGTGGGCACCTTTGCCATCCCGGGCGTGGGCGGTTACTTGACCACGTTGCCTGGCGGCTCCGTCACCGCGTATTTGCAGTCCAGCCAGTATGCGGCGGATTACGCCCAGGTGAAGGACCTGGGGTCAAACTTCAGCGCCACACGCACTTCCGATCAAACCAATCAGGCCTACTTCTGGGCTGCTGGCGATGGCACGGTCAAGATGAGCGGCATGTGGAATCAGATCGCCCAAACCGCAGCCGCCACGGCGGGTCTGAGCACTGCTGAAACGGCGCGCCTGCTGGCCACCCTGAATGTGGCCATCGCCGATGCGAGCACCGCCGCCATGGCCACGAGCTATGATCAGCAGTTCTGGCGTCCTGAAACGGCCATTGCGAACGGCGACATCGACGGCAACGCCAGCACCGTGGTGGATTCGTTCTGGGCCCCCTTGATCAATTCCCCCTCGCTGCCGGAATACGTCTCGCTGGGCGCCACCATCAGTGAAGCCGCCGCCGTCGTGCTGGCCTCCTACCTCGGCGACAATGTCTCCTTCAGCCTGGGCAGCGACATCAATGGGGATGGCAGCATCGACCTGACGCGCAATTTCACCAGCTTCAGCCAGGCCGCGAACGAAGCGGCCATGGCGGGCGTCTATGGCGGCACGCAGTTTCAAACATCCGTCGCCGACGGGCAGATCCTCGGCTCCAATGTGGCGAACTACGTGCTGGCCAACAACTTCACGGTCGTGCCCGAGCCCGCCGGTGCCGTGCTGCTGCTGTGCGGCGGCTTGTTTCTGCTGGGCGCGCGCAGACGCCGCTAGATCCAGCGCCGCCGCTGCGTTGTTGTGCGATGAACCGCATCGCATGTTCCGTCCTTTCCGCCCTTCTGCTGTTTCCCGCGCTGCTGCCAGCGCTCGATGAAGCGAAGCTGGCCGCCATCCATCCCGCCATGGAGGCCGCAGTCAAAGCCAGGCAGGCGGCGGGCATCGTTACTTTGGTGATGGAAAAGGGGAAGGTCGTTCACTTGGATGCCGCCGGCATGGCCGACACGGGCAAAGGCCGTGCGATGGAAAAGGACGCGCTGTTCTGGATCGCCTCGATGACGAAATCCATCAACGCCACCGCCGTGATGGTGCTGGTGGATGAAGGCAAGCTCTCGCTCGATGAACCCGCTTCCAAGTGGCTGCCGGAGCTGGCCAAAGTGAAGCTGGCGGATGGCAGCGCGCCGGAAAAACCCATCACGCTGCGCATGCTGCTCAGCCACACGGCAGGCATCGCCTTTCCACGGCGTGCGCCATCGGATGGAGCCATCTCGTTGAAGGCCTACGTGGCTTCGCTGCTCAAGACCCCGCTCGCTTTTCAGCCGGGCAGTGCCTACGAGTACGGCTTCGGACCCACGGTGTCCGGGCGCATTATCGAGCTCGTTTCGGGCATGAAGTATGACGCGTTTTTGAAGTCGAAAATCTTCATGCCGCTGGGCATGAAGGACACGATGTTCAATCCCGATGACGCCCACCGCGCACGCATCGCCCGCACCTACAAGATGGATGACGAAACTCATGAACTCGTGCCCGGTTACAATCCCTTCGTCACCAGCGACGCCAGCGTCACGCACATGGTGGAGCCTGCAGGCGGGCTCTTTTCCACCGCTGCGGACATGGGGCGCTTTTACGCGATGATCGCCAACGGTGGCGAGCTCGATGGCGTGCGCATCATCAGTGAAAAAGCCGTGAAGGACATGACGACCCCGGTGAGCGCCGGTGGCAAGCAGCTCAACTACGCCTGCGGCTGGCAGGTGAACACGGCAACGCAGCGCGTGAACTCCCAGATGCCGGTGGGCAGCTTTGGCCACGGCGGCGCTTTTGCCACAAATGGCTGCCTCGATCCTCAGAGTAAGATCGTCACCGTCTATCTGGTGCAGAACGTTATGGTGCCAGACAGTGGCAAGCCTAAGGATGAGTTTCAAAAGCTGGTGATGAAAGCTGCCGGTATCCAAGTGCCGGCACCACCGACAACCAAGAAAAACAAACCTTAAACTCTTTGCGGTATTAGGCGAGGTTCTTGCTTGCTCAAAGGGTTGAGGATCAAGTAACCTCGAAAATATCGAATGAGAAAATCAGCAGTCACGCGCCGTGCCTTTGTTTCGACCGGCTTTGCCGCCGCGACCGGGGCCTTTCTAGCCGCTGAAGAGCAGGTCATCGCCCCGCTGGGAATACCGCTGCATCAGGAGCCGCTGGCGTTTGATTTTGACGCTCTGGAGCCGCACCTCGATGCGGCAACTTTGAGGCTGCACTACAGCAGGCATCATGGGGACATTCTCGAAAAGCTGACGGAGACACTGCAGCCGCTCAATTTGAAGGTGGGCAACTTATCCGCCCTGATGCCCAACATCCCGCGTCTGGTGCTGCCTTTCAACCCACGCAAAACCATGGTGAAGATGGGGGGGGTGCCTGCAACCCTGTCAGCGGAAAGCCAGCGGGATCTCCGTCAATATGGCGGGGCACACATCAATCACACCGCCTTCTGGCGCTTCCTGGCTCCGGCAGGCTCAGGGCCCGCAGGACCAGGGGGCAGGGTGGCTGCAGCGATTGTCAGCGAATTTGGCGGCATCGAGGAATTCAAGACCGCCTTCACCGAGGCTGCCATGAAGCATTTCGGCTCCGGCTGGGCCTTCTTGGTGTACCGCCCGGACGGCAGGCTGGTCATCACCACAATGAAGAATGAGGACAATCCGCTCATGACCGATTTCGTGAAGCCTGAGCAGCAGGGCCGGTTCATTCTGTGCCTCGATCTCTGGGAGCACTCCTACTATTTGAAGTATCGGAACGACCGCAGAAAATACATCGAGGCGTGGTGGAATGTGGTGAACTGGAATTCCGTGTCGCGTTCCTACACCGTGGCCGCATCCAAGGCGCGGGTGTGACAGGCGGAGCCTGACCGCTCTTCAGCGTGTGGGATAAAGGTCGGGCATGAGCAGCGGGCGCAGCACCATGGGGGTGAGAGCGCGCGGCAGCGGCACCCAGGGGTGCCCCTTGTCATTTTTCCTCAGTCCCCACCAGAGGCGGCCGCCATTGCGCCAGGGATCGATCACCAGGCCGTCTTCAAAACGCTGGCCTTTCGCGGTGACAATGATGCCATGATGCTCCTGCCAGGTATCGCGCTTGGAGGAGGTGAGATGCAGCTCCAGCGTCTTGAGCTTGAGGCGGAACAGGAAGGGAAACAAATCATCCCGCCACTGGTAGCAGAGGCCGCGTTTGCGCAGGCCTGTGTTGACGAGGCCGTTGTTCATCCACGGGTGAACGAAGGGTTTAAAGTCCTCGGCGAGCTTGGCGGATTCTTCGACCGCCGTGGTGGCCAGCTGGTCGGCCTCGCGTGCGTTCACCGTCGGGGAGAGCTGCTGGAGATCGTGGCTGAGTTGCCTGGCTCTTTCCCGCCGTGTGGCCGGCGTGCCAGGGCTGACGCAGCAGGTCAGGGCAAGTGTGAGCAGCAATAGGCAGAAGCGCGAAACGGGGAACATGCGGTGAGTCAAAATCAGGGCAGCGGGCCGTGGGCGGCCTCATGCAGCGCACGGGCCTGCTGCTGCCATTGCTCGCGGGTGGCGCGGTTTTTAAAGGCCAGGAGTTCGCTGAAGGCGCGCTGTTCGTCCTCAGTCCACTGCGCGATCTGCCGCCAGGTGCGGATGCCATGGGCGCGAAGCTGCTCGCTGATGATCTTTTTGATGCCCTTGATCTGCGTGAGATCGTCATCCGGCACGGTTAAGAGCGCTGATTCACCCTCCTCCACACGGCGGAGCACCTGCGTTTGAATTCGTAGCCTTTCGATCTCTGTCGTCGCAGTTGCCAGACGCTTCTCACTGTCGGCCAAACTGCGGCGGGCGGACCCCAGGCCGGCGGTGTCGTCGGGTGTTTGCCCTTCGAGCTGGGTGATGCGGCGCTGCCAGTCGTCGCGCTCCTGCGTCAGTGCGGCGAGGCCCGTCTGATGTGTGCTGAGCTGGTTTTCGAGCGCGGTGATTTTTTCGCGCAGCGTGGAGGTGGCGGCCTTGGGTTTCGCCGGGGTGCTGCGTTTGCGCTTGGGTTTGGTCGGCGCCTCTGCCGTCTCGACAGGAGCTGGAGTGGTTTCGACAGGAACAGGAACTGGGCGGCGCAGGTTTTCGAGTTCTGCTTGGGCGGAGGTGTGTTCTGCACGCAGGTGCTCAAGATCTGCCTGAAGCCGGGCCATCTCTGTTTCGAGCGCCTGCGCAGCTTCGTTGGCCCTGGCGGCCTGGTCCCGGAGCAGACGTGCTTCGCTCTGGGCGGATTTCAAATCGCCGCGCAGTGCCTGAAGCTCGGCTGCAACTGCCGGGTCTTGCAGGGCAGGGGCTGTGCTGGCGGCCTGGGCGGTGGCGCGGTCGGTTTCAGCCTGGCGCAGGGCTGCTTGCGCCGTGCTGAGCTGTGCGGCCAGTTCATCCATGCGCTGCTGCATGTCACTGCCACGCCAATGCCAGCCGAACCAGGCAAACAGAGCGGCGGTGATGCCGAGAAGTGGGGCGAGGTAGAGCAGCAGCCAGAGGAGGGAGGACATCAGCGGAGGGCAGGGGGCGTCAGGTGCATGCGAAGCTGCTCGATCGCCTCGGCAGCGAGATCTTCAACAACAGCGGCTGGAATGCCGGCGGGAATGCGGCCGGAATGGGCCAGACCGCCCGCTTCGACGAGTTCGCGTGTCACGGGAATGAGCGCCCAGGTGCTGCCCGGTTTGGCGAGGGCAAACATCCCGGCGCTGCTGGCGGCAGGTGGTGGCGGCAGGCTTTTGAGAGTGTGCAGAATGCTGCCAGAGGGCTCGCAGTCGCCGCTCACCTGCACCCCGTCACTGAACACGATGTACTGCGCACCGTAGGCCATGCGCACGGCGGCGATGAGCTGGGCGCGCACCGCCTCTTCGGCGACCTGCCCCGAAACGAAGGCCTTCGTGCCAAACAGGGTGAGAGCGATGAAGGACGGATCTTTGGGCTGGGAGGGAGCGGGTGAATAGGAGTCATTACCTTGCAGCCAGTTGCTGAGCGATGAGCTGTCGCTTTGCAGTAAACTGGCTTCAAGGCCGCGCGGCAGATCGTTTTTCCACGACTGCTCGCGGGGGGTGACCTGCCAGTCCACGGGCTTCCAGGCTTCACCGCTGAAACTGAGAAAGCAGGATTTGCCGCCCGCCTTGCTCTCCTGTGGCAGCAGGGCGGTGGTGATAGGGCCAAAATCACCGCTGGGCCGGCGCTCCGCACTGACGCGGATTTCATCATGCAGACGACGTGGGGCGAAGGCGGCCAGGGCGGCTTCGAGAATCCCCTCTTTCATGGCGGCGCTGCCGACTTCGCCCCGGAGGATGATATGCTGGTCACGCACCGCGATGAAAAGATACCCCGGCGGCAGTCTGGCCAGGCGCTCGCTTTGCTCCTGGGCGTGGTGCTGCTGCTGCTGGGTGGCGCGCAGCTCTTGCAATGCAGGGCGCACCTGCTGCCGCCATTCGTCCTCACTGACACCCAGCGCGAGTGCATCGGTAAACAGTTCAGCGTCAGATTTGTCCAGTGTCAGCTCCGTCCATGGCTGGCCGATGCGGGCCAGATAAGCCTGCGCACTGGACTGCGGAGCCGGGACGGTGCGCAGGGTGGCGGAGACGCTGGCGGCTTCGTCGTGGTTCTCAGCATCGGTGCCCGGCATGCCTTCGCTCACGCCGCCCCGGAGGCTCCAGGCTTCCTGCACACTGCGAGCGAGGTCGCGTGCCTCGTAGGCATTGGCGGTGGTGCCCAGCAGACGCGCGTGCGCTCCGTCGGCAGCCAGCAAAATCCAGCCGGGCGGGCTGGGGATGACTTCAACATCGTTCTGCAGACCACCGACTGGATTGAGGGAACGCCCGAGGCCAAAGGAAAGCGGTGCAGGCAGGCGCACCTGATCACGAAGGGTGGTTTCGATCAGGCTGCGGTCCTCCGGCGTACGCACGCTGCCGGTGAGCCGTGCCTTTTGGCCGTCGAACTCAAGATGCAGTCCGCCAAGGCGTTTGCGCAAGGCGGGCTGCTGCGAGAGCACCTCCTGGGCGGCCGTTTCCAGATCCCGCTGCAGGTGCGGCAGGCACACCAGCGCACCGACAAGCCAGAGCGCGAAGAGAGTGGCAGCAGAAAGGATCCAGCGCGCGCGAGTCATGGCGGGGGTAGGTCACGCTTTTTCGGTGAGCATGCGCACCTCGTCAAAGCTGTAACGACGTGCCTCGCCACGCTGATTGGTCTGCAGCAGGGTTTCCGTGCCGGTGTCCAGCGCCGTGAGCCAGCCCTCCCCATAGGCCCAGGTGTCGAGGCAGATGCGGCTGGGGAGAATGAGGGGCAGTCCGCTCTTCTGCGCGGTGTGGCCGCAGACCAGCGTCTTGCCTGAGAAATGCGGGTGGGAATCATCAAAGCGCCGCCAGAACAGCCAGTCGTCGCTCTGATCCGGCATGGGCAGCATGGCGTTCACATTTGCATGGGCAAAGATATGCGTCTCGTTCGTATGCCAGCGGCGCAGGCGCTGGCTCAGGAAGTCCCAGTGCTCCTGCGGGATGGCGTTCCAGTCCGGGATGTCCATGACACCGTAGGACTGCATGGTCTGCCTGCCGCCCACGCCATACCATGAACCGGGATCAAGCAGCTGGCTGCGGGCGTCGAGCATGAGGATTTCATGATTGCCGAGCAGTGGAACGAGCTGGACGCTTTTTTCCAGTTCCAGCAAACGGTCGAGGACGCCGCGGCTGTCCGGTCCACGGTCCACGTAATCGCCCAGGGTGACGATCACGTCGTCACTCTGCGGGGCCAGCTCCTGCAGCATGAGGTCGAGCGCGGTCGAGCAGCCGTGAATGTCACCAATGACCAGAGTGCGCCCGCGACTGCGTTCACGTGAGGGGAGTTGGACTCTTGACGTGTGAATGTCGGGAGTTTCGTCGCTGACCAAAATGGGCATCGGCTATTCTTGCGCGATGAGCGCCGGACGCAACCACCGATCATCGTGTTGGCACAATCCCTTTCGTCATGCAAGGTAGGGGAATGCCACCCTCCCCGCAGTCCAGCACCAAGAACCCCGGCCAGCCGTATATTGAGGGCGTTCAGCCCGTCTTTGCGGCCCGTGGGCTGCGCAAAGTGTACCATACCGGGGACCTCAATGTGGTCGCGCTTCAGGGGGTCGATCTCGATTTCCACCCCGGTGAGCTGGTGGTGCTGCTGGGCGCGTCCGGCAGCGGCAAGTCCACGCTGCTGAACATTCTCGGCGGGCTGGACATCCCCACCACCGGCACCCTGCGCTACAAAGGCTGGGACCTCTCCGGCGGCGGCGAGCGTACGCTAACGCAGTTCCGCCGCAACTGCGTGGGCTTTGTGTTTCAATTCTACAATCTCATCCCCAGCCTCACCGCCCGTGAAAACGTGGCACTCATCACCGACATCGCCCCGGACCCGATGAAGCCGGAGGATGCGCTGGACCGCGTGGGCCTGAGCCATCGTCTGGATCATTTCCCATCCCAGCTCAGCGGTGGCGAGCAGCAGCGCGTGGCCATCGCCCGTGCCATCGCCAAAAAACCCGAGGTGCTGCTGTGTGACGAACCCACCGGCGCTCTCGATGTGACCACCGGCATCACCGTTCTGGAAGCCATCGAGCGCATCAATCGGGAGCTCGGCACCCTGACCGTCGTCATCACGCACAATGCCGCCATGTCCGCCATGGCCGACCGCGTGCTGCACCTCTCAGACGGCCACATCATCAAGGAAAGCCGGAATGAGACGCGGGTGGATGTGAATACGCTGCAGTGGTGATCAGGTGAAGAGAATGTGCGTCCCCGCGCCGGCGGACTCCTCATAGAACTGACCCACGGTCAGCACGTCATCTACGCGGTCCATCAGGTCTTCCTTCTTCAGCTTGAACATGTCCATGGCCAGCTTGCAGGCGAAGATCTTGCCGCCGGAGTCGGAGATGAGTTCGAGGAACTCGCGCACCGGCGGGATGTCCAGCTTCTCCATCTCCTTGTTCATGAGGTGCGTGGCAAAGGCGGATACACCCGGGATGGCGCCCATCACCGTGGGGAAGGGCATCGTGATGGGCAGGCCGAGCATCGGCATGGCCATGTTTAGCGCGGCATTGCCCACGGTGGCCACCTTCAGGTGGTCCAGCGTCTTGTTGGCCAGCGCGTTCAGGCCGAAGAAGGTGAAAAACAGCGAGGCCTCGATGCCCTCCATGCGGGCACCGTTCGCCATGATCAGCGCGGGGTAAATGCCATCCAGCGAGCCTTTGCTCACGATGATGGAAATTTTTTTCACGGGTTGTTTGTCGTCTGGAGTGCTCATGGTCGGGAAGGGGGGATTAAATGCAGCCGACGGGTTTCGGAATGCCGGCAATTTTGGAGGACTTCTTCAGCGGGCCGCCGGGGAAGAGGTCGTACAGCTCCTTCGTCGTCACCACGCCGCTTTTGCCCAAACTGCGGATGGTCAGGGCCGCTCCTTTGGCCTGCTGCTCGCGCAGGTAGCGCACCACCTTCATGTGGGCGTCTGTCAGTGCTCCGATGCCTTCTTCCGTGGCGATGGCTGCGGCGATGGCTTCGTTCCATTGAGACGCGTCGGTGAGGTAGCCCTCCTCGTTCACGTCCACTTCAGTTCCTGCGATGGTTTTTTTCATGATGGTGGGTTGGGTTGATCATTACGCTTCAGCCGGCTTCTTTTTCTGGCGGCTGATGCCTGGCAGCGGCAGGCCGCGAAGAAGAACGTTCCAGTAGATGTGGCGGAAGGCCAGCTTGCCCCAGTGGTTCACGCGGCTCTCTTCCAGCAGGCGCATGGGCCCGAAGGCGAAAGGGAATGGCCCTTCGTGCGGCTCGTACTCGTAATTGAAGTCAATCAGCAGCGCCTTGCCGTTGCCGGATTCGATGAAGCAGTTGGAGTGGCCGTCGAATTCCTCCTTGAGCGGCTGACCTGCGATGTAGCGCAGGATGTTGTCCGCGAGGGTCTCGCTTTCAAAATGCGCCACGGAACCCGCCTTGGATGCAGGCAGGTTCGTGGCATCGCCGATCACGAAGACATCCTTGTACTCCACGGACTGCAGCGTGTGCTTTTGCGTGGCGATGAAATCAAGATCATCCCCCAGAGCTGAACGGCGCACGGTGGCATCTCCCATGTTCGTTGGGATGGTGACGAGCAGGTCATAGGGCACTTCGCGCCCATCGAAGCAGACGAGCTTGTTGTTTTCCTGATCGACCTTCTCCGCCACGAAATCGGTCACGAGTTCGATGCCTTTGTCTCCGAGCAGGTGGCCCAGTTTTTTGGAGGCTTTCGGCTTGGTAAACGCACCGGAGAGCGGGGTGACATAGATCAGGGTGACTTTGTCACGGATGCCCTGCTCGCGGAAGAACGTATCGGCCAGGAAGGTGAACTCCAGCGGCGCCACAGGGCACTTGATCGGCATCTCATTGATGTGCACCACCACACGGCCGCCGGTGAAGTTCTTGAGCTTCTCGCGCAGCGCCCGCGCTCCGTCCAGCGTGTAAAAATCGTGCACATTCACCCGCCACTTGGGCCCCAGCATGCCTGCTGTCTCCTCCGGTGCCGTGCGGCAGCCCGTGGCCACAATGAGGAGGTCGTATTTCAGCGTGCGCCCGTCCTTGATCGTGACGGCATGGTCTTCAGGGATGATCTGATCCACCTCCGCCTGCATGAACTCGACTCCTTTGGGGATGAAATCACGGGTCTTTCGGATGATCTCGCTTTCTTCATACTTCCCGAAGGGCAGGAAGAGCAGCCCTGGCTGGTACAGATGTTCTTCCGAGCGGTCCACCACCGTCATGCTCCACTCGGACGCGGGCAGCCGCCTGCGCAGGTTGTTGGCCATGATGGTGCCCGCAGTGCCGCCGCCGAGAATGAGAAGATGCTTGCTCATGAGGGATTGGAAGGTTGAGTTGCAATAAATCTATATGCGCGTATGCGTATATACAATAATTAATCTCGCCTCAATCTTGTCATTTATGAGCCCTCACCTGACCGCCGATGAACGCGGCATCATCCTGCCTTGTCCCGCCTGTGGCACCTCCAACCGCATCGCCTACGCCAAAGCCGCGCAGCAGGGCCGCTGCGGCACCTGCAAGGCTGAACTGCCCCATGTATCCGAACCCGTCGAGATCACCAGCGCGTCCGACTTCGCTGCGCTCATTACGCAGAGCACGCTGCCGGTGGTGATCGACTTCTGGGCTCCGTGGTGCGGCCCTTGCCAGATGATGGCCCCCGAATTCGCCAAAGCCGCCGCCAAGGCCGCAGGCTCTGCCATCCTCGTCAAAGTGAACACCGACGAACGGCAGGACATCGCCAGTCAGTTCCGCGTTCAGGGCATTCCCGCCTTTGCCCTGATCAAAAACGGCAAACTCGTCGCGCAAACCAGTGGCTTTCAGCCTGCGGACCGCCTGCTGGCGTGGATGCGGCAGGGGTGAGCCCCTTTACTTTGCCGCAGCGCCTTTCTCCAGCATGAGTGCGGCGATTTTGCGGAGGTTTGCCTCGCCGAGGTGGATCATGGGGGGCATCTGGGGCAGTTCCGGACGTTTTTTGCCGGGTGCTTTGGCCCAGGCAACGATGCCCTCGGGATTGCCCGCGTAGATCTGCGCGATCTCGGTGAGCGGTGGGCCGACCAGCTTCACATTCGGCGCGTGGCAGGCGGCGCAGTTGATGAAAAGCTGCTCCGCCGTTTGCTCAGCAGGTGCGGGTGCTGCGGCAAGGTTCTTGTTGAACTCGGCGAGCGCGGCGGCGTAGCGCTCGGTGCGGTCTTTGATCGCGGCTTTGTGGCTGGCGAGCGCTGCTTCCCGATACACGTGACGTCCGCTTCCCATGCCCAGCACGACGATGGAGAAGAGAGCCACGATGAGCCGGTAGCGGCTGCCAATACGCGTGTCGTCGCGCTTCAACTCGCCAAACAGCATCCACAGCGTCAGAAGCCCGACCGCAGCGCCGGAGAAGATGATGAGATAAACCTGCGTCGTGATGCCGGCGGGGGGCAGTGTGAAAAGCAGCAGCGGGCCGAGCACGAACTGGCCGAGCGTGACATAGGCGCACACTTGGTAAAACAGGCGGCGCAGTTCCGGGCGCGTGAAGTCACCGAGGTGCTCGAGGTCGGCGTTTTTACGACCGAACCATCCGGCCAGGAAGAGGCCCGTCATGGCGATGCTGGCGGCCATGAAGTGCAGGTAGCGCGGCAGCACATTGCCGATGCTCAGGCTGGAGAAGAAGCCCTTCACCTTCTCCCACTCGCTCGGAAAGAGCATGAGGTTCACATTCGCGAGGAAGATCAGCGGGATGAAGAAGAACAGCAGCATCGCCGTGATGCCGATGAGAAGGTGCAGTGTCTTCCTGCCGCCCCTGCTCCACTTGTCCCAGGTGTATTTATGCAGGTAGGTGAGCAGGAAGGCCACGATGACGAGCGGAACGATGAGCAGCCACGCGTGCCCGGTAAGCGCATTGGCGGAATACCACTGCATCGTGTAGAGCAGGTTGATGCACAGCAGCGGCCCGATGCCCATCACCACCGCGAGACTTTTGTTAACGGTCACCGTCTGAGCGATTTCATGCGCAAGTGCATCCCAGCGTTTGTTTTTCAAGCCCATCCACTCTGCGATGACGACGATCACCGATCCGCCGACCATGAGATTGACAAAAAGGATGTGAACGAGAAAAAAGGCGACGAGGCAGACCACGAGCATCCATTCCGGCACAGGCAGTGGCAGAGGAAGATCACGCGGGACGGGGGTGCTGGCGAGGAGGGCGTTCATGGCGAAGAAATCAGGGTTTAGGTTGGGCGGCTGCCGACATGGCGGGCTTGGGTGCTTCAGGCGCGATCACAATGCCGGCGCTCTGGGCTCCAGGCAGTGTCTGCGGGCTGGCCCGTAGCTGCTGGAGGTAGGCGACGAGAGCTCCAGCCTCGGCATCGGTGCCGGGAAAGGGCGGCATGAAGGTGCGGGTCTGATGCATGCCTTTGATGAAGAGCTGCATGCCAGCGCTGTCCCAGGGCTTGTCCGCGCCATACATGGCGGTGAATTTTTCGATCACGCCATTGAGTCCTGTGGTGCTGTGGCAGCGGGAACAGGCGAGCATGAAGATGTCCTGGCCGCATTCGGCCTTGTTGGCCTCGGTGATCTCACGGTGCTTCACATACGTGGCGTGTTTGAGGAGCCCCTCGCTTTGCAGGAAGGCGAGCTCGTCTTTGTGAACGCCGTTCGAATACATGTATTCGCCGATGACCCAGGGCTTGCGCATGAACTCACGCGCCCGCTCGAAGTGCCCGAGCAGCCAGATGCCCATGAAGCTGGGGATGAGCAGCGCCCAGCGCGGGATCATGAAGCTGCTGCCGAGTCCGCCGATGCCGACCACCAGGAAGGCGATGATGGTCCAGCCGAGCAGCGCCTGAAACTGCCCATGCCAGCTCATGAACTCCTGCGTGAGCAGCGCCACGGAGCTGTTCGCCTTCATGGTCTCGGGCACGGCGTTCCAGTACCAAGTTCCGAATAAGAAGGTGCCCAGCAGCGAGATCAGCACCACATGCGAGAGGCGATAGACGATCCACTCCCTCAGCCGCCGGGGCTCGGGATTGAACGCGCTTTTTGTCTTCGTGAAAAAGAAGCTGGCGAACCACAGGAAGACCGAGCCGGTCATCAAGGCAAAGAAGGTGCGGAAACCAAGCTGCGGCAGGTAAAGCGGATTGGTCATCGCGTCCCAGAAGGCGCGGGTTTGGTTCCACTGGCCGGGCTTCATCATGAAGCCCAGCACGGCCACGATGAGCGCCATCGTGAGCCAGGACATGATGCTCAGCGCCACGCCGATCCTGATGTGCTTGCGCTTCTTTTCGTGTGAGTCCGCCTTCTTCCAGGTCAAAAACCACCACATGATCAAGGCCACCTCGCTGATGAAGACCAGCCACTCCGCGAACCAGCCCCAGAAAAACACCCGCAGCAGTGAACCGATGGCGAATGGTGCGAAGAGTGAGGTGGAAAGCCAGATGCCGACGCCGGTCATGGCACCCACGGTGGTGGTGACGATGAACACGACGAAGGTGATCCTGTAGGCAAGGAGATCGACGTCCGGCCGGTTGTTTTTGTGCGCCCACCATTCCATCCAGGTGAGCAGTGGATACGCTCCGACGGCGAGCGGATGATTGATCAGCACATGCAGACTGGCGATGAGGCCGATGATCAGGCGGCCACCTGCGAGGTGATCAAGATAAAAGGAGGGGAAGTCCATGACGCGGTGATGCTCGACCCGCGTCAGATTTTGAAAATGTGGCAAGATGCCGCAGCAGCCCGCTACTCCTCCGGTGGCATCTTCGCGAGCTTGCGTTGCAGCGTCCTGCGGTCAATGCCGAGGGCTTCGGCGGTGTGGGAAATGTTTCCGCCGTGCTCATGCAGCACCCGCTGAATGTGCTCCCACTCCAGACGGGCAAGACTCGGCAGGTCGGAGACGGCAGGTCGCGGCGAGGTGGTCGAGGAACCTTGGAGCGCCGCGAGAACTTGATCAGCGCTGGCGGGCTTCAGCAGGTAGTCGTGCGCGCCAAGCCGCACCGCTTCCAACGCACTGGGGATGCTGCCATAGCCAGTGAGAATGATCAGCCTCGCCTTGGGCTGGTGACGCAGCAGTTCCGGGATCAACCGCATCCCGTCCACCGCGCCGAGTCGCATGTCGAGCACCATGCCGTCGATGTTTTCACTCTCGGCCAGTCCCAGTGCCTCGTGTTGGCCCGCAGCCTGCAGCACATCGCAGCCGCGCCTCTTCAGCGCCAGGGCCAGTGTCGTGCGGAAGCCTTCGTCGTCTTCAATGAGGAGCACGTTCATTCAGGTCAGTGGTTGGGCGGGTTGATGCAGCGGCAGGGTCAGCGTCACACTCGCGCCGCCTTCGTTCCGATTTTGTACTTCAACATTGCCGTGCATCGATGCTGCCAGACGGCGCACGAAAAACAACCCCAGCCCCATTCCTGAGCCGGGGTCCCGCGTGCTGCGAAAGGGCTCGCCCCAATGGTGCAGCATCTCCGCGCTGAATCCAGGCCCGTGATCGAGCACCGTGAACCGCAGCTCCTTTCCTGCCGTGTGCACGCGCAGTTCCACCGGCTGATCATCTGCAGAAGCGAGCAATGCATTGCGCAGAAGCACAAGCAAGGCCTCCCGCAGTCCCGTGCAGGCCACTGTCGCGTCTGGAGCCCGTAAATCGATGCGCACGCGCGTGCGCTGGCTCTGTGGCAGTTCATTGAGTGCGGCCTCGACCACCCGCCCCGCCGCACATGGAGCTGAAGACAGCCCCGTGGCCTCCTGGCCGAGTTCTCGCAGGCGTTGCAGCACTTTCTGGCAGCGTTCGGTTTCACGGGCGATGATGGCTGCCGTCTCCGCATCCGGATGCAGACGCATTTCCTCGGCTGCGATGGCGATGGTTCCCAGCGGTGTGCCTAATTCGTGCGCGAACCCGGTGGCGAGCGCCGCCACCGATAGAAAACGCTCACGGGAGTCCAGCTCCGCCCGCAGGCGCTCACGCTCTTTTTGCAGGCGGTGTGAACGCCGGCGCAGCGCCAGAAGCAGCGTCACTACAAAGCCGCCCGCAAGGACCAGCGCGGTGAGAACGCCCTGCGTGATCATGTCAGCGGGCACCGCCGCGCCATTGGCCATCTTCAGGGGAACCGCCTGAATCCAGAGCCAGAGCAGCCCGCCACTCATCAGCAGACCCAGGGAAATCACCGCCGAAGCTCGAAGTGCCACCGCTGCCAGCGTCAACTGCACCAGATAGAACAGCGCAAAGGGATTTTCCAGGCCACCCGTCCAGCGCAGCAGGAAGGTGAGAGTCAGCACATCGAAGAGCAGGACGTGGAAGAAGCCATCCTTCATCTCCCATCGAATCTGCCGCAGCCACCATTGGAGCAGCGCATTGGTGAGGAGCGTCGCGCCCACGGCACCGCCACACGCCCACAGAGGCACCTGCACCCCCAGCCTCCACACCACGAGCAGGGTCATGGCCTGGCCGGTCGCTGCCAGCCAGCGCAGCAGCACGAGCATCCGAGACGAGAGTGCCCCGCCTGCCCACACCTCACTGAGACCGAGCCAGCGCTGCCAGCGCGGCATCGGTGTGGAAGGGGGGGATGCATGTGAACTCATCCGAGAATAGTGGATGCGCCTGGCTGTCTGTCCATCCGATGCGGCATTTTGCCGCAGTGACTCTCCCGTGAAGCAGGTGAGCGTGACGTGGTATGAAAAAAATCACAGCATCCTTCCTCGTCATCACGACCCTTCTTGCCGCCTCTGCCTCTCAGGCGCAGACACCTGCGCCTGCCTCCTTCGTGCTGTGCATGGCCTGCCACGGGATGGATGGGAAAGGAATGGGGGCTGGCACTCCCATGCCAATGGCTCCCCCTCTCGCCGGTTCGAAGCTGGCCGCCTTTGGCGATGGCGAGGTGATGGCTTCCATCGTATTCACCGGCATTGAGAAGCAGGACACCAAATTCGTCGGCATCATGGCTCCCCTCGGCCCGGCGATGACCGACGCTCAAATGGCCGAGGTCCTGACCTATGTGCGCAGCAGCTTCGGCAACAGCGCCCCGTCCGTCACCGCCGATCAGATCAAAGGCTGGCGGGAAAAATACAACGGCAAGCCGATGCAAAAGCGTGCCGATTTGGAAGCCCGGTTGAAGTAAGAGGCCCGGCGTTCACTTCCGCCGAAACTGCACGAAGTAGTTCTCCTTCAGCACGTCCTTCCCCTCGCCGATTTTCTCGAAGCCGGCGGCGGTGATCTCGGCCTCAAACACCTCCTGCCCGGCGCGGACGTGGCCCATGACGAAATCGCTGCTTTCACCGGGGATGCGCTTGAAGTCGATCAGCACCAGAACGCCGCCGGGTTTCAGTGCCTTGTGCAGCGTGGCGAGGCTGGCCTGCGGGAATTCGAAGTGGTGATACACATCGCAGATGAACGCGAGATCAATGCTGGCCTCCGGAAGTTCGACGCTGCGCCCCGTGCACTGGATCGTCTGCACATTCGCCGCATGCGCCTTCGTCGCGCGGGCCTGGATGTGTTCGAGGAAGTTCTTCGCGATATCGACCGCATACACTTTGCCGCTCTCCCCGACCGCCTGTGAAAACGGCAGTGTGAAGAGCCCCGTGCCTGCGCCGATGTCCGCCATGGCCATGCCGGGCTTCAAGCCGACCGCAGCGGCGATCTTCTCGCGCTGATGATAGATCTCGCGGCTCTCGGTCTCAAACTTCTGCGTCCACTCCCCGACCTTGAGCTTGGGATCGAGAAACTTGTCGTTGATGCCGGGCTTCACGCTCGCGTCTTGAGCGAAGCAGGTCGCGAAGAGAAGGGAAAGGATCGGGAGAATACGTTTCATGAAGATTGGAGGGGTGGAGTCAAAGAGATCGCTCGTGGATCATGCCATCTTCTACATCCACGATGCGGTCAAAGACATCGAGCGTGCGGTGATCGTGAGTCACGACGAGGACGCCCGCGTTGCGCTCGTGGGCGACTTTGGCAAAGAGTTCCATCACCTGGCGTCCGCGCTGGCTGTCGAGAGCGGCAGTGGGTTCGTCGGCGAGGATGAGGCTGGGGTTGTTGGCGAGCGCACGGGCCACGGCGACACGCTGCTGCTCGCCCCCCGAGAGGGCGACGGGCAGGTTGCCGGCTCGCTCGCCGACGCCGAGGTAGTCGAGCAGTTCCATCGCGCGTGCGCGTGCGGCATTCGGAGCGGTGTCATTGATTTCGAGGGCGACCTGCACGTTTTCCAACGCGGTGAGAAAGGGAATGAGGTTGGCCTTTTGAAACACGAACCCGAGATGCTGGCGGCGAAAGGCGCGCAGGTCGACGAGCGCCTTCGGACCATCGAGCACGGCCGAACCACCGATCATCACCTGTCCTGACGTGGGAGGATTGATCAGCGCCATGGCGGTGAGGATGGTGGACTTGCCGGAGCCGCTGGGGCCGAGCATGCCGACGATCTCGCCGCGTGCGATGGTCAGCGAGGCATCGCGGATGGCGACGACTTCGGTGTGGCCGCTGCCATACACTTTGCGCAGATGCTGGACTTCGACGGCGGGGGCGCTCATGCGGAGAGGACGGTGTTGGGTTCCACCCGCAGGGCTTTCCAGATGCCGAGCAGGCTGGCGAGTGTGGAGATGACGAGGACAATGAAGCCGAGTGAAATGAGGTCTGACGCCTCCACAACGACGAGACGTGGAAAGTGGGGGAACGTGAACTGCCCGATGACCCACGCCAGCGCATAACCAAAAGCGCCCATGAGAAGCGACTGCTGCAGAATGAGACCACCGATGACGCCGTTGCGGGCGCCAATGAGCTTCAGCAGGGCGATGTCGCGAATTTTATCGAGCGTGAGCGTGTAGATGATCAGCGCGATGATGATGGTCGAAATGATGATCAGCAGAACGCGGAAAAGACCGAGCTGGCGCTTCGCCTTGTCCACCATGCCGGAGAGCAGCAGGTCCTGCTGCTCCTGAGTGGAGAAAACCGAGATGTCCGGCCAGGTGCCGAGCGTGGCACGAACGGCTGCGGCATCCGCACCAGGCTGCAGGGTCACAAGCACGGCGCTGACCTGCGGCTTCGAAAGCGCGGGAATGCTGCCGGAGGGGCCGGCGGCGCGATCCAGCAGCAGAGGCTGCAGGCGGCCGATCTCGATGTTTTCCAATCGTGTGCGCCGTGCCGCGCGTTCCAGCCGCACGGCTTCTCCGGGCACGTCAGATTGAATCGCCAGCGCATCGCTCACGGTGAAAAAAGTCAGTCCGTCGCCACTGGTGCCGACCATGCCGCGCGTGTGGCCAACGACTTCATAGACGTCCTTGCCGAGTCTGACTTTTTCACCCAAAGGCAGGTGCAGCGACAAATCGGCGATCATTTCATAATGCGCCTGCCGCAGCGTACGCCCCGCCACCAGCGGAATCCACCCGCCACGATCCTCCGGCCAGGAAAGGCCCTGAACCACCATGCGCAGCGGCCTGCCCTGATGCATGCGTTGAATCGTATGCGAGACGAAGCGCCGTGCCTGGGCCACGCCCGGGACCGCGCGCACGCGGTCCTCCAGGCTGGCAGAAATCCGCGAGATCTCCGCAAACGGCCCGCGCGTGCCGCCCTGCACGACCCACAGGTCCGCGCCCACACGGTCCACCAGCAGCGTTGCTTCATGGATGAGACCACGATAGATGCCACCCATGCCCATCACGATCATCAGCAGCAGGCCGATGCCCAGCGTGGTAAACACAAAGCGGCCCGAGTTGTGCCGAATGTCGCGGACGGCGAGGTTCATGGCAGCTGGATGAACACCTCCGCGCGCTGGCCGATGGTCCATTTTTTGGGCAGTTCATTGACGCGCACATCGACGAGAAACTCGCGCGTCTCGCGGTCTGTCTCGCGGCCGATGCGCGAGACCACGCCGGGGTAGTTCCTGCCGCTTTCGGAACGGAAAACGATGCGCGCCTTCTGGCCGGGCGCGATTTTCGAAATGGCGGTTTCATCGACCCACGCACTCACCCAGATTTCTTCCAGCGAGATCAGTTCCATGAGTGCACCCCCTGGCACGAGCATGTCGCCCGGCTCGCGATTGCGCCGTATGATGAGCCCGTCGTAAGGTGCGCGAATTTCCGTGAAGGCCATCTGCTCCCTGCGATACAGCAGCGTTTTTTCCGCCACCAGCACCAGGGCCTGCGCCTCGGCGATGGTCGCGTTCGAGCGGTTCAGATCCGCCTCCGCCACATGCAGCGCTTCCGAAGCCTTGTCCTCGTCCGTCTGGGAAACCGCGTTGGAGGTTCGCAGGCCGGTCATGCGCTTGTGGTCGAGCCGGGCCTGCGCCAGCACCGCCTCCGAGCGTGCCAGATCTGCGCTTACTCGCGCCGCTGTCTGCCGAGCCGCAGCCAAAGTCGCTTCCGCAATGGCCACCTGCTGCCTGATCTCTGCGTCATCGAGCTTCGCGAGCAACTGCCCTGCCTTCACCGCATCTCCCTGATCGACCAGCACCTCCATCAGCCGTTCTTGAATGCGTGCGCTCACCGTCGTCTTCACGCGCGCCTCCAGCGTGCCGGTGCCCATCACCTCATGCGTGATGCTGTCTTGACTCAGCCTGCGTTCCTCGACTGGCGCCGGAGCCAGCTTGAACTTGTAGAACGCCGCACCGGCCAGGGCGATGACCGCAAACCAGGGCAGGAGACGAAGCAGAAAGGTGTTGTTCATAAAGTTCGTGTCAGCGGGTTGCGGTGCTGAAGGTACGCCATGAACCGGCGAGGTTGCGCACTTTGAAGCCGTGCTGCGTGAGCAGGCGGCATGCGAAGTAGCTGCGCTGGCCGCTCTGGCAGGAGGCGATGATCTCTTTGTCCTTCGGCAGTTCACCAAGGCGTCCGCGCAGCTCATCCAGCGGGATGTGAATGGAGCCGGGGATGCAGCCCTTGGCGCGCTCGTCGGCCCGGCGTACGTCCAGTACGAGGGACTTGTCAGGATCAAGCGCGGCGATCTCATGCCACTGCGCGAGCGCCACATCTCCGGCGAGCACGTTTTGTGCGGCCATGCCGACGAGATTCACGGGGTCTTTGGCGGAGCCAAACGGCGGGGCATAGGCGAGCTCCAGTTCGGCCAGATCATCCATGGTCATGCCGGCTTTGAGCGCGGTGGCCAGGACATCGAGTCGCTTGTCCACGCCATCGCGGCCCACGGCCTGAGCGCCGAGCAGCCTGCCGGTGTGCGGGTCAAAGAGCACCTTCAGCGCGATGGGTTCTGCGCCGGGATAATAGCCTGCATGCGAGGCCGGGTGCAGATGCAGCGCCTGGTAGGATCTGCCAGCGGCACGCAGCGTCTTTTCATTCGCGCCCGTGCAGCCTGCGGTGAGGCCAAAGAGCCTCAGCACGGCCGTGCCCTGCGTGCCTTGGTAGGTGGAACTGCGGCCCATGATGTTGTCCGCAGCGATGCGGCCCTGGCGGTTCGCCGGGCCGGCCAGCGGGATCAGGCTGCACTCACCGGTGATGACATCGCGCACTTCCACGACATCGCCGACGGCGTAGATCGCCGGATCGCTTGTCTGCATGCGCTCATTGACGCGGATGCCACCGCGACCGCCGATCTCCAGGCCGGCGGCTTTGGCCAGGGTGCTTTCCGGTTTCACGCCCATGCCGAGCACGACAACATCCGCAGGCAGACGGCGGCCATCTTTGAGGACCACGATGGAGGCCCGGGCGGGCTCAGCATCGCTCGGTGCTTCAAAAGCAGCCACGGCGCTGCCGGTGCAAAGCTCGACGCCCTGCTGCTTGAGCTCCAGGTGCAGCCACGCGGCCATCTCAGGGTCGAGCGGAGCCATGACCTGCGGCAATGCTTCGACAAGTGAAACGGAGACACCACCATGCCGGACGAGCTGCTCCGCCATTTCCAAACCGATGTAACCGCCACCGACCACGACGGCCCGGGTGTCCTCGGTCTCGCTGATCCATGATTTGATCCGCACCACGTCAGGCACGTTGCGCACCACGAAATGGCCTTCGCGCTGGATGCCGGGAACCGGCGGAGTCAGCGGTGAGGCGCCCGTGGAAATGAGCAGTGCGTCGTAGGGCAGGGCGTATTCGCGGCCATTCGTCAGCTCGCGCACGTTCACCACTTTGGCCTCGCGATCAATCGACACGACCTCGCTGTGCACACGCACATCGAGGTTGAAACGCGCGTGCAGGCTCTTCGGCGTCTGCACCAGCAGATCCTCCTCATTCGGGATCTCACCGCCTACGAAGTAAGGCAGGCCGCAGTTGGCAAAGGAGACATGGGGGCCGCGCTCCAGCACGGTGATTTCACAGGTTTCGGAAAGGCGGCGTGCACGAGCGGCGGCACTGGCCCCTCCGGCGACACCTCCGATGATGACCAGACGCTGGGGTTTCATGAGATTTTGGATCGGGTTTTTTCAAAACGTGCGACAAGCGCGAAGACAACGGCCGCCATGACCACCAGCCCCGCATACCACACCCATTCCGGCAGCGTGGCGAGTTCAGGCAGGCGCTTTTTGCCGAGATCTGCCACCGGCAGGATGTTCGCGGCGATCCAGTCGTAGCAGAGCGCATAGGCCGCCCCGCCGACGAGCATTCCCAGGAAGCCCACAAGCGCATCCAGTCTGCCGGTTGCTACGGCGGCGATGCTGGTGCCGGGGCAGTAGCCGTAGATCACCATGCCGATGCCAAAGAGCAGCGCCCCGAGGATGACTGCGAGCATGTTTGCAGGCTTGATGTGCCAGTTGGAAAGCTCCTGCCCATGCAGGATGAACAGGCCCACGCCACCGACGACGATGGCGGTGAACATGACCTTGAGCACGGTGAAGTCACGAAACAGAAACTGCTTCACGATGACATTGAAGTCCGTGACGCCGCCGCGATGAAGCAGCACGCCAAAGAGGAAGCCAAAGAGCAGCCCGGCCCAGAGCAGATTGGAGCCGGTGATGAAGGCGAGGAATGTTTGCATGGGATCAGGATTGGGAGGTGCCGCGGAAGAGGATGAAGGCGGTGACAATGCCGCTGATGAACATGGCGATGAAAAAGGTCCAGCTGCTCACGGCCAGCTGCAGCGAACCACTGATGCCATGGCCGCTGGTGCAGCCATCCGCCAGCCGTGCGCCGAAGATGATGACCACGCCGCCAATGAAGGCGGCGAGCAGGCGTTTGCCGACGGACGGGCCAAAACGCCCGCGCCAAAGGGCTGGCACGCTCTCCAGTTTGAAGCTGCCGCTCACCAGCGCGCTGACCAGAGCGCCGAAAAAGGAGCCGAGCACAAACAGGCTGCCGTAGTCCCAGGCTGGCACCGCTTTTTTGGCCCAATAAGTATTGGCCGCCACGCCATCCGCGCTGAGCACCGGCAAGGCACACGCGCCAGAGGCCTGCGCGATGCCGGTGGACATGCCGATGGGCTTGTCAGCCATCGTAAAGGTGAGGATGCTGAGCACGCCGATCAGCGCGCCAACGAGGTAGGGATTCCAGCGGTGTGTTTTCATGGTTGGCTTAGAGAAGGGTGGCTACTCAAACTTGATGTAGGCGAAGCCTTGCAACTGCAGATCGATCAGACGCGGGAAGGCACCGACCACGAGCTTCACCCCGGGCATCAGTTCGCTGGGCTTCACACCTTTCTGCTGCATGGTGTTTTCACACAGCTCCACCTGCACACCGCGCTTGATGAGTTCCGCAAGGATTTCGCCGTTTGGATTCGCCGCATCCGTGCCGAGGCGTTTGAGGGCCGCATCGTTCACCACGGCGGCGATGCCGGTGCCGTGATAAACAAGGTGCAGATGCACCTGGTCGGCGGCGATGCCCTGCTTCGCGTAGGTGTTGATGAGTTTGCGGGCGTAGAAGAGACCCTTGTTCACGCCATCGTGGGCCGCGTCATCGGTCACTTGATAGACGATGCGCAGATTCTCGCGCACCTGGATCGGAATGACCTCCGGTTCGGCGGCGGAGGTGGCGAGGGTGAGAGTGAGGAGGGAGAAGAGCAGGGGTTTCATGGTTGGGCGTCAGGTTGCCACGACATGTAGCCGCGGTGGATGTGCTGGATGTTGCGGAAGCCGAGTTCTTTCAGGACAATCACCGCCTTGCGGCTGCGAAAGCCACCGGCGCAATACACCAGCACGGGCTTGTCCTTGTTCAGCGCGGCGAGCTTGGTTTCGAATGACGGATCACCGATGGAGATGTTCACCGCGCCGGGCAGCGCGCCACCTTCAAACTCACCCGAGGAACGCACATCCAGCACCTGCGTCTCGGGGTGGTCACGCAGCCACGCATTGGCCTGGCCAGGATTGAGGTTTGCGCATACGGAGCCAGGAGATGCTTTGAAGAGACCGCGGTCCCAGTCTCCTTCATACCAGTACCAGCCGCCGATGACGGCAATGAGAATGACAAAGGTCCAGATCATATTTCGAAGGGGCATTGGAGGATGAAACAGGCTGCTCAGGCACCGCCGAGTTTTTTCACCTGTTGGGAGAGGCGTTTGAGGAGGTTGTTGCAGACGTTGTCACACAGATCGGTGATGCTCGTATCAGCGATGAAGCAAATCGCAGTCAGGCCTTCACGGCGGCGGCCGACCATTCCCGCGTCCACGAGCGACTGCACATGACGCGAGACATTTGCTTGAGTGAGGCCGGTGGCGGCGACGAGTTCGGTGATGTTCTTCTCGCCCTCCTCCAGCGCGCGCAGAATTTTCAGGCGGCTGGGTTCGGAGAGCGTGCGGAACCAGGAGGCGATCAAAGTGAGGGCCTCCTCGGAGACCGGCGGCAGGGATTTTTTGGCGCGTGGTGGCATGATGTGAAAAAGGGTTTGCAGGCATTCACTATATGCGTATAGAATCATACAGTTGTGAATGAGTATCCTTCGAAAGAACAAATCGTCAATCTCAAATACCGCGCTCTACCCATGAAACTCGAAAACGCCATCCGCGCCCTCGCCGGCACCATGATCCTCGTCAGCCTGGCCCTCAGTCATTATGTGCATCCGAACTGGATCTGGCTGACGGTCTTTGTGGGGGCCAACCTGCTGCAGTCCGCTTTCACTGGTTTATGCCCTGCTGAAACGATCCTTAAGAAACTGGGTGTCGGCGGTTCCTGCT
>NZ_JBGANL010000034.1:0-69586 GCF_044222345.1 Prosthecobacter sp.
TTGCGCGACTTCGCCACCAGCTGCGGAAACTCCTCCACACACGGCCCGCACCACGTCGCCCACACGTTGAACAACCGCACCTTCTTCGTGTCGTTCTTCCGCAGCGCTGCGATCCCCTTGGCGTCGATCAGCTCCACCTCCACTTCACCCTTCTCCCACTTCTCATTGTCCGCCGCCAGCAGCTTCCTCTTGTCGATCCATTTCGTCGAGCACCCATGCGGCTTCGTCACCTCCACCGGCACCGCCTTGCCCTCCACCAGCGCCTCGATCGCATTTCGCGCATCCGGCGCGGTCACCGTGCTCTCATCCGCATAGCGTGAATCATCCAGCCGCCCTTGGTACCGCAGCTTGCGCTCCTTGTCGAAAAGGAAGACATGCGGCGTCGCCAGGCATCCGTAGGCCAGCGCCGCCTTCTGCGTGTCCCCATCGTAGAGGTAGGAAAAAGTAAACCCCTGCTCCTTCGCGTGCAGCTTCATCTCCGGAAAACTGTCGTTGTACTTCGAGTAGCCCAGCTCATCCGGCCGCAGCGCCGCCGGATCATTCGGATTGATCGCCACCACCCGCAGCCCCTTCCCTTTGAATTCCTTGATCAGCTTTTTGATCCGCCCCTCCACCGCCTGCGAGGTCGGGCAGTGGTTGCTCAAAAATGCGATCATGAGCAAGTCCGCATCCTCATACTCTTTCAGCGTGTGCTTCTCCTCATCAATCCCCACCAGATCAAAATCCGGCGCCGCATCCCCAATTTTGAGCTCATGAAACCCCTCCGGCATCGCCTGTTTTTTGGCCTTCGGAGTTTCCGCATTCATGAGCGCCGGCAGCAGTCCCACCAGCAGCGTAAGAGCGAGCTTGTTCATAAGTTGAATCATCATTCGTGTTGGGCCGTCTGGCATTTCCAACACAGTTCAAACGAGGCCGGATTCGATTCTTTGCACTGAGGACAAAGCCATTCTTCAGCGGCACAGGCTCCCTCCGTCTGGTGCGGCACCAGCAGCGCGCTTGCCCGCTCAAAATCCGCATCCTCCACCAGACACAAAGTCGGTTGCAGCGGCCCAATGAAGATGTTGGTCAGCTGCGCGGTCGTTTCATTCCGGATGAAACAGGCGATCTCCGCCTCATCGAGGATCGATTTAAAAAAACCAAGCCTCGTCGAATCAATGCTGGTGATGAGGTCGCGCATAAATGGGTGTCACACCTCAAACTCATCCGCCGGATCAAACGGCGGCATCGGCACATTGATGATTTTCAGTTTCCCCACCGCCCGGTGCACACACCCCGGCCGGATCATCACCGTCGTCATCGGCTTCAGCGGCACGATCTGCCCGTCCACCTCCAGATGCCCCTCCCCTTCCAGCACAATGTAGATCTCTGTCATCTTCTTGTGATAGTGCGCCTTCGAATCCGCGTGGATGTCCGTCAGGTGCACCGTCGCCAGCGTGTTCCAGTCCTCCTTGAACGCCCTCCTCGCCTGCCCGCACGGACAAGGCGTCGGCGGAATTTCATCCAGCTGGGCAACGGCAAAACGGGGTTCGGACATACCACAGGTTACTGGCGTTGGTGTTCCTTGGCAAATGCTGCGGCATCCCGCGCTCCATGCAGCACATAAAGAATGCGTACCCCGGCATTCTCCGGCAGCGGGCGGTAATAGATCAGGTAGTTTGGATATTCCGTGACCGCGATCATGCGGATACCTTTTAGCGTGCGGCGCAGCGGATGATATTCGGTGCCCAAAAGAGGATGGCCCGACAGCAGTGCGAACATATCACGAATGGCGATCACCACTTTCCTCGCAGCTGCAGGATTGTCCGATGCGATGTGCTCTGCAATCCCAACCAGGTCGATCGTCCCCACATCGGGGTGCATGTGCTGCAAAGGATCAAACATGCGTTTTCCGCCCTTGAATCCTTGTCATCGCCTGCTCCATGACTCTTTCCACCAGATCATCAGGCACCGGCACAAACGGTCCCTTGTCGCGTTCTACCAGAATATCCTCGAGGCGCTCTTGCTCCTCCCGCGTCATGCCCTGTGCGGTCTCACCGTCATCGTCCTCCAATGTCACCACGAGATGGCTCACGATAAACTCCTCCGGCGTCTCCTGCACAATCTCAGCCTTGCGGGTGAGAAGCGGCATGAGCGTTTCAGGCACATCAATGGTAATCTGGGGCATGCGCAAAGCATACCCCGTTTCCCACCGGACTCATCTCCTTTTCTACAACGCCGCCAGCGCCGCCGCAGCCACCTCCGCCGTCTCCTCCAGATCATCACGGCTGTGCGCCATGCTGATGAATCCCGTCTCAAACTGGCTCGGCGCAAAGTACACGCCGTGGTCCAGGCAGTAGTGGAAGAACTTCCGAAACGCCGCCAAATCTGAAGTCTTCGCGTCCTGCAAATTGTGCACTTCCTTCTCCGTGAAGAACAGGCAGAACATGCTCCCCCGGCGATACCACCGGTAGTTCAGCCCCTTCTTCTTCAGCACCTCCAGCACCGCGTCCTCCATGATCTGCCCCAGGTTCTCCAGCAGCGCATAGCCATTCTTCTTCTCCAGCTCGCGCAGCTGCGCAAGACCCGCCGCCAGCGCCACCGGGCTGCCGCTCAGCGTGCCCGCCTGATACACCGGGCCGATCGGCGCGAGGTAGTCCATGATGTCCGCACGCCCGCCAAAAGCACCCACCGGCAACCCACCGCCAATCACCTTGCCCAGGCACGTCAGATCCGGCGTGATCTTCTCCAGCTCCTGCACCCCGCCTTTGGCCAGGCGAAAGCCCGTCATCACTTCATCAAAAATCAGCAGCGCCCCATGCTTCGCCGTGATGTCGCGCAGCTTCTGCAAAAAGCCCGGCTTCGGCAGAATGAGGCCCGCATTCGCCGGATACGGCTCCACGATCACACACGCGATCTCATGCCCCTGCTTTTCAAACAACTCCTCCAGCGCCGCCTCGTCATTGAACGGCAGCACGCTCGTCAGTTCCGCAAAGCTCTTCGGCACCCCGGCGCTGTCCGGGTTCCCATGCGTCAGCGCCCCGCTGCCCGCCGCCACCAGCAGGCTGTCCGAATGGCCATGATAGCACCCGTCAAACTTCACCAAGCGGTCGCGCCCGGTAAATCCACGCGCCAGACGGATCGCTGACATCGTCGCCTCCGTGCCGCTGCTCACCATGCGCACCTTCTGAATGCTCGGCACCCATTCACAGATCGTCCGCGCCATCTCCACCTCATACAGGTTCGGAATCCCAAAGCTCACGCCTTCTTTGGCCGCGTTGTGGATCGCCTCGATCACCGCAATCGGTGCGTGCCCCAGAATCGCCGGGCCCCACGTCCCCACGTAGTCGATCATGCAGCGGTCATCCACATCGTAGATCCGGCACCCTTTGGCGCGTTTCACGAAAAAGGGATCACCGCCGACGTTGCGGAAGGCGCGCACCGGCGAGTTCACTCCTCCGGGAATGTACTGCTTGGCGAGGTCGAAGAGCTTGGTGGAAAGGGGTCCGTTTGGCATGGTTGGAAGTGGAAAGGGATACGCGGGAGATTTTATGCGTCGAACAAAAGGTTGCTCCGAACCGTCTGAGTCGGCTATTCTCAGCCCAATTCCCGACCACCCTGCCCATGAAAGCGTTCTGTTTGGTTCTCCTCGCCCTTTGCACCACGCAGGCCGCCCAGGCCCAGTCCGTCACCTTTTCCCCGCGGAATCGCTCCTCTCTGACCACGGTGGAGCCCGGCACCTTTGCCGTGGAAGGCATGACGCCCAGGCCCATCGTGCTCAAAGTCCAGATCGAGGCCCCCGTCTATCCCACCAGCAAGCTCCAGGGCGCCCTCGGCTCCTTTGCCCCCGGCTCTCTCGTCACCCTCCTGGCCATGTCAGACACCGCCTACCGCGTGCGCGGCCGCGCCCGCCATGGCGACGTCGCAGGCTGGGTGCGCATGAACGAAGTCATCTCCGCCGTGCCGAACCTGAACGAGAACCTCAAAAAACTCTATGAGCGCACCAAGCTGGTGGACGAGCTCATCCAGCGCAAGCAAGTCGCTCTCGGCATGACCAGCCAGGAAGTGCATGCCTCTCTGGGGAAGCCCTCCCGCAAGTCCAGCAAGATCACCGCCGCAGGCAAGGAAGAGCGCGTCGAATATGCCATCTACGAGCAGGTCCCGCAGACCAGCACCAGCGTCAATGCCTTCGGCCAGATCGTTCAAACCGTCGTCTACATCCGCGTCGAAGTCGGCACCCTCAGCCTGAGTTTCAAAGACAACGTCGTCTCCGAAATCGAAGAAACCAAAGGCAATCCCCTCGGCGGCGGCGGTGCCCGTACCATCCCGCCACCCATCGGTGGCTTCTAAGTCGCCAATCTCCTGTCGAGCCCCGCATCGCCTCCGCCACGCGATCAAACTTCGACAATCAACAATCGATTGCTCGTCAATCGTCAATCACGCACGCCCAGAGCGCTCCAAACCCAAGCGGATTGACCACTACCCTTCGCTGCCTCCGCCAGCTTCCGGTGCCCGCTCTTCCACCCCACAGCGCCACCATTCGTCATTCGTCATCCCTCCCCACGACCTCCCTCACCCGCCCCGCCGTCCACCCCTCTGCCCTCAGGCTCCTCAGCGACCGCGCATCATCCCGCTTCGCCAGCCGCTTCCCGTTCTCATCCGTGATCAGCCCATGGTGCCGCCACTCAGGCACCGGCAGCCCCAGCAGCGCCTGCAGCAGCCGGTGCAGATGCGTCGCCTCCAGCAGGTCCTCCCCCCGCGTCACCAGCGTGATCCCCTGCAGCGCATCATCCACCACCACCGCCAGGTGATAGCTCGCCGGCGTATCCTTTCGCGCCAGCACCACATCCCCAAACACATCGGGCCTCGCCGTGAAAACCCCACGCCCCCGGTCCGTCCACACCAGCTCTCCTCCCGCCAAATCCACCGCCTTCGCCACATCCAGCCGCAGCGCATACGGCTCCCCCGCAGCCATCCGCCGCGCACGCTCCGCCGCAATGCGTCCCCGGCACGTCCCCGGGTACAGCGGCCCGTCCGGCCCCTGCGGCGCATTTCCCGCACGCGCGATCTCCTCCTGAATCTCCCGCCTTGTACAGAAGCACGGATACAGCACCCCCAGCCCTTCCAGCTTCGTCAAAGCCGCACGATAATCCTCAAAGTGCTCCGACTGCTTCCGCACCGGCTGCTCCCATTCCAGCCCCAGCCACGCCAGATCTTCAAAAATCGCCTCCTCATACTCCCGCCTCGCCCGCGTCCCATCAATGTCCTCCAGCCGGATTAAAAACCGCCCCCCCGCCGCCTGCTCCTGCGCAAACAACGCCGCATACGCATGCCCCAGATGCAGCCATCCAGTGGGGCTTGGGGCGAATCGTGTGACTTCTGGCATGAGCCGCAAATTGTCACAACCCGCACCGCTTGGCCTCTTTTTTTGCACGGCTCGACAATTCATCCAAACGCCCCAAACTACCCCCGCATGAATCTCGCCGACCTCGTCTCCCACCTCGACACCGAACTGCGCATCGCCGAGATCGCGGACTACTCCAACGCCCTCAACGGCCTCCAGCTCGAAAACCGCAAAGGAGAAGTCACCAAGATCGTCGCCGCCGTGGATGCCACCCTGCCCGTCATCACCAAAGCCGTCGCCGCTGGTGCAGACCTCCTCATCGTCCACCACGGCATGTTCTGGACCGGCCTCCAGACCTGGACCGGCCCCGTCTTCCAAAAGATCCAAACCGCCCTCGATGCCGGTCTGGCGATTTATAGCTGTCACCTCCCGCTGGACATGCATCCCACACTCGGCAACAACGCCCAGATCGCCCAGTCGCTTGGCATCACACCCGACGGCGGCTTTTTGGAATACAAAGGAAACGCGGTCGGTGTGACGGCAGCTCATGAGATCCCGCTGGATGATCTGGTGGCAAAATTCCACGCCTCCCTCGGTGGCAGCAAGGTGCACGTCTGCCCCGGTGGACCCAGGACGACACGCAGGATCGGCATTTCATCCGGAGGCTCCGGCTCGGAAGTCGCTGCAGCAGCCAAGGCCGGCATCGACACCTTCATCACCGGCGAAGGCCCCCACTGGAGCTACACCCTCGCCGAGGAGATCGGCGTCAATCTCATCTACGGCGGCCACTACGCCACCGAGACCTTCGGCGTCAAAGCCCTATCCGCCTACATCCAGCAAAAATTTGGCATCCCCTGGGAGTTCGTCGACCATCCGACCGGCCTCTGAAAGCCGGTTTAAAACGCGAATGCAGAAGAATGACCGCGCATGGCCACGAATCAGAATCCAACCCAGCGCCATTCACCCTAATTCGCGGCTATTCGCGCCCATTCGCGTTGGAAGTTCTAGCCATCACAAATCCGCGCCGCACCAAGCCATGCCCTACCTCGGCACCTCCTTCTTCCAGCGCGACGTCCTCACCGTCGCCCGTGATCTCATCGGCGTGGAACTCGTCTGGAAAGGCTGCGCAGGCATCATCGTCGAAACCGAAGCCTACTCCGTGGAGGGCGATCTCGCCGCCCACACCGCCACCCGCCCCAGCGCCCGCGAGTTCGTCAAAAAACACCCGCCCGGCACCGCCTACGTCTATTTCAACTACGGCATGTACTGGCTCTTCAACCTCCTCGTCAAAGGCGGCTCCCAGGACGGCCTCATCCTCATCCGCGCCCTCGAGCCCACCCGCGGCATCCCGCAAATGCAGCAGCGCCGCCACCGCGAAAAACTCCACGAACTCTGCTCCGGCCCCGGCAAGCTCGCCCTGGCCCTCGGCATCGACGGCACCCACCACGGCCTCCCCATGACCGGCACAGGCCGCCCCGCCGGCTGCGGCCTCGTCCGGCCCTCGTCATCCCCCCACGAAATCGCCACGGACATCCGCGTCGGCATCAGCCAGGCCCTCGACTACCCCTGGCGCTTCCTCTCCCGCCACAGCCCTCATCTCAGCGTCAAGCACGGCAAAGTAAAACTGCCCGCAAAGACTGGCCCTCGATAAAGGCAGACCGTCGTCTGCGCATCGCCCCCGCAGAGTAAAAGTCCTTGGTACCAGACAGCTTTCTTCCACCATTCCACTCCGCGACACACCAGCCCTGAAGGGGCTGCGCAATTAGAGCATTTTAAATAAAAATATGGCCTCATCTGGGTTGAAAAATCCAAAGCTATCGCGAGGGCGACAGCAAAGTGGTCCGCACAGTCCCCTGTGCGGCGCTCCGCCACACCCATCAAATCCGCGTCACCGCCGCTGCCCCATTAGCTATAATATAATTTAAAATGCTCTAAGCCCAGGGTTGCCAGGCTACCCTGGGTCAACTTGAAGCCGACCGGGTAGCAAACCCCGCATTCCGCAGCACATCAAGGCCACCAGCAGCGTTTGCACAGGACTCCGCCGCATAGCATCGCCCACGGCATCGGCTCGCCTCACATGGCCAGCCAGCGTTTAAAACAAGCCGCCGCCAAGGAACAACCTCAACGCCGCCACCAATGCGACGGCCACGTTGATCGTCAGGCCGATCTTCCGCTGGCAGAAGGAACCGGCGATGATGCCTACCACACAGCCCGCCAGCACCGCCCATTGCAGCCAGCCCAGCAGAGGGATGAGTCCCGGCACCAGCAGCACCGCGCACACCAGACCGATAAGAACAGAGAGAATTTGCATAGCAATGTCAAAGATCACCACCCTCCGCTGAATACAACTGCAATTCTCCGGACTCATTGTAAAGCCGCGCCTTGCATTCAGCCGTGAAGGCTGTACTCTCACGGCCTCGAAATGATCCGGAGAGGTGGCTGAGTGGTTGAAGGCACCTGACTCGAAATCAGACGTTGTCGTAAGGCAACCGAGGGTTCGAATCCCTCCCTCTCCGCCATTCAGAAAACGGGTTAAAACCCACTCGCTAGCCGGTTGATTTTTTTGCGGCCCGAGGCACAAATGAGGCACGCCCGTCATGAGTGTCGAAAAGAGCTTCCCCATCTACGGAAAAACCCATGCCAGCGGGAATATTGGCTACAGGGTGGACATGGGCTTCATAGCTGGTAAGCGCGTCTTCAAAAGCTTCCCCACCAAAGAGGCTGCCGAACGTTTCCAACGCCGGTGCCTTGAAGCCGAGGCCAAGAAGAAGCCGGTCGACCTCAGGGATCTCAATGATGTCATGCGTCATGAGGTGCTCTCCGCCCTGGCCAAACTCCGTGAGCACAATGCCACCATTGCCCAGGCAGTGGATTTCTACCTCAAACACGCACGGCCCGCCAAGGCGAACGCCACAATCGGAGAGGTCATGGATCAGTTCAAGGGGGTGAAGACCAAATCAGGCAGATCCAGCAAATACATCGAAACGGCTTGGTCGAGTTTCTTCGTGCCATTCCGTGACCACTTCAAAAATTGTGAAATCAGTGAGGTCACCAGCGATGCGTGTGAACGATACTTTTACCAGTCCAAGACCTGGAGCGCCACCACTCGACGTTCCCACTTGAGACATGTGTCCGTGCTTTTCAATTTTGCCGTCGACCGTGGCTATGCAGGGATCAATCCCATTCGTTCAGTGGAGACACCCAAAAAGCCAGCGGGAACCTCTCGTAAGCGTGTGGTCTCGGTCGAAAACGTCATAAAGCTCCTGCGCTATGCCAATGAGAACGGCTACCAGCAGGAGTGCGCCGCACTGGTGCTCATTCTTTTTTGCGGGGTGCGGGTGGATGAAGTCGCCAGATTGACTTGGGACGACATCAAGCTTGATGAGGACACCCCTGTTGTGACTCTTGGTGACGATCAGACAAAAACCGGAAAAACACGAATCAACCCCATTCCGGACAACGCAATGGAGTGGTTGAAAATACTTCGCGCCAAGGGAAACATCACACCCCCGAATTATGAGGGCCGAATGCGTTACCTCAGGCAGCAAGCAAAAGCTGGATTCAAGCAGAACGCAGCGCGAATTTGCTTTGCCAGTTACCACCTCGCCAGATTTGAAGATGCCCCTAAAACTGCTTTCCTGCTTGGTCACGACAGCCCAACCCTTCTTTACTCCACATACAAGGCTCTTGTCACAAAAGAGGCTGCCATCCGCTACTGGAAGATCACCCCTGAATACGACGGTAAAAACGATTACATCGCTCCTCCGCCCACACAGGAAGAACTTTCAGAAGCACGCAGAAAGGGAATCCAAAGAGCCTTGAGCCAAAATTGATCCCTATACGGATGGAGATAGCGAAGCCTTTGGAGCCTGGTCAATGAACGCCGGTCGAAATTGGGATGTCAGCAACGTCATGACAAACAAATCCATACTGACACCTCGCGACAAAGAAATTCAGTCCCTTTTTGCCAGAGGAAAAGCACCCAAGATCATTACGATTCGGCTTGGCATCAAAATTTCCCATGTGCTGCTGGCAATTGCGACGGTGCCGGGTCAAATCAATGCTTAACAAAGTTGAAGGTTTTGATATTATGACCGACACCTCTCATCCATGGCGACCGCCGAACAGCTCAAATCCCTCATCAGAAGTCATCTCAGCGATGATGAAGAGCGATTCATGACTGTTGCCCTGCAAGTCGCTGCGCATGAAGCTGTGCAAGGCCACGGCGCTCTGGCTCATGATATTCGGGACATTGTTGACAAGGCCAGACGCACCCGTGGTCCCAATGTTCTACTGAAGTTCCCGCAGGAGCTCAGCGGTCTGGTTTTGTCCGAGCGTGCAGACATTCCACTCGCTGCCCTAGTATTGTCTGAGCCTCTGATCGAGCGAATTCGGCGGGTCATTCATGAGCATCGGCAGCAGGAGAAACTGAAAAGTCACGGTCTGGGTCATCGACGCAAACTGCTTCTGGCTGGTCCTCCTGGTACAGGTAAGACCATGACCGCGCGCGTGCTGGCACATGAACTCAAGATGCCATTGCACACGATTCAGGTGGATCGTCTTGTAACCAAGTTCATGGGCGAAACGGGGGCTAAGCTTCGGACCATCTTTGATCTAATACGTGATGTCCCAGGGGTTTATCTTTTCGACGAATTCGATGCCATTGCAGGAGATCGTGCACTCGACAACGATGTGGGTGAGATGAGGCGCGTCTTGAATGCCCTGCTTCAATTTATCGAGCAGGATGCCTCAGACAGCCTCATCATTGGAGCGACGAACAACCTGCGACTTCTAGACAAAGCATTGTTTCGTCGATTTGACGATGTGTTGCATTTTGTTCTGCCCGATGACTCGGAACGAAAAACTTTGATCACAAATGTGCTAGGCACATTCAGACCCCGGACGCTCACTTGGAAGAGCATTGTCACAGCCTGCAGTGGATTGAGCCACGCGGAGATCGACATGGCCGTCAGGGACGCGGTCAAGGATGCCATTCTGCACGACCGAAAAACCATTCAGCAAGATGCCCTCATGGACGCGCTGAATGATCGTCGCAGTGCGCAGCCAGTCTGATCGTTATGCCACGTTATCCGCACCTCTTTCTCGACGGACCATCTCGCACCAAAGATTTCTCCAGTCCTCAGCAGGGCGGCGGCGGAGTTGATTTGCCTCGGCGTGAACGCCAAGCTCATGCCGAAAGACTTAAGAATGAGCTAGTAGTGAGCTTTGAAAAGGATCGAGAGAAGCGTGTTGCTGCTGTTTCTGATCGAGCGGGCACTTATCTCTCATTTGCAAGTGATCCGGGTTTTGATCTAACCACAAAGAGCCTGGAGGCTGCAAAGCTTGGCATCAGACTAATGAATGTGCAGGAATCAAGGGACGCTGGCACCTCAATTACTCGCGCCACGGTCTATGTGCCACAAAATGCTTCTGCGCACTTTCTGAAAAAGCTCACTCAATACGAAAAGCAGGATAGCAACCGAGGACCAGAGCCCAAGCCGATGAATGCGACACTGGTTGAAAGCATCGCCGAAATCCGGCTCGCCGTGCTTGAACGGGGGTTTTGGACCGATGCCATTTCGCTTTTGCCCGGAGATTCACCAGACTGGGTTGAAGCTTGGCTAAGCACTGCCGATCTGGGCGCGATTGAGCGATTCAACTTTCTGTGCGAGAGACTGGAGATTAAACAAGGTGAGGGCCGCTTAACTTTTCCCGAGCGCACCGTGCTTTTGATCTGTGCCTCGCGTGGTCAACTTGCGCAATTGATTGAGCACTCAGAACACATCGCGGAGTTTCGGGCGGCACGGGAAGTGGCATCGTTTTTCTTGTCGCAGAGTAATCGTGAGCAAGCTGATTGGGTTCAACATTTGCTCGATAGGCTGTCCTATCAATCGCCCGATGATGTGGCTGTTCTCGTTTTGGATCATGGGGTCAATCGAGGACACCGATTGCTAGAACCACTATTGGCGGAGATTGACCGACATGCAGTGCTTCCTTCATGGGGCAAGAATGATCATCATGGACATGGAACATTAATGGCTGGCACGGCGGCTTATGGTGATCTGCTGCAAGTGCTCCAGGATAAGCATCCTGTACGGGTGACACACTGCCTCGAATCTGCCAAGATCTTGCCGCCGCCGCCAGCCTACAATTCAAAACAGCTATGGGGTCACTATACCGCTCAGGGCATTAGTTTGGCAACGATTCAAGCCCCGCATCGCAAGCGGGTGATTTGCATGGCCGTTACAAGCTCAACCAATGGCGATCGAGGACGTCCTTCGTCTTGGTCTGGCAAACTCGATGAACTCGCCTCGGGCTGCGACGATGAGATTCGTCGATTGATCATCGTGAGTGCCGGCAATGTCGCTGATGAAGAAGATTGGAAACGCTATCCTGAATCGAACAAGACGGCCGAGATTCATGATCCTGCGCAAGCTTGGAACGTACTCACTGTTGGCGCTTTCACAGCCAAGACTCGTCTTGCTGATGAGACTATGTCTGGTTGGAATGCTATGGCGGAGACGGGTGCGTTGTCACCCTACAGTTCTACATCGTTGACGTGGGATCGATATCGATGGCCGCTCAAACCCGAGGTGATCTTCGAGGGCGGCAATTTGGCTGTTCATCCTGAATCTGGTGCGGTGACGCCACATGATGATTTGGAGCTGCTTTCCACCAGCAAAACTCCGCAGTTCGCTCAATTCGCTGCCTTTGGTCAAACAAGTGCCGCCGCTGCCCAAGCCGCATGGATGGCTGCAAAAATACAGGCGGCTTATCCGACAGCTTGGCCGGAAACGGTTCGTGCATTGATCGTTCACTCAGCGGAGTGGACCGAAGCACAAACCCGCGTCTTTCTCACTGGAAACACAAAGAAGGCCTTTGGGCGTCTTGTGCGGGCCTGCGGGTATGGCGTGCCTGATCTGGAACGCGCACTCTACTGCGCCAACAATTCACTGACATTGATCGCTCAAGAAACCATCCAGCCATTCACAAAGCATCTGGAACGTAGTGGCTACGTCACCAATCAAATGCACCTATATCAGTTGCCTTGGCCAACCGAGGACCTCCTTGCACTTGGTGAGTTGCCGGTTCAGATGCGAGTCACACTCTCCTACTTCATTGAGCCTAGTCCTGGAGAGGTTGGGTGGCGGGATCGCTATCGATATGCATCTCATGCTCTGCGGTTTGACCTAAACGCTCCTGGCGAATCCGAGGACGAGTTCATCAAGCGTGTCAATGCTAAGGAGCGTGAGAATCCAAAAGTTGGCCCCGGAACGAAGGCTCCGGGTGATCACTGGACGCTAGGAGAGCTGCGCGATGTTGGCTCAATTCACTCTGACATCTGGTCAGGTCGAGCCGCTGATCTGGCCTCGTCTTTTCGACTGATCGTGCATCCTGCAGTCGGCTGGTGGAGGGAGCGACATCACCTTGGCCGTTGGAACAAGGTTACGCGCTACTCTTTGATCGTATCTATCCATTTGCCAGGCGTGGAAACCGACATCTACACGCCAGTCGCTTTTAAGATCAAAGCAGCAATCCCGATTCCAATCGAAGTGCCGGTAGTGTGAGCCCTCCAACAATGGAGGTCTGATGGCCCTGGGGCAAGAGCACTTGGCATTCCACATAGCTGGCCGCATAGACCACACCTCTTTGATTCGTCGGAGAACCAACGATCACCTCATGAGAGCAGTTTGACCAATGCAATCAAGTGCTTTGGATGAAGCGAATCAGGGACTCCCCCTGACATGGCATTCACTAGAGCATCCGCAAGATAGAGCTTCCCACCTTTGATGCCGAGTTCCGCCACAAACAGTCGTGCGAGCTGGTATCGGAAAACGAAATTCCTCAATGATCGTGGGCCAACAACATCCGAGGCTCTCCTCTCGACCAGCGTCTGAACGGCTTTTCTGATAGCGAATGTCTCAGCCATCGTGAATGAGTGGTCATCATCAATCTCAGTTTTCGGCTTTGCTCGCATCACCTCGCGTTGAAACTCTTTCCCGTCCTTGGTGATATCTTCGTCAATCCGTTCCTTTGGTTCGGCACCTGAGGCAACAGCGCTCTCAGCAACGGGTGATGGATTGCTTTCCGTAGGTTCTTGTTCAGTCTCTATTGAATCATCTTTCTTCTCCGGCTCGTCATCGAAGGAATTGAAAGTGGGTGCCACAACGGGGGCATTCAACGACACGAAATATCGGCACAAGACTTCATCGGCCTCGCGTGCGCTAAGTGCCGAAAGCCGGAGGTGAACTGAAAACAGCTTCTCCATACTCTCACGAATGAGCCGATCATCCTTCAGTCCTGTGGCGTCCCTCGCAGTGCTGCGCACCCGGGCATACTTGTGAAGAATGGCGCGCTTCAAAACTTCCTCTTCCACCAGCATCACGACTTGCATTCGGGTGCTGATCTCCGGCTGTTCTACCATCAGCTTAACGGACTCCATCACCGTGATAAGCAATTCCAGCGGACAGCGATCTAGGTCATCAACCACAAGAAGCACCTTTTTCGGAGCAGAGGGAGCGGTCCAGAGCAGGATGGGAAACAGCCCCCCAAGTGCGACAATGATCCACGCGGGCCAGTAGCCGAGATGCCACGTTCCAGGAAGCCACCCGAAGAGGTCGAATTCAGACCAATGCGCCACCTCATACCACAGCAACCCGATAAGCGCAATGTAGGCAACCCATGCGAGAACGCCGAATGGCGATCCGCTTGGCAGCCATCCTTCGATCAATGCTCGCACGTCATGCCCTATCGTTGCCTGGAGTCCGAGTTTCTCTGTATGGCGGGTTACCGACAGATACTTGTCATTGAGTGCCTTGACGGATTTCTTGAGCCCAAAGAACAGCTTTACCAACCAGATGAAGAGTCCAATGCCGAGAGCTGGCAGCATGTAGGACACCCATCCATAAACCTTGATGCCAAGGTCGATCATTGGGTAAAGAGATGCAGCGAGGACAAACAGTGCCGACAGGAATGGCCATGGACCATGGCGTGCCAATCCGATGGAGAACATGCGCGGATAAGTTTCCCAGAACCAGCCGGAGCAGGCTGCGTCAGCCAGGGTTTCGTAAAGGTGAACCCATGTCTCGCGGGCAGTCGGATACTTCCATGCCTGGAATCGCACCGTCGTGTAGCAGTTCTTTTTCAATAGTTCCGCCGTTAAGTCCACCAAATGCGTTTTTCCACGCCCCCATGGTGCAAAGATCGCCAAACAACATTCGCCGGTGTTGGGTTCCGTGAAGAACTTCCGCAGCACCTCGGCGTATTTGCCCACATTAAGTGCAGACTGCACCTTTGAGGCTTTACTGGTGAAGTCATGTTTGCCGCCGGTTTTGAGTATAACCTTTGGATACCGTGACAAGAAGTCAAGCCAGTCGTTGAGGCGATCAGGCTCAATTGCGGACACATGCGACACGAGCAGGTTACCAATCAGCGACGGATCAAATCCTACCATGCGGAGATCTTCACCCGTTGGGTTGTCTGCTTCATGCCAGATCATCGCCGCCACAAGGTGGCGGGCAGATACCTCGGCCAGACCATCAGTCTTTTTGGTGCATCTCATGCTTACCACTCGTGCGTGGGCGAACATCTGGTCCGCCTCGTTCAAGAAGCTGATTTCATCGCCTCGGGTGTGTCGAGACGAAGTAGCGGCGAGAGCTTCGTTGTAGGAGTGAAAGATTGCTTCAGTAGTTTCGTCATCGAGAGCAAGCTCCCTTGCTATAGCGAACCCCAATGATGTATCTGTCTCCAATTCGTTTTGGTGCTCGACCACCGAGGCCAGCAACCCTAGAAAGAGATTTCTAGGTTCGATATAGGCAAAGCCTTGAGTAGCTCTGAAACGCTCAGCCTCGTCGCATGTCAGCTCGATGGCTAATTTTACCTCATCGCTAGGAGCGATTCGAAGTTCAGTAAGTCGTTCGAGAACTCGCTTAAATGCCCCTGTTCCAGAGGTCCCTGGCGTTGCGGAAGCTGCATTTCCAGAGCTAAACCGAGCCGACATATCGAGTGTCTCCTCAATTTGAGCCGCCTGGGTTGGAATCACAGCCGTGGACAAAGCATTAGCCGACAGGAGCTTCTGTTGTCTCAAAGAAATTAGGCGTGCGATAGCGCTGGAATGAGCATTTGTAAGTTTTTCATGCCAGTTTGGACTCAGGATTTTGTGGGATCGCCCTTTGAATTGTTTGGGGAAATCTCTCGTCGCCTCATTCAGAACCCGCTGGGTCTCCGCGACATCCTTTTCCGCCTGTTTGATCTGGGAGTCGAGTGAACTAGGGGCGAGGAAGTTTTTCATTCCGCTCCACAAGCCTTGGTTATTTCTTTCTTCGGACGACCCTTCCGCGTCAGGTGGCACTGCGTCGCTCATACTGTTGCTTGGTTTGGATGTCTTTTGCTGGCTGGTACATTTTCAGCCAGCGCATTATCAAAGAGCACCCGGATGAACTCAGCTTTGTTGGCGTAGCCTTTCGAAGCAGCAATTTCCGCCAGCGCCTTGTCTTTCTCTGCACTGATGTACGCACCTGCGAGTTTCGTTCCGGGTTGTCTTTGATTTGGCATATCCCAAGAGGTTTTAGCACCAGAGACGCAACCGAGCCACAGCAAACTGGATGAACAGGCAACGGCAAATTCCTTTTTAAGGTCTTTCGTTTCAGGATCGACAAGGATGCGTGTGGTCTGCTACAATGATCTCCAGAAAATGACGGTCTGCTTTGCTCGCTTTCGCCGGTCAAAAGTTTGCGTGTTTTCTGTGGCGCTGGGGTCCTTATGGCTCCGGTGACTGAGGCGAATCAGCTGTACAATTTTGATGATGAAGAGGTTTCCCGAAAAAACGGGCCTGAATCTTTCCCCTTTACTGCTTCACACCTCCCTCTAGCCTTTGAGCAGTTCGGGGAGACCTGAACCGGGGCTTAAGAATCTCGTCCACTAGCGGCAGACGTGTGCCGCAAACACGTCGCCTAACGACCATGAACAATGGCCGGGAGGCGACGGCGTATGTCCAGAGCCCTCCGGCTTAAAGGCCGTTGCGGTCGTCTAGTGGCGACTTCTTAACTCACCGGCCACCTCGGCGGGATTTCTCAGATCCCGCCTTCTTGGTGGCGAGTTTTGAATCTCTGCCGCCATGAAATGCACCCATTGCAACGCCGCCATTCCTGAGGGTTCTAGTCACTGTCCAAATTGCCAGGACACCCCAAAAACCTTCACAACACCTCAGCAGAATTCATTGTGGAAGCGCTCAAAGGTGGCCATGGTCCTTCTCTGCATTTTGGGTCTGTGGATGATCTCCAGCATTGCAGGTTTGTTTTCAACTGACCCTGTTGAAATCGAACTGGTTGACATCTCACCTGTTAAAGATGTGGACGAAGAACGGTTCCTGTTGTTCGTCCTGGAACATCAACTCGACGGAATACTGTTTTATTCTCATCAAAAGCCAGAAGAGGCAGTGCCTGCAATTGCGGAGACAAAAGAGTATGCCCAGGCTTATGTGGCTCATCTCCAGCAGCATCCTGTGCAGATCAAAGGCATTTTGGAAAGCTTTCAAAAGGTTGTCGGACTGGCGGATGCGTATGAAGGAATGCTTGGTGATGTCGGAGGCATTGAAAAATCCACCAAAGACAAAAAGGGCGAGGCAGCTCTAGAGGTCGGCATCGGAGGACTAGCAACAGGGTGGGCGTCCGCAAAAGCGCTGGACTCTGGGAATGCTAAAGCCGCCGTCGCTGGGGTTGTGGCTGCTCTCTGGTCGGCATGGCAGAAGGGTCAAACGATTGAAGCAGATAAGAAGGCACAGCTCGAAAGGGTGGCTTCTGCATTTTTCATGGAACTTGATCAGGTCCGTGCTGACGCTGTTGTGGTGGCAGACGCAGTGTCGCAAAAACATTCGTGGAACAGGGCCTCTGTTGGATTTGTCAGAGGACAGAAGGCTTACGGCCAGGAACAGCTTGTGCGCGACTCCAAAGACCTCGCTCCGGTATTGGAGGATCTGGTTCGTCAAAGACCACTCAACCCGATTCTCCAGTTCAAAAGCATCATGCTGGAGGACTTTCTTGATGGTGATGGGACGAGTCAGCAGAAGCACATGGAATGGTCCGCAAAATTCATCGAACTTGCTCGCATGGTTCCCTCAGGAGCAGTTTATGACTTCTTTCGTTGGCGCTACATGATGCGTGCAGGGACGATGGCATTGGAGGCGGCAAAGCAAGAAGAACAGGGAAAAAAGCTCGGCGACTCATCGAAAGCCGCTGTCACCGCTGCTTCATGTTGGAAAACGGCCTTGAGCATCAACGTTTCGGACCCAAGCGGTGAATTGCGTTGTGGCTATGGTCACAGCCTAGCATTGGCCGGCAAACTCGATGAGGCCAGGGAAGTGCTCTCGAAGATCAAAGAACACGTCGGATCAAATCCAGATTATCACTACCTGCTTGCCCGGCTGTTTTCCGTTAACGAAGAACCTGATCAGTCGCTGGAACACCTGAAAGAAGCGATCGCAAAAGGCTTCGATAAGATATCAGAAGC
This sequence comes from Prosthecobacter sp., assembly GCF_044222345.1. Lineage (GTDB taxonomy): Bacteria > Verrucomicrobiota > Verrucomicrobiia > Verrucomicrobiales > Verrucomicrobiaceae > Prosthecobacter. The sequence continues at coordinate 17,828 of NZ_JBGANL010000034.1, forward strand.
CAGGGAAGCTCAAGACCTGAAAAACCTTCGAGGAGCACATGGTGACGAGGTGAGTTCCATTTTGACCGTTAGACTTGCGTGGAGTGTGAGCTATGGGATGTTCAACGACGACATCACGATCGCGAACCAGTCTGCCTTCCCTGTCACCCATTTGGTGCTTCGCCCTGTTATCAGCAATTCCAATGGCAGCTTCTCTCCAAACCAGCCACTGACTTTGGCGAAGCTCGATGCTGGAAAGTCTCACACCTGGGCCAACTGTGTCTCTGTGAAAGGTGGCGGGAAAGAGGACCGGCGTAAGGCAGAGCTCCAGTGTGACCAGAGCCCTCACTGACCCCTCCCCCTTAAAGCCAGAGTATTGCGGGTATAGCATGATGAACAGGAAGCATCGCCTTCTTGGAAATCATACACCCTCAATGAAAACCGCCATCGTCACCCTCTACGTCATCGCATTCATTCAATTCCTCGGAACCATCGCCGGCTTCGCCATCTCATTCGACGTTCTGAAAAGCGCGTTTAATGAAGCTGGCAAAAGCATCATCGAAATCAGTGACCAGCGATACGTCCGGAAACAATGATCCGCCATGTCCAGACCGAAACACTACAGCCCGCAAATCAGCAGGTTCCTCGTGTCCGTCCTGTATCACGAGGCACAGAACAGAAAGATCCCCATGACCAAACTCACGGACGATCTGCTGCTCAATGCCCTTCGTGGTTCCCCAGGATGGATCACAGCGACGACCCTGCGTTCAGCGGACATCACCCTCCCACCACGTTCTGAGCTGTTAAACGCAGCCTAGAGCTCAAACAGCACCCAAACCCACGCATCAAGCCAGGCCATCAACGGTCTGGCTTTTTTCGTGCCTTCATCCCAACACCACCACACACACAACACCATGGCCATCAGACTCAGCGCCAACTACAGCAAGAAGCTCGGACTCCCACAATACAGCAGTCACAGCTTTTCTGCATCCGTCGAAGTCGAACTCACCGACATCAGCCAGGTCGAATCCGAATTGCAGAGGCTTTATCAGCTCCTGCAGCACTCGGTCGATCAGGAAATCCAAGAACCCGGTTACGTCCCAACGACCAATGACCGTCCCAACAACAATGGAAACGGTCATCAGCAACAGAATGGACGCACCTACCAGATCAACGGTAACGGTCGTCAGCACAGCAACGGACAGAACCAGCAGCAACCAAGAGCTGTCGGTGATCAGTGGCAGTGCACGGACGGTCAGAAGGGGTTCATCCTTCGCATCGTCAACGAGAACCTCAGCATCACCAAACAAGTGGCCGAAGATCTGTCCCAGCAGCTCTTCGGTATCGGCGTTAAACAGCTCAACAAGATGCAGGCTTCCCAGCTCATCGAAGATCTGCTCGTGAAGGCCGGTAAACCCGCACCTCGCCAAACCCGCTGGCAACAACAACCCACCAATCACCAAGCAGCATGAACACCATCGCTGACGCTCCACCCAAAGAGCCCAGCGAGAAAGACATCATTCGGTCATTGCAGAACACAGTTTCGGCCTCTCGGCTGTCATTGTTTCTGCAATGCCGACTGAAGTTTTATTTTCGCTACGTGCTCAAGCTCAAGAAACCAAAGACACCCTCGCTCCACGTTGGCAATTCGGTTCACTCCGCGTTGAAGGCATGGAACAAAGCACGATGGCTCAATAAACCGCTCTCGCTGAAGGAACTCCACGATGAGTTCTCAAAAGCATGGGCGGACGACACCGAAGGTCTCGTCAAATGGGAACTCGGTGAAGAAGACGAAGAGCGAACAACAGGCTGGCGACTTCTTGACACCTACATCAGGCAAAGTGCTTCGATGGCACAAACCAAGCCTGACGCAGTAGAAGTGTCCATTGAAGCTGATCTCAGCCACCATGGGCTCCCACGCCTTATCGGCATTCTCGATCTGGTCCAACAAGGCGCCATCATCGACTTCAAAACCAGTTCCTCGACACCCAACCCCTCATCCGTCGAGCACCTCCACGAAACCCAGACCAGCAGCTACGCCATCCTTTACCGCCACAACACAGGCAAAAAGGAAACCGGCATCCAGCTGCATCACCTGGTCAAGCTTAAGAACCCCAAGCTCTGCATCACCGACCTTCCTCCCATGACCCAACAACAGGAACACCGCCTGTTTCACCTCATGGACAACTACTACGAGGATCTGGGTCGCACCGAGTTTTATCCATCACCCAGCTTCGCCTGCATGGGGTGTGAATTCTTCGGTGAATGCAGACGGTGGCATTAAAACCCTCAACCCCAGTACATCATGAAACATCTCATCCTCCTCATCTGCCTGCTCACGCCGTTAACCACGGTTAAGGCGGGTTGGTTCTCCAAAGACCCTGATCCTCTCGATGAAGCCAAAGAGAAGATCACGCACCTGGAAACCCAATTGTCCGCACAGTCCATCACGCTCAATCGCTGGCAGATCACCTCCGGCGCCCTGGGCATTGGCTGTCTCACCCTCCTCATCATCGGAACCGCCCTCGGAGCCAAAACCCGCCACCACTATGAATCAACACGAAGACTGGGACGAACCCCAACATCCACACCACCTCTCAATGGCCGCAAACCCACAATCTTGGGCAAAACGGCTGAAGACAATGTGCATTCCACATTGGCGGCCTGAACCGCTGCCTTCTCCCGTGGTCGATCATGAACTCCCTCACCTCACCGGTATCGAAAGATCGGCTGAAGTGTTGCGGTTCATGATCAGCAGGCTGGAATACGCTCTGTCTCCCTTGGGAAACCTGAGGGAATTCATCAAGCTCAACTTCCGTCTGTCCATTTGCATCGCTATTCCGGTGCTGATGGTTGCTCCACTGGTCACCATGGCCATCACTCAGTTCAAGGCCTGGATTGCCCTTCTGACGGACACATTCAGCAGCTTCGTTCTGTTTCCGCTCTCCGTGGTTCTCAGCATCCTCTTGGTCTGCGGCATGATTTACATCGGTCGGTCCATCCTTGAGATGCGAATGCGAACCCAACGCCGTGATCCCTACGGTTACTGATCCCGAGCTTGTGTAAAAGTTTTCACAAGCTCTCAACCCCACCCATCAAGCCCATGTGTCCGTAACCGGCGCATGGGCTTTTTGCGTTCAACCCACAACCCCAAGCACCATGCAACCCATCGCCCTGCCAATAGCGGAGCTCAAATCCGCCCTCTCAGGAATTGGTAAAGTGATCAATACCCGAGCCACCTTGCCAGTTCTGCATCACGTCAAAGTGGAGCGAACGTCTGATGGTTGGATTGCCCTTACCGGCACCGACCTTGACCGCTTCATCACCGTTCGTTTTGAGCATCCAGCCGAAGGCACGCCGACTGCTGTTCTCATCCCATATGACCAGCTTCTTCAGCTCACCAAAAACTGTGGTCGCAACGAAAACCTCATCATCGACCAAGCTCCCAACGGAGCCGTCATCAAATTCGCCCTGGCTGACAGTCTTGGTGAACAGAAAGTGAAACACATCCCAATGGATGAGTTTCCCGTCACGCCACGCATTAAAACGGAAGCCATCGTGCTGCCGCCAGAGATTCGTCGATCCATTCACGAAGCCTTGGAATGCGCTAGCACGGACGAAACCCGTTACGTCCTCAATGGCACCTTCATCGACACCAGCAATCCGAAAGCCAACTACATTGTGGGCACTGACGGAAAGCACCTTTATAGCGCAAATTCATTCTCGTTGCCGCTCAAGAACTCCGTCATCATCCCGAATCACAAATTCTTGGGATGGAAGGAATTCAACAATGACGGTGAGTGGCAGATTAAGGTCGATGAGAAGACGCTGCAGATCTCCAGCCGACGTTGGAGGTTCGTCAGCAAGCAGATCGAAGGCAATTATCCCAACTGGCGGCAAACGATACCCAATCCAGACACCGCAAAGACCCACATCACCCTCGACCCGGCCAAACTGGAAGTGCTCATCAAGCTCATTCAGCGCATGCCTTGTCATGATGCGGAGAAGTTCCAGACCATCGGCTTATCAGTCCATGGCGGTCAATTCCTGCTCCTTGGGAAAGACCATCTCAACGAGCCATGGACGCGAGTTCCAGTCTCTGACGCCAAAGCCGAAGGCCCTGAAGTCACTGTGTTCCTGAGCCGTCGTTTCGTCATCAAAGCACTGCAATACGGGCTCAACACCATCAGCCTCATCTCATTTGTCTCACCCCTGCGATTCCACAACAAGGGCCGGCAAATGATAGTTATGCCGCTGAGGCCTGATGCAGAAAACACCCCGCCATATCAACCACAACCCGCACCTGCGAACAGTCCTCCATCACGGCCTGTTCCAACACCAGCACCATACACACCCAAACCCATGATCACAAGTCCCACATCCGAAGGACCAGCACCCTCAAACGAACCGAAAAACGCCGTGGAGGAAGCCATCGACATGACCTTGCTCATTCGTGACAAGTTCAACGAAGGATTCAACCTGCTGCGCGATCTGTCCGTGAAGCTGAAAACCATCAACCGGGATCAGAAAGCCAGTGCACGCGAAATGCAGTCCGTCCGATCCACGCTTCGCTCCATCCAAGGGCTGAAGATCTAAACCATCCCCAACGACAAAACCCAAGCCCATGTCCTTCTTTTTTGAGGGGCATGGGCTTTTCGTTTCATGAAGCGCATCTCGTCCATCGTCTTCGACAGGCACGAGAAACTGAAGCGAGCCACCATCATCACTCCACTCGGCACCATCAAAGTCGAATGGAGGAATGGCTACTGGACATCCTCTGATGATCTCGCGGCCAAACAGCTCGCAGTTCCTGTCATCCAAAGAATCGAGCGTCTCTTTTCCTGACGCTTTCAACCCCAAACCCAAACACCACCATGATTGCAAACCTCGACCCAGAATCACCGCCTCCGTCCATCCGCAAAGCACCAAACCTCATCCTGCATTGCGGAGCAAACAACGTGGAGCTGGATGAAGTGCGTAAAGTCAGGACACCACGCTCAACAAATAGCTGGTGCCCGATTCCTCACCATCAGCTCATCAGCCAAGTCCAAAACACCCTCAAGACCACCAACCTGCGTATAGGCAATCAGGCACACTCTCTGTCGCATGAGGGCCAGCGATATTTTGGCCTCATGGAAGTGCATGCCCAGAAATCTAATGACGATTACGCTTGGATTTTGGGACTCCGGAACTCGCATGACAAACGATTTCCCGCCGGCATTGTCGCTGGTGCTTCCGTAACCGTCTGCGACAACCTCAGCTTTGTGGGCGAGATCAAGTTCGCTCGAAAACATACCCGGTTCATCAATCGTGACCTGCCGCAATTGGTGTCACGGTCGATTGGTCAGCTCCTGGCGAAATGGCACTCGATGGACAAACGCATCGCTGCCTACAAAGAAGCAGAGATCACTGACATCGAAGCCCATGACCTGCTCATACGCTCTGTTGACATCGGCGTGTGCTCTAACCGTTTGATCCCTGATGTTCTTCATGAATGGCGTGAGCCAAAACATGACGCATTCGAAGGGAGGAACGTCTGGTCACTTTTTAATGCCTACACAGAAAGCCTCAAAGGCAACCTGGCGGAGCTGCCCAAGCGCACAGAAGCCCTCCATGGACTGCTTGATACGCATGTTGGACTGAGCGCGTGAAAGGGGAGGGATTCGATTTATTCGGGTCCCTTTTCTTTAGCTGGGAATCTCTTTTTTCCAGGTATTTATTCGCCTTGGTGATGGTGGGATAGGTAGGCGTGCCGGTGCCGGGGCAGATGGTTTTGTGGCGGGTTCCGTAGCGACAGCGGTAGGGTCGACGGCATGAGAAGCGGCACCACGGCGGTGATGGTAGCTAGCGAGGAGAGAAGAAGTTGCAGGTGTGACGCACAAATGTGCCGATGCTGTGCCGGGCTGCGATGATTTTGCCGCAGAGAATGGGGCAATAGGCGCATACAGAAGGCCAACATACGCACGGGTGGTTATACGTTAAAGTTGCAACAAGAATACTACTTCAAATATTTCGGAGCTGCATTCATGACCAACCTGAACTCAAAATCCATCTGGAGGCGCTGTTATGTCATCAACGGTTTCAACTTCAACGGAAACCCCGATCTGCTACCACCTTGCGCCTGACCGGAGATTGCTGGATGCGAAGTGCTCGGTGCAAAGCTGTCAGCACCGCCACCCTGGCACAGGTGCGTCCACCACGCCGGACATGCCGCCGTGTCTGATGGGGGTCCAGCACCACACCGTGATCCAGGTCGGTGAAGTGAAGCGACTCGCCATCATGGTGACGCCTCAGTGTGGCGGTGAATTCAAAGATGAAGCCTGGGAGGCGCTGGCGACGATCCGCGCCATCCTGCGGCAGCAAAATGAACCGATGGAGGTGACGATGCAGACGGTGTTCCTTCGTGATCGAGACGACGTGCCTATGGCGGAGTTGCTCTTTGCTGCATGTTATGGCGACAAGATGCCTTTGACGCTCTTTGTCGTTCAGCCTCCATGCGAGGGGCGTGGCATCGCCATCGAAGCGTGGGCGGTGGGCACACGTCATGCACAGGTGGCCTATCACAGTGAGCATCTGGTGACAGTGGATTACGATGGCATGCGCTGGATTTACGCCTCGGGCGGCTCTCTGCACCGCGAGGGTCGCACGGCCTATGAGCAGTCATTGGAGGTGTTTGAGAGCATGCAGCGTGCTCTGGCGAAGGGCGGCGCGTCATTTGAAGACGTGGTGCGCGTGTGGCTCTATCAGGGCAGCATCACGGAGGAGGTGCATGGGGTGGAGCGCTACCGTGAATTGAATCGTGCCCGCACGGATTTCTTCGCGAACATACCCTTCGACAAGCGACCCTTGCCCTCGCCCCACAACGGCCATGCCATCTACCCGGCCAGCACGGGCATCGGCACGCGCTGCCATGGCCTCATCACCGCCTGCATGGCGCTGCAAAGCAAGCGTGATGACGTGTCGCTGCTGGGGCTTGAGAATCCGCTGCAAATCTCCGCTTTTGATTACCCAAAAGAGTACTCCGTCAAGAGTCCAAAATTTGCCCGAGCGATGGCCGTGCGTGTCGGCAATCATCTGACGACGTGGGTCTCCGGAACGGCCAGCATTGTGAACGCTGAGACGGTTCATAAGGGGGATGCGATGAAGCAGACGGAGCAGACACTCACCAACATCGAGAAGCTCATCGCACCGGAAAACTTCGCCCGTCACGGATGGGCAGACGCTGGAGCCACGCTGGCAGACCTGGCCAAAATTCACGTCTATGTGAAGCATCCTGAGGACTTTGATAAAGTACGCCAGGTCTGCGAGCGCCGCCTGGGGCGTCTGCCAACCATTTATGCGGTGGCGGATGTGTGCCGCCCGGACCTGCTCGTCGAAATCGAGGGAGTAGCCTTCTCCTCCATCCGCCAGCCCAACCCTCTGACCTGATGATGTGCTATGAAAACCATCCTACTCCTGTGGGCACTGACGGTCAGCACACTTTCGGCTGATGAGCGTGGCGTTTATGAATTAGGACCACCCGTGCCGCAATCCGGCGCGAGTCTCAAGCCTCACGAACGCGTGGACGAGCTGGTTTTCAGTCGCCAAGACGAACTGGGCATCAAACGCGCGAATCTTTGCTCAGATGCCGTGTTTGTGAGGCGTGCATTTCTGGCTGTGATCGGCACGCTGCCAACGGAGGCAGAGACGCGGGGCTTTGTGACCACGAAGGAGTCTGATAAACGTGCGAAACTCATCGAGATCCTCATCCAGCGGCCCGAATTCACGGATTTCTGGGCGATGAAGTGGGGTGATGTGCTGCGCGTGAAAGCGGAGTTTCCCATCAAGCTTTGGCCAAACGCGGTGCAGGCCTACCATCGCTGGATTCACACGAGCGTGCGTGAAAACAAGCCTCTGCACATTTTCACGCGGCAACTATTGCTCGCAAATGGCAGCAACTTCCGCGAGGGCGAGGTGAATTTTTACCGCGCCATGCAGGATCGCAGCCCGCAGGGTGCTGCGGCGACGGTGGCGCTGACCTTCATGGGTGAGCGTGCCGACAAATGGCCGAAAAAGAAGCTGGACGCGATGGCAGGATTCTTTGCACAAGTGGCCTACAAATCGACGGCGGAATGGAAGGAGGAGATCGTCTATTTCGACCCTACAGCGGACAAAGAAGGCATCACGAAGAACGCCATTTTCCCGGATGGAACGCCAGCAGGCATCAAGACGGGACTGGACGATCCGCGATTAGTTTTTTGCGAGTGGCTGCTGCAACCGTCCAACCCTTGGTTCAGCCGGAGCATGGCGAACCGCATCTGGTCTTGGCTGATGGGACGTGGCATCGTGCATGAGCCGGATGACTTCCGCGTGGACAATCCGCCGTCGAATCCCGCGCTTCTGGCCTTTTTGGAAAAAGAGTTTGCAGCCTCGAAGTGCGACATGCGGCATCTCTTCCGCGTCATTCTCAATTCGCAAACCTTCCAGCTTTCCTCGATTCCCGCGCAGGATACGCCGGAGGCTGCAGCGCAGTTTGCACATTACCCCATGCGGCGGCTGGAGGCGGAGGTACTTGTTGATGCGCTGAATCAGGTCACCGCGACGAAGGAAACCTACAGCAGCCCGATCCCCGAGCCGTTTACGTTCATACCGGAGAACGTACGCGGAATCGCTCTCGCGGACGGCAGCATCACGAGCACGTTTTTGGAACTGTTTGGCCGCCCGCCGCGTGACACCGGCTTTGAGTCCGAACGCAATCTGAGCACGAGCCCCGCGCAGCGTCTGCATCTGCTGAACTCCAGCCATGTGCTCGGCAAAATACAGGCATGCCCGCTGGTTGCTGATGCGGATGCCGGAGACCACGATCTGAACAAGCTGGCGGACAAGATTTATCTCACACTGCTCTCGCGTGCACCCACGGCAAATGAGATCGCGGCGCTGAAAGCGCACATGACCTCCAGCTACTCCAGCGGGCGGGAACTGGCCGCCGACATCGTGTGGGCGCTGATCAATCAGCCCGAATTCTATTTCAATCACTGAACCTCAACTCAACTCATCCCATGAACTCCTTCCTGCCCCCCAATGAGGTGGCACGCGATGTCGTGCGCCTCACCCAAAACATGGGCGGCATCCCCTTCTCGCGCCGCGAGGCACTGCGCCGCTGCGTCTATGGTTCCGCCGGGCTTTTGCTGATGGAGCCTTTCAGGATTAACGCCGCGCCGCGTGCTGCCGCCATCGCCAAGGAGGGCAAGGCGAAGTCGGTCATCCAAATTTGGCTGTGGGGCGGCCCCTGCCACATCGACACCTTTGACCCGAAGCCGGAGGCAGGACGCGACTACACCGGCGCGCTGGATCAAACGCTCGAAACAAACGTCAGTGGTATGCGCATCGGCCAGTTGCTGCCGCAGCTCGCGAAGAACGCGGACAAGTACTCGCTCATCCGCAGCATGACGCATGGGAACAACGGACACGAAACCGCCGCCTATCTAGTGCAGACTGGCCGCTCGTCGGAGCGTGATGTGTTCCCCGGTCTCGGCGCAGTCGTGTCATATTTCAAAGGCTACGACGCGGGCTACAAGGGCCTCATTCCGCCGTACGTCGTGCTCACAGAGCCGCAGGGCCGCTTCTCCGAGGCTGGATTCCTTGGCCCACGCTACAAGCCCTTCGCCACGGGTGGCGATCCCGCGCGTCAGCCATTCGCTGTCGAAGGAATCGTCACGCCCGGCATCACGGAGGAGCATCAAAAAGAACGGCGCAAACTTCTCGGAAGTCTCAACACTCTGGGTGGCGTCCTGCCCGGCAATGCGACGCTGAAAACCGTCGTTGATTCCGAACAGCAGGCCTATGAACTCATTCTGGGCGACGCTGGCAAACTCTTCGATCTCAGCCAAGAGAAGGAGGAGATGCGCGAGCGCTATGGTCGCAATACGTTTGGTCAGTCCTGCCTCATGGCACGGCGTCTCGTTGAAAAAGGCGTGCCATTCATCACCATCAACTACAAAGGTTGGGACACGCACAAGCAGCACTTCCAGATCATGAACCGCAAGCTGCCGGAACTCGATCAAGGCCTCGCCGCACTGCTGGCAGACCTCGCCGAGCATGGGTTGCTCGAAAGCACTGTCGTGTGGTGTACGGGCGAGTTTGGCCGCACGCCGAAAGTGGCCACCGAGTCGCCGTGGAACGGTGGCAGGCATCATTTTGGCAAAGTTTTCTCCAGCCTGCTCGCAGGCGGCGGATTCAAAGGCGGCCAGGTGCTCGGCAAATCCAACGCCACTGGCGAGGAGGTCGCGGAGCGGCCTGTGTATCCGGCGGATGTCATCGGCAGCATCTACGGTCAGCTCGGCATCCCAGCGGAGGCACCGCTACCACATCCACAAGGCACACCAACTTTCGTTGTGCCTGGCAAGGAAGAGAAAGTGCCCATGGGCGGGCTGTTGACGGAACTCATTTAACTACTGCCACACCATGAAACTCAATGCTCACTTTCCCCGCCTCTACGGGCTCGCCGCCATGGTTGGTATGGCGATCTCTGCTCAGGCGCAACCCGCGCCGCGCATTGGTTTTGTGTATCCTGCGGGCGGGCAGATCAGCACCAGCTTTGAGGTCATCATCGGCGGGCAATATCTCGATGAAGAATCGCAGGTCATCGTCTCCGGCGAGGGCATCACGGCTAAAGTGCTCGAACACGACAAAATTCCGGCGGCTCAAGTCGTGGATGACTACCGGGACCGCCTGCGCGAGGTGCAGGGCAAGTTCCGCGAAATGAAACGCGGCGACAAACTGCCCGCCGACCAAGTTCTGGCCACCATCCGTCGCTTGTTACGCGAGGCCGACCTCACGGAAAAAAACCTGCGCCTCATGGCCGAGTATGACCGCCGCCGCAACGATCCGAAGCAGCAGCTTAACAACCAGATCGGCGAAAGCGTGCGTGTGAAGATCACCGTGGCCGAGGTAGCCACGCCGGGAATCCGTCATCTGCGCGTGCACACACCCTCCGGCCTCAGCAATCCGATGCGTTTCGTCGTCGGCCAGCTTCCCGAAGCCCGTGAGGCCGAGCCTCCGCCCGAGTTCGACCTGGAGCACTATCGCGGTGGTATGGATGCCGTGAAGCAGCAGAAACTCGTTACCCCGCCAGTTTCACTGCCCGTCACGCTCAATGGCCGCATCATGCCCGGCGAGGTGGATGAGTTCACCTTCAAAGCAAACAAGGACCAGCGAGTCGTGCTCGCTATGCATGCACGCAGTTTGATTCCGTATTTGGCGGATGCGGTGCCTGGCTGGTTTCAGTCCATCGTTTCACTGCACAATGAAGAAGGCTACGAGGTGGCCTATTCGGACGGTTACCGCTTCGATCCCGATCCCGTGCTCTTCTATAAAATTCCGGCGGATGGGCTTTATCACATCCGCGTGCATGACTCGATCTATCGCGGGCGCGACGATTTCGTCTATCGCATCACCGTGGGTGAACTGCCCTTCCTCACCGGTATTTCACCACTCGGCGCGACCGCAGGGGAAAAGATCGAGATCACCTTCCAGGGCGGCAATCTTGGCACCGAGTTCAAGCAGAAGTATGAAGCGCCTGCGCAGGCAGGCATCACGCTGCTGCATGCCACGGTTGGCGGATTGCGCTCGAACTCGATTCCTTTCCACATCGACACCGTGTCGCAGGAGTGTGAGCGTGAGCCCAATGCTGGGCTTGGTTCCGCGCAGGAACTGAAACCGCCCGTCATCGTCAATGGACGCATCGAGACGACCGGCGACGCGGATTTCTACCACGTCAAAGGCCGGGGGAATCACGAAATGATCTTCGAGATCTTCGCTCGCCGTCTCGGTTCGCCCGTGGATGCCAGCCTCACGGTCTTTGACAACGACGGCAACCAGATCGCCTTCAACGACGACCATGAAGACCTCGCCTCTGGGCTCACCACGCACCATGCCGACTCACGCATCAGTGTGAAGCTCCCGGCTGACGGCCAGGCCTTTGTGCGCGTGACCGACACGCAGAGTCAGAGCGGCATCACCAACGCCTACCAGCTCAAAGTGCATGTGGCGGAGCCGTCATTCTCGCTGCGTGTCACGCCATCCTCACTCAATACGAGACCGGGCGGCAGCGCGAAGCTCACCGTGCATGCGCTGCGCAGCGGTCAAAAATGCCGTCGTGCCTGCCGACAAGGACGTGGCCGACATCGCCATTACCGTGCCCTCCGCTGGTGAAACCGAAAAGCCTGTCACCCTCATGCTGGAAGGTATCGCTGAGGATGGCAGCAAAACGATCACCGCCGAGGCCGTTCCAGCCGAGGACATGATGCAGGCATTTATCTACCGCCACTTGGTGCCAGTTGATGCTTTGCTCGTCTATGTGCGCACACCGCCGCCACCGCCTGTCAAAATCACGCCTTAGTTTTAAACTGCCACCTCATGTCCACCGACTGGCTTTCCCACCGCTCAGAAATTCGTGTGCTCGACTGCACGATCCGCGACGGCGGATTGATGAACAACCACCACTTCGAGGACCGTATCGTGAAGGCTGTCTATGACGCCTGCGTCGCGGGTGGTATTGACTATATGGAGATCGGCTACCGCGCCTCGCGGAAGAACATCAAGCTAGGCGAGCACGGCTGCTGGAAATACTGCCAGGAGGAAGACATCCGCCGGATCGTCGGCGAAAACGCAACCGCGCTGAAACTTTCCATCATGGCCGATGCCGGCAAGTGCGATTACCGCGAGGACATTCCAGCAAAGCAGGAAAGCGTCATCGATCTCGTCCGCGTCGCCTGCTACGTCCATGGCGACTGCGAACTGGAAGCCGCACTGGAACTCCTCGCACCCTCCGAGGCGCAGGCGATCTACGTCGTGGACAGCTTTGGCGCTCTTTATCCGCTGCAAACACGTCGTCTCGTGCAGAAATATCTCCAGCACGCCAAAGCATGCGGCAAAGAGGTCGGCATCCACGCGCACAACAACCTCCAGCTCGCCTACGCCAACACCATCGAGGCCATCGTGCTCGGCGCGAACTACCTCGATGCTACCATGGCCGGTCTCGGCCGTGGTGCGGGCAACTGCCACATGGAGCTGCTCCTCGGCCTGCTGCGTGATCCGCAGTATCAACTGCGCCCCGTGCTCCAATGTGTTGCTGAAACGATTGAGCCACTGCGTCACGAACTCGGTTGGGGTTTCGACCTGCCCTACTTGCTCACCGGCCTCTTCAATCAGCATCCCCGTGCCGCCATCGACTACAATGCCCAGCCGGAGACTGGAGACATCGGGGCGTTTTTCGACAGCTTTTAGGAGGGCTGCGACGATACGAAGCTCAACATGTATCTCAACACGGGCGCAGCCTTACGCAAGCCTTGCGGGTGCGGTGAAAGTGCTGGCACGTTTTAGTGGGCGAAACTCAACCCATCTCTGCCCTGTGCCGCTGCATCACTCTTCTCAAATTCACCGAAAAAGGCTCCAGCCATATCAAGAAGTCCACCTCCCGGGCTCATGCTTTTGACGATCTCGCCGCAAAGTCAGGCGTGAAAGTTGAAGGCCAGTTCTGGACTATCGGCCACTAGGATGGCGCATTGATACTCAGTGCCGAAAGTGAGGCCAAGATTCTCCACCTGCTGGCCTCTCTGGCCGCGCTCGGGAACGTGCGCACCGAGACGTTGCAGGCTTTCACCGACAAGGAGTTTGAAGCCATCCTGAAAGCCTGATCTCGGCTCGTGGCAGCTCAGGACGTCTTCGCACTTTTGCCACGACGGCCAGTCTTCCAGGCAGGCTCGGATTTGAGGCCGCAGAACGGCCCAAGGTGCTGTTTTTGAAGGAAGCGCGTCACGTCATCTGCGGCCACGGAAATGGCGTCGTGCATCGGACATGGCGGCCCGTGGCCGCACCAATTTGGACCAAACGGGCACATCGGACGGATGTCCATGCGCTCGAATACCGCCACGATGTCATGTAGCGTGATGTGTCGCGGCGGACGAGCCAGCCGATAACCACCGTGCGGTCCTGTGGTTCCGGTCGTGATGCCGTGCAGTGACAGAGCTGCCAGGATCTTCGCCACGACAGGCCGTGGGAGCTCGCGTGCATCCGCGATTTCCATAGCGCTGACGCGAGTTCCCTCCTCGTCGTATTTCTGCGCAAGGTAACTGGCGGCTGCGATGCCTTGTTGGGCGAGTTTTCCGATCTTTAGCATGGTTGAGGTAATCCATACCTCGCAAACCCCATGCCACAAATCCGGCTGCCTGTGGGCTGAAAACAAAATAGGCGCATTGGATGCCATAATGCACACGGCCTTCGATCTTGAGGCTTCGCGTGGAGACAGGCAATCTTTGAATTACAGAACTTGGTTTCTGTAATTCCAACCCGAACCCGTAGAGCCGCCGTGTTAACCAAACTCCAAGCCAAAGTCTTCTTCCTCGGAGGCACTGCCGTCTTTTTCGGCATCTTCCTGGTGCTATCCATCGACACCCATCTGAAGGTGCCTGACCAGACAAATGAAAAAAATCTGACGCCCGCTGTGATCGCCGGGAAGCACATTTGGGAACAGAACAATTGCATGGGCTGCCACACGCTTTTTGGCGAAGGTGCCTACTACGCGCCAGAGTTGACGAAAGTGGTTGAGCGACGCGGCAAGGACTGGATCAAGATCTTCATCAAGAATCCTGCGGCCATGTTCCCTGGGCAGCGCAAAATGGTGAAGTATGACTTCAATGATGAGCAAATTGATCAAGTGATCGCCTTTCTCGAATGGTGCGGAAACGTGGATCTGAATGGCTTCCCTGCCGATCCGCCGCTGCGTGATGCGTTGCAGGCCATGGGCACGCCAACTCCTACGATAGCCTCGTCAGGACCAGCGCCGCTGAAAAAGCCGGTTCCAGCCATCTTCACCACTGCTTCATGCATTGGCTGCCATCAGATCCAGGGACAGGGTGGTGCCGCCGGTGCGCTCATTGGTGCGCCACCGCTTGATGATGTCTTCCGCCGCTACGACCGCGAGAAACTCATCACCTGGGTCAAAGATCCGCAGAAGATCAAACCTGGCACGAAAATGCCCAGCCTCTACGGTGTGGCCGTCAATGAGGCGCAGCTCAATGAAATCGCCGACTACCTCATGAGCCTGAATCCCGCTTCGGCAACTCCGACTGCACCGGCACCCGTGCCCACGCCTGCTCCAGCACCTGCGGTCCAGCCGAAATAACCTACTACCCGTTCTCTAATCATGAAATTCCAATCCCAAAAGATCGCTTACTGGTTCTTCGCCTCTGCCATGGTGCTGCTCCTCTTGCAGATCGTCTATGGCTTCATCATGGGCTTTGCCCGCATCGGCATGGACGGCCTCCATGAGTGGATTCCGTTCAACACCGCCCGCGCCGTGCATACCAATTTGTTGGTTGTCTGGCTCCTGCTCGGCTTCATGGGCAGCGCCTATTTCATCATCCCGGAAGAAGCAGACCGCGAACTGGTGTGGCCAAAGATCGCCTGGCTCCAATTGATCTCCTTCCTCGTCGTCGGCGTCATCGCTGTGGTGGGCTACCACTTCAATTACTGGGAGGGCCGCAAGTTCCTGGAGATCCCGCGACCGCTCGATTACCTCGTCGTGGTAAACGTGCTCACCTTCCTCGCGAACATCGGGCTCACGATCTGGAAAGGGAAGCGCTTCACCACCACCGCCATCGTGCTCTACTTTGGTCTGCTGGCTGCAGCGCTGCTCTACTTGCCAGGTATGATTGATTTCGATAACCAGACTTTGGACTCCTTTTACCGCTGGTGGGTCGTGCATCTTTGGGTCGAGGGCGTGTGGGAACTCATCATGGGCGCGCTGCTTTGCTACCTGCTCATCAAGCTCACGGGCGTAGATCGCGAAGTGGTGGAAAAATGGCTCTACATCATCGTCGGCCTCACCTTCCTCTCCGGCATCCTCGGCACAGGCCATCACTACTACTACATCGGTGCGCCAAAATACTGGCTCATGATTGGTGGCATATTCTCCGCACTGGAGCCGCTGGCATTCCTCGGCATGGCCATCTACGCGCTCGCCATGGCGAAGAAAGGCGGACGCCGACATCCCAACAAAGCCGCGCTCAACTGGACACTCGGCAGCGCCATCATGTCATTCGTTGGCGCAGGCTTCCTGGGCTTCGCGCACACATTGCCTCAGGTGAACATGTACACGCACGGCACACTCGTCACCGCTATGCACGGCCACATGGCCTTCTGGGGCGCGTATGCCATGATCAATCTCGCGATGATCGCCTATGTTCTACCCATCCTCACAGGCCGCAAGCTGTGGGACAACGCCGCTTCCGGTTATGCCTTCTGGCTGAGCAACATTGGCATGGTGGCGATGACCGGCGCCTTTGCTGTCGCTGGCATCACGCAGGTGAATCTGGAGCGCCGCATGGGGCTCGATTTCCTCGCCGTGCAAAAAGAAATCGAGATCCACTTCGTCGGCCTCATTCTCGCCGCCAGTCTCTTCCTACTCGGCATCTGCTTCTACGTTTACAACTTCTGGCGTTTCGGCCTGCCCACGGATGAAGCCGCGCAGTCCGACGTGCGTGCAGTTGAAGATCTGCCCCCTGTGCTGTGAGTGCTGATTCTGTTTTTTATCTCGAAACCGGGCGCGAGTCTGAACTCTTTGCCAAAGCATGGGCGGCCAGACTGCCGCTCATGCTCAAAGGCCCCACCGGCTGCGGCAAGACACGATTCGTCGAATACATGGCGGCCAAACTGGGCCGCAAGCTCATCACCGTGGCCTGCAACGAGGATACCACCGCCACCGATCTTCTCGGACGTCACCTGCTCATCGGAGGCGAGACTCGGTGGACCGACGGACCGGTGACACGCGCTGTGCGTGAAGGGGCTATCTTGTATCTCGATGAAGTCGCTGAGGCTCGTGCGGATGCCATCGTCGTCATTCATTCACTCACCGATCATCGCCGTGAGTTGTTCCTGGATCGCACAGGCGAGACACTGCACGCACCGCCGGAGTTCATGCTCGTCGTGAGCTACAATCCTGGCTACCAGCGCAGCATGAGAGAGTTGAAGCCCTCCACCCGTCAGCGCTTCATCGGACTCGGATTTGGTTATCCATCTGAAGATCTCGAAGCGCGCATCATCACCGGCGAAACAGGCATCGAAGACAAACAGGCCCGTGCGCTCGTTAGCATCGCCAAGAAGGTCCGTGCACTGACCGAACTCTCACTGCTGGAAAGCGTTTCCACCCGTCTGCTCATCGACGCCGCCAAGCTCATCCAAGCTGGCCTTCCGCCGCGCTACGCCGCCACCGTCGCCATCGCCGAGCCGCTCACCGATGATCCCGATGCGCTCGCTGCGATTCGCCAGGTCATCGAACTCACCCTCTGATCTCTCTCCATGTTTGAATGGGAGGAAAACGTCTTTCTCGGCCTCAAGGCGCTTTATAAACGCCTCGTCGAAAAACCGCGTGAGCGTGAAGCCGCCGCTGTGAGAGTCGAGTTGAAGCCACGAAGGCAGCAGCTCTTTCTGCTGGCCAACATGATCGCCGGAAAGCCCGTGATGGTGCTCGAAACACCCAACGCCGTGCTTTGTGACCACGAACGCATTTTCCTGCCACCGGAGTTTTCGCTCGCCAACTCTCGCGATGCCAATGAATCCATCTTCCAGCTCAAGACACTGCTCGGAGCACTCGCCATTCGTGATCAGGCAACGGATCTGCATTCTTTGATCGCCACATTTCCGTCACTCGAAACGCGGGTGATCGCGGCGCAGGCCGCCTTGGGTGAAAAGAACTTCTGGCAGGTCATCGGTAGCCCGGATTTCTCCA
Source organism: Prosthecobacter sp. (assembly GCF_044222345.1). Lineage (GTDB taxonomy): Bacteria > Verrucomicrobiota > Verrucomicrobiia > Verrucomicrobiales > Verrucomicrobiaceae > Prosthecobacter. The sequence goes on from NZ_JBGANL010000034.1 coordinate 35,574, forward strand.
AACAGCCCTGCGCAGCCGAAACGAAGCCTTTGGCCGAACCCACCGATACTCTGCAGCAGCCTGAAGGCGTCACCGAGATCGAAGGCAAGGGCCAAACAAACATCACCGTGCTCCAGGGCGAGGATGATCAGCCCATCGAGTCTGAAATGCCCATCCACACCTTTGAGAAGGCGGAGACGCTCGAAGAATCCAGCGGCCTGAACCGAAAAAACGACGATGACGACGAACTCGACGAACACGCCGAGGCCTTGCGCTCGGTGGACATGAAGCACGTCGTGCGCACCCGTGAGCGGCCACGCTCCATCTACCGCAGTGACATCGTCATGGATGGCCTAGCCTTTGAAGTCGGTGATGATGCTCCCGCTGCTGGCATTCCATATCCCGAGTGGGATTATAAAAAGCAACAGCACAAGCCCGACTGGTGCTTCATCCGCCAGCAATCACTGCGCGACAGTGATCCTTCCTGGGCTCAACGCACGGCCACCAAGCATCGCTCGGTCATTCTCGATCTGCGGAAAAAACTCGCCGCGCTCGCCACGCAGACGCAGCGTGCGAAACGCCAGCCAGACGGGCCAGAAACCTGACATCGACGTAGCCGCCGCTGCGCGTTCACCGCCCGCCGTTCTGGTCACCAGCCCCGATGATCGCCTCTACATCCAGCGCCAGCGAAAGCTGCACGATGTCGCCGCTCTCATCCTGATGGATCAGAGCTACTCCACCGATGCATGGCTCGACGACGTCCGCGTGCTCGACACCATCCGCGAGACGCTCTTTTGCGTTGGCGAGGTCATGGACGAATTCATCGAAACCTTTGCCGTGGCTGGCTTTAGCTCGAACACGCGCCGCCAGTGTGATTTCCATCTCATCAAAGATTTCGACGAGTCATGGCATGGCACACGCGCCCGGCTTGGCAGTCTCGAAGCCCAGGGCTACACCCGCATCGGCCCTGCGCTACGTCATGCTCAGGAGCTGCTCATTCGTCAGCCAGCGGAGAAGCGTGTCATCTTCCTCATCACCGATGGCCGCCCTTGCGACTACGACCGGTATGAGGGCGAATACGGTATCCGTGACGTGCGCAAGGCCATCGAAAACGGCAAGCGTCATGGCATCATGACACACGCCTTCGCCATCGAGAAACGCGCCTGCGAGCAGTTCCCGCGCATGTTCAGCCGCCAGCACTACGACATCGTCCCCAATCCACGCGCCCTTGTCACCAGCATGTGTGGAGCCTTCGCCCGGCTGAAACTGGCGGTGTGAGATAAGACCAGAAGCACGAACAAACCAGAGATGAGGCGGCTCAGTCTTCTTACACGCGGGATGGCCATACTTCACCCAGCAGCGCGGCGTGCGCGTCATTCAGTCGTCGCGTGCCCCTTGAATGCGATTTTCCAGAAAAGAGGGAGTGGTGAGTGGCACGTCTGGAATTCCACCTCTGTGTTTCGGAGCCAAGAGCGAACGTATTGCCACGATTGATTCATGGCAGACGTATGGCCAAATAAGATGTTATGAACAGCATCCCACCACCTAAAAGTCTTCGCCTTGAAAACCGCCCTGATCCTCTTCTCCGCATTCTCCTTTCTCGGTTATGGATCGGCGTGCTTTTTTTCGAGTCGCATGAAACAGGAGTTTCTTCGCTACCGTCTCGCCTCGCAGCGCATAGGTGTGGGTGCCTTGCAGTGGTTCGCTGGGGTTGGCCTGCTGGCGGGAATGAGTCAGCCCTGGATCGGGCAGGCGGCAGCGGGCGGACTGGCGCTGGTGATGCTGGTCGCAGTCATCGTTCGCATCCATATTAAGGACACCATGCTGCAAACGATCCCGGCGCTGTTTTATTTAGCGATCAACACCTATCTCTGCCTTGCCGGCTTCTGATCTGCTCGCCGCTTACAGCAGCGCAATGGCGGCGCACATCGCCAGCACCGCAAGAGAGGGCAGCGCCTTGCTGCTCGAATCTTTCACTTTGAGGTGCATGAAGAAAGCTCCCAGCATCAGCACTCCCATGCCAACCGCCGAGGGTTGCGCCAGACTGGGAATCCAAAACGAGGCCAGAAGCGCCAAGGCGAACCCGACTTTGAGAATGCCGATGAGGCAGAAGACCGGGAACGGAAGGCCATAAACGGCAAACTCTTCGCGCAGGGTTTTCGCGTTCTTGCCGCGATACGCGGTGGCCTTGCCGGAGCGCAGGAGCCAGACGTTCAAAATGCCAAGTGCCACGATGAGTTTTAAAGCGATGAGGAGGTAGTGCATGGTGTGGATGTGAACAATTCGACTGCGGTGAAATCAGACACCTTTGAGGGTGCTTCACTCCCACGGGGACCGCAAGCAAATCCCCTGCCAGCCGCTGCCCTTTGAACACGGCACCGTTTCTGACGTGTGGGTGATTGATCCTATCGGTCACGCTTCGGGCGAGAGCGCAAAAAGCCGGCAGGAGTCCCATGCGGAGATCAAAATTAGGTTCCGGCCATCACCCGTGCCTTCTGGGCCTTCCGTAGTCCAAGCTCTGGGCCACCGAAACGATGAACAACCCCAAGTATCCCATGGAGCTGTTCCTTCGTGTGATCACCGTGAGCCTAGAGACGATGAAGATCGTGGATGGGCTGCCGGTGCTGGATTTTTAGAGCCCCGAAACCCCAATACCATAAAACGCCATGACTGACTCACCGGAAATACCTTAATCCGACCTCTGGGATCTCGATGCTGCCTCCATCTTTCTGCCGGAAAATGGCTTTGGTTTTTTCTGCATGAGAGGGGCAGAATGGGAACAAACGGAAGGCGAGACTGCGGTTCGATGTGTGGGCGGCGATGGGCACCGATGACAGCAAAACCCGAACCAGATGGTCATCCCATGCGGCTCTTGCTGCATTCTGCGCAAGACAGGCTGTGGTTATCTGCTCGACAGCGTGGGAATGAGGGGCATCGTTGAGGCTTGATGAAACTCACCTCTCTACTCCGCCGCATCTTGCCATGGCTCATCGTGGCCGGAATCACGGTCTTCGTGGTTTATAAACTCAAAGTTAAACCTGCCGAGGTGATCGTGCCGAATGTGACTCAAAGCACCAACGCTGACGAAGTCATGGGCACGGGCACGCTGGAGGCGCGGGTGAAGACGACGGTGAGCGCACGCATTCAGGAACGGCTGGCGGAGGTGCTGGTGGACCAAGGCGACAAGGTGAAGGCGGGGCAACTGCTCGCGCGGCTGGATGATGCGGAGATCAAGCAGCAGGTGGCCATCGCGGAGGCGACGCTGGCGGCGGCGCGGCAAACGGCGGAGCGTGTGAGCGCGGATCTGGCTCGCTCGGAAGCGGTGCTGGCGCAGGCGCGGCTGGATCACAAGCGTTTGATCGGCCTGCTGGCCTCCAACGCGGTGTCGCAGACGGACACGGACAAAGCGGTCGAGGCGCTGCATGTGGCGGAGGCGGATTTGAAGCGGTCCCATGCGGCCATCGCGGAAGCGCAAGGCCAGGTGCTGGTGGCGGAGAAGACGCTGCTGTATCGCAAGGAGCAGATGGCTTTCACGCAGATTCACGCGCCTTACGACGGGCTCATCATCCGGCGTGATCGCGATCCGGGCGACATGCTGGTGCCGGGCGGAGCGCTGATGGAAATCATCTCGCTGGATGAGATCTGGGTGAGCGCGTGGGTGGATGAAACGGCGATCTCCAAAGTCGCGGCGGGACAAATGGCTCGTATTGTTTTCCGCTCCGAGAGCGACAAGAACTATCCCGGCGTGGTGTCGCGCATCGGACGCGAGACGGACCGCGAGACACGCGAGTTCCTCGTCGATGTGCGTGTGAACGAGCTGCCAAAAAACTGGACCATCGGCCAGCGGGCGGAGGTTTACATCCAAACGGAGCAAGTGCGGCCATGAACCTCGCCGTCCGCGACATCCGGCACAACGCGGGCCGATTTGTGTTCACCACGGTGGGCATCGGGCTGCTGCTCATGATCGTGATGGGCATGGGCGGCATCTATCGCGGGCTCATTCATGAGGCCACGCTGCTGGTGGATCGCGTGGGCGCGGATCTGTGGGTCGTGCAGGGCAGCACGCGCGGGCCGTTTGCGGAAATCTCGCGGATTTCAGCCAGCCTGGAGGATCGCGTGCGCGCGGTGCCTGGCGTGGCGAGTGCGCGGCGTTTCGTGTCGCATACCATCCAGCGTGTGCATCGCGGCAGGCCGCTGCGCATGGTGGTGCAGGGGCTTTCGTGGCCGGATGACCGTGGCGGATGGATTCCGCTCGTGGCGGGGCGTGCGCTGCGGCAGGCGCACTATGAAATGATCGCCGATGTGACGCTACAGCTGCCGCTGGGCGAAAAAATCACGCTGGGCAAAGACTCGTATGAAGTCGTTGGCCACACGCAGGGCATGGTCGGCTCCAGCGGTGATGGGCTGGCGTTTTTCACCGTGAGCGATGCGCTGGCGATTCAATTTGATGTGCCCGGCGAGGCCGTGCGACTGGAGCGCGCGGCGCGGCGTTCGCGATTGGAAAACATCGAGATCGGCCGCCTGCAACCGCTGCTGCTCGACCGCGCCGCTGGTCCTTCGAGCAGCATTCCCGCACTGTCGAAGCCGCAGGTCAGCGCCGTGCTCGTCACCTTGCATCCGGGTGCGGATGCCGCCGCTGTGCGCGCCACGCTGGGCAACTGGCCGGACATCACGGTGTATTCCACGCAGGAGCAAAAAGACCTGCTGCTCTCCGGCATGGTGGACAAGGCGAAGCGGCAGCTCGGCCTCTTCCGCGTGCTGCTCATCATCATCTCCACCATCATCATCGCGCTCATCATCTACACACTCACGCTCGACAAGATCCGCGACATCGCGCTGCTGAAGCTCATCGGCGCGCGCAATCGCGTCATCGGCGGACTCATCCTTCAGCAATCGCTGCTCATGGGTGCATTTGGTTACGCGCTCGCATGGTGGATCGGCCAGTTCGCCTTTCCGCGCTTTCCACGGCTTGTTGTCATCGAGACGGCGGACCTGATTTCGCTCGGCTTCATCGTCCTCATCATCTCCACGCTCGCCAGCATGCTCGGCATCTGGAAAGCCCTGCGCGTGGAACCCAACACCGTCCTCTCCGCATGAGCACGCCCGCCGTCGAAGTCCAAAACCTGCGCAAAGTGTATGGCAGCGGTCACACCGAAGTCATCGCCATCCGCGATGCCACGCTGAGCATCGCACGCGGCGAGATCGTCGGCATGCTCGGCCCCAGCGGCAGCGGCAAATCGACCATCCTCACCGCCATGGCCCTGATCAATCCGCCGACCTCCGGCCAGATCGCCATCAACGGCACGCCCGTGCTCGATGGCTCCAAAGCGCTCGTCGATCTGCGTGCCTTCCGCCGCCAGCACCTCGGGTTCGTGTTTCAAAAAGCAAATTTGATCCCCTTCCTCACCGCCTTGGAAAACGTGCAGATCGCCCTCGAAGTCAACGACACCGCGCCCAAGGCCGCGCGCCAACGCGCCATGGAGTTGCTCGACTACCTCGGCGTCGCCGAGCGTGCCAACAACCTCCCCGTCGCCCTCTCCGGAGGCGAGCAGCAACGCGTCGCCGTTGCCCGTGCGCTCGCGAACAATCCCAGCCTCATCCTCGCCGACGAACCAACCGCCGCTCTCGACAGCCAGCGCGGTCGGCAGGTCATGGAACTCTTCGCCAAAGTCGCCCACGAGCGCAACGCAGGCGTCCTCGTCGTCACCCACGACCACCGCACGCTCGATGTCTTCGACCGGATCGTGGATGTCGAAGACGGTATGATCCGTGAGCGCGCTCCGGAAAACGGGGTCGGGAACCAATCGTGACAATCGGATGGAAAATCGAGGGAGGGGCATGAGGTTATCTTTTGAATGAGATGCCAAACTCATAGTTTAAAGGGCACCTCTGGATACTTAGCTTTTAAGTTTCCCCGCCTCGTAACGTCTTCATTTACAACGCGCAAATTTTGACAAATAGCGGTTTCCAGAGGTACCCTAAAGCTAGAGCTAAAGTTCTAGGGCCACCAAGCGTGTCCCGCCATTCACGAATCGTCCAATCAAGCTTCCCATCCCCATGCGCTCTATCCTTCCCCCGCTGGCCATCCTTCCCGGCGGCGCCATCATCCTTATTGCGTGCCTTTTTCCCAACAACTCCTTCGCTTTGCCTGCCTACATCGGCATTGCCTTGTATTCGATCTTTGTGACGGTGAGCCTGCTGCGGAAGGCGACGCCTCAGGTGAAACGTCAAATCCTCATCTCTTCAGTCGTGTCGGTAGGCGTCGCACTTGGGATGGGCGTCTTCTTATACCTGTGCTGACCTTGGCAGAAAAGGAACTGGGAGATGGGGGATTGATGCCAAAGAAAAGGGCCAAGAAACTTGCCGATGAGCAAAAGCTGAAACCTGCGGCAAAAGGATCCCTAACAGACAAAATGCGTAACGAGATTTTGACCAAGCACGAATGCATCATATCCAAAGAAGGCGTTTTCAACGCCAAGTTCCTCTACCTTGGCTCCACGAAGATCTTCGGCGGTATCGGCAAAGGATTGGCAGAAGCCATGGCGACACTCAAACAGCACAAGAAGTGATTGTGACGAAGACCGCACCTCAGCCATCCATGAAACCCATCTTCTGTCTCGCTCTACTACTTTGCTCGCTCTTTCCGATGGAGCGCATCCTCGCGGTTGACGCCCCCCTTTCGGGATCAAACGGCACTTCAGTTCGCGATGGTTGGGTAACGGTCGTGCCACCGGTGTTTGAGGGTGCGATCAACAATCCGCTCAAAGGCTTCCGGGAAGCCAAGAAGGACGGCTACGGGTTGCTGGAGCGTCAATACATCAAGTGGAGCGACATCGAGGTCGGCGAGGGCGACAGCGTGGAGCGCATCATCGCGCACACGAACAAGATCACTTCCACCAAGGGTAAGCGCTTCGAGGACCTGAACGTCAAACTCGTGCCGCGTGTGTATCTGGACTGGAATGGTGAGATCGGATCGGAGAAAGACCCGAAGCAGCATTGGCCCGCAGACTTGCACACCTTCGACTACGACAGCCCTGCTTTCCAAGACAGGCTGCGGCGGCTCGTGGCAAAACTCGGCGAAGCCTGGGACAATGACCCGCGCATCTTTGCTGTGCAGATGGGCCTCATCGGTCACTTCGGCGAGCACCATCATCCGGCACCGATGGCCCAGCAGCGACGCTTGCTGGTCGAGGCATTTCAAAAGGCGTTCAAGCACAAGCCCGTGCTCGTGCGGCATACAGACCCGGAGTTCATGCAGGCCGGGTTCGGCATCTACTACGACACCTTTGCCTACATCGACCGCGAACCGCCTCAAGGCTCAAAAGACCAGTTCCCCTGGCAGGCCACGCATGTGTATCCCCAAATCTGGAAGCGCGCCCCCATCGAGGGCGAGGTGGAATACAACTGGCAGCAGCAGCGCGACAACGCCAAGCCCAAAGAGACCTTTGGCCGCACACCCGACGAGACGATGGAGCAGCCTGCCTATCGCCGCTACATGATCGACAAGATCCACCGCTACCACGCGAGCTACCTCGGCTGGATCGACAACTACGACGCATCCGACAAAGACGTGCTCGCAGGTGCTGGAGAAGTCCAAAGGGCCTTCGGCTATCGCTTCGTGCTCGAAGCCGCCAGCTACCCGCTCAGCGTGCAGCCGGGCAAAAATCTCACGGTGAAGCTCAGCGTGCGAAACACCGGCAGCGCCCCCTTTTATCTCGATTGGCCTGTTGCGGTCGGTTTGCTGGAACCCGTGAGCAAAGCGCTCGTCTGGTCAGCTCCACTCAGTGGCGTGGATATTCGACAATGGATGCCCGGAGAGGATTGGGACAGCGCCGCCTTTGCGTATCGTCGTGCTGCGAAGACGAATGCCAACGAAGGCAAAGCTACGCTGCCGAAAAGCATAGCACCGGGCCAATACATCGTCGCCCTCGCTATTTTAGATCGTCAGGGCGGCATGGTGCCAAGCGCACGTTTCGCTACAACGAACTACCTCCGTGGCGGCTGGCATCCACTCAGCAACATCGGCATTGGAAAGTCGCCGGTGGATTTGAAAGACCCCACTTTCGACAGTCCCGCCTTCGACGACAGCCTGCATTACATCGTGCCCGAGAAGCTGCGATCCGTGAAAACGCCGCCGCTGCCGCCCGTGAAAGCCGTGACGCCGTGGACTCCTGATCCGAGCACGGAACTCATCAACCCCTGGCGCTACTGGACACTGGAGGCCGACGGCCACGGCCACGGCCTCGAAAAGCAAATCCTCAACGAGCGTGGCCGAGTCATGCGCGTCACCGGTGACTTTGGCAAAAGCTCAAGCCTCAACTACAGCTTTGGAAATGGCATCAAGCTCGACCGTGGCCGCTACCGTTTCACCTTTCGCGCGCGGGGAACGCTCGGCCAAGCCGTCGAGTTCGAGCTGGCCGACGACTGGCGCAAAGTCTCCAAGGAAGCGGAGATACCGCTCACCCAGGAGTGGCAGGAGCACAGCATCGAGTTCAAGATCAAAACCACATTCAAGGATGAGACATCCCTGCGCTTCCGCCTGCCACGCGATGCCAAAGGCACTTTCGATCTCACTGATACACGTCTCCGCAAAACAGACTAATTTTCCCACAATTCCTCATGATTCATCCACCCACGATTCTCTCACTAATTATTCTGGCACTCGCCCTCCCGGCGCACGCAGCGGTAAATCGCCAGCCCGCCGATTCGGCTCCCTTGAAGTTTGCAGCGACAGAAATTGAGCGCGCTGCGAAGGATGCCAAACAACCCGTGCCGGATGTGACCCTCAGTGTCACGCCAGACGCGGCGCAGAGTTATCGAATCGAACGGGAAGGCGCGAAGGTGCGCGTCATCGGCGGCGATGCTGCCGGTGCGATGTATGGCGGGCTGGACATCGCGGAGGCGATCCGCACCGACACGCTGAACACGCTGAAGGACTCCGAAAACAAACCGCACATCGAGAAGCGCGGCATCAAGTTCAACATCCCGCTCGATCTGCGCACCCCGAGCTACACCGACAGCTCCGACGCCGCACAGGCGAACATCCCGGAGGTGTGGGAACGCGAGTTCTGGATCGACTACCTCGATGCCATGGCGCGTCATCGCTACAACGTGCTCTCGCTTTGGAGCCTGCATCCATTCCCCTCCATGGTGAAAGTCCCCGAGTTCCCCGAAGTCGCGCTCGATGATGTCTGGCGCACCAAGGCCAAGCTCGACGACAGCTTCAGCTTCTCCGGCAAAGGCTTTGTCCGTGATGAAATGCTCGCCAATCACGAGGTCGTCAAAAAGATCACCATGGATGAAAAGATCGAGTTCTGGCGCTGGGTCATGCAGCAGGCCGCAGATCGCGGCATAACGATCTATGTCTTCACTTGGAACGTCTTCACCTACGGAGCCGAGGGCAAGCACGGCATCACCGACGACCTTGGCAATGACATCACGAAGGCTTACTTCCGCGCCAGCGTCCGGGAGATGGTGAAGACCTACCCGCTGCTCGCTGGCATGGGGATCACAGCGGGCGAAGGGATGCCGCACGACATGGATTCCAAGGTGAAGGAACGCTGGCTGTGGGACACCTACGGCGAAGGCGTGCGAGATGCGTTGAAGAACGAGCCGAAGCGTGACTTCAACATGATCCACCGCTTCCACTGGACCGCACAGAGCGACATCCTCGATGCCTTCAAAGACTACCCCGGCACCTTTGACTTCAGCTTCAAATACAGCGTGGCGCACATGTATTCCATCACCAAGCCGATCTTCATCGAACCTTTGCTGGAAGGCCTCGCGCCAGGTCGCAAAACCTGGCTCACCGTTCGCAACGACGACATCTACACCTTCCGTTTCGGCGATCCCGCCTACGCCCGTGAATACATCACCAACATTCCGCCTGCTGACAAGATCGCCGGCTTCTACATGGGACCGGACGGCTACTGCTGGGGCCGCGAGTTCCTCGATCGCAACCCCGCTCCCGGCAAGCGTCCGCTTGTTATGGAGAAGCAATGGTATTCCTTTATGCTCTGGGGCCGCCTCGCCTACGATCCCTCGCTGCCCGACTCGCACTTCGAGCGCATCCTCGCCGCCCGTCATCCACAGGTCTCGTCAACGCATCTCTTCACCGCTTTGCAAAGCGCCTCACAGGTCATGCCGCTCATCACCCGCTTCTTCTGGGGCGACATCGACCTCAAATGGTTCCCCGAAGCCTGCTGGAGCCATCGCAAGAGCAAAGGCCAGGGCTTCTACACCGTGCGGCATTTCATGGAAGGCAAGTCAATGCCCGGCGCAGACGTGCTCAACATCCTCAACTGGCGCACCCGCCTCACCAAACGCCAGCCGATGGAGCAGACCACTCCACTCGACATTGCCACGGCACTCGAAGGAGCCGCTGCCGAGACTTTCGCCGCGCTCGCAGCCCTCCGAGAATCCGCCAAACAAGACACCGAACTCCAAAAGACCGTGAACGACTGCGAAGCCCTCGCATGGCTGGGTCGCTACTACGCCGCGAAGATTCGCGGAGCATGCGCGTTGGCCTTATTTGACGCGAACGGCGATAAGTTCGAGCAAGACGCAGCTCTCCGCCACCTCGACGATGCGCTGACTCATTGGAAACGATATGCCTTCATCCGCGATGCTCACTACGTCCCCGCGCTCTACAATCGCCTCGGCCATGTGGACATCACCGCCCTCATCGAACAAGTCACCGCCGATCTCGGCATCGCCCGCGACTGGAAACCCGGCACGCTCAAGGATGACGGCAAAAGAGGCGGCACGGAGAAAGGATTCCGGCAGTAGCATCAGATGGTCCTTCCTCTCATTAAGTGGGAAAAAGGCGGAGCACTTGTAACGCCGCATCATTTTCGGCTCAAGATCCGGGTGACATGACAAATACGACGACGGCTATCCCACTCCAATTCCACATGAAACCCGGCGTTTACAAAGACGATGCTGCGCTCGAAGGCAATGGCCCCTCGACGAAGGTTCACAGAGAGGCCCACAAAAGTAACGAAGAGGCTAATAAAGCCTACGAAGCAAAGAAGGCCTCTGAAATGGCGAAGTGAAGTAACTCTTCGGCTCCGTATTACCGGGGAATTGACACTTGGCCCTACGCCGCGCATCGCGTGTTGCGCAACTCCACGCTCGAAGCATGGGAAGACGCAGGCTGCCCGCCATCAGGTCGCCGACCGGGAGAGGGTGACCGCATCGCTAGCGAAGAAGGTGGGCGCGACTTCTTCCGCTACGACGACGTGCCACCGCGTTCCACAATGCTAGGCAACCCCGAAGCGATTTGTTGGTATGCCGGGATGATTTGTGAAGCAATCCACGATCTCCTTACCGTCAAAAAGTTGATGGCACGGCTGAAGCTGGCGGTGTGAGATCAGGCCAGAAACACGGCCAGGCCAAGGATGAGGGCCAGAAGACCCGCAAGGCCAGCGCTCCAGCGAATGGCAGCGTGTCGCAAGTCCATGAACTGCCATGCGACAAGTGCAAACTTCACCCCTGCCACCAGCAGGATGAAACGACTGGCTGTGACTCTTTCGCCAAGGGCAAAACTAAGCCCGGTCAGCAGCATGAGCGCGGCCCAGATGAAGGTGTTGGCGCGTGTCATAGCAGGTAAATGACGGGGTAAACCAGCAGCCAGATGAGATCGCACATGTGCCAGAAGATGCCGCTGCTCTCGACATCCAAATGCTCCTCGCGGTGATAGTGCCCGTGACGGATGCCACGCGCCATGAAGGCAAGCAGCACCACGGCCGCGAGAACATGAACCAGATGGAAACCCGTCAGAGCATAGTAAAACGTGAAGAACACATCCCTGCCGAAGCCGATGCCATGCTGGACTTTGTCAACATACTCGATGCCCTTGAGTAGCGTGAAAACGAGGCCCGTCATGATGGCGGCTGTCACCCAGCGGAGAGATTGGTTTGGTTTCCCACACCTCAGAGACCCGAGGCCGTTTGCCATGCACCAGCCACCGGTCAAAAGCAGCAGTGTGTTAGCGAAGGCCAGCGGCTGGTTCAGCAACTCCCGCCCGGCAGCAAACTCCGCAGTATGGTCTCGGCCCTGGGCTAGAAAGGTGATGATGCCAGCCCCAAAGGTGATGACCTCCAGGAAGACCAGCAGCCACACGAGCACACCGCCCGGCGGCTCCCAGGCTTCGGTAGAGGCGGTTTGATAGGAAGTTTTCATATCGTGTAAAGAGTGCTCCGTGCACTTCACTCTCATAACGCCAGTTCAATGCCATTGGCTATTACGGAACACGGGTTCCGCAATTGCGGCGCATACCTTGCCAGAACGTGCGGAGCAGCCATTTGAGAATGCTGCATGATGTCATTGCATGACTCCCGAAGACCCCGTGAAGAAACCCGATCTCCAAGGCCGACCTGAGATCGTAAAGCTTGTGAATACCTTCTATGATCGTGTGCGGGCGGATGCGGTGCTCGGTCACATTTTTGATCAAGTGGCGCAGACGAATTGGGAAACTCATTTGCCAAAGATGTACGCCTTCTGGGAGACGGTGATGTTCCGCAGCGGAGGATTCACTGGCAACCCGCTCGCTGCTCATGCGAAACTGGTAGCTCTCACGGACATGGGCCGTGACAAGTTTGATCATTGGCTCAAGCTCTTTTGCGGAACCGTGGACGACCTTTTTGTCGGCGAACATGCCGATCACATCAAGAACTGCGCCGCTGACATGGCGAACGTGATCTTCTCACGCATCAACCAAGTCCCCGACCCGCGCTTCGACCCCGCCAACCTCACTCCCGAGCAGCGCGAGCGCTACGCCCGCTACAAATCCCAACCACAACCAGCCACCCCATGAAAACAACATCGCGACTCCTCCTGACGGGTCTTGTCACCAGTTTGCTCACTCAATGCGGAGACCAGGAACTCAGCCCCAACGAAAAAATGTCCCAGGCGACCTTCATCAAGGCGATGGACTCCTACGGCACAGCTCCGGCGGCAGCGTCCGCACCTACAGGTGACGCGCTGGCGAATCCCACCAAGCAGCAGGACAAGCCTGTCTCCGGCACGGAAGACGCGGTGCTCACCGACGCGCCGAATGTGCCGCCTCCGATCACGCGCGATCATCCCACGAAGGTCACTATCAAGCTCGAAGTCGTCGAACTGGTAAAGCGCATGGCCGATGGAGTGGACTACACGTTCTGGACCTTCGGCGGGAGCGTGCCGGGCAAGTTCATGCGCATCCGGCAAAACGATGAGGTGGAGTTTCACCTCATGAATCGCCCGGACAGCAAGATGCCGCACAACATCGACCTTCATGCCGTGACGGGACCGGGAGGCGGGGCTGCGGCCTCCTTCACCGCACCGGGTCACGCCTCCGTGTTTTCGTTCAAGGCGCTGAACCCCGGCCTCTATGTCTATCACTGCGCCACCGCCCCGGTGGGCATGCATGTCGCCAACGGCATGTATGGCCTCATTCTCATCGAGCCCATCGGCGGCATGCCAAAAGTGGACAAAGAGTTCTATGTCTTCCAATCTGAGTTCTACACCAAAGGACCGCATGGTGAGGCCGGATTGCAGCCATTCAGCATGGAGAAGGCGCTCACGGAAATACCGGACTACGTCGTCTTTAACGGCTCTGTCGGAGCCATGGCAGGTGACAATGCCGTGCAGGCTGCCGTAGGCGAAAAAGTGCGTCTCTTCGTCGGCAATGGCGGCCCAAATCTCGTGTCGTCCTTCCACGTCATCGGCGAAATCTTTGACAATGTGTATCTCGAAGGCGGCGCGAAGCCCGCGCAGCATCAGGTGCAGACCACGATGATTCCGGCTGGCGGCTCTGCCATCGTCGAGTTCGGGCTCGAAGTGCCAGGCACCTATATCCTCGTCGATCACTCGATCTTCCGTGCGTTTAATAAAGGCGCAGTCGGCATGATCAAGGTCAGCGGCCCCGAGAACAAGCTCGTGTATTCCGGCAAGCAGGACGACCGCATCTATCAGATGGAAGGCAGCACGATCCAGAGCATCGCGCAGGCATCCACTCAGCAGGCTCCGGCCGCGAACAAAGAAGAGCGCATCGCGCGCGGGAAAATGCTCTACACCAGCATCTGCATGGCCTGCCATCAGCCGGAAGGTCAGGGCATCCCCAAAGCCTTCCCTCCAGTCGCCAAGTCGGATTACCTGAACGCCGATCCGAAGCGTGCCATCGCCACCGTGCTGCATGGCCTTCAGGGCAAAGTCACCGTCAATGGCGAGACGTATGAGAGCATCATGCCGCAACTCGGCCTCAATGATGAGCAGGTCGCCAACGCGCTCACCTATGTCTATAGCAACTGGGGCAACAACGGCACTGAAGTGCTTCCTGCGATGGTCAAAGAAGTCCGTGCCACCGTCCCACCACCCGCCGCAGCTCCTGGAGCGCATTGAGTCATGAGACACGCGCTATTCGCTCTCCTGCTTGTGCCAGGTGTCTTGTTTGCAAAGACACCTGAGCCACCGCCGGGCATGGTTTTCATCCCCGGCGGAGAGTACAAACCTCTCTACGCCAAAGAGGCCACGCCCCGCACGGCACCCGCGTTCTTCATGGATGCCTTGCAGGTGACGAATGCGCAGTTCCTCGATTTCGTTGAGGCGCATCCCGAATGGCGGAGGACTCAAGTGCGCAGCGCACAGGCGGACAGCAACTACCTCAAGCACTGGGCAGGAGATCTGGATCTCGGTGCCCAAGCACCGCCACAGGCGCCAGTGACGCACGTCTCATGGCATGCGGCGCAGGCCTACTGCCAGTCACAGCACAAACGTCTGCCCACGCAGGACGAATGGGAGTTCGCGGCACGCGCTGACGCAAAAAGAATCGATGCCAGCACCGATCAGGCCTTTCTAAAACTCCTGCTGGAATGGTATTCCAAGCCCGCCACCTCTGCGCTGGAGAGCGTGCAGTCCGGCATCTTGAATGTCCACGGTGTGCGCGGTCTGCACGGCCTCGTGTGGGAATGGGTGCATGATTTCAACAGCAGCATGATCGTCGGCGACTCACGCGGCGACGGCTCCATGGAGCGGAAGCTCTTTTGTGGCGCGGGCTCTCTGCTCGCAGCGGATGTGAGCAATTACGCCGCCTACATGCGCTTCGCTTTTCGCTCCAGCCTCAAAGGAAACTACTGCGTCGGCAGCCTCGGCTTTCGGGGTGCAAAATCGGTCAGCTCCAATGCGAAGGACGTCACACGACCTGCCACCTTCAAGACACCTTATGATCTTTCGGGCGAGTGGCGCACGCAGACTGACAAGCCGGTCATGCTCGCCAGTCTGCGCGGCAAAGTGCGTGTCGTCACCATGGGCTTCACCCGCTGCAAGTTTGCCTGCCCGCGCATCTTTCATGACATGCAGAAGGTCGAGACTGCGCTCGGAGCGGATGCGAACAAAGTCGGCTTCACCTTCCTCTCCATCGATCCCCAGCATGACACTCCGGCCGCCATGGCCGCCAAAATGGCCGAACTAAAAATGAGCAGCGAACGCTGGACCTTTCTCACCGCGCCTGATGACACCGTCCAGCAGCTCGCCGTGGCCTTGAACTTCAAGTTTCAGCTCGTCGAAGGCTTCTTCGCCCACTCTAACCTCATCGCCGTGCTCGATGAAGACGGGAATGTCATCCACCGGGAGGAGTCGCTCGGTGCCGACATCGAACCCACTGTCAACTCGGTGCGCCAGCTTCTGAAGCCATGAAAACTCGACTCATCCTCGCCACTGCGCTGGCGTTCCAACTCTCGACACATGCGCAAACCGCCGCCGCGACTAACCCGCTTTCCTTTACCGATGGTCGCGTCGTGTTCGGCCTCGAAGACCAGACGCGTTTTGAATACCGCTACAACAACTTCGACTTCAACAGCGGCCTGCGAACCATCAATGACGACTCCTGGCTGCTGAACCGTTTTCGGCTGAGCATGCAGTTGAAGCCTGCCGACTGGCTCACGTTTTATGTTCAGGGACAGGACGCGCGTGAGATCGCCAGTGACCGCTCCGACATCCCCGGCCTGCTCGGCGCGGAGGGCGACAATCCTTTCGATCTACGTCAGCTCTATGTCGAAATAGGTGATGCCAAGGTTTCCCCGCTCTCGCTCAAAGTCGGCCGCCAAGTGCTGCTCTACGGCGATCAGCGCCTCATCGGCCCCTTGGAGTGGAGCAACATCTCCCGCACCTTCGACGCCGTGAAACTGCGCTACACCGGCAAAGACGGTCTGTGGGTCGATGCCTTCATTTCTTCCGTCGTCGTCATCGACCGCTTCGGCATGGACGACAGCGACAAAGACTCTCTCCTCTCTGGACTCTATGCGCATCTGCCCAACCACGGTGTTCAGGACACTGAGCTGTTTGCCTTCTACTTTGACGACACCAACCGCAACGACCACTTCCTCACCCTCGGCACTCACTGGAAGTCCATTCCCGGCAAACTGGGCCCTTGGGATTACGAAAGCGAATTTGTGGGTCAGGCAGGCAAAGCGGGAGGACGTGATCTCCTCGCCTTCGCCAGTTACGTCGAGGGCGGCTACACCTTCCACGCCCCGATGAAGCCTCGCGTTGGCCTCGAATACAGCTACGCCAGCGGGGACGGCAATGCTGCGGACAACAAGCAGGGTGCTTTCCAAAACCTCTTCCCCACCAATCATCTGCACTATGGTTACATGGACGCCTTCTCCTGGAGCAACATCCACAACATCGCTCTGCATCTCAGTGCCAAACCAACCGTCAAGGTCACCACCAGCCTAGATTACCACGTCTTCTGGCTCGCCAACACCGCCGACACTTGGCGCCGCGCCAACGCCACCACCACCGTGCGCCCCGCCAGCCCCGCCGCCAGCAACTTCGCCGGAAGCGAACTCGACGTCCTCGTCACCTACGCTGCTTCGAGCCATCTTACGCTTACCACCGGTTACTCGCACTTTTTCGTCGGCGATTACCTGAATGCCACCGGAGCCAGCAGTGATGCCGACTTTGTTTATCTCATGACCAGTATCAAATTTTGATTCGGTAATTGGCAAACTTTTCATCCTGATTAATCTCAACTCCATCAAGTGTAGAATCGGAGGCATAGCGCAATCCCTTGGAGGTGGTTCAATTCATCAGCGACGGTTTTGTGCCGATGAATGAAATGTGTGAGCATGCCGGAATGAGCAATCGCCAGATCTACGAGCGAACCAAGGCTGTGTTCGAGTATTTCAAACTGCTTTTTGATACGGGTCCACCCCAAAGGTAATCTGAACCAATGCCCTCCCCCCTCCAATCCCTCATCACCAAAGCCACTCGCTACGCTCGTTTCAACATGAAAATGAGTGGTTCGCTAGCTCCGGTGATGCTGTCTTCAACAGACAAGGGTATCATTCTGTTTTGCCCGAACAGTTTGAGCGATACGGGGGCCAAGGACGATTTCGCCAAGAAGGTCCGTCTGATCACTGCCTCGTATGGTGCTTCTGCGGTAGTGCTCATTGTGGAATCCTGGATCACAAAGGCCAAGGCAGACGAGCCACTAGATGCGTTAACACCACCTTCCGAATCATATGACAGGGAAGAAGTCTTGGTGCTGATCGGTCAGGCTCCCCAAGAAAAAATCACTCACTTCCTGCCCATCCATCGGCTCGGGAACGGCAAATTCTGGAATCTAAGTGATGCTGAAGACATGCCCGCAGATAGTTTTGAAGGAAGATTCGCTGGCATGCTTCCACCCAAACCCGTCGATGAGTAACCACGGCAGATGGGAAAAATGCTGCTTGAGGCGATGGGGGTGAAGGTGAGCATGCTGAGATAAAGCCATGCTCAGCACAACAAAAGAAGGTTGGTGATGGCGGGCAGCTTGTGTAAACATTTTCACAAGCACGCAAAAACAGAAAACCCCCGCGTGACGAATCACATGGGGGTCTTTCCGTTGGCGTCTCGTTATCGAATTGTTACGCCGCTTCTTTGAGCTGTTCAATCAGTCCACCACGCTTTGTGACCTGTGAGACCATACAGAACGGCTCCGCATGGTTTTTGCCATGATGATGTTCGATTTCAATATCAACCGGCTGACCAACAAGAACGTTCAGGGCTTCAGGAATGATTTCACCCGCCAAATTAATGACTTGGTGAATATCATCGCCTAGAAGTTCCGTCAGATCGTTGATGATCTGCTTGGAATCCTTGACCTTGTATCCTTTTTTGGCCAAGTATTTCTTCGTCGGATGGAGCAGTGATGTGGCTTCAAAAATCAGCCTCAATTCACACTCTTCTTTATCTGGGACGCTACTATTGATCAGGCGTGCGTCCGTAATCTTTGCCTGGTGGAATCCTTCAATGAGGACCCAGCTTACCATTTTCTGTATCTTGAGCATATCTTCTTTTCTCTTGCGACGTAGCAGGTTTTGCCACGCCATCTTTTCCTGAAAAGCTGTGTGTCATTTTTTCATCAGTCTTATTACCGAGGTCCAAATCTCCATCCAGATTTATGCCTGGAGTGGTTGATTTGAAGATAACTTTTTGCACGCGATCCATGTAAATAACCTACCACAACACGGGATCAATGTACAGCAGATTCTAAGAAATGTTCTGTGTATTTGGAATTCGCATGCAGCTTTGTTTTTTTCGCTTTGGCTCATCATCAGGGAATGCCCCGTAGGACGCACGCAAGGCCTCCAGAAACGCTTCAAATGCTTTCCGAGTATGGTGGACAGCGGAAAGCATTCAAAGTGCTCAGATTGCCTCTAAACGCGATTCCCTCTGGAGGCTCTTGTTCGCATCTCTCGAACTGTTTTGTTGGCTGCATTTGAAACCTTGGAGCCAATATACTGTCTTTGACACTGAGGTTTAAGATTCCCTATGCGGACGATTTTTTGGAACTGCCCAACAGCTGCGGAATATGAATCGAGGAACTCTCTCATTTCCAGATTCAGTTCGCGAAGCCTATGACGACCACATTGGATGAGTGCTGAGGTGTAGGGTTCTTGAAGCTTGATCGCCTTCGTTTGATATTTGATGACGTGCTCAAGATCTGTTCTGGTATGCAACGCGCGATTATGAAGTGATGGCACCAAATCAACACCTTCCGTCTCCGCGATGTAGGTCGAAATGGTATTCAACCTGTCCACCGTCAATGCATCACCTGAAACAAGGATATGCGAATGAGGCAGAACGCGCAGAGGGAGAAAGCGAAGAATTGCCAACTCATGAACGATATAGGCACCTTCGATCAAGCCTTCGTTGAATGCCCAACGAACAGCGCTTGCATTGGCTAACCAGTAATTCCGAAGATCAGCACTGTTTGTTGAATCAAGCGGAAGTCCACCATCAAAGGAACAGGTGAGATGGGAGAAGTCAGCTTTGTTGAACGCTGGACCATACCGGAGTGTTGAACTCATTCCCCGGTAATAGGCACAGCGAGAACACAGATGCCAAAGCCGACATGGACGCTTGCCTGATGAGAACTGAGCGCCACAATAGACGATCTTCTCAGCGCTCAAAAACCCAGAAGCAATGATCGGGTAAATGCTCTCGAAGTAGTTTCCCTTGTTAAAATCATCCGGGAAGTCTTGATGTTTGATGGTGATGCTCCGGATCAAAGATTGCTGATCCTCATCGAACAGAGCCAAATTTTTAACCATCTCCGCACTGTCACACCAGTTTAGGTCTTCTTTGAATTTTGGTCTCTGAACGATTAAAGCGGATGAGTTGGAGGTGCGGGTTGTTTCTTGAGCATTGGACAGGATAGATGAAGTCGAGCTGGTGGATGTGGATGATGAACCAGGGTCAACGGATGCAGGATAATCAAATGAGGGAGAGGAGAGAGGAGTGCATAATCTATCTCTTAGATCGTTCTCCGGGTTTTGAATCGAAGTTGGTATTTGTGATGCAGTGCTCAAGGTGAATGAGCGCTCTTTGTTTGAAGTGATTTTCATAGAACTGACAAGGGGATGCAGGTCGGTCACCATCGCCGACCTGCTGATTGATGCTCATCTCTCAGTGGTTTTTATATTCAACACTGATGGCGAGAGCTGTTTTTTTTCTTGGCTGCTGTTATCGAGTGAGAATCTCCGCTTCCCTCAACACATCGGTGAGTTCGTCCAAGCGTTCATTCCACTCATCTCTCTGTTTATCAGTCACAACATCAGCTTTGAGATCTCCCAAATATTCCACGAGCTGCTCAATGGCTTTCATCGCCTGTCCATGCTTTGAGATCGTTGGAAACTCACCGGACGAACTATATGGCGATTCAGATGCATCAGCCTTTCCAGAGACCACCGGCTTGTTGGTGGCCGCTTTCGCGGGTGACTTCTTTACCTTTTGAGACGGCTTAATTGCACCCAGCGAGACGGCCTTCAAGAATCCCGAGTTGATGCTCTTGTTTAGCGCGGCTCGGATTTGTTGGACCTCCTCTGTTTTGCCATTTTTGCTGAGAGCGCTAATGGCATTTACAGTCTCGACCAAATGTTTGGCTGTCACACCACTTTTGCCAATGGCATCGCCTGTTTTGTCACGGGAACTGCCGTTTGCCAAAGAGGCCTTCGGGTCGTTCTTGCGCTGGGCACCCGACTGCTGACGCTGTTTCGCGAGCTGTTCCTCAATCTGCATTCGTAGGCGAGCCTCGTTGCCCAGCATCTCATTGGTTTTTGGCCGTTGACGATTGCTTTCCAACAAAGCGGCCTGTGACTTGAGTTCGCTTTCATAAGCACGAATTATCACTGGAACGTGCGACAGCCCAAGTTTCTTTGCCGCTTTCAATCTGCGGTGTCCTGCCACGAGTGTTTTAGCAGGCGTTGCAATGAGTGGCTCCTGGAAGCCATTGTCCTGGAGGGATGACACCAGGTCTTGGTCGACCGGTTCTTCACCGTAGATCTCGACATTTATCGGGTTGGGTTTCAACAGCGTAATGTCAATCTGCAGGATCTCTTCTGCCTTTGTCGAAGCTTCTGCGGCCGTCACGGACACATCGATAGATCCAGATTGATCTACCGTTCCCAGACCCGTGACCGTTGACGATGCAATGGGCACTGACTTTGTTGAGCTTGATGACGATGCGCTCTTTCGCGAATCGACCATAACGTACTCAGCATCGATCACCTCATCTTCGGTGTTCTCGGCGGAGTTACGGTTGGTTTTATTTTGTGGTTTTCTTGATTTCGGATGATTCAATTCTGTGGACATAATGCTTCTTTTGAGGCGCAGCCCATCCGTCCCGTTTTAGGAATGGTGATGCGCAAGTTTGAGCGGGATCTGATTGACCGCCTATTGGCAGGTATCCGATGTTTTTGTTAACCTGCGCGATCAGCCCGGTATCATTAAAGGGCGATGCACAGTGAAGGTGTGCCTATCTTGGTGATAACCTTCAGTGCGGGACACTGCGCGTTTTTTTGATCTTAGCGAGTGTCCGGAATGAGAAACACAAATTTACTTCAAATCCGTTGAAAAGCAAGCGGAGACTAAAATTGTTTCATCAAGCAGCTTTCAACAATTGTGTCATGAACTCTGGAAGCTGTTGACGGACCCATTGGCTTGGCTGCTTACCCGGCCATTCACTGATCCGCTCATGCCAAGAGTCTATCCATGAGTCAACAGCCGCGAAGTCGGTATTGAGCTGATTGTTCATCGCATTTCTTTCAATGGCGCTCAGCTTTCGTCCTGTTGTCGCAGCTTCGCCACGCATAACCATTTTCTGAAATCCTGCTTTCGATTTCAAAGATTTATCCGGCCAAAGATGCAGACGATCAGCTACCTCCTCTTCTTCCGCGATCTTTTGAACCAGGCATAATTGACTCAGAGCATACTTACGCCAAGCCTCCGGCGTAGCAAAGACCTCTGTGTTGAGTGCGCGCCCAATTGATCTAGTGTGTGCTTGAATGCGGGCCACATTATCAGCACGGATGTTGATGGGTTCGTGGAAGATTGTGACCGCGCTAAGGCTTTTCACTGCTCGAAGAGTGGTTCGGATGTCCGCTTCGGTACACTCTGGGTAGGTTGGGGCGATAGCAACGTAAACATGTAGTCCGGCCTCCTTTGCCTTCTGAAGGGTTTTCAGCCGCTGTGAAGGTGCAGGTGCGTTCGGTTCGTAGATACGCGCCAGATCGTTATCCAGCGTTGGAAGACTCATCCCGAAGACAAGGCGATCGCCGAACGTTTTGAACAAGTCAAAGTCTTGTGTCGCAAGCGGACTGCGGGTCAGAATCCGGACGTTGAGCGTGGAATAGTCCCGGATACGACGAAGCGAGTTGCGGACGAGACGTAGGCGATCTCGGTTCAGTTTCGCCGTCTCTTCAGCGTTGCGGCCTTTCAAGACCTGATATGGATCGGTCATGGTGCACAGCATCACGGCGCGGTTTCCATCCGGATTCAGTTCGTCCAATCCAGTGGTCTCTGCTTCGTGCAGCGACTTGTTGAATCTCCCGCCGTCCCATGGTCGAAGCAGGACATATTCACCCCATTCGGCATCAGGATCAGTGATGCCGAATTCACGGAGCTTTGACGCTTGCTTGTTCGTGGAGGTATCTGGGACATAGCAGTAACGGCAGCCATGATTGCAGCCGACCGCGATATTAAGGCTCCATGTTGAGAGGCTCTTGAATCGGAAGTTGTTTTTGTTGATCGTGACCGGGTTCGTCCAGACACCATTGATGTGCTGAGCTTGTTGCTTTTCGGTGGTGCTTTCCGCACCTACGTTGACTGCCTCGGTAATTGTGATAGACGAGGATGCAGCAGGCTGTTTCCCCGAGTTGGTCAGGAGTTGAATTTCGATAGGGACGTTCATAGAATTGATGTTTTTAATGTAGGAGGGGTCGTTCAGGCTGCCTTTCGAACCTCTGCCATAGACGCGGGTGTCCTGTATCAGAACGTTGGCATTGGGTAGCTCTGGAATGGTTCAGACCATTGGCCATTCCGGCAGGTGATCGTTCCTTTAATCAGCGGTAACGATCTGAGACTCACCCCCATCGGCAATCGACGGACGGATCATCTCCAAGAAGGGCCGGCGCAGACCAAACTGTCTGCATCTTTGCCGTTACCAATTCTTGCCACTGCCAGACGGGCAGCGGATGAGTAAATATAATTTCTGTCGGCAGAAGATCCAGAGGCCATGAAAATATTTTCATGACCTCCGAGCCCCTGTTTTCCATTTCCATTTTCCACGAACCCCAAAGGGACGGAAAAATGGTGGCCGCCAGACGGGCTGACGACCACCGTTTCACTTACACTTTGATCGACCGGAAAAGGCGATCAGCGCCACGCACAATGGTCTGGGTTTGAGCATCTTTGATGGCTTGATAAGCCTTCGACTTCGCGCACCCTGATTCTTCCATAATCACTTCCAAAAGGTCTTGGCGATTAAGCGGTCGATCAGCGACAAACCCCGCCACTTGTTCTGGGGTGAGCAGAAGACGCCCAGCTGGTTTGCCGGACATCTCCTGCTTCCACACGTCGAGACGAAACGACGGATCTCGTTCAAAGAGAAGGGTCTCCGGATTCCGCACTGCTCCAAACGGCTCAAAATCAGGGCCATTGGAATTTTTACCGCAGGCAACGAGGATTTTGGAGCTATCATCGGGAGAGCCAGCAGCGATGTTGAACGTGCCACGCGACCAGCCATGAAGCGCTTTTGAACCACGCCCATAGTTTGAGCGACTGGGTCCAACGGCGTCGAGGTAGGCTCGTCCATCGGTGCGGGTGTGATGCACAATGATGATGGCGACATCTGGATTGGCTTCCTTGGCAAGCAGTTCAAGCTCGTGAAGCGTGTCCAACATGCCGTCATCTGTGTTGAGGTTCTTTTGCGCAAACGCGTTGAGCGGATCAATGAACACGATGTCAGGCTTTGTTTTGGAGAGCAAACGTGCAACGGCGTTGGCATTCCCCCCCTTCATTCGAAGGGCTGAATCCTGGGATTGTTCGAGCGTGTGAATGCTCAAATGCTCGTCGATCCTCCGTTTCTCATCGTCAGTGAAACCGGAGAGTTGACGCGTGAGCTGGGAAGCAAGCCGGCGGTTGGAATTTTCAGCCTGTAGGATGAGGATGTTTTTGTCCTCACACCCCACTGGAAGATCCAAGAAGGGAGTGCCGAGAATGCAGCTGTACGCCAACTGCGTAATGGTCATGGATTTTCCAATTCCTGCAGGGCCAATCATGGCTGCTCTTTGCCCCTTGGCAATGACGCCATCTGCGACGTAATTGTCGGAGGCAGGGAAACTCATCTCCAGCAGCTCTGATGGGCTTCGAACGGTGAGATCTTGCGTATCCGTATTCATGACTCACCTCCTTCGCACACAGCAGAGGTGGTACGAAGAAAGCGATCAAGCTCTTCGGTAGAGATGATGACATGCCGGAAGGCACGAGATGGTTTGATCAGCCCACGCGAGATGGCTCTGCGGAGGCTGACGGTTGAGACTCCCAAAAGGGAGGCTGCTTCTTTGAGTTTATAGGCGCGACGGCCCGGAGTTTCATTCTTCATTTTTTGCGTGCTCGACGCTGTGCGTCTGCCGCCGTCTACCATCTGAAAAACTGTTTTTGGCCAATGGAATCCCAGCCACGCCAATGGGCGCTTTATCTTTTGTGCAGACCAGTCTTTGCTGGCCGAATGTCTGAATATGGAGCATCTGAATTTTTCGATCGGGGCTCAAGGCGGGTCCAAGGACCAACATCGAACTGCATCAATGTGAATGCGACAAGCCGGGATTGCAACCGCGCACGGGTTGATCTCGTCACAGGCGTTCAAAATGATGAATCGCCCCACCGCTTCCGCTGATACTTCTTTGTATACGCGGGGGATGTTAACTGGGCTGTTTTGACGCCATAGCGCGCTTGATGGATAAACCTGTGCGGCTCGTTGCTGATGGACGGGTGTTTACGAGAGTGGAGGCGACCTCGGATAAAATCGCGCTAAGACTGGACTGAATCACCGTGTCTTAAGAGCCTTCCCAGTTCCACCTCCACCGTGGAGATTGCACGAAAATGACGCGTCCGAGGCACGCGAATGTGCCTCAGCATCGTTTTTGAAATCGCTTTAAACATCTGATATTCAGGAGATTAAGGTGTTGAAAACCGGCTGACTCGAAATCAGACGTTGTCGTAAGGCAACCGAGGGTTCGAATCCCTCCCTCTCCGCCATTTTTTGTCGCCTAAGCGACAAAAAATGCCCTCCGTAGCTCGCAGAGCGAAGGACGGGCCACCGCCACTAAAACAACCACTCCTCAAGAGAGAGACTCGCCCCTCGCAAGTCTTCTCATTCAATCTGAGAAACCATGTTCTACGTGTACCTCCTCCGCAGCGAATCCTACCCTGCAGAGGTTTACACAGGTTACACCGAAGACCTCCGCCAGCGCCTCGCAGAACACAACTCAGGAAAGTCTCCCCACACCAGCCACTACCGGCCTTGGGTTCTCGAAACTTACCTCGCCTTCTCCGATCGCAGCAAGGCTCAAGCCTTCGAACGCTATCTCAAAACAGGCTCAGGTGTCGCATTCGCCAATAAACGCCTGCGTTCTTCCGCCGCAGAGCGGCGAAAAAAATGCCCTCCGTCTTGTCCTCCGTGGGCTTTAGAGGAGTAACCTCGCAGAGCGAAGGAGGGCCAGCGCCTTCTTCAGGTAAATGAATGGCAGGTTTCCCAGAAAACGAGAGCATTGGCTGCTCTTCATTTGGCAACCTTCTCCACCCTCTTACCTCTTCGCCACAAACGGCTCCGGCGTATCCGCAAAAAATTCGCCCACATCCCCATCCGGCATGCCGTGGTTGCGAATGCCTTCCAGCCTGCGGCGGCTGCCGCGCTCGCTGCCCGGACGATTGGCCGTGCGTTGCACCAGCTCGGTGACCACCGGCGCGGCGATGGCAGCGCTGGCGGCCAGCAAAGTCAGCGCGATCACATTCGAAGATCCACGCCGCATCCCCCGGCCAAACAGAATGCCCAGCGCACACCCGGCAGCGGCAGGTGCAATCAGTGAGGCATAAGTTTCGTAGCTGGGAGCGGAGAGGCTTTCTTTCATGGGTAAACATAACCCCTCCACGAGAATCACCAAAGAGGAATTTGCCCGCGTCTTGCTTTCCGGCTAAGGGAGGCCCGTCCACAAAAAACCTGCTCATGTCACAAGCCGCACCCAAAAATCGTTACGCTCTCATCCTCGCAGGCGGCAGCGGCCAGCGCTTCTGGCCCATCAGCCGCGATGCTTTGCCCAAGCAGTTGCTCAAACTTTTTGGTGAGAAAACCCTCCTCGAACTCACCATCGAGCGTCTCGACGGCTTGGTCCCCAAGGAAAACATCCTCATCCTGACCAACAAGCAGCAGGAAGCCTCCGTCCGCGCACTCGTGAAGGATCTGCCCGCAGAAAACATCGTCGCAGAACCTGAGAAGCGCGACACCGCTCCCGCCATCGCCCTCGCCGTCGGCTGGGTCGTCACTCGTGACCCCACCGCCACCATGATCGTGCTCCCGGCCGATCACCTGATCAAAGATCATGCTCAGTTTCAGCGCGTGCTCTCCAACGCCGCCCTCGCTGCCGAAAACAGCGGCAGCCTCGTCACCGTGGGCATCACCCCCACCTGGCCCTGCCCCAGCTACGGCTACGTCGAGCGCGGCCGCCGCGCCAGCATCGGCGGTCTCGATGACCTCCCCGTCTGGGAAGTCGCCCGTTTCCGCGAGAAGCCCAATCCAGACCTCGCCGAGCACTTCATCAGCCAGGGCAATTTCCTCTGGAACGCTGGCATGTTCATCTGGACCATCCCCGCCATTTTCAGCGAGCTCAGCCGCCACTGCCCCGTGCTCGCCGATTTCATCTCCGAACTCCGCGGCTCCAAGGACTTCAGCGCCACGGTTGACAAACAGTTCGGCAAGCTGCCCAAGCTCTCCATCGACTACGCCCTCATGGAGCGCGCCTCCCGCGTGCTCAACATCGAGTCCACCTTCGACTGGGACGACGTCGGCAACTGGACCAGCGTCGGCCGCTATCTCGATACCGACAGCGATGGCAACCAGCACAACTGCGCCCTCTCGCAGCAGGATTCCCTGAACAACATCGTCTTCACCCAGACCGACCAGCATGTGGCTCTCATTGGCGTGCAGGATCTCATCGTCGTCGCTTCCAAAGATGGTCTCCTTGTCGCCACCCGCAACAAGGCCGAGAACATCAAAAAAATCGTCGACGGCCTGCCCAAAGAGCTTCGCTGATCTGTCTCCGACTCTGGCATCTAACAGCCAGTATCCAGTATCTAGCCTCCAGTCCCATGCCCCGCATCCTCGCCATTGATCACGGCACCGTGCGCATCGGTCTCGCCCTCAGTGACGAGACCGAGATCGTCGCCAGCCCCTTCAAAACGATCGATGCAAATCACGAGCCCGAGCGCACCCTCGCCCGCATCGTTCAGGAAAAGCGCATCGGCAAAATCGTCATCGGCATGCCTTACCGCATGAGCGGAGAACGCGGCAGCGCCGCAGAGCGCGTCGAAAAATTCGCCACCAGCCTCGGCAAGGAGCTGCAGCACTCCGTCCCCATCGAGTTCGTCGATGAGCGCCTCTCCTCCGTCGAAGCCGAGGCCTCCATGTCCCGCGCCGGCATCACCGGCAAAAAGGAGCGCAACGAGATCGTCGATCAGCTCGCCGCCGTCGTCATCCTTCAAGAATACTTGAACCAGCAGCGCGGCCCCGAGGGCTTCCTGCTGCCCGACGCCTCCTACGAAATCCCATGGACCGATGAGCCGAAGCGACGTCGAAAGTAAAGCAGGCAGGCATCATGGCCCCGAGCCAGGATTCAAACGTCTGCGCTTCACCGTCGCTTATTGCGGCACCCCCTGGCGCGGCTGGCAGAGCCAGGAAGGCGGCGGCGGCGTGCAGGACGAAATCAACACCGCCATCCGCAAAGCCACCCGGATTCACACCCATGTCCAGGGCAGCGGCCGCACCGACGCCGGCGTCCACGCCCTCGCCCAGACCGCCCACTGCGATGTCCCCGACACCGTCCGCATGAGCACCGAGGCCTGGGCCCATGCACTCAACGCCTGCCTCCCCCTCACCATCCGCATCCTGCACGTGGAGGAATGCCCGCCCCTCTTCCACGCCCGCTTTGACGCCGTCGGCAAAACCTACCGCTACCGCATCTGGCGCCCCCGCATGCTCTCCCCCTTTGAAGCCGACCGCGCCTGGCACGTCTACGGTCCCCTCGATCTAGACGCCGTCCGCTGGTGCTGCGAAAAACTCATCGGCACCCACAATTTCGTCCGCCTCTCCGCCAATCGCGGCGACATGCCCGAAACCGAGCGCCGCCAGCGCACCGAAAAAACCACCCGCACCATTCACCGCGCCGAACTCCGCGAAGAAGGCGACCTCCTCGAACTCGAATTCTCCGGCGATGGCTTCCTCTACAAAATGGTCCGCCTCATCGTCGGCAGCCTCATGCACGTCGCCCGCGGCCGCGAACCCAAAGAATGGTTCGCCTCCCTCCTCTCCGACCCCACCGGCCCCCAAAGCAACCAAACCGCCCCCGCCTGCGGCCTGTATCTGGTTGAGGTAAACTATTCAAACGAGACCCCTTGAGTCTCCCGCCTTGCCACTCTCAAGCAGGCGGTTAATCTCTCGGCATGACCGCCACCCAGGCCGCATTGCAACTGCCCGAAGGCAGTCTCTGTACAGATGAAATCTTGGATGAAGCAATGCGTCGTGATGCCGAGATCGAGTCAGGACAGGTTCGTGAAATATCACACGAAGAATTCACCGCAGGACTTCATCTGCCCAAGGTCGAGTGAACCTATCTTGCCGCTCGTTCATCCGAGATGATGTGAATGAGATTTCATCGTGGAATGGAACGTCGCAGGCCAAAGCGCCCCGGAGCGCGGACTTCCAGTCCGCAGCACTCCGCGTGAACCCATGCCTCCACACGTCTCTTCAGCATCGCAGCCTCCAGCGCACCATCCCATTGGCACATGCAGCGCGGATCACTTTCCGCTCTGCGCACGAACCCCGCAAACTCGAAGCTTTCCCACCACCCCCAATAAAATTCCACCCCCCTTGTAATTTCCCTTTCCACCCTCTGCGGCTCTTTCATAGGCTCACCTCCACCGCCCCCCATCATCCATCCTCCCAGCCCATGCCCCTTCTCCCCTCCCTCATACTCGCCGAATACTCCATCGCCCACGGCCTGGAGCTCTTCATCATCTTCGGCTTCGCCGGCATCCTCATGGCCATCGCTGGCTACAAGCTCTTCGACAAGCTCACCCCCGGCAATCTCCACGCCGAAATCTTCGAGCACAAAAACGTCGCTGCAGCCATCCTCGCCGGCAGCGTGATCATCGGCGTGTCCCTGATCCTCGCAGCCGCCATGAGCAGCTAATTCGCCCTTCCGTCGCATGAAACGCAGCAATGTCATCATCCTCACGCTGGCTGGCGTGGGCTTGGGTGTCACCGGCTACAATCGCATGACCGAGCCGGTGAATGTACACAGCACCGCCGTGCTGCCGCCCGAGTCCCTGAGCCCTGCCATGCGCGCCAGCCTCCCGCCCTTTTTCGCCGGTAATGACGTCTCGCGCCAGAGGCCGCCGCACAACGCCTACGACCCCCAGCTGGGCTACTATCATCAGCCCTGCGCCGCATGGTTCCCCTATCCCTACGATCACTACGATCAGCGCTGGGGTTACTACCGCTGCGGCAGGTGGTCGCGTTATCACAGCACCAAGGCCTACCCTTCATCCTCCACATATTTTCGCGGTGGCTTGACAGGTTCGGGTTCGTCGCACAGCACGGCTCCCTCCACTCCCATGAGCCCTCCGTCGGTCAATAACGACTACGCACGGCAGCCCACCGGAGCCCCCATCCACACCGGCGTCCCCCAGAGCCAGGCCAGCATGACGCGCTCCGCCTTCACCACCCGGGGCGGCTTTGGCCGCACCGGTGGCTTCTCCGGCTTTTTCTCCGGCTCCTGATTCTTCCGTGCAACGCATCCCCGAACCACCCCGCCCCGACTGGCAGGCCCAGGTCGAAGCCCTCGGCCTCACCTTCCACACCGCCGACGGCCACCTCTACTGGGACGAATCCGCCCACTACCGCTTCACCAGCCCCGAAATCGACCGCCTGGAACAGGCCACCGCCGAGTTGCAACGCTTCAGCATCGCCGCCGCCGAGCGCGCCATCCGCGACAACTGGCGCGACCGCCTCGCCATCTCTCCCCAGGCCTGGCAGGAAATCATCCACTCCTGGGACCGCGACGATCTCTCCCTCTACGGTCGCTTTGATCTCATGTGGGACGGCTCCGGCCAGCCCAAAATGCTCGAATACAACGCCGACACCCCCACCAGCCTTCTCGAGGCCTCAGTCGTGCAGTGGCAGTGGCTCCAGCAGACCCGCCCCCACGCCGATCAGTTCAACTCCATCCACGAAAAACTGCTCGCCGCCTGGCCCGCATGGCCCCAGCAGCAGATCCACTTCTGCGCCCAGCGCGATTCCGAAGAAGACTGGCGCACCCTCCTTTACCTCATCGACACCTGCCGCCAGTCAGGCAAAACCACCATCGACCTCGCCGTCGAAGATCTCGGCTGGAATGCAGGCATGCAGACCTTCGTGGACCACCAAGACCACCCGCTCGATCTTCTCTTCAAGCTCTACCCCTGGGAATGGATGTGGCTGGAGGACTTCTCCTGCCATCTCCCCGGCCGCTGCCAGCGCTTCATCGAGCCCGTCTGGAAAATGCTCTGGAGCAACAAAGCCTTCCTCGTCCTCCTCTGGGAAATGTTCGAAGGCCACCCCAACCTCCTTCGCACCGCCTTCAAGCCCGACGGCATGCGCGACCACGTCGAAAAGCCTTACTTCAGCCGCGAAGGCACCAACGTCCGCCTCATCCAAAACGGCAGCCTGCTCGAAAGCACCGACGGCCCCTGGCATGCCCAGCCCAAGGTCTACCAGGAGCTCCACCCCGCAGTCACCTTCTCCGGCCACCATCCCGTCATCGGCTCCTGGATCATCGGCGGCGAACCCGCCGGCATCGGCATCCGCGAAGACACCTCCCTCATCACCTCCAACACCAGCCGCTTCATCCCCCACTGGTTTTAAAAAACCGCCGCCTCACCACAGCGCACTCATCAAGCTGATACGCTGTCTTTGCACAGCCTCGTAACTTCAAAAATCAAAAATCGATTGCTCATCAATCGTCAATCACGCACGCCCACAATGCTCGTGCGCCGGAATTCGCATTTGAAACCCACCCTGCTCTGCGGCATGAACACCACCCCCCTGTCCCCCCATGCCCCACGAAGCCCAAATCGCCCGCCGTCGTTCCTTCGCGATCATTTCGCACCCCGACGCCGGTAAAACGACGCTCACCGAAAAGCTCCTGCTCTACGGCGGTGCCGTCGCGCTCGCGGGTTCCGTGACCGCTCGCAAAAACCAGCGCGCCACCACCTCCGACTGGATGGAGCTCGAAAAGCAGCGCGGCATTTCCGTCAGCTCCACCGTCCTCCAGTTTGAGTACAAAGACAGCGTCGTAAACCTCCTCGACACCCCCGGTCACAAGGACTTCTCCGAAGACACCTACCGCGTGCTCACCGCCGTGGATGCCGCCATCATGGTCGTCGATGCCGGCAAAGGCATCGAGGCCCAGACCCGCAAGCTCTTCGAAGTCTGCCGCCGCCGTGGCGTCCCCATCTTCACCTTCATGAACAAGCTCGACCGCCCCGCGCGCGAGCCCCTCACCCTCCTCGACGAACTCGAAACCGTCCTCGGCATCGGCGCCTGCGCCATCAACTGGCCCCTTGGCCTCGGCCAGCAGTTTCGCGGAGTCTACGACCGCCGCAAACACGACGTCCATCTCTTCGAGCGCACCGTCCACGGCGCCTACCGCGCCCCCGAAAAAGTCGGCGGCCTCGATGATGAATTCGTCGCCAAGCACACCGTCCCCGAAGCCCTCGAACAGGCCAAGATGGAGCTCGAAATGCTCGACGGCGCAGGCCATGCCTACGATCGCACCAAGATCGACCGCGGCGAGCTCACCCCCGTCTTCTTCGGCAGCGCCAGCAACAACTTCGGTGTCCAGATGCTCCTCGATGGATTCCTCGAACTCGCCCCACCGCCCGAACCGCGCATGGCCGCCGACGGCCGCGTCATCGAGCCCACCGATGAAGGCTTCTCCGGCTTCGTCTTCAAGATCCAGGCCAACATGGATCCCCGCCATCGCGACCGCATGAGCTTCGTCCGCATCGTCAGCGGCAAGTTCGAACGCGACATGCAGGTCACCCACACCCGCACCGGCAAAATCGTCCGCCTCGCCAACTCCCAAAAACTCTTCGCCCAGGATCGCGAGACCGTGAACGAGGCCTACGCAGGCGATGTCGTCGGCATCGTCGGCAATCACGGCTTCGGCATCGGCGACACCCTCGCCACCGATCCCAAGCTCAAGTTCGACGAAATCCCCCGCTTCGCCCCCGAAGTTTTCGCCTACCTGCACAACCCCAGCACCGCCCACTACAAACGCTTCCGCGACGGCCTTGAGCAGCTCCTCAGCGAAGGCGTCGTGCAGCAGTTCATCCAGCCCCATGCCGGGCAGCGCGTGCCGCTTCTCGGTGCCGTCGGCCCTCTCCAGTTTGAAGTCGTGCAGTTCCGCCTCGAAAGCGAATACAACGCCCAGAGCCGCATCGAAAACGCCCCCTACACAGTCCTCCGCTGGGTCCGCACCAAAGACGGCGGTGCCATCGAAGACTTCGACATCCCCGGCGGCGTCACCACCGCCCAGGACAGCGACGAACGCTGGGTCGTCTTCTTCTCCGACCAGTGGGCCATCAACTACTTCGAACGCCGCAACCCCAACGCCGAACTCTCCGAAATCCCCTGGGATGAAGTGGATAAAGCCAAGGTGTGATCTGATACCGCTCTGCGGTCAAAGTCCGACACTTCAAAAATCAAAAATCGATTGCTCATCAATCGTCACTCACTCACGCCCAAGACACCCTTGAGTTGAGAGATTACCCTCTTGTCTTTGGTCGATTCGCCACCCTCTGGAAAGCAAAGCCGGTGTCGCACCCCGTCGGGAATACGTTCCGCCCGCAGCATGATTTGATTTGCCCCCACGTCCCTCCATCCGCCATGCTCCCCGCATGACCGCCGATGAAATCGCCGCCGCGCTCACCCTCGTTCGCGAAGAGACCGATTTAAACTCCAAGTCCCTCCTCCTCGCCGGACTCGTCTCCGAACTCTTCCGCGAACGTGGCTTCGAACCCGTCATCGTCGGCGGCTCCGCCATCGAGTTCTACACGGACGGTGCCTACATGTCCGGAGACACCGACATCTGCTGGGCCGGCTGGCCGCAGCCAGACAATGACCAGCGCCGTGAAATCATGCTCCAGATCCCCGGCGTCAAATCCCACGGCGGCGGCAAAAGCTGGGGCATCGAAGGCCTCTGGATCGACCTCCTCGGCGAAATCGATTATCGCGCTGATAAAGCTCTGTCACGCTTCGACACTCCCCACGGGGAAGTGCGTTTGATTCCTGTTGAAGATGCACTCGTTGGCCGCGTTTATGCCGCCAGGAAGTACTGCAACGGCTACGATGAGAAAGACGATGACTGCGCCAAAAAACTCATGGCTGCTGTCCTTTCAAATCGGCTCCCCATCGACTGGAAAGAAGCCTATCGCGTCGCAGCCTGTTCAAAATACAACTGCGTGCAGGAGTTCGACGCGGTGAAAGCTGAGGTAGAGGCCGAACTGGCAAAATCCGCTTCTTGAGCTAACATTCCGCATGACCCCCTCGAAACTCAAATCCAGTCCAGACCGCACCTGGACTTGGGAGCAGTGGCAGGCCGGCCGCGCCGAGCGCCGCCGGGTGGGCAATCTCGTGGCTCCGAAAAACATCCGCCGCAAAAAGAGCGAAGGCGACGAATACCTCCGCGAAACCTACGACGGCGAGCGCGGCCCGCCCTTCAACAAGCCCTTTGATCCTTCCGCCGATGAGAAGTGAAAAGGAAGCAGCGATCAAAAAAACGCTTCTGTGTCGCTCAGTATTGGCCCCTCCGTTCGCTCCCTCAGCAAACGGTCATCATCTTTTTCCAGTCTGCTCCGCGACACATCAGCCCTGAAGGGGCTGCGTAATATAGCCCAGGGTTGCCGAGCCTTGG